>JAKAWG010000165.1 GCA_021817045.1 Acidobacteriota bacterium
TGCAGCCACCTACAACCTGATGCGGATTCGGAACCTGATCGGAGCCACGGCATGAGATCCAGGGCGAAGTATCTCCGGAAGTACCAACCAGGCGGTGAAAGCCACCTGAAAGCCTGGCCGGCCGAGGTAGGTAACCTCCGGCAGGGTGCTGAATTCGTGCTTGCAACCGAACGACTTTTCTAATTACAGCCATTTTTCAGCAAACTGTTAGGCCTCGCCTTGGCCGACGCTGTACGAATCGAGAGCAACCTTCCATCGTTCGAAAGATGCGTCCTGGACGCGTTGCTGGTTTGGGCGAACCGCTTTATGGTGGCACCAGTAGTCCACCGCACGTTGGTAGCGAAGATGTAGACGTGCCCGATTGAGAAGCACCGGCAGCCAACCTTCTGTGCGCGGGCGCGCGAACTCGTGCTCCTCAACCCAGCAAAGGAGGAGGTTGAACAAATCTCCCGGTCCTTTCCCCTCACCGCTCGCCGACGAGTCCACAGTCTCCAAGAAACCAGGGCAACGTCGCCACAGTTCACGCTTGACTGCTTTGGGGAGGCGGTTTTCCCGATCAAAAGCAATCCGCACCCAGTGCGCAAAAACCTGCCACTCGACATACTGATCTACGGTCCGGCTCAGTGTAGGAGCGCTGACTCGGCGGTTCAACTTTATGAGTCCACGTAACTCATCAGTCGTTTCGAAGGTATCGAATACTTCATCGGCGGCGCGTTCGGACGCTTTACACCATTCCAGGAAAGACGGGTAAGAGGCGGGCTTTCTCTGCATCCAATGTCGCTCGCAGTAGTACCAATAGGCCTCGACACGGAGGGCGGCAAGCTCACGCACAGCGTAATAGCCGACGGCGTCCATCCAGCCTTCCTGCCTGGGCTTAGCGAAAATTCGGTCGTTCACCCATTGCTCAAGCCGACACCAGCGCTGCGAAGAACTTCTGGGATCGTTCCCGCGCCGTTGTTCCTCAAATCGCTCAAGGCCAGGACAGCGTTTGTTCACGATCTGTAGGAGCCATTGCGGAGAATTGCCTTCAGCCTCCTCGATGACGCGCACCCAATAAACAAATGCTTGCCATTTCACATATGATTCGCGGGCTTTCAACAATTGGGGCCACGGAATCCGGGCGGCCTCTCTGTCCGCCATCTGCTTAGCCGCTTCGTCAACGCGCCTTTGCAGTTTGCTGGGCTGCCACGCGCGGCTTTGATTGGCTGATTTCAATGCGTATTTCTCTAACGGCGCCAGAGAAGAGACCCTGCTGGCGAAACACATGTGCTAGCGCACGGTGACAAATTGAACGAGCGGATCTGCACGGCCGTCCTGACAGTCATCCGCTCCTCTCCCGTCCGACAGTATGGTACCGTAAAAATGGAGACATCAAGTGAAAATCCAAGGTCCTTCGGCGGACTGGGACAAGCGGCTCATAGATTTGTTTGTCGCTGGTCTGAACAGAAAGGCGGGCACGAGTTATCAAAGTCCGCGCTATCCAGACCGTGAAGACCGGAGAACAAAAGCTGTGGACGCGATGTATTTTGATCCCGCGAATGGAAGTCTCGCCATCGAGCATACGTGCCTGGAGCCCTTCATTGGCGCAACCGCCTACGAGCGCGGGCCTCTGAAAACGGTGTGGGAACCGCTGAAGCAGGCACCGTTGCCCGAGTACCATATCTCGCTTCGCGTTCCTCTGAAGGGAGTGGTTAGGGGTTCGAACTGGGGAGAAGCAGCGTCGCTGGTGAACGACTGGTTTTTGAGGGAGAAAGATAATTTCCCCCTTGGTGAAACTTCTTTTGAGATCCCCGGCATTCAGCCCCCTCTTCGCGTTAAGGTTTTTACGCAGTATATCAAAGGGTATCCGGGGTCAGTGAGCATAGGGACTTATGACCGAGCCTTTCAAGATCGTAAGCAGTCGATTTTGCCGAGGCTGAAAAAATCTCTTACGGAAAAGCTGCCAAAGCTCGTGCGAACGGAGGCGGATAGGAGAGTTTTGCTGATAGAGCTGCTTGACCGTAGTCTTGGAAATCTTTGGGACCTCGCCAAGATCACGAACGAACTGAAAACTTTCTTTCCGTATTTGAGTGCAGTCGAACTTTGGGGCACCGACGACTCACGTTCCGGAATAGCAGGCACGCCGACCTTCTGCCATTTGCAAGGGGGATTCATCGTCCGTGCCTTTCTGGCTCGCCCTATAGTATCTCTTATCCCTCCCTCTCATTAAGCTTTGGCGGTCCAGTGAACCTTAAAGGTTGTGACCTACTGAGCTAACGCAATGTATTTGGCCGAGCGATGGCGAAGCCGCTGAACTCCGGCACAGTTATGAACGGAACTT
This sequence comes from Acidobacteriota bacterium, assembly GCA_021817045.1. Lineage (GTDB taxonomy): Bacteria > Acidobacteriota > Terriglobia > UBA7540 > UBA7540 > RH2-MAG17b. Next base: position 2,321 of record JAKAWG010000165.1, read on the forward strand.
GAGGAATGCTAAGGCAAGCCGCCAAGAGCTCAATCCGGCACACGGCCATATTCCCAAGAAATTTTGCGTTCTCTGCAATGTGGGGGATTCGTTCGGGCAGGAGACCCATCAGCCGGGCGCAAGTTGCATCGGCAGCCACAGGATCATGCGATAGGACGATTCGATCCAGCCGTCGGCTGGTTCCTGTTAAGGGGCCATTGCCTTCCATGCAGACAATCGCATCGGCGATGACGAAGTGAATCGGTAGGGTCGCTGCAAGGTCCACAATACATTGCTGGATGCCGCGCCAGTGCAAAATGTTTTTCGGCCAGCCGTATTTAATCCCGGGCACGACTCCGAACATGTTCTTCAAGCTTAGGGTCACTCCAGCCCAATGGTGGGTCTTGACCTTGGGCATCGACACGATGAACTCCGCCTGGAGCAGGGTGCGCCGGGCCGGCTCGAAATCGGGAGCACTTCGCCTGCACCTGAGGATTATCTGCAAGCAGGCTCCCTTTGGGAACATCTTGCCGAGCACGGAATAGCGTTTCGGAATTATGGCGAGGGCCTTGAATTGGCCGGATACTCAGAAGAAGGCGAAATGGAACCGACTGGGGTGCGAGAATCGGTAAACGTTCCCATGCCCGAGCCTTTGTTCAAAAACACTTCACGGACCTATCCGACATTCAACACGTCCATTCCGGACCAGTATCGTTTTCAGCAGTTCAAGCGTGAATTCGATGCTCGCTACTTAAGCGGTAAATATCGGCTGCCGCAGTTCATCTGTATGTGGCTACCTAATGACCATACGGCCAAGCCACGGCCCGCTGCCGGATATCCATACCGCGCATCGTACGTCGCGGATAACGATCTCGCGCTGGGCAAGCTTGTCCAACTCTTCTCTCACAGCCCTTTTTGGAAGAACATGGCGATCTTCGTTACCGAGGATGATGCTCAGGATGGCCAAGATCATGTGGGCGCCCATCGAAGCGTGCTGCTGGTCATCAGCCCCTATTCGCGCACGGGCGTCTCCCATGTTCATACCAGCATGCTCAGCATTCTCAAGACTTTTGACCTGATTTTCGGTCTGCCGCCAATCAATCAATACGACGCCGCGGCGACCAGTTTGACCAATTGTTTCAGCAATTACCCGGATTCCGCTCCTTACAACGCGCTCCCTTCGGACAAACGGATTTTCGATCCAGCGAAAGCCCATGACCCGGATTTCTACTCTAAGCGTGGGCTTCCTTTGCCACCCTCGGCCAAACTTGACGATCCGGCAGAAATACGCAGACAGATGGAGCGCCACGAGGATTGAATCTCTCTCAGTGGGCCGACTTGCCGCCTCCACCGTGGGATGCTGCAGGCGGAGCTGACATGTGTGGTCCAGCCAGAGGCGAAATTTCCTCCGGTACCGTCGAGGACCTCAACAATAGAATCCCAGTGATGACCAGACGATCGTACGCTTTCGCACCCAGGAGGAATCCGGGCCAGGAGGCCGCATGGCACCCGGTTCTTCCCGGACTCCCAAAACAACGAAGCTCGCAATTTCGGCCCAGTGACTGTGCGAAAATTGGACGGCGGACAGTACCCTGTTCGGGGGGACCCGAGCCTGCGGGAAACAATTACCCCGTAGCGGTTTTATTCAACCCGAATTCGTAAGTTGAACTCAACTTCTGGACGGTTTGGGTCTCATCGAGGGTGCCGTTTACGACTCCAGTTGCGTTTGGATTTCCAACTTGCGTGAAGTTGGGATTTCGTAGAGTAAGAG
>JAKAWG010000166.1 GCA_021817045.1 Acidobacteriota bacterium
CGTTTCAGATTGAACGCGCTTACGCTGTCAGAGCCGCACACCGGACAAGCAACGCCCTTCGGCCATCGCTTCGCGGCAAGATACTCAACGCAGTTGTCAAGGTTCGAGAAGTAAATGACCGCTTGTTACAAAGTCTTTGGTTCGCTCATTGTCTTTGTCCTCACAAGGAAAATAGTAGCAGAAAACAATGGGCGAGTCAAGTAAATTATTGCCCTATATAGACTCTACCCGTACGACGAAGGAACCTTAAGCGATGGCGCAGGAAATCGAAAGCCTTATCGAGCAAGGGGCAGCGGTGCTGAGGGAGGCCGGCGCGCGCGAAGTTTACGTATTTGGCTCAGCGGCCAAGGGCTCGATGCGTGACGGCTCCGATGTAGACCTGGCCGTAGTGGGTTTGCCTCCGACCGTGTTCTTTCGCGCTATGACCGCGGCCAGCGATGCGCTGGGGCGACCGCTCGACCTTGTGGATTTAGACGATGACAACCCATTTACACGGTATTTGAGGCGTCACGGGGAGCTTCGACGTGTGAAATGAGCTCCGGGAACAAGTGCAGGTTGAGTTGGAGCAGTTGACCTTGCAGTTTGGCACTTATGATGAATTGATCCGTAAGGCCGCGCAGACCCCGCCCGATGCAATTGAACTTTCTGCATTAGCGGCGTTTCTGCATTCGTTCTACACGGGCATTGAAAACATCTTCAAACGGGTAGCTGTTGAAATCGATCACGCTCTCCCAGCGGGTGAGTTTTGGCATAAGCGGCTTCTGGAGGCAATGACGACCGGGAACAGCCAGAGAGGGACCGTAATCTCTACCGACTTGGCCGCGCGCCTCAAGCAGTATCTCCAATTCCGGCATGTCTTTCGACAAGCCTATACGCTCGACTTGCGGTGGGATTGAATGCGGGCTTTGGTATTCGACTGCGAGGCGACTTTTCACCGTTTTCAACAAGAAATTGAGGCGTTTCTAGGTAGCGGATCGGCCTGTTAACCGTAATCCGTATAGTCTATATAGACCGCGAAAGGAGAGGGGTACATCGGCACGGCGAGGAGAGAATGGAACCGGTAAGAGACATAATCCCGCAGCTTCCGATCAAGATGGAAATCACGAAGCGGCAGCTTCGGAAGCTAGAGATGATCGAAGGCGTGCGCCGCGATCGCGAGCGGGGAAGTCAGGAGCTTGCCTATAACGCGCGACCATTTGTACTCTGCGGACTGCCGTTGCGCCGGCCGCCAAAAGACCAACTCTGTTACACCCGTACCAATGGCAAATTCTTCCTTGAGATCACGCCTCACCCGAAGCTCGGCATGCCTTACGGCCAGGACCGACTAGTACCGATTTGGGCCGCAACGCTCGCCGTTTTCCAAAAGGACCGCACGATTCGATTCAACAGTCCATCTCAGGTGCTCGACTATTTCGAACTGCCGAAGAACGGCTACCACTATAAGCGCATCGTCCACGGATTCGAGCGGATCTTCGGAGCCACGATCTTCTTCGGCATGGAGGAGCAGCGCAAGAAGGAGATTATTTCTAATTGGGCGCGCTTTCACTTTTTCGATAAGATGCAGCTCTGGTATCACCGCGACGACAACCAGCAACCGCTACCTGGAGACGATTTCGCAAATATCATCCAATTGGGCCTAGCGGCCACAATGCTGCAGATTCTTACGCTAAGCGCTAACCCTTTTATTTGCAACGAGCGTTTCTAGGGCTCATTTCGCCAAAAAGCGAAGAAAGGGCGAACGGAAGCCATCAAAACATTGCGTGTAATACGCTAGAGTAAAAAATTGCTTGCTTGTGGCCGCTACCCGGACGACGGCGAATCCTCAGTGATCGCCGGAATTTACGATAACTCCACCCGTGCACTGGGGATTCGCTGGAACGGCGGTCCAGGGGAAATAGGTTTCCCCAGCGTCTACGGAAACGGGCAGTGGCACGTTGTACAGGAACTCCTCGAGCTGGCGATCCTGCACGCGTGCCTGGATGAGCTTACCGCTCACCCTGACTCTCAGGTCGGCCAGGACGGTGCTGAAAGCCGAATCGGGCGAATCTTGCGCGAAGTGGGACGGATCAACCGCAACCGCCACTAAACGCTAAGCGGACGGGGCTGGTCACAGCCCCGTCCCTTGAGACCAGGAAAAACCGGGTGCTGACAGTGAACGGTCAGGCTGATAATCTTGGCTCATCGTGGGCGATGATCTTGCGTGGATGGCGGCGAATGATGAATGTTGGCGTCGTCGCGGCCCAAGGCAATTTTTCGGCGTTCGAGAATTAGGCTCGGGGGCCGCCGGTGTAGCGGGCGAGGTACCACAGATTGCCAAAAGCATCCTTGACGCCTGCAGAACGTTCGCCGTAGGGCTTGTCTTGCGGAGGCTCGATGGTGCTGGCGCCAGCTCGAAGTGCTTGGGCGTAAAGCTTGTCGGGGTCGGAAACATAGACATGGAGCAGGCACGGCATGGGCTGGAAGTCGCCGTGGGCTTCGTCAATTTCCAACGTAGCGCCGGCGATCTCGATGGTTGCATGATGCACAATACCATCGGGCGACTTGTGAAGACCCAGAACTTTGGCATCGAAAGCGGATTCGAGGAACGGAATCATTTTGTGAGCTTCCCTAAGATGGAGATAAGGCTGGACGGAGCGAGGCATTCCGGGCGTACCGAGAGCCCAGCTTCCCGGCGTGGCGATGTGCCAGGTGTTGCCAAAAGGGTCTCGCAGAGCGCCCCAGCGGTCGCCGGAGGGGTGGTCGCTCGTCGGGAAGAAGATAGACTTGGCGCCGGCGTCGAGAGCGCGGGCGAACGTCGCGTCGGCGTCTTTGACATAAACATGGGTCGTGGCAGGGCGCGCCGGAATTTCGTCGTTCGCGTCGCCGAGTTCAACAACGGAATTGCCGACGGCGACCGCAGCGTGCCTGATTTTGCCATCAGGCGTCGCATAGCGGCCTCGTTCGCTCGCTTCGAATGCGTGAACCAGGAATTCAATGAACTGAGCGCCGCCTTCAACGACGAAGTAGGGCGCAATGTTTGGGAAACCCGGCGGACGGAAATCAGCAGATTCGGCGCGGGCCGGGGACGGAGCGGCTGCTTCACTCATGGATGCTCTCCTTTGCAAATCAGCTTTGAGACGGGCTTTGAATTCAGGACGCGGCAGATCGAGAAGCGGTCGAACAAGCGTCAGGAGCTTGGCGACGGTGGCGCTCAGACGCGGCTCGGAGTCCTGCTGCGAACGCGCAAGCAAGGCGCTGATAGCGAGATGGAGCTGTTCTGCAGGAGAGCGCTCAGGCAAGGCGGTCCCCCATTTGTTCGCGCAACGTCTGAAGAGCGCGGAATTGAAGCTGCTTGACGGCCCCTTCGCTTTTGTTCAAGCGCCGGGCGATATCTTTTATGTTGCATCCTTCGATGAAGCGGTCGCTGATGACGCGGCGCTGATTTTCAGGAAGTCTTTCGACAAGGCGGCAGAGTAAGGCGTGGCGTTCGACAGATTTCATCTCCTTTGACGAGATGTTCACCGGATCAGGCGTGTCGAAGGTATCGTCGTCGGCTTGTTGTTCGCGATTGGCGCGCTTGCAATGGTCAGCGATGGCGTTCGAAGCGATGCGGTAAAGCCACGCGGCAAAGGGAGTGCCGCGCCGTTCGTAGGTTGGCAGGTTGGCGAGCGCCTTGTGGAATACTTCAGACGTAAGATCCTCCACGGTGCTACGGCCGCGAACCCGGCTGGCGATGAAAAAGTAAACGCGCTCGAAATTCTGCTCGTAGAGGGCGCCGAATTTCGACGGGTCGGCCTGTGCGGCTTCGACGAGCAATCGCTCGCTGGGAGTTTGCGACGCGGGCTTCCTTGCCGGACGTCTTGCGGCCACCATGTCTTCACAATGATAACTGGCGAGCGAGGGAAAAGGTTACGGTCGCATTGCTAAAATGGAGCCATTTTTAGCACGCAGCTCGCCCGTTTCAAACCTGTTGAGGTTTCGTGAGTACCGTCAGTTGGCCATGCCATGCGCTCATCGGAGAGCTTTTCCCCCGAGTCGGGGGAGCGAGCGCCATGGCCAGGGGCGAACCACG
>JAKAWG010000167.1 GCA_021817045.1 Acidobacteriota bacterium
TTTCTTCCCACCCCAAAGTAAGCTAACTTTGCGTTGCACTGTCCTGTCCCTCCGCTGATTTTGTCTAACCAACTTCAACCTAACGGATCGGAACGGAACAGTGCCCCTCAATTTCCCAATTCGAGTTAACTCCGGGTTAGGTGAACAATGGTTCTCAAACCGGCTTAGAACCGGAACTCTTACTAGCCCAACCGTTCAAGAGTGATTTAACCCGGCAGCTTTTGCCATACCAACCGCGGGGACATTTGGAAACTCCGGCCGAGACATCCTCGTCGGTCCAGGCTGGGCGACCTGGGACCTTAGCTTGGCCAAGAACTGGCAACTACGCTGGCTGGGCGAAGGCGGGCAACTCCAGTTTCGGGCGGAGGCCACAGACGTAACGAACCGACCCAACTTCGGCCAGCCGAACGCCTCGATTGGAACTCCTAAGGCGGGTACGATTACCAGCGCAAACACCAACAGAATCATCCAGCTTGGAATAAGGCTGACCTTCTGACAGAATATTCCTCGCACGAGGGGCGCTGAGCGCCCCTCGTATTCCTAACTTGAAAAATCCTGGCCTCTCCTGTATTTTCCGGCACTACGGTTCCAAAGGGAGTTCCGCGATCCGTCATCGATGTGTGGCTGGCGCTCCTCGAAGGACTTTTCCGCTTGGAGAACCTCTGATGTTGAAGAAGGCTCTATTTGTAATCCTTGCGCTCATCATGCCCGCGCTGGGCGCGGTTTCTGGGCCGGACCACGGGCTCCAGTACCAATCCGCTTTCATGCGGGTCGATCTGGCGGCGCACCAGCCGGCCTTTGTTGCTCTTGTCGTGGATTCGCTCGGCAAGAAGAATCTCAGCGCAAATCCGCTCAGGCCACCAGTTGCGACAGGAACAAAATATCACGTTACGCAGGTCGGCCCGAAGTTTGAATACCGCCGTGCCGATGCACCCGCGAGTGCACCGCCTGCTTGGACGTTCGGATTCTCGACACGCTATATCTACCTGCAATCCGACTATTCCCCACAGGATCCTCCTTCGTCGTTGGTGCTGAATTTCAATACCAACATTGATGCCGCAACACTTCTGGGCCTTATGAATGATGATGGGACGGTCCGCTTGCCGGCACTGCTACACATGCCAGATCACGGAACTCTTCGAATTACTTCCGGCGAGGCCGGAGGGCTGGCACTCGGCTACGATGCTCTTCGTTATCGCGACCCGGCGGACAACTACGTGAAGGTGACCTTCCCCGCGGCTTCGTCTGCCATACCTCGCGTCAGCTACACTCTGGAGGTTGTGGACATCTATCCCGACGTGCCCGGGATTGCGGGTGACCCGCGTTTTGATGGCTTTCGGCGGAACTGGCTGAATATTTTTCAACTGAGCCCTCGATATGGGGCGCTGGCTAATAACGCCGCCAGTGATGTCTGTGCCTTCACTGTTTACGAATACGCCGAGGTCGCACTCCACACCCCGCCCCTTGCAAAAGGGCTCACCGCGCTTGACCTGATCCGGCAAACCCTGGATCGCTACCTCGGTGGTATGAAGGGGTACGGTATTAGGGGATACTCGTCGAACGACTGGACCACGCCATACGACTATGTCGACACCTACCCGTCGCTGCTGATTGCCGCATGGGATTATGTTCGAGGCAGCAAAGACGAAGCTTGGCTGGAAAGGAACTATAAGGGAGTGCGAGCCTGGGCCACCAGGATGCTGGCTATGGATCGTGACGGCAAAGGATTGCTTGAATATCCGGCCAGCGGTGACTCGAGCTCATGGATTAAAGACAACCGGGTCCTGCTCCGCCCAGCCAATTGGTGGGACACCATTGGTTTCGGTCATCTGGACGCCTATTCAAATGCCCTTGCGTACCACGCTTTACTTGGAATGGCTGAGCTAGCCCAACAGGCCAAACGGCCTGAGGATGCTCAGTTCTATGTTTCCCAGGCTGAAAAGCTTCGGTCTGTATACTTCGATACTTTCTACGATCCGATGACCGGTGTACTGGCCGGATGGAAGAGCACGGACGGGAAGCTCCACGATTACTATTTCACATTTGTGAATGCCGTGGCCATCACCTACGGATTGGTTCCACACAACAAAGCGAACGAGATCATGGACCAGCTCTTAGCAAAAATGAAACAGGTCGGCTACACGTGCTTCGAGTACGGGCTACCGGGCAATCTAATCTCCGTCCGCCGAGCTGACTACGTTGCTGTTGAGAAGTCCTCGGGAGCACCCAAGAAGGAAGATGGCTCCGATGGCTTCCAGATCTATGAAAACGGCGGGGCGACCGCGGATTTTGCCTTCTTCACCCTTCACGCCTTATACCAATTGGGTCGGTGCCAGGAAGCCGACGCCATGCTCTTCCCAATGTTGCGCGCGTTTGAAGCCGGGGGTTTCCAGGGACGGGGTGCGAATGGCAAAACCTACGACTGGAAGGCCTGGGATGGAACGCCGCATGGCTATGAGGGTTTTCTGGTGGACAACTACATGACCTTGCTCGCCGTGTTAGCACGCAACCGGTTCTGTAGTCCTCCTTTGGGTCCCCCGCGGAACGAGCAGTTGCGATGATGCACGCGAGTAGGTCTTTCGCTGTCATGACTGAGTGAAAACAACTCGTCCCGCCGCGAGCAGAATGGAGTTCGGGTACGGCCGCGCGATGGCTCTCCGCCGCTTCGCGAGCGTGCGCAGACAGGAGAATTCAGACTGGAGATCTGGTGGTGAGAGACACGTTGACGCGCAGAAATTTCCTTCGAGCTAGCCTGCTCAGCAGTGCCGGAGCAGCGGCTGCTCTTCCCAGTTCCGCCGAAAAGGCGGAAGCAGCGGGTCGTTTCAGCCCGCAGCCACCAGAGAAGGCCCGGCTGCGGCTTGAAGTCGTCAGGACGCTCGCTAACCCGGTTATTGGTCCAAACAATCCCGATACTCACGACATTCCCGGCGGCTTTGAAACGGGCAACACGCTGAAGTTCACCATCGACGGCCGAACAGAATATCACATGATCATGACCACCATGGAAACCACAAGGGCGGCGAAGTGGACGCACCTGCGAATGGAGCACTGGGTTTCGGCTGACGGCCTTGAATGGCGGCGCGGGCGGATCTTGCACCGGCCGCAGGTGGACCCGGAGACGGGGCTGTGGACGATGACCTCAAGCCAGTTTCCCTATTTCGACAGGGCTCGCGATCGCTGGGTGATTTATTACAATTTCAACGCGCTGAATGGGGTCCGCAATTGGACGCTGCCGTGCCTTCTGAAGATGGTTGAGGCCAGAAATAAGGGGCTGGGTGGCATTAACGGGGAGTTCAATTTTCCCGGTGCTGAGGTGGCGCGCAGCGGCTACGCGCACCCCACCGACGCTGACTCATCTTCGCTCAGCACTCCGTTCCGAGCCGCTAACGGTCGTTGGATGGCTTTCCTGGGAGGCGGACCGAAGCCCCTGAACCCACAGAGCGGACGCTGGTGGGTTTCACTGGTCTCGGCGCCGGGGCCGCAGGGCCCATTCAGGTACGAACCGTCTTATTCCCCAGTGCCCGTCATGGAACCAATCGGATACGTGGAGAATCCGCTCCCAATGAAGTTGCGCGGCCCAAGGACAGGACGTGAATACTGGGCGATCATGTTTGACTATTTACGCCCGGAGGTCAAGGAGGGAAAGAATTCCACCGTCGGCTTCAGTTTCTCTTACGACGGCCTGAGCTGGCCAAAGGAACACGGACAGATTGTGGACATCAATGCCGGTCTTCGGCCGGGTGAGGCAGGATGGTGGCGCGTCGTTCGCACGCCACATCAATTGATTCATGAAGGAGAAGGTACTTATACGTGCTTCTTCACAGGTCTGTATCGCGACGCGTTCTTCGCGGTAGGAAAGATGAGCGTGAACCTCGTTGAAGAGGTCAATTCCTGACGTCTCTAGTGGGCTGTCCCACTGGCAGCGCAAGTATATCGATGGGCATCTAAGCGGGTATGCCCAAGCAACCGGTAGTGAAACGTTCCACCGAAGATCGAGCTGAGCGGATGCAGGTCGCGAAGTCTCGAACATTTC
>JAKAWG010000168.1 GCA_021817045.1 Acidobacteriota bacterium
GAGGCCGCACGCTTCGCCCAGTCCTTCTGGAACCGGCTGACCTCGGAAGCTCGAGATCGCGTCAACGGCGTACCCTTTCGATTTCAGCGCTTCTTCGATCAGGCCGGGTTTTTCGCACTCAACGTGTTGTAGAGCAAGAACTGGTTTCATTCTCTCTCAATTCCGATTCGTCAGCTTACAATCTGAAGGCTGGCTTCGAGGCGCCAGCTCAAATCGGGATCAGGACAAACGAAATGCACCCGAATATTTTCGTGATTTGCGAGGTATCTCCATGAAAACAAGTCAATTAACCCTAATAATTCGTTCGGCGATTTTTCCGCTATCTTGCGCCAAATCAATAAGATAGCAAATTCATTTCGTTTAAGCCATGTGTTTTCAAGAGCTTGGTTCATTCAGGGCCTTCCTGCGGCCTCCTCCGACCGTGGATATATTACCGAAATGATCGTCAGGAGCTGCGAAAGATCAAGGTCACGCAACGGATTGTCCAGGTGGCGGCCTGCACGTCCTGGCGACCTGCCGCCCAGCGCCGGGACTCGCGCTTCGATTAACCTTCGCAAATGCCGGTCTCCCCGCGAACGCTCGCCAAGCGCTGAGTCCCAGCGGTAGCCCAACTTCCGGTTCAGGCAACTCTCCGATAGGAAAAGGCACTGCAGCAAGGCCTCGATTTGCGCGTCGATCTGGCAGCAGTCGCGTATGCCCGGGCCTTTCCAGCTTAGCACCTGGCGGCGCTTCTCCCACCAAGCCTTCGCTAACTCGGCCACGATCTGCCGGCCCCGAGCGTCCTGAGGCCAGAGCCAGCCAATCAGGTCACGGTGCATGCGGAGGAATTCTTTCGGGTCCTCGTCGCGCGCCAGAAGCTCCCGCTCCATCCGATCAGACAAAAGGCCCCTTTTCAGGCGATTGAGCGCGGAGCGCCGCTTCCCTCGCCGCGTGCGAGGGCCAGTGCGCAGAGGCGCGGTCCAGCGCGGCTCAGCTCGCCAAATATCGTGTCCAGCGGGCTTCTCGAGATCGATTTGAGTTTCGAGACGAGTCGCAAACATGCCTTTGTGCGCTGATTGGGTAACCATCGGTGACCTCATGAAGATTCTTTTAACCGCGGCGGGCATCGCGCGATCATGCCGCGAATGTGCCTCGTCAAGAAGTATTCTACGAGAGGCGAACGAGACAGTGGAGACAGGTGAGACAAATGAGACAGTATTTTCTCGGGGCCGGGCGAAGGATACTGGATTAAGTCGAACCCGCGCCGAATCAGGTCACGCTTGAGCCGTGCCGTGGCTCCCCACCCGCTGGTAGAAATTGTTTAACGTGGTGGTACCATCTGGAGGAGTGAATCGGCTCAGGTTGGTGGAAAACGGAGGGGAAAATGAGACACCTATTACTCGCAGGCGTGACTCTCATCGTTGCAGTACCGCTTTTCGCACGTTCGCCGCAGTTGCGGAAGTTAGGTCCGATATACGTTCAGACAAAGAACCCTTGGGTTGGCGCACCATTTCGACTATCCATCACGAGCGGCTGCGGTCAGCTCGCCAAGACGGCCGCAACCGCAAAGGTCGCGCTCGACGTGGATTACGTCCTCCGCCTTCCGACCGCGTCCAACCGTGGCGAGGCCAAGGTTACCGCTGAGCTCATTCGCGGTAACACGGTCCTGTGGGCCGGCGATTCGTTGGATTGGCCGCTCGGCGTGATGGAAGATCCCCAAGACGTCTTAGGAAACCTCGCGGCAGGTCTCGCCGGCCGGTTCGTAGCCCACTATCGCGTCTGCAGACCGAAGCCCCAAGCGGCGCGCCACGAATTCGTTTTCTTGCCTGGCAGCAGCATTTTTGTGGACGACCAGCAGGACGGACCGACCGTCGCCGCCCAATTGAAGATGGATGGCTACCACGTGGTGGGCAGCGTGAAGAGAGCTGATGTCTCCCTGCTATACGTCACGACACGCGGGGCGTACAGCGAGAAGAACGACTATCACGTCAATTGCTATTCTGCAGGAGACATCGGCTGGTGCTCAGATAATCTCGGCAACCGCACGGACTGGGGGTATGGAACCAGCAGCACAACGATCACCGATAACACCGACCTAGGTTCCACATACCACGCTGCAAAACGTAGCTGGGAGTTGTTCGATCATAACGGGGACCGAATTGACAACTGGTCGGATGAGAAAAACGCAGACGCCAAACAGATCGAGAAACTGCTTGCACACAAGCTCCACTGAAGAGGCCGGCTCCGCGGCTACCCGCCTCGCCTCTAGTTTTGCCGAGTTCGCCATAAATATGGTAGGTTTAAGGCATGAGAACGACGGTGGATATTCCTGACCCGTTGTACCGCCAGCTTAAGGCGAGGGCTGCCACGGAGCGTCGCTCTGTCAAGGAGCTGATCCTGAAGGGTGTCCAGGTGGAGTTGCGCGGGGCGCAGCCGAAACCGCGCCGAAGGGCCAAGTTGCCTATCGTGCCTTCCAAGAAACCGGGAACCCTCCATATAAACAATGCACACATCTACGAGGTCGTTCCTTTTCCCTGACGTCAACGTGTGGCTGGCCCTGACCTACGAAAGGCACGTGCACCACGGTGCGGCGAAGAGCTGGTTTGAGTCGCTGGATGATAGCGCACGCCTGTTCTTTTGCAGGGTGACCCAACTTGGCCTGCTTCGTCTGCTGACCACGGAAGCAGTGATGGGTGTTGAGGAAGTCATGAGCCAGAGCGCCGCCTGGAAGTCTTATGACCGCTGGCTTCAGGATGACCGGGTCTCCTTCCTTGCTGAGCCGCCCGGACTTGAGGATGCGTTTCGGGCAACGTCGCGGCTCAGGCGACCCGCACCGAAGGATTGGGCGGATTCCTACCTCGCAGCCTTTGCGCTGGTCTCCAATTTGACACTCGTTACTTTCGATCAGGCGCTTCATCGCAAAGCCCGACTAGCAATTCGCCCAGGCTAAGGAGCAAGGCGTAGCGGTAAGTTGCCCAAAGGGGCAACACCATGAGTAGCCGAGGGTACAACCTACGGAAACCGAAGGCGCAAGCCAACATTGACCCCGAAGGGGTCGTACACGGCTTCACACCAGGCCCCAAATTCAGCCGATGACAGGGCTGATCCATGTTTTTCCTGCTACCCCTAGGTTCCACCTACGGCTCTTCACCGTGTCCCGCTTCGTGGGGTTGCACGCAGCCACCGAACCGCCGTTCAGGTAGCGCTTATGGGGCATTACCTCATATTTTCGTCGTATGGTAAATAAATATGTGGGGCGGCACAGCAGACTGATTCGGTCTCGCCTGAGCTGGTTCCAAGGCAGCGGCGAGATGATTAAAGCGCGAAATACGACAAGGGAGGAAGAGAGCGAGGTTAAAAATTGGAATTATCGTTGGGAGCACGCGGCCGGGACGGAAGGCGGCGGCCGTGGCAAAGTGGGTACACAATATCCTGAAAAGCCGTAACGACGCGGAATTTGAGATCGTAGACATCGAGGATTACGAGTTGCCCCTGCTCGATGAACCCGTGCCGCCTTCACTGCACCAGTACAGCAAGCCACACACGAAAGCTTGGAGCGAGAAGATCGCTTCCCTCGACGCCTACATTTTCGTCACCCCCGAGTACAATCACGGCACTTCGGCGGCATTAAAGAACGCGATCGATTTTCTCTTCCACGAATGGAATGACAAAGCGGCCGGATTTGTCGGGTATGGCAGCGCGGGCGGCGTGCGGGCGGTAGAGAGCCTGCGGCTGGTGATGGGCGAAATCAAAGTTGCTGAGGTGCGGGCGCAGGTGATGCTTTCGCTCTCGGCCGATTTCGAGAACTACACCACCTTTAAGCCGCGCGGGCAACATGATAAGGCGGTGCATTTGATGGCGGACGAAGTCATCGCGTGGGGCGGGGCATTGAAAGCATTAAGAGAGGCCGCGGGAAAATGAACGTGAGTTTCTTGTAGCGAGCAACATAAGTAGTTGCGCATCAGTGGATGGCAGCGTATCAGGTAGCGCGGGCTTTCGCTTTTCAGAAAGGCTTTTTCCTGAGGTCGGCAGTAAAAGCCGCGGAGCTT
>JAKAWG010000076.1 GCA_021817045.1 Acidobacteriota bacterium
CCTGACGGCAAGGAAATAGCTCGCCGAATAAAACGCTTGACAGCGCGCCAGGAAATGATATATGACATCTTGATTGGGTGTTGGGTTAAGTTAGCGAGAGGCGGCCTTCGGGCGCTGTTTGAGGCGTCAGTGGGCCTCGGAGGGGAATGACGGCAAAGGGGAAACTGGGACGGTTTTACTATTCACGATATTTCCCCAGTGCGATCCGGCGACCGGACCGTCCCTTCCATAGAGAGGTGAGTTTAATACCTGAGGGCGGGCTAGTGCTCGCTCCCTTCGATTAAGAATAAGAACACGACTTTTGGGAGGCCAACCATGAACGGCATGTTTGTTTCGCGGAAGCGGTCCAACAGTTTGGCGCAAGCTGTGGGGAGATTTCTTGGCATCCTTGCAGCGCTTCTCGTGCTGGTGGCTAGTTTCTGCCGGCCGGCCAAGGCGCAGATTTTCACGTCTAATGTTGTCGGCACGGTCACCGACCCCTCGGGAGCAGTGATCCCGAAGGCGAAGTGTACCCTGGTCAGCGTCCAGACTGGCGTCCAGCAGACCACCGAAACCAATGGCGTCGGGGATTATGTATTCCAGTACTTGCAGCCGGGCACCTACACCCTCACCGTCAGCGCCCGTGGCTTTAAGAAGTTCGTCCACGAAAACATCGTGATCTCGACTTTATCCAAGGTGAGCGTGAATGTTACCCTTGAGCCCGGCGCGGTAACACAAAAAGTCACCGTGAGAGCCGCCACACCCCTGCTGCAAACGCAAACCGGCGAGCAGTCGATCACCTTTCCTGAGCGGCAAATAACCGATTTGCCTTTGAACCGCGCCAATGACACGGCCTTCAACGTGCTGGACCAAGTGAAGCTGCTTTCGCCCGGCGTGGTTATGAGCAACAACGCAACCTGGACGGTTTCCGAAGGAGGCATCGTCCGCCGCGATCAGGACTACGTCGACGGCGCGATGTCGACCCTGCCGGTCTGGTCGGGCCAGGCCATGAATCCGGCTCCGGATTCAATTCAGGAAATCAAAGTGATGACCAACAGCTTCTCCGCCGTCTATTCAAACACCGGCGGGTCCATTTTGCTGGCGACGACCAAGTCCGGTACCAACCAATATCATGGAGATGTCTACGAATATTTGGAAAACAACGCCATGAACGCCGGCGACGCTCTCGCCCATGTCGTGCCCAAGGAAGCTTTCAACCAGCCGGGCTTTACGTTCGGCGGGCCCGTCCCGAAAACGGAGCATAAGCTGTTTTTCTTTGGCGACGCCTATTGGATCCGTAACTTTAGCCAGACGGCCTTTGACGGTTTAACAGTGCCCGATGCCTCCTGGAGGAGTGGAGACTTTTCAAACGTCTTAGGGCCGCAGGTGGGAACGGATGCCCTTGGCCGGCCGATTTTCAAGAATGAAATTTTCAACCCCACGACCCTGCGGGCGGTGACAGCGGGCCAGCCTGATTCCGTGACGGGGCTTACGGCCGCCCAAACCGGCTACGTTCGTGATCCTTTTCCAGGAAACATCATTCCTTCATCGGCAATGAGCGGACCAGCACTCAAACTCCAAGGGCTTTACCCGAGCGCGACGTGTCCGAGTTGTATTTTGCAGAATTACACATCGGTGCAGCCGGCCTTTGATAAGGAGTACGCATACGATATCCGGATGGACTATTACATGCGACCGCAGGACAAGCTCATGGGCCGGTATTCCGAGTGGCATGATGTCGGTTTCGGCGGCCAGCCGTTTCCGGGACTCGGAGGCGGCGGCTTGGCGCCTGGTATAACCAATTCGTCGAACCCGGTGCTCGACTGGGTCCATACCTTCGGTCCTTCAACCACGAACGAGGCTCATGCTTCCTATATTCACGAGTACGAAACGCGGATCCCGGTTGGGTATGGCTCCGTCGGCCTGTCCACCTACGGGATCACAGGCTTGCCGAACGCCAACCAACCCCTCGGCGTTCCCGACATTGGCTGGGGTGGATTCCAAGGCTCGAGCGGCGTTTGGTTTCTGGGCAGCCGCTACGACACCTTGGAGCTGCAAGGCCAGGCCGACATCTTTTTTGACGACGTGCTCACCATGGTTCGCGGCAAGCACACCATTCAAGTTGGCGGCGAAGACCAACGGATGCAGATCAACAACAACCAGCCTGACCCATCAAACACGGGATGGCATTTCAACAACGACTTCACGGATCAATACACCGGCACCGGGGTAGGCTCCACAGGCTGGGATTACGCCAGCTTCCTTGTCGGAGATCCTTTTAACCTTCAGTACAAAGCGTTTCCCAATTTTGCAGATGTACGGTCATCGGTTTACTCGCTCTTCGCTCAAGACGACTTCCGGGTCAAACCGAATCTGACACTGAATCTAGGCCTCCGTTGGGACGCGCCAACCTGGTGGTACGGCGTGAACAACACCATCGGAGCGATTTATACGTTCAACCCGGCCAATGCAACCACCGCCTTTCACGTGCTTGGCCAAAACGGCTTCCGGCAGACTCAATGGAATAACAACTGGGTCAATATCGAGCCTCGGTTCGGCTTGGCGTGGTCGCCTAAGTGGCTGAAAGATACGGTGGTTCGAGGCGGCTTCGCAGTATTTACAATGGGTCAACAGAACGGAGGCGCGCAGGGCGGCGTCTTTCCGCTCAACCCCGGCTGGTTTACCATTTTCGACAACGGGCTATTCAATTCCGAAGCTATCAATAGCGCCCTGAGCCCCCTGGCCACTTTGAGCAACATCCCGTTCACCCCGTTTGTTCCCACCCTGAATCCCAATCCCGGCCAGGTTCCCAACACCAATCCTATGGATACCTCTTACCAGTGGAATTTTGGTGTGCAGCACGAGCTGCCTGGCCAAATGATGTTGAACGTCGCCTATACCGGCGCGCACGACATCCATCTTCCCTTTGGCGGGTACTCGCCGAATGTCATTCCGCTGAGTCAGATCGGCACCTGCAAGGGAAGCGCGACCTGTCTGCCGTATCCGCAGTACATTTCCGGGGCTTTGGGAATCAGCCAGTGGCTTGGGTCTAACGAGTACAACGCGCTTCAAATCAGCGCGCAGAAGCGCTTTTCCCAGGGCCTCACCTTCAATCTTGGCTACACTTGGGAAAAGAACATTACCTTAGGCCAGTACGGCTACGTCAATCCGGTCGGAAACCGTTATCTGGACCGCGCCTGGGACCCGAACAGCGTGCCGCAGGCTTTCACTTTCTCCTACGACTATCAGCTTCCGGCTGGTCCAGGCCGCCGATGGCTGACCAGGGGGCCACTCGTGCCATTGCTCGGGGGCTGGCACTGGAGTGGCGTTATAGACCTGCAAAGCGGCTACCCGCTGAGCCCCGGCATGGGGTTCAATAGTTGCCCAAACTGTGGGATTGCCAGCAATCAGCCGAACCTGGTCAGCAGTCCGGTGCCTTCCGGATTCACGCAAAACAATGGCCAGTGGTTTAACCCTGGAGCATTTACCATCCCCGCTCTGTACACTGTCGGAAACGCCGGGTACGGGCTGCTGTTCGGTCCGTCGATGTCCACCGTCGACTTTAGCGTTGGCAAGAGCTTCTACTTCCCGAAACTCGGTGAAAGCCGGTACTTGCAATTTCGCGCCGACTTCTTTAACGCTTTCAATACTCCCTATTGGGGCAACCCGGTGTTGAATGTGCAATCTCCGTCGGCGGGAATGATTACCGGTGAGGCAGGCGCCTACGCGCCGCGGGTTATACAATTGGGGCTGAAGTTCGTTTTCTGAGGCGAAAACTTCACGCGAAGGCGAGAAGTGGCGAAGTCCCGCAGTGCGAGCCCACGGGTTCTCCGGGATACGGTGCACCTTCTCGCCCTTGCGTGAGGTCGTTGCTTGTTACGAAGCTCTTAAGCCGAATAATTCATCAAACTCCCCAGCGCCTGCCGGAAGGCGGGGTTTTAACCCCGCCGAAAACGGCGTCTTATTTACGTTTTCCGCTCAGCGAACGACCGCACTTCGGCTGAGGGCTCCGCCGCACCCAAGAAAAAAGTTGTCTCATTTGTCTCGCCTGTCTCCACTGTCTCATTTAGCTGGTGTAGAGTGTTTCTTGTCGCCGCCCGCCAGGGGTCTTACGTGCCTCCCGCGCGCGCGCGGGTCTTGAACGTCCACGAGCAGCATGCACCGCCCCGCCGGGTCGAGGTCAATGGGCTGCCGCTGCAAGCGGACGCTTCCCTTTCGAACCTTCGCAGCACCGGCCGAGGATGGCATTACGATGCCAACGCAGGCATCCTCTGGATTCGGCTTCCTGATCGTGGAACCGCTGTGTTGGCCAAAGTGGAGGATTAACAAGATTAAGACGAAGGATCAGCGAACAACGTTAAATGGAGGATGGCATGTCGGACGAAACCTCGCGCCGCAATTTCCTCAAGGGAGCGGCGGCTCTCACGATGGCTGGACGAGTGCGAACCGGACTGGGGCAAGCGACGCGAACCAGGCCGATACGGGCCTACGTGGGAACGTACAGTTCGGGAGAGGGCGGGCACGGTCGCGGTATTTATCTTTTCGAAATGAATCCGGCCACCGGCGACTTGGTTCAGCGCGATCTGACGGTGACGCGGGAAAATCCCTCATGGATCGACTTGCACCCCGACCGGACCCACCTGTTCACGGTCAACGAAATCGGGAACTTTCAGGGCACGGACTCCGGGGCAGTAAGCGTCTATGCCATCGATTCATCATCCGGACGTCTGCGCCTGCTGAATACTGTCAGCTCGGAGGGCTCCGGCCCGGCTTACTTGAGTGTGCATCCCTCCGGCCGCTACGTGATGGTGGCCAATTACGGCGCCGGCAGCATCGCCGTGCTGCCGGTTCGATCCGGCGGCGAGCTTGGCCCGGCGACGGACGTGAAGCACGATCACGGCATTCCCGGCAAAAAGCACGCGACAGATGCGCCGCCCGGGAGTTTCTTGGTCAGCGGCCATGAAGGACCTCACGCCCACATGATCCACTCCGATCCGAAGGGGCGCTATGTGCTCCACACCGATCTTGGCCTCGACCGAATTTATGTCTGGACCCTGGACCTTGAGAAGGGGAAGCTGTCACCCAATCGTCCGCCCTTCGTCTCCCTTCCTTCGGGAGATGGC
Source organism: Acidobacteriota bacterium (assembly GCA_021817045.1). GTDB lineage: Bacteria > Acidobacteriota > Terriglobia > UBA7540 > UBA7540 > RH2-MAG17b. The sequence goes on from JAKAWG010000076.1 coordinate 5,103, forward strand.
CCGCGTCACTTTGCTTTTCATCCTGCCCGCCCGTGGATGTATTCACTGCAGGAAGAGGCGTCCACGCTTGCGCTGTTCGACTACGATGCGGCAAAAGGAACTCTCTCGCATCGCCAGACGGTTTCCTCATTACCTCCCGGCTTCGTAGGAACCAGCCAGGCCTCGGAGGTGCGCGTTTCGAGCGACGGAAGGTTCGCTTACGCGGCTAATCGGCTTCACGATAGCATCTCCCGGTTTGCCATCGGCACGGATGGCAGGTTATCGTTTCGCGGAGAGGAATGGACGCGGGGCGATACTCCCCGCAGCTTCAACCTTGATCCGAGCGGGACTTTTGTTTATTCCTGCAATCAGCTCACGGACGCCATCACGGTCTATCAGCGCGACGCGCGGTCCGGGCGGCTCAGATTCACGGGACGGTATGTCTCGGTAGGTACGCCGGCTGCCATCATCTTCACGTGAAATCGCCTGGCGAGTGCGTGCCTCCGCCCGGCTCGTGGTTGGCGTCACAGCAACATCCTCACTTCGGCCATTCATATGATCTTACTATTCCGGAGCAACGCATGTCGGTAAGCAGGCCAGGCCTGGTGAAGGGAAATGTCAGTGCTGGCTTCGAGCGCGTGCGCGAAGCATTCACCGCCAACTTCGCTCGGCGCCGGGAACTCGGTGGCGCTTGCGGTGCCTACTACGAAGGCGAGAAGGTGGCCGACCTTTGGGGCGGTATCCGAAACAAGCGGACGGGAGAGACGTGGGAGCAGGACACCATGGTCGTCGTCCATTCGGCTACCAAGGGGCTCGCTGCGATGACACTCGCCATTGCGCACTCACGGGGCTGGTTGGACTACGAAGAACGCGTGTGCTGCTACTGGCCGGAGTTCGCCCAGCAGGGTAAGGATAGAATAACGGTCCGTCAACTCTTGGCGCACCAAGCGGGGCTGTTTGCGTTCGATGAGCCTGTGAATCGAGATGTAGTCGCTGATCTGGATCGCATGGCAGTAGTGCTGGCGCGTCAGAGACCGGCGTGGGAGCCCGGAACGCGCCAGGCCTATCACGCCCTTACCCTCGGGTTCTACGAAGGAGAGTTGCTGCGCCGCATTGACCCGCAGCATCGCAGTTTGGGACAGTTCTTTCAGGATGAGATCGCTTCACGCCTCGGGGAGGACATCTACATCAGGCTACCTGAGGCGGTGCCGAACTCGCGACTGGCCACACTTGCACCTCCAGGACCGATCCAGATGCTGTTCGGCTTCCCGCTTCGCCTTGCGCTCGACGCCTTCAACCCGCGCTCCAACATCTACCGGGCACTTGGTAAGAACCCTGGCGCTGGCATATACCAGGACGTTCAGCGCGTCTACGCGCGCAACCTTGAGGTACCTTCCGGCGGTGCTGTCGGCACCGCCCGAGCCATCGCGCACGCCTATAGCGTTTTCGCGACTGGTGGAAGGGAGCTGGGGTTGCGCCTGAAAACGTTGGAATTGTTGGCCGCGCCGGCGATCTCCCCGGCACGCGGATTTTATGACGAATGCTTGAAAGCCGATGGTGTGCAGTTTTCACTGGGCTTTATGAAGCCGAGCCCCGTCTGGCCGTTCGGCAGCCTCAGTTCGTTCGGATCGCCCGGAGCCGGCGGCTCTCTCGGCTTTGCCGATCCCGCGGCCGGCGTCGGCTACGCGTATGTAACCAGCCAAATGGGCACGCGGTTAACCGGAGACCCGCGGGATGTGGCGCTCCGAGACGCGCTTTACTCCGCTATCTCGGCTTCGTCAGGCGCGGGCAAATGATTGAGAGCCGGCCTAAGTCGTCGCGCGATCCTGACCCTGGTCGGCACCGTTGCGACCGTATTTGGCGCGTACACTTGCCGCTCCGATCGGGAGGACATCAGGGCAGCACGACTGGCGTTGGCTCCTCTTGCAAATATGTGCTCTGCTTTTGAATGCCCACTTCCACTCTCATCGTGGCTGATTCGATCTGCTCCCGCGCTGAGCGGCGGCGATTCGCAGCGCGTTTCCGTAAGAGACGCAGCCGACCGGACTGGGACGCAGCTACCCGTTCTAGGGGATGTTTGTTTGCACCATAAATATTTCTTTGTGTGTTATAACGAAAATTGATCTCCCGTATTCGTGCAACTTATGCGAAAATTCCTTCGTTTTGCCAATGACCCACTCTATAGATCCCATGCCGCCGACTCGTGCGTCAATTTTCTACAGAAAGAGTCGGACGTCGACCGCGGTTGAGGATGCGAAGACATCACGCTGAGTTCCTAATGTCCCAATGGGAATGACGTTTCGTTCGAAGTCCGGCAGACCTTCCAGGCCGCGCGTCCTGCTTGCGACCACGGCGATGCTCACGTTTATCTCCTTTTGGCAGGCTGCGGCAATCGTGCTCAATGACCTTGGTTCCTCCGCGTTTTATGCAGGCGGCATCGCCGAGCAGGCCGTCGGTCCGTCGGCACCGTGGTTCATTTTTGCGGTCATGCTGTTTGCCGGCGGCGTGTGCCTGATGTACATGGAAAGCTGCAGCATGTTCGTGCGCGGCGGTGTGTACCGTGTCGTCAAGGAGGCCATGGGCGGAACGCTCGCCAAGTTTTCGGTATCCGCGCTGATGTTTGACTATGTGCTCACCGGGCCCATCAGCGGCGTCTCGGCGGGTCAGTATCTGGTTGGATTCCTCAACGAGATCCTTCAGCGCGCCGGAATTCACTACGTACTTCCTACCAACGCCACATCCGCAGAGTTCGCAATCCTGGTGACAGTTTATTTTTGGTGGCAGAACATCAAGGGCATCGAAGAGTCAAGCGAAAAAGCGGTGCGGATCATGGAGTTCACGACGATCATGATAGTGATCATGATCGGGTGGTGCGGCTACGCGATCCTGACGCGCGGCGGTCATTTGCCACCGTGGCCGCGGCCAGCGAATCTGCACTTTTCGGTTGACGCCGAAGGATGGTTGCGCTCCAGCCGCTTGCCGGAGATGATTGGCATCGTTGGGATCATGGTCGCTTTCGGGCACTCGGTGCTGGCCATGAGCGGCCTCGAAACACTCGCGCAAGTCTACCGTGAGATCGAACATCCAAAGCTCCCCAATCTCAAGAAGACCGGATTGGCGGTGTTTGTTTATAGCACCGTGTTTACTTCGCTGGTTTCGTTTTTTGCGTACGCGATCATCCCCAACCAGAAGACGCGCCTGAGGTATAAGGACAACCTGATCGGCGGGTTGGCGATGAGTGTGCCGGGGCCTTATCTTCTGCGCATTGTCTTCCACGCATTCGTGGTCATTGTCGGCATTATGATTCTGGCGGGGGCTGTGAACACCGCCATCGTCGGATCAAACGGCGTCCTGAACCGTGTTTCAGAAGACGGGGTGCTGGCGGACTGGTTCAGGCGACCACACCCCCGGTACGGCACTTCACACCGGATCATCAATCTTATTGTCGGACTTCAGATTCTTACTATCGTTCTGAGCCGCGGCAACATCATCGTGCTCGGCGAAGCTTACGCGTTTGGTGTTATCTGGAGCTTTGCCATGAAGGGCCTCGCCGTGTTGGTGCTCCGTTTCACCGAGCCCCGCAAGCGGTCTTTCCAGGTGCCGGTGAACATCCGTGTGGGACGGACGCAGATACCCGTAGGTCTCGGCTTTGTCACCGTGGTCCTGTTTGCCACCGCATTTACAAACCTGTTCACCAAGGAAATTGCCACGATTTCCGGAGTGGCATTCACGGCTTGCCTTTTCGCCGTGTTTACCGTTTCGGAGCAAGTGAATCGCAGGCGAGGAACTGAGAATTCGGAGCGCGACCAGTTTAACCTCGTAGCGGGCGAGGCATTGAATCCGACGACGGTCGGAGTCCGGCCTGCGAACATTCTGGTGCTAGTGCGCGACTATAACACGCTTTATCCTCTATCGTGCGTGTTGGACCGAGTGAACCCGGCCCGCCAGGATGTGGTCGTACTGCATATCCGCCTTCTCATGCGCGGCGGCTCCGGAGAGCACGGACTGTTGGTGGACCAGCTCTTTACCGCCATGGAGCAGGAGCTGTTTACCAAAGCGCTGAATCTGGCCGAAAAAGCTGGAAAGACGGTGCATCTTTCGGTTGTTTCTGCCTCAGAGGTTTGGGATGGTATCATGAGATCCGCGCAGGCCATGCAGTCGAACACCGTCGTACTTGGCCTGTCACCGAAGGTCTCACTTGCGGAAGAGGCGAGGCTTGCCGGCGAAGCCTGGGAACGCCTCGACGATCCCAAACCTCAGCTTGCGTTAGCTATATACTCGCCGACCGGTGGCGAGCACGTCATCTATCTTGGCCCTCATGCGCCGCACCTCACCCCCAAAGAAATCGAATTGTTACATCGCATCTGGCTTCGCTTCAGCCAGGAACTGGCCCCCGAGGAACTGCACCACCACGATGTCATTCACTTTGCTCTCAATGAACTGACGGCTGAACTCGCCGCCGGAAAGCACGATGAAGTGCTGGAAAGATTGAGGCAGCACCTGAATGAAATTAAGAGCCGCCGATGCCAGCCTAGTTGAAAGTCCCAAATCCATATCAGAGGCACGATCACGAAGGAACAACAGGCTGGCCCGGAGGTCCGCTCGCTATGCGCGCTGAATTATGGGGATTTCATTTTGTGCTCAGCGACGGAACCCAGGAGCTTTTTACCGAGCTATGCGCGAGATAAACGCGTCGATTTCGTCGGGCAATCCTAACACGCGCAGCGTGTCGCCGAGTTGTAAGGGCGTATCGGAACGGGGGTTAAGTAATGTATTACCGGTGGACCGCGTGATGGAGATAACGGTGACGTCGAACCGCTCGCGAATCTTGGAATCACGAATGGAGCGGCCGGTAAGTTCGGACTGTGAAAGCGTCACCTCTCGTACTTCCGGGAAAGCAAGAGGGGATGCTGTAGCCCCGTCTTGTAACGCGTCCATCGCTCTCCGAAACCCCCTCAAATAGGCCCTAATGTGCTCGTCAGGCACCTTAAGATAACCCAATGCGTGTCGAATCACCGTTGAGGACGCTTCGAGTTCGGACTGGATAATCTCCGTTGCGCCGGCCCTCGCCAGCACCTCGTGGTCGGCGGCTCGGTGTGTCCTGGCTAGTACAGGAGCATTAGGGTTGAGACGACGAACGCTCGTGATGGCCAATCGCGAGCGTTCGGGGTCGGGGAGTGTCACGATGACCATGGAAGCCTTGTCGACGCCGGCACGGTAGAGAATATGCGGTTCGGCTGCGTCGCCAAAAAGCGAGGGAACGCCGCGTGTGCGAAGCGTTGCTGATAGATCTGGATCGATTTCGATCACAACGTACGGGACGACAAAGGTTTCCAGAGCGGTTCCGATGGCGCTCCCGACCCGGCCGAATCCACAGAGCACAACGTGGTCTTGCAGAGCTTCTCTCGTAGGGCCTTCATGTACCGCCGTGGCGGCGTATCGGGAATAGCGCATGTGAGCCAACACTCCCGGCGCGTACCGGACGAGCGCTGCGTTCAGAAGAATCGTCACAAGCGATGCGGCCAAGGTGGCGTTGTAGATGTTATCGCCGACAATTCCGGAGTGACGTGCCACCTGGACAAGGACGAAGGAGAATTCTCCGATTTGGGTGAGCCCGGTGGCAACCGTGAGGGCCATCCAAAGAGGATAACCAAACAGGCGAACCACACCTGTCCACACAACTAGCTTGCCGAGAACGATCAGGGCCACCATTATCCCGACAGTAGCCAAGTTTGATAAGAGCACCCTCGGATCAACCAAGAGTCCGATTGCTACGAAGAAGAGAGCCACAAAAGCATCCCGGAGAGAGAATAATTAGGCCAGAGCCTCGTGAGCGTAATCCGAAGCGCTGATGATCAGGCCAGCCACGAACGCTCCAAGCGCCAGCGATAGGCCCAGAGCCTGAGTGAGGGCAGCGATTCCCAGGCAAATTGCCAAAACAACCAGGAAAAAGAGTTCGCGGCTCTGCGCTCGCGCTACGCGCTTAAGAAGCGGAGGAACCACCTTCCAGGCGACCACGAAGGCAGGCGCGAGAACCGCGCCCGCGCGGCCGAATCCGCGCGCCACGATCCAGAATCGGTTAGGCTGAAAGCTGCCGAAGCTCGGTACCAGGATGATGAGAACGACTACCGCCAAATCCTCCACCAGGGTAATTGCCACCATGACTCGGCCGGCGTTACTGCGCAATTGGCCGCGGTCCAGCAATAAGCGGGTAAGAACCATTGTGCTGGCAACGCAAACGATTGCACCTACGACGAGTCCCTGAGCGGCACTCCAACCGATCAAGCGTCCTGCGCCCATGCCCATGCCGATCAGTATCACGATACCGATAGGCCCGCCAATGAGAGCAACCCACTTTTCCTGAACGAGATCCTTAAGTGAAAATTCCAGCCCGATCGAAAACATCAGCAGAACAACGCCGATCTCCGCAAATGACTCCAGAGTGTGGACGTTGGTGACAGATGGACCCGGCGTAAGAGGACTGATCAAAATACCCGCTATAACGTAGCCGATGATGACAGGTTGGCGCAGCCGCCATGCCAGCCACCCGCCAGCGACCGCGGCTACGAATACGTACGCCAAGTCTCGAAAGAAACTCGGATTAGGGGCCATGGTCCTGCTCTTCCTGCAGAGAAAGTTATGGGATTATCATTTCCTTTGCCCCAACCCTTCTCTCACACGACGCTCTCTCTCTACGTGTCGGCTGCCTTCGCGTGCTCGACTCTGACTGGACTTTCACGTTGCTGTAATCTTAATGAATAGTCCTTCGGCGCGATCAGCAACGTTCGCACACACCCCTGGGCGGATTCGCCAGGAAATGGAAACGGCGGAAGCGTTGGTTAAGCTTCGCCAAAAAGATGAAAATGATGGACAATGCTAAGATATATGCTCGCAAGAATGAAGAATCCGAGCAGGCCCGCGCCAATGGCAGCCTTGGTTCCAACCCTTGGCGCAAGGTAAGCGACCAGGATCATATACGGAACCCATGAGACGATTGTGCCCGTAAGGACAAACCACGCATGCTGGCTGACCGCTGCACCACCTTGAGACTCTCCGATAAAAAAATATGCGACGAGAGTGAAGACAGGCATGAGGGTTGCGAATCCCGAAAGCAAGCGCGAGCCGTTCTCTTCAAGTGCGACAATGGCCACCGTAAAGACGCCGCCGGTAAGGAAATAAAGTAAGTAAGTCTTGATCTGTAACCACATCGTGCCATTATATGCAGGACCCGGAAGGAGATGCTACCTAAAAAGACTTTGGCAAACCGTGTCCCTCCGTCCAAGTCACGACCAGGAGGTTATTTCGCTCTCGGGGTTGCACTCCCATGCGATACTCTGCACCAGCCAATCGAAAGGCGCGTAACCTTCACCAATTTCCCAAGCCTCAATCTTCTTTCCACCGCAATTCTTCCGGGCGGGACAAACCGCTAGCCCACCCAGGCGTCTGTCACGAGATAGCGAGGCGCGCTGGGACGGGGTTCAAATTATGGTCCGCCCGGTCATGCAGCGGAGACCATTGCGGTCGATTTCATAATGGCTTTTCTTATCCGTCGTTATGAATGATCGTTTCTAACGGAGCGTTTCTCAGGCGCGTACATGCGCGTGTGTGAAATCCGAAATTCTTTGATGACGTGACACTTGCAGGATATAATTTTCTTCACAGGGAAAGGCGGTCGGGCCGGAAACAGCGGAACCTTTCAAATTACGCGCCTGTAGCTCAGTTGGATAGAGCGGCAGACTTCGAATCTGTAGGTCGGGGGTTCGAATCCCTCCAGGCGCGCCATTCGCTTCGATCTCTAGTAGCCGTTCTCCTCAATCTGGTTGTAGGACAGGAACGGACCGGAGCTGATATTACGCCGCCGGTGCGCCACCGGAGAGGAGGGAAGCGGAGTCGCGATCCAAATAGATAAACGCCCGAGGGTGCGTGCGCACGACCGACGCCGGACACGTCGTGGAAATCGGCCCTTCCAGCGCGCCGCGCACTGCCTCCGCCTTCCGCCGTTCCGGAACACAGCAGATCAGATATTTCGCGCTCATCAGCAAAGGAATCGTCGCCGTCAGGGCCTCGTGCGGCACACTTTCCAGGTCGGGGAAATGCCCTTCCCCGACCTGCTGCAGCCGGCATCGCTCGTCCAAGTGGACTTTCTTTACCGCCGGCGGATCGGCGAAATCGGCGTTGGGAGGGTCGTTAAACGCAATGTGTCCATTTTCTCCGAAACCGAGAAAACAAACATCGATCGCACCTGATTGTAGCAACCGCCCGTACCGCCGGCATTCCCCTTCCACGTCAGCAGCGTCGCCCTCCAGGTAATACACTTGGCCGGGATGAACCAGGTCCACCAAGCGCGTCTTGATCCATCGGCGGAAACTCGCCGGATGCGTGGCCGGCATCCCAACGTACTCATCCATGTGGAAAACCTCGACCCGGCTCCAGTCAACGCTTGAGGCCTGAGCCAGCGCCTCGGCCACCTCGCTTTGCGAGTTGCCGGTGGCCACCACAATCCGCAGCCGCTTCCCATTTCTGTTCTCTTCACCACGAAGAATGGAAACCGCTTTAGCGGCCGCCGCCTGGCTTGCCGCCGCCTTCGACGAATAGACTTCAACCTGCGCCCGATCCACGCTGAAAGCCCGCAATGGTGCATACGTCATGGAGTAAATCACCTCATCGCTACTGCTGCGACTGGCACAACCTTGCACGACTCCCGCTTGACCACCTCTCGCGGTATCGTAATCTGCCGCGGCGGTACATCCGGATTACTCACCCGCCTGATAACCATTTCCGCCAGCTGCTTGCCCAATTGCTCAGGAAACTCTCGAACCGTGGTGAGCTGCGGATTCAACATGACCGCTTCTACGTCTCCCGCGCCAGCCACACGCACGTCGTCTGGAACGCGTAGCCCGAACTCGCTCAGAGCCTTGTAAACTCCCTTCGCCGTCTCGTCCGACCCCGCAAAGATTACGCTGACTGGCTCACGCTGACCCAAAATTGACTTGGTTGAAAGATAGCCAACTTCTTGCGCGCCGCCTGACCGAATGCGGCTGAACCTCGGCAAAGAACCTCCCTCCTCCATCGCGCGCCGATACCCTTCTGCGCACCTCGCAAACCAGGGAAATTGCTGATTTCCCATATACCAGATGTCGCGGTGTCCCCCCGACTGCAAATAGCGCGTCATCTCGTAAGAGCCTTGAATGTCATCTGAATAGACCGCGTCGTAATTTTTGGGGTTCCACCCGCCAGTCACGTTGTTGCCCAAAACCGCAAACGGCACCTTTTTCCGGCTCAAAAGATAAAGAAAGTTGGGCGAGTTCGTCCCTGTCACTGTCAGGATCACTCCCCTCACCAAATTCCGACGTTGCAATGCCTGCGGCAGACACAGTTCCCTGATGGACGCGCTCTCACTGTAACAGACGGAGAGAACCAATAGACGGTCAAACCCCTGCTCCGCACAGTAAGCCTCCGCACCGACCAAAACCCGTGAATGAAACAGGTGCAATACACCCCGGTTGCTCAGGATGAAGGCGATGACCCGGGACTTGATCTTCTCGTTCAGATCGATCCCCAACTTGAACGCCGCATTCCGTACCTGCTCCTGAACCTCCTCACGGATGCTCGTATCCCCCGCAATCGCACGAGAAACCGTGGATGGACTCACCTCGAGAGCTTCGGCGATGTCCCGCAACGTATGTCATCTGCGCACGACTCCTCCTGCCCTTTGCCCTCCATGAATTCCTAATGTTTGCAGAATTCCAACATGACAATATACTCGCGAATTGCATGCACTTTCGAGTCATAATTTCCAGTTGACAATACGAATATACGGCTATATTTATGCATGATTGCGCGATTGCTAGCCACACTCGAAAAAGAGAGGTGATCAAGACGCGTAGTTCCCTTGGGCAGCAGAAGGTAATTCGGGTTCCGCTCAATCAAACCACTAAAGGCTGGAAGGCCGAGGGGTAACCTATGCGGCGAGCAAGAATGTCCTCGATGGCGGGCCTCGGGCTGCTGCGCTTTGCGAGGCTCGTCACTGGCCAATCCTTTCTGGCTTCGATCACGGGTACGGCTCCCGCGTCGGCTTTGGGAACAATCAGCCCACCCTACGAGGGTAATCCTGCTGGCCTCTGTAGAGGCTAGGCTCGGCAGATTCAGCTGGGTCTGCGGCCCCAATTTTAATCCGATGAATCCTGTCACCCGAAGGCAATTTCTCCAGCTTGGTCTGGTCGCCCCGGCGCCCTTAGGACTTCTTCCCGCCGATGACTTCAAGGTCTATCCAAATCGGTGGGTTTATGTCGCTACGCATCTTGACAGCGACGGCGAGTTGGAGCGGGTGGAGAACGTTGTGCGCACCGCCTCTCAACACGGACTGAACGGCATGGTGATCGATGGCGGCTTTGACGCGTTCGATCTTAAGCCACGGGACTACGTTCGCCGCCTGCTGCACCTGAAGAAAGTCTGCGACAACGAGAGCGTCGAACTCATTCCCCTGGGATTCAACGCAAGTCGCGCCAACGGCGTGCTCGCTCATAACAAGAATCTTGCTGCTGGGCTTCCGGTCCACGACGCTCTCTATGTCGCGGGTGATCGCGAAGCGCACTTCGTTTCCGATTCTCCGGCAAGGCTCTTGAACGGAAGTTTCGAAGACCAAATGGCAAATCTGCCGGCGAACTTTTCCGTGCACGACGGACGCGTCGTTCTGGACACCACTGTAGCCCATTCCGGCAGTGCGTCGGTCCGCTTCGATGGCGCCTCCCGGTCCGCTTTCGTGTCGCAAGAGGTTCGCGCCACTCCTTACCGCTGCTATGGCCTCCATTGCTGGATCAAGACAGCAGAGGTCAGCTCCGGCACGGATTTCCATCTTTCTGCTATCGCACCTGATGGGCGCGACATGGCGTACCTGGAATACCCGTTGGCGGGAACGAGTGACTGGACGAGAATCGATTGGGCCTTCAATAGCTGGTACGCGGACCGAGTCGATTTTCAGGTCGGATTTTACGGAGGCAGCTCCGGCACTATCTGGGTGGACGATGTGCGGCTAGGTGAAATCGGCCTGACGAACGTATTGCGCCGTCCGGGCACGCCGGTGCTGGTTCGCAATGAAAAGACAGGCCAGATTTACGACGAGAACCGAGACTACGCGCCGATAACCGACCCGAATCTCGACTTTCTATGGGACCATGAAGGCCCTCCAATCTATCTCTTGCCGGGCGGCCGCATCCGCTCGGGCGAGCGTTTGCGCGTGAATTACTTTCATGGCGTCAGGATCTATCGAAAGCAAGTGGTCGCCGACATGTCCGAGCCGGAAGTTTACGAGATCTGGCGTAAACAAGTTCAATTGATCGCGAAATACCTATCGCCCCGGAAGTATTTCCTGAGCATGGATGAAATCCGCGTCGGCGGTTTCTGCAAGGCTTGCCAGGATCGTCGCCTTCCAATGGCCGAGATTCTCGGCGACTGCGTGCGAAGACAAGCCGCCATGATCCATGATGTTAATCCGCGCGCAGAGATTCTTATCTGGTCGGACATGTTCGACCCGAACCACAACGCGAAGAAGGAATACTATCTCATCGACGGAAGCTTTGATGGCACCTGGAAATATCTCCCCAAGAGACTGGTGATCGTGTGCTGGTACTACGATGAGCGAAGCCGAAGCCTGCCGTTCTTTTCAAAACTTGGCTATCAAACACTGGCTGGCGCCTACTACGACGCGACCAACCTCCAGAATACAAGAGGCTGGCTCCGGTCCCTCGCGCACACCCCCGGCGCCGTCGGCATCATGTACACCACATGGCAGAAAAAGTACCGCCTGCTTCCAGCTTTCGGCGACCTCGTCTCGGGAAACGGCAAGCGGTAGCGCCGCTCAGAGAGCGGCGCTACCGCAAGATTTCGTCACACTCCTGAGGGAAGGAACGCACGTGCGGCATCATGCTTTCGGCTGTTTCACCGATGCTCCGGTGGCGGCTGAGTGCAGTTTGACTTCAACCTTTTCCTCAAGACTGTCGTAGTATGCCTTGAGGATGGCGATTACTTCCGGCTTCGAAAACTCCTTGGGAACCGGCTTGCCTTCGCTCATCAGTTTCCTCAATAGCGTCCCTGAAAGCAGGAGCCTGGCGCCCCCCTTGTAGTTCCCGTGTTCGTCGATCACTGCTTTGCTTTCGTGCGGGCACGTCTTCATCGACGCCATGGTGCCGCACTCATAGCAGTAAAATGTCCAATCCATGCACAGCGGCTGAACTGCCAGGGCGCCGGTGGGCACTTCCTTGAAAATCTTCTGCGCGTCGAACGGGCCGTAGTAATCCCCTACACCCGCATGGTCGCGCCCGACGATCAAGTGGGAGCACCCGTAGTTCTGCCGGAAGACGGCGTGCAGCAACGCTTCACGCGGCCCTGCATACCGCATCTCCATTGGATAGCCGCCCTGGATCACCCGCTCTTTGCGAAAATACTTGTTGACCAGAGCGTCGATCGCCTTCACCCGAACCTCCGCCGGTATATCCCCCGGCTTCAATTTGCCGAGAAGTTGGTGAACGTAAACGCCGTCGCACACCTCGATCGCGATCCATGCCAAGTAAGCGTGCGAATTGTGCATCGGGTTGCGCAGTTGCAACGCGGCCACCGTCGACCAGCCACGTTGCTCGAACAAAGCGCGGGATTCCGCCGGGCGCTGGTAGATGCCGGAGAACTCCTCCGGGAAGAATGACTCTGAAACCACTCGGACTGGGCCAGCCAGATTGATCGGTCCTTGCGCCATGACCTTTTGCACTCCTGGATGGGCTGAATCCTTCGTCTTGAATACCTGGAGGCATTCGAATTCCTTGTCGATGGGATACTTCTCGGTCACCTTCATCGTGCCCATCAACGAGTCGGACTCGGTATCCCAAAGCGCTACCTCTTCACCCAGAGAAATGGACTTAGCCAAGGCTTCCTCCGCCGACAGCGTGATCGGAATGGGCCAAAAGAGGCCTTGCTTCGACGGAAGGCGCATTTCGGCGCAGCACGCTTTCCAATCTTCCGCACCCATGAAGCCCTCGAGCGGCGTAAAGGCGCCGATGCCCATCATGATTAGGTCACCAGTCTCCCGGCTGGTCATGGGCACCTTCTTCAGCTTTGCCGTTCGTTTAATCTCTTCGCGCCGTGCCTCAGCGTCGAGAAGCAGCAGCGTGAGCTTTTCACTACCGTGCGGCGGTACCAGCTTGCTCATGTTGATTCTCCTTTCCTTTGCAATCTTAAATACCAGGGTAATGTACCCATTTTGGGCGTCTAAAGACGACCTTGAAATGCCCTATTACGTGACGGCGTAAGCCGCGCCGCTTCGTGCGCGCCAGCCGCAATCGCTCGACCCTCAGGCAACTCTGCCGGGATACACGGCGTCTTTCGTAATCGCTGTCACATAGCCGGCTTCCGCTGTGGTCTTGACCGCAGCAGCAATCTTGTAAAAGACGGTCAACATCAACGTACCGAGCGCCCAGATGCCCAGCACGACGCTCCACTCAGGCCACGTGGGACGATAAGGCGTCACTACACCGAGCGGCGACGGCGTAAAACCAGCCACGATCCATGCAAAACCCTTTTCCAGCCACACGGACACAAAGGCGAATGCGCACGCCAACGGAAGCAACCGAGGATGCGTCCGCCATCGGGGAACGAGGAAGACAACTAGCGATGCCACGGCAAGCAATATTGACAACCACATCACGGGCACCCAGTTGGTAGTTCCATCAAGCCCGACGAAGAGATATTTGAAAGATTCCGTCTCTTCCGGAATGCGACTGTAAAAAGCCGTGAAAAGCTCAACAACAATGAAGAACACGTTGACCAACATGCAATAAGTGACAATGCCTGTCAATTTGGGCACCGCTTCCGGCCCGACATCGAAGACTCCCAGCCGCCGCAACAGAAGCACCAGAAGAATCAGTAAAGCCGACCCCGAAGTGAACGCTGAGGCAAGGAATCGCGGAGCCAGAATCGCGGTCATAAAATACGATCGCCCCGCGAGGCCGCTGAAGATGAATGCTGTGACCGTATGAATGCTGATGGCCCACGGAATAGACAACAAGATCACATACTTGATCCATCTGGGAGGCGCCACCCCATCGCGCTCCGCCGATAGCACGGTCACCGTGATCACCGCGTTGATCAGCACATATCCGCTGAGGACGGAAAGATCCCAGAAGATGAGGGAATTGGGATGAGGGTAAAGGAGCACGTTCAGAACGCGCCACGGCTGGCCCATGCAAACAAAGATGAAGAGCATCGCCATGAACACGGCAACCATGCCGAGGATTTCGCCCAACACGGTCACCTTGCTGAAGGCTTTCCAGTTATGCAGGTAGTAGGGCAAAACCAGAACGACCGCTGAAGCGCCCAGACCGACAAAAAAGGCAAACTGAGCGATGTCCAAACCCCAAGGAACATCCTGGCTCAGCCCGGTAATCATCAGTCCAAGCTCGTGCTCGCGCACGTAGGCGTGAAAGCCGAAGAGAATCACACCAAGCAGGAAGCCAACCCAGATCCAGTATCTGCGGCTTCCGACGAGCGCCTTTTCAAACATGAACATAATCGTTCACTCAAACGATGTAATAGATATTCGGGCCGGTGCCAAGCTGTGGCCTCCGGCGCAGCGTCAAACCCGCTCCCAGCAGCTTGCGGACGTCGGACGAGGGATCGTTCACGTCACCGAAAGTGATCGCCTTGACTGGGCACGTTTCAACACACACCGGCGGTTTGTCTCCCGCCAGGCGCTCCGCGCAAAAGTCGCACTTTTCCACCACGCCCTCGTGACGCGTGGGGAAATTCGGATTCAAGTGCTTGATGTAAGGTCGCGGATCCGTGAAGTTGAAGCTCCGCGCGCCGTACGGACAAGCCACGATGCAGTACTTGCAGCCTATGCAGCGGTGCCAGTCCATCGTGACAATGCCATCTTCTTTTCGCTTCCACGTGGCGCCGGTCGGGCAGACGCGCACGCAAGGAGGCTTGTCACAATGATTACACAGCACCAAAACAGGCTCGTTTTTCAGCGTAATTTGGATGTAGGGGCTGTCATAGGACTCAAAAACGTTTTGGAAAGGCGCTTTCCAGATCCAGTCGATCTTGTGATCCGGATTGTTGATATATGGCACGTTGTGCGCCTGATGGCAGGCTTCCATACATTGCGTACAACCAGGCCGTTGCAGGCACTTTCTAGTATCAATGACCATCGCGTATTGCCTGCGAGCCGAAGCGGCGTTGCTCTTTTCCGGTGAGGCGCGATCGCCTGCCGCGCGCTCCGCCACAGCCGTAGCACCGGAGAGAGCTACCAGTGAACCGGCCCCTAATTTGAGGAACTGCTTGCGCGTGATCTTCATTTCAATTTCTCTGCGGTCAGCGCAGGGTCCACGTGGCACGTCCAGCAAGAGAGCGGCCGCACACCCGCGTAATCGTGGCAACGATCACAAAACTGCGCCTTGCTGTGGCAACCTAAGCACGTTCCGGTTAGGCTTATGTTGTAGACTTTGCCGTCATACGCCCGGAACGTGTGGATGTTCTCGCGAACCACTTCCCTCCTCCACAGAATCAATAGTTTCATGTGCGAAGCGCGCATATAAGTGACGGGCATCACGCAATCTGCTTGGTGGGCGGGCATGAGGAGCGCGAGCTTTGTCTCTTCGCCTCTTTGTCCCCTCAGGGCGCGGCTCCATAGAGGATACGTAAAGAGCGCAAAGAAAAGCGCCAGCCCTGCCACGATCCAGGCACGGTCACGCATGAACCGGCGTCTCCTTTTCTGTCAAGGGTTCGCCACGCAGGTCGGTGGTGCGCGGCCTCTCACCCGTCATGACCAGAGCGTTTCCTAGTAGCTCGTGGGCACCACCGCATTCAACGCCAGGCGTCCAATACTGAAGAGCCGTGGGGATGGTAGCCTTGTCGATAGCGCAGATCATAGCTACAAAGTTCACCCCAAAACGCTCCTGGACGTACTTGACCGCGTTGGCGCGCGGAAGGGCGCCGCGCAGCCGCATCTCAATGTTCTCGTCGGTACCTAATCCGGCTCCGCTCCCACAGCAGAAGGTCTGCTCGCGGATCGTGTTCTCAGGCATCTCATAAAACTGATTGCACGTCGCATTGATGATGTACCGAGGCTCTTCGAGCAGGCCCATACCGCGGGAAGTATTGCAGGAGTC
Source organism: Acidobacteriota bacterium (assembly GCA_021817045.1). Classification (GTDB taxonomy): domain Bacteria; phylum Acidobacteriota; class Terriglobia; order UBA7540; family UBA7540; genus RH2-MAG17b. The sequence continues at coordinate 21,236 of JAKAWG010000076.1, forward strand.
GTGAAAGGTCACACGCCACCGGTCATTGCGGCTTGGATCGAGCTTTAGTTTTCCGTTGTGAATCAAGTCCGCGGTGAATTCGCAGATGTGTACCATCTTCGTGGATCGGGTGTTTTCAAAGCGCGTGCCAGTGACGGGAGAGATTGGGACCTCGAGAAAATCTGCCGGACCGTTCATCGTGTCCATGTATTGATTCAACACCCGCCACATGTGGCCGCACTCGCCACCCAGAATCCACTTCACGCCCAGCCGTTTCGCTTCGGCATAAATCTTGGCGTTCAGGCGCTTCATGAGTTCCTGCGAGGCAAAAATGCCGAAATTGCCTCCCTCCGAGGCGTACGCGCTGAACGTATAGTCCAGCCCAATCTCATGGAACAGCATGAGGTACCCGAGAAGAGTGTAGTAGTGAGGACTGGCAAAATAATCTGCCGAGGGCACCACGAACAGAATTTCAGCACCTTTGCGGTTAACCGGAGCTTCCACTCGGATGCCCGTCATTTCCTCGATTTCGTCCACAGCAAAATCCAGGCTGTCCTTGAACCCGTGCGGCTGAATACCAAGGTGATTGCCGACCCGGTAGCAGTTGGCGACGGGCTCCATCACCCAATTCGTGTTGAGGCCAATAAGGCTGAGAAGCTCGCGGACCATCATGGTCACTTCAGCGGTGTCGATTCCAAACGGGCAGAAGACCGAGCACCGGCGGCACTCGGTACATTGGTAGAAGTAGTAGAACCATTCCTTCAGCACATCTTCAGTAAGATCCCGGGCTCCCGCCAACCCGCGAAAGAGGCGGCCGGAGAGTGTAAAGTAGCGGCGATAGACCGAGCGTATCAGCTCCGCGCGCAGCACGGGCATATTCTTGGGATCGCCACTCCCCAAAAAGAAATGGCACTTGTCGGCGCACGCTCCGCACCGCACACAGATGTCCATAAACAGGCGAAAAGATCGGTACTTATGCAGACGATCCTTGATTCCTTCGAGAATGATCTCTTTCCAGTCTTGCGGAAGTTTCCAGTCGGCGTCGAAAGGCTGCCAGTCCCTGGGATTCGGCATGCCCAGATATTTCAGGTTTTTCGCGGCGGCACTGTAGGAATACGTGCCTTTGCGAAAGTCGGCCAGAGTCTTCATCCAACTCTTCTGCCCTGACGGCTCATAGCTGATCTGAACTAGTTCTTGCGGATTGGGCCCGTGCTCCGTCACAGCTTATTTCCCCTCCAGCGGCAAGCCAGCCGCCTCGATCTTGTCACGAAATTCTTCCTCCCATTCTTCGTAGGTGTGAACCTTCACGGGATAATTCCACGGGTTCACATGACGTTTCGCGCGACTGTTATTCGCAAGGTTATGAGTAGGACTAAGGAACGTTCCTCCAGCGTGCATGAGCTTGCTGAAGGGGAAATACCCAGCCAGGACGCTGACCAGCGTGAGATGCACAAAGAAGATGGCGCCGACGCTGGCGGGCACAACGGGC
>JAKAWG010000077.1 GCA_021817045.1 Acidobacteriota bacterium
GGTGGGAAACAAAGCGGGAGCGATCTTTATTGAGAAGCCGGTAGCGCCCGCCACCGCTTTTGCGGTCCGCGTCTTTTCTGACGCAAAGAGGACCCGCAGACGGCAACCCCGGCGGTCTCCGCTACGGATGACGGCCCGGCCTTCAGCTCACCGCTATCTTCACGAGCGCTGCGATCCTGACCTCTTCGGCGGCAGTCAACTCCTTCAGCGCGAAGGCGGTGGGCCACATCGCGCCTTCGTCGAGCTTCGCCTCGTGCATGAAGCCGAACGTCGCGTACCGCGTCTTGAATCGCTGCGCGCTTTGGAAGAAGCAGACAATCTTGCCGTCCTTGGCATACGCGGGCATCCCGTACCAGAGTTTCGGAGAGAGCGTTGGCGCGTTGGCTTTGATGATCGCATGGAGCCGCTCGGCTAGGACGCGATCCGGTCCCGGCATCGCAGCGATCTTCGCGAGCACGGCGCTTTCCCCGTCCGCCCTCTTCGCGCGCGGGCTGGGCTTCTGGGTTGTTTTTTTCATAAGTGGTCTGCCCCCATTCCTCAGGACAACTTGGGACGAGTTCTTAGGATAGCGCAGAGTTTGCGCTGTTCAAACTCTGCGGTTCGTCGGGGAATTCGGGAACAGAAGCCGCGGACCACAAGGACGGTGGTCCGCGCTACCCTGCTCCCCATGCTGTAGCGGCGTCTCGCCGCCGGTAGTTCGGCGCTCAGAGAGCGCCGCAACAGAAAACGTCGTCGCTATGATATGCAAACCCCGGCAATTTAGCTCCGCTCGGCGTGGCCTGCGACCTCCGCAAGTGGTAGCCTGTCCCGGTTTTCCAAAGGTAGCATAATGGTAGTATGAAAACGAAAATGAAAACCTCGCTCAGCCTATGCCGCGAAGTCGTTCAGGGCATCAACCGCATTGCGGGAAAAGAGCGTTCTCGCTCGGCGGTAGTTGACGATGTGCTGCGCGAGTATCTCTCCCACCGCGAACGCGCCGCCACCAATGCCCGCGACGCGGAGAAAATCAACTGCTTTGCCGACGAGCTGAACGCCGAGATGCAGGATGTGCTCGCCTACCAGTCGCTCGACCACCTCTGGGAAGAGCGATGAAGCGCGGAGATCTGTACCTGCTGCGCCATCCGGGAGACCTAGACCGCAAGAAACAGCGCATGATGACCGTGGTCAGCGGCCAGACCCTGGTTGATTCCCGTTTCCCGACGGTGGTCTGCGCTTCGGTGTTCACACGCGGTCACGGGCTCGAAACGGAGGTCTCTGTAGAGCCGGAAGATGAACATCCAAGCTGGATCGGCTGCGAAGGCCTGGTCAGCATCCCCAAGAACCGGCTTACCAACTCTGTCGGTAGCCTCTCACCCGAGAAGCTTTGGCGGCTGTCGCAAGCAACGAAAATCGCTTTGGGCATAAAAGCGGGGTGGAGCGAACTCTCGCATCTCAGAGGGTCCGCGATTCTGCTCCTGCCACGGCCCGCGGGTCTATTCCTTGATCGTCGTATTCGCCTGTTCACAAGATCTGGACGTCTACGACGTCAAGAACCTACCCGGCTACGAACCAAATAGCCGGCGGTGCGCGGTCGACGTGTCAGGGCACACGGATGGGAGCGATGTCAGTAAAGGGAGTGTTGTTGACGACAATATTAAAGGTCATTGGCGCAACTCTCGGGTCGCGAGACCACCAAACCTCAAGTACGTACTGTCCGGGGGGAGCATTGAGCAGGTAGTACATTCCCTGGGCGTCGCTATACGCGGGACTGGAGCGACCCACCCGGCCGTTGAAGAGCGTAACGGCGACATACGACGCAGGGTAAGACCTGCCATAGACGACACGGTAAAGCTGACCGCGCACTGTTCCCGCCTGGGCAGGGGACGCAGCCGCGGCAGAACATGCGATGGCCAGCAAGAAACAAAACGCAATGCTTTTGGCCCGCGCCGTATTTCGCAACCTGTTCATTGTGGCTGCCCTCCCACCGGCTGAGGTGTTATAGCACTTCGGGCATTATAGGGCGTTCCTCCTGCTTCTGCTGGAGTAGGGGACAGAGTGAGCGTGATCGGGGCGACCTCGATACGTTTTCCGACAAACGTGATTTCGGGTTTGTCCTTTTGGTACGGTGAGGATTCGCCGGTGAGCGGCATCCGAAATAGATTGTAACCTGGCACATTAACAGCCAAGTCGGGAAGGCTGCTTCGGTCTGCCCCGTGCGGAAGCTTAAAGTTCACGATAAAGTGTCCGTCCCGTGTCTCGCTGGACCGAGGCGGAACCAATAAAATGTCGGTCTCGCCGATGAGATTTTGGGCGTTCCCGCCTGCGTATTGGATCGTACCTGTTACCGTCCATTCGTCCTCTAGTTCTGGCGCCTCGGGATTCCATCTGGGAAGCATGACGAACGCCAGGGCAACGAGGGCAAAATATCCGCCAAAAGCCCCTGAAAGCCTGACGTCCCAGCCTTTGAACGGGCCGCTGACAATTGCCTTGCTCGGCAGGTATCTGTAAAGAACGTAGGCGGGAACAAGTGGTAAGATAATGATCAGCGTAAACACTACGTACGGATTCGGTGGCTTCATCGTGTGCGTCTCCTGCGGTGACTCGATAGCTTTCCGGACAACAGCACAGCAGGTGCAGAAGCTGGGGAGCCCGCAAAAAACTAGAGAGTTGATCTGTACAAACTATGGCAACTTCCTGACCAGACTCTCCCATACCAAGGGCCCTTTGTCAAGTGGTAAACGCAACTCTGATGTGCTTTGCGCCTAGAATTCGCGGGCGGCGCATCTATAATGGCGTCGGCGTTGCGAAGCCGGTAGCCATCGCTCTTAGTGCCGTGGGTTCGTCGGTTGTAATCTTTAGGAGGCCCACGGTACAGACTCTGTGCGGTGGCTGCCCCCTTTAAGGCGCGCGGGTGATTTTCAGCATGACGGCGCCGTGTGAAGGCACTTGGGCGGTGTAGTGGCCGCGGAAAGAGCCCAGGTCCCGGTGAGACCACAAGTCTCTTACTTTGGCCGGCGCGGTTCCGAGGCCGATGTCCTCCCAGCGAACGGTGATGCGGGCGGTGGCCTGGGTCCGGTCGAGCAGAACGACGGCGGTCTGCCGCGCTCCCGCGAGGCGCTTGGCCCACACCTGCAGGCCAGGAGAGTCTTCCCGAACTTTTCTTCCCTGGATTCCCAGCGGGTCCTGGTCGACGGCAATCACTTCCCGGTTCAGGAAGATGGCGCGGTCGGCGGGCGTCATGCGGCGAAGGTCCATGCCGGCCAAAAGCGGCGCGGCGGAAATCGCCCAGAGGCTGAAGTGAGCGCGAGCCTCACGGTTGGTAATGCCCGGGAGGCCGACGCAAAGCATGTCCGGGTCATTCCATCCGCCCGGCCCGCTAGCTTCAGGATGAAGCGCATTGATGTCGAAATTTCGCAGGATGTTCGTCCACTTGGCGGGCCCGGTAGGAGCAGTGATGTCCGGGCCGGTGCGCCAGAGGTTGCCGGTTCGCGGACCCCATCTCCAGGGAGCTTCCCTACCCCAGTCGCAAATATAAAAAGCCATCGGGCGTCCGGTCGCGGCAAGCGCGTCGCGCATCCGCGCGTAAAGCTGAGGCGCGGTATATCCGGCTGGCTTGTGACAAAAATCCTCCTCGACGAGGTCCATTCCCCAAGCAGCAAAGGTCCTGGCGTCCTGCTGCTCGTGATTGAAGCTGCCCTCGTAGCCGGCGCAGGTCAGCGGGCCGACGTCCGTGTAGATTCCCGCCTTCAAGCCCTTCGAGTGGATGTAGTCGACCAGCGCCTTCATGCCGTGCGGAAACTTTTTGGGGTCGGGCACCAGATTCCCCTGCCGGTCGCGGTGGCCGGGAGGCACAATGCATTCCTGGATCAGCAAATACTTGTATCCGGCCGCTTCCATTCCCGTGCTCGCCAGAAGATCGGCCATCGACTTGATCGTGGCCTCGTCGTAATGGCACCCGAAGCCGTTCCAGTTAGCCCAGCCCATGAGCGGAGTTCTGGCCAGCCCGTTGTCAAGCGCGGACAGTGGCCCTGACAGCGGAAACAGAACGGCGGCGAGGCTTGCAACGGCGACGATGATGAATCTGCTCTTGATCATGAAAAAACCTGATTTCCTTTTTGGCTCGCAAGCGTCCGAATTATACGTCTTTAGGATGCGTTCCGGGGCAATGTTCTTTCCCTGGTGCGACCCCAAAGGTTCAAGCAGTGCGGACCGCTGTTTTTGCGGTCCGCGTCTGTTGGCCTGAAGGTGCTAGCTTGAATTGTTCATGAACCGCGCAGGCAAGACAGGAGGGCGGGGTTTCAATTCCGCCCTCCTGACAGACCTATCGCTTCGCGAACAATCCGGACTAGCGAGGCGGCTGCGAAAGCCGAGCGTGAGGATCGGCGGGGATTTTCACGATGATCAAGGCGGGTAGCGCGGATCACGTCCTTGTGGTCCGCGTCTGTTGGCTCTGAGGGCTGATGGCGCGGTCCGAAAGAAAAACAAATTGGACGCGTCTCCAGATTACGTAACCCTCGGCATGATTGCGACCGAAAAGACGCAGACTGCAAAAGCGGCGCTACCTGCTTTCTCCGTTCCCGCAGGGCTCTTTCGTCCCCTGCAACATGCCGGTTTATCCCGGCGCTCTCCCAGTTTCCTGACGCTCTCCGAATCACTGGGCGCTCCATCCCCCGTCAATTACAATGTCGGTCCCAGTGATAAAGCCCGCCGCGTCCGAGCAAAGGAAGACGGCCAGCGGTCCAATCTCTTCCATCTTACCCCAACGCCCGAGAGGAATTTTGGCGGTGAACTCCGCATTGCGTACCGGGTCTTGGGTCAGGACCGTATTCATTTCTGTGGCAAAGGGTCCGGGGCTGATACCGTTCACGGTGATGCCGTGCGGCGCAAGTTCCAGGGCCAACGCTTTGGTCATTCCAAGCAGGCCGAATTTGGTGGCGCAATAGGCCGACCGGCACTGGAGCGCGACGTGCGCCATCGTAGAGGTCATGTTGATGATCCGGCCGAATTTTTTCTCGATCATTCCCGGCACGAAGGCGCGGGCGCAGAGAAACGCGGTGTCGAGGTTTGTCTCGATCACGCGATGCCACTCCTCCAGGGTAAACTCGTGAAGCAACTTGCGGAGGTTCATTCCTGCGTTATTGATCAGGATGTCGGGCGCGCCCGCCTGCGCGCGAACGCCTTCCGCGAACCGGCCGACCTCGTCTTCCTTCGATAGATCGGCGACAAAGGCGTAGGCCTTGCCGCCCCGGCCTTCAATGCCAAATTTTGCCTTCTCAAGCAATTCTCGATTCCGCGCTACCAGAACCACCGTAGCGCCCGCCTGGGCGAGCGCTTCCGCCATTTGTTTGCCAAGTCCCCGGCTCGCGCCGGTGATGACGGCCACGCGGCTGTGCAACGGATGATCTTCCATGCTTTCCTCCTCGCCCAGGCTTGAAGCAACCCATTCGACCTCAGAGGGCCGCGCTTGCTGTTATTGAAAGCCGCATTCATCGGCCGGGCCTGGGGGCTCATGAGTCACAATGAGGGCGACAGCGGTGACGATAACGGCCAGCGCGGCCAGAACTCTCGGGGTGACCGGTTCGCTGCCGAGCGCCCAGCCGATAAAGACCGCAATGATCGGGTTCACGTATGCGTAGGTCGCTGCTCGCGAAGGGCTTGAGACACCCAGCAGCCAGGTATAGGAAGTGAAGCCGAGAAATGAGCCGAAGACGACAAGATAGGCTACGGCCAGAAGCGAGCGCGTGGAAATCGCCGGATGTCCGATCGCGTTGCCCTCGCCTGTAAAAAACCCCAGCAGAAACAGGCCGGCGCTACCCGTGAGCATTTCCATCGAAGCCGCAAGCGGCGACGATTTGGGCATGCCTCCACGCCGCGAGCGCAACGACTCGGGCGCCCACGAGAAAAAACCCAAAACCAAGACGATTGCCCCCGAGGGAATCACCTGTCCGCCGCCCAGCAGCTCGTGAGGCCCGACCAGCACGGCGATGCCGGCCAATCCCAAGGCGAGCCCGAACATCAATTGCCGCCCAAGCGGGCGCCGCAACTCGAGGTGGTGAAGAAAGACCATCCATAGCGGAATGATGGAGAGCAGCAGCGCCGCGAGTCCGGAAGGCACTTTCTGCTCTGACCAGGTCAGCGCACCATTTCCGGCCAGGAACATCAGGCTTCCCACAACCGCCGCGGACTCCCACTGCGCGACGGTCGGCTTCTCCGCGCCGCGCAGCCGGACCACAATATCGAGCAGCCCGCCCGCGATCAAAAACCTCGATCCCGCCATAAGGAACGGAGGAATGGTTTCGATGGGAATCTTGATCGCGAGGTACGTCGATCCCCAGATCGTGTAGATTGCCGCGAAGGCCGCAATCACTTTCAACTGTGGCGGGCCGAGGCGCGCGGACGCGGCCGGAACGGCGGGTTGCTCTTCGCCGTTCGCGAGCATCGCGGCCTCGCGCCGCAGCGCACGTGCCTCCGCATCACCTGGGTTGAATCTGCCGAGGGAAATGGAAATCTCCTTACTTAGGCATCGGCGTGCGAAGCCTCTTCTGTGGCCGGCTCTTGCTGGCCGCACCGGAGACCCCAACGCGCCCGCGGCGCTGGATCTATATTGGCTGCGGCCTAGAGTTGGCCACAAGACTGGGTCAGTTCAAGCCTTACAGGGAATTCGCCTGACATTCCTTAGGTGAATGGCATCCTGGCGCTCTGGAATAGTCAGTTGCATCGGATACCTCCGGCACGCCTTCTACAAGTAGAAGACCTTGTGTAATGTTAGCACTGCCGGCAGACTACAACGTCAAGACTCGGCTCGAACTGTCCTTGGGCCGCGCATGTAAGTACCGCCTCGTGGTCGTATCGGAAGAATACCCCAAAGCGGCCTGGACAAGATGAATCGGCGCGCCGCGATCCGAAGCATGGGAGCCATGAGCATGGTGCACCCATTACGGCGAAACGTTCGCCTGGATGCCAGCGCGTCGGGCGGCAACTCGCACAATCCGCCACGCCTGATTTGGGCTCAGCGGCCTCTTCTTGCGCGACACAAAGACCCGATCATTCACTTTTCTGCCCCGCGGCAGCGTCATGAGAAGTTTCCAAACAGAAGCCGGATCGAGCGGGTCTTCCTTCCCTTCCCGAGCACCGCGATCTGGCCGCCATCGGAGGTTGGTGGGACATCCTGCCATCTGAGGCCTCACAGTTCGCGCACCCTGATCCCCGAGGCATATTGTAATGTTAGCAGCGCCCGGTCCCGAGGATCTGCTTCCAGAATCAACATTCTGTGGACATCCGCCTCGGGAAGGATGCGTTCGGCGAGCCGGTCCCGCACAACCGGCAGCTTGAGCGCCCGGCCTACGTCATACGGCAGGGAACCGATGCGGTGGCCGAAGCGGGCAACTGTTGTCCCTACCGCGACCCTTACCCCTTGCGGATATGATTGCGACCGAAAGGGCGCGGGCCGCAACCCCGGCGGTCCGCGCTGTTTGCTTGCTTCCTATTGTATTAATGCTTGGCGTGCGATCCGAGGCGGTGTGATCCACCGAAAGAGGAATGTGCCACGTGAAAAAGCCACAGAGTTTCTGAAGGGCGCCACCTGCTTGGAAAGGAAAATGCTTTACTTGATCCCGACCACCATTGAATCTGGTCCGCCGAGGTGTTCGACATAGGTCTTGCGGAAGCCCGCGTCCCGCATCCAGCCCTGGCAGTCTTTTCCTGTGTAATCAAAGCCGGCGGTGGTTTCGATCAGCATGTTGAGACTCATCAGCAATCCAAATGCGTTACTGCTCCGATGGTCGTCAATAATAGCGTCGAAGACAATGAATGCGCCGCCCGCCGGCAACGCCTCAAAGGCTTTGGTGACCAGCAACCGCTTTTCGTCGAGCCCCCAGTCGTGAAGGATGTGGCCCATGATCAGAACCTCGGTGCTGGGCAGGGGAGCGTCAAAGAAACTTCCGGCCTGAAAGTGGAGGCGGTTGGACAGGCCAACGGAGCTGACGTATTCCTCGAACACAGGTTTGACAATCGGCAGGTCAAACCCGATTCCCGTCAGATGCCGGTGGGCGAGCGCGATTTGGACTGCCACGCCGCCTTGCGCCGACCCGACGTCCGCAAAAGTTTTATGATTTTCCCAGGGGAACTTGGCGGCGATCGCCTGGCCCGTGCCTAGACTCAATCCGGTCATGGCTTGGAGAAATCCTCGCAAGCGGTCCGGGTCGGAGTAAATTGCAGCGAAGAAATCACCACCCGTTTTGGCTTCGTTCTGGGGCAAACCGGTTCGCAAGCCCTCGATAAGAGTATTCCAGAAGGGATAAAGGCGCGCGTTCGCCATTTCAAACATTCCGCCGATGTAAGAAGGCTTGGCGCGGTCCAAGAAAAAGGCGGTTTCCGGTGTGTTTGCGTATTTCTTACCGCTCCGCCGCAGCATGCCCAGGGCGACGAGCGCATCGAGAAAATCATGCGCGCTGCGCTCGTGCAGGCCGAAGCGCTCCCGCAACGTCCCCAGGTCCAAGGGCCCCTTGGCGAGTTCCGTGAAAATTCCCAGCTCGACGGCGCTCAGGAAAGTCTTTGAGCCCCAGAAGCCGAGCCCGAGCTGGATGATCCTTTCCGGCGTTATCTTCCGCCGCGCGGAATGCACACGCGCGGCCTGTGGCTTGCGACGTATTGACATCAACGCACCTCTTTCGATGGATCGGTCTCGAAAAGCAGTCCGGAGCGGCACACATCTTACCCCGAGAACTGGACGCAAACAAGGCCGCGGTCCAGGCCGCGCTCCGGGCGCGCCGCCCCAGGGTCACGTCAAAGCGGGAAGCGCGGACCGCTGAATTTGCGGTCTGCGTCTGTTGGCCTGAAGGCGCTAGCCTGGTGGCTGCTAAAGCCAAGTGTGGGGATCGGCGAGGATTCTCAAGCGGTCGATGATTAAGGCGGGTAGCGCGGATCACATCCTTGTGGTCCGCGCCTGTTGGCTCTGGGGGCCGATGACTCGGCCTGAAAGAAACACAGATTGGACGCGCCGCCACGTTACAACAATGTAGACACTATTGCGACCGAAAGGACGCGCTACCCTACTTTGTTTTTTTCACAAGCGGTCTGCCCCCATTCTTGGGGTCGTTTCTCCCACCTGGCCTTTCATTTGCTGCGCCACTTCGTGGCGTACGGCAGAGCGAACAAGTACAGACCCGTGAGCAGGAGCAACGGGATCGGGTACACTGCGAAGAGGCCTACCCTGGGGGTATACTTCCCGCGTAAGACGGTGACGAGGTTGACGATGACAGCCACCGTAAGGGCAATGCCCAGCCAGCGGTGGGTCTGCCGAACCCATTTGTTCCAGTTCATTGGGACCTTCTCACGACTACTGGACAGCCTTAGGCGGCCACTTAGGCGTCTCAACGCCGAACTGCTTGGCGTACTCGGCGTTCAGCCGCTGCCAACCGCTGAAGTTCATGGCGTCGGGGCCGACAATGCGGCCAATGGGAGTTCCGCTGAGAACGCGATCCAGAACGTCGAAGCAGATGTGCCACCCGGCAGTACCCATGGAGATGAAGCGACGATCGATGCTGTGCCACAGCGTCAGGCGCGTGCCGCTACCGAAGGCTTCGAGTTCCCACAGCATATCGCCGTACTCAAGCACCTTGGGAGCGTCGGCTCGCGTCACTCTTGTTTCGACAGTTCGCTGCGTTCCCATCCAGGTCAGCCTCGCCATTCCAACCGTACCCAGGTTTCCATCGGCCTCAAAGGGCGCCCACTCGCGCAGATGCGCCGGGTCGGTAAGCGCCTGCCAGACTTTTTCCGGCGAGTGGCGCAATTCTCTGACAAGAATGAGTGTCCACTTCTCCCCGTCCTTTCGAACCTGCGCCCCGCAGGGCGGACCCGGTATGTATTGCTCGCGATCAGTCATCTATCTTCTCCATACATCAGCCTGGACGTGAAGTTTCGCCCTACGACCACATCAACTGTGTCACCTGAATGAGATTGCCGCATGTGTCGTTCAATTTGGCAATCCTGGAGCCGGTCACGTCCGTTGGTGGCATGGTGAACTCGGCGCCGCGCGCCTTCATGCGCTCATAATCGGCCTGCACGTCGTTCGTGAAAAACATGGCCCCTGGCAGGCCTTGCTGGAACATCGTCTCCTGATAGGTTTTGGCCGCCGGGTTATTGTTGAGCGCCAACTGCAACTCCGTACCTTTCGGCTCCTCAGGCGAGGTCACCGTGAGCCAGCGGAACTGGCCCTGGCTGAAGTCGGCCTTCTTCACGAAGCCCAGCACTTCGGTATAGAAGCGCAGGGCCTTCTCTTGATCGTCCACATATATGCTGGTCAGTTTGATCTCCATCTCGTTTCTCCTTCGTCACGTTCGCGGTTTGGGCGGCGTCGCCTTCTGCTCGTCTTCCTTTGGGTTGATGTTGGCCGATCCATGCGGTCGAGGTGGCGTTCGAGAGCATCGACGTGAGCGGACCAGAACCGGCGGAATTGAGCCAGCCACGCATCCACCTCCTGAAGTCGTTTAGGCTTCAGCCGGTAGAGACGGCGCTGTGCGTCGACCGAGGATTCCACAAAACCGGCCTCGCGCAGCACTCGTAGGTGCTTTGACACGGTCGGCTGCGGAATGCGAAGCTGACGCTCGATCTCTCCCACCGACTGTTGGGAGAAGACGAGCAGGCTCAATATCGCACGGCGGTTCGGCTCGGCAATGATTTCAAACACGGATTCCACTCGCTTAATATACTCCGCCTAGAATATACGTGTCAAGGCATACAAAGCTAGGGGCCGGCAGCCATCGCGTTCAGTGCCGTGGGTTCGTCGATTGTAACCTGTAAGAAGCCCACGGCACAGACCCGGTGCCGCGTCTACCCGCCTTATTTTTCGATGGGTTCGGCGCTCGTAGAGCGCCGCGACAGCGCCAGAATCGGAGCTTTCACACAGGTCCTACAGGCGCACGGTCTTGAGGTAGTGAAGATCCTCGACAATTTGGGTGCGCGCGCGGTCGCTTTCGTCTTCCACGTAATAGCGCTTCACGCCCACGCGCTGGGCCTCCCGGAGGATAGCGGGAATGTTCATGCGGCCGGTGCCGAGGGGCACGTCCCAGGTTATGGGTTCGCCGCCGGTATAGTTGTGCGTGGGTGGGCCTTTCTTCATGTCCTTCAGGTGCATCATGCGCCAGCGGTTCGGATACTTCTTCAAATAGGCCACGGGGCTTTGGCCTGGGTCCACCACCCAGAAAATGTCCATCTCAAAATCCACGTATTCCGGCTTGGTCTCGCGGACGAGCGTATCAAAGAGCGGGTGCCCTTGATAAGGCCGGAATTCATAGCCGTGCGTGTGGTGCGCGAAGTGTATTCCCTCGGCATGGAGCTGCTTCCCCCATTGGTTATAGATCTTGGCGGCGGCGAGACATTCTTCGATGGTAAATGGGCCCTTGTGGGGAATCCAGGCGTTCATGACGTTGGTCGCGCCGAGAGCCTGAGCATTCCTGGTAACGGCGCCGAGCTCATTCTTGTATTGATCCCAACTGGCCGACATGCTGGTGCAGCGCAGGCCCACCTCATCGAGCAGTAAGCGGAATTCCTTGGCCGTCAGGCCGTAAAGCTCCGTTTCAATTTCCGTGTAGCCGACCTTCTTGCCATACACGAGAGCCGCCTTCACCGAATCCGCGTTTCCTCTCGTGATCTGGTGGCGAAGACTGTAAAGCTCAAGACCGAACGGCCCGAGAAAATGGTGTGCCTGCTCTTCGGCGCTCACCGCTTCCGTCGCAGCGGCCAGCGCTCCTGCCGCTCCGCCTCCGATCATCTGCAAAAACTGACGACGCGAATTCATTCTTTTTTTCCTCCTCTCGTGTCGTGCCACATAAGATCGCTGAAAAAATCGAACTCCGGGTCAGCGTCATTCCGAGAGCTAGCGTTGTTGCCGGTCCGAGGAAACTGCTTTTATTCGGTCGATTACAAACCACAAGCAGATCCCTCTCCCGCTTTGCGGGATCGGAGTGACGGCTGCTGTGCCAGATTGTAAGGAATTAGGCGGGACGGCCCGCGAGCGGATACCGGCCGCATTGGCGAACGGTCTCGTACATGGCTACGACGTTTTCCACCGGCACCCGAGCCTGCACGTTGTGCGTGGTGTTGAAAACGTATCCGCCCGATTGGCCGAAAATCCTCAGCCGCTCGCAAACCTCTTTTCGGACTTCGTCCGGCGTGCCGAACGGAAGCGTGCGTTGCGTATCCACTCCGCCGCCCCAAAAGGTGACACGATCTCCAAATTCCTTCTTCAATTCTTCGGGCGCCATGCCCGCCGCCGAACACTGCACGGGATTGACGATGTCGAAACCCGCGTCGATGAAGTCCGGAAGCAGCGCGCGAACGGAGCCGCAGGAATGGATGAACGACTTCCACTGCGTTTTCCTGTGAATCCAATTGTTGATTTCCCGATGGAAGGGTTTGAAGAGGTCGCGGTAAGTCTTGACGGAGATGAAAGGCCCGTTCTGCTGTCCAAAGTCGGTACCTGAAACATAGCACACGGTCACGCGGTTTCCGACCACCGCAAAGACCTCTTCCAGGTTTTTGATGCCAATCTCGCACTGGCGCTCGAAGATCTTGTAAACGTAGTCGCGGCGCGTCAGGGTGCTGACGTACCACTCTTCAACGTCGCGGATGCCCTTCGGATGCTTGAGCCACGGCGCCGGAACCAGCGCAATATCGCCAAACCCTGTGCCACCGAAGTTGCCCAGAATAGCCTTATCGGTTTCCGAATACAACCGCTCCGCTTCACGGCTGAGATAGTTGAGCGCGTCGGCGGCGACAGGACCGAATTCCTCCAGGTTGTCTTCTACATTCAAAGCGCTGTCGTCGATGGGCGGCTGGCGCACGATGGAATCGAAATAAAAGCCACCCTTGGGCATACGGCCGCTGGGTGGAACGGATTTGTCGCCTTCGGGATACATTAGAATGTCGCCGTTCGCGTCAGGCTCGGTATTGAAGCCCGCAGGGACCAGGACAGGCGTGCCTTGGAACGTGGTCCATGGCTTCCAGCCTTCGTTCTTGAAACCAAACTGTGTGGCGCGCTGGCTGAGCCCGACCACATCGACGCCGAGCACCGCCATCAGATCGGATTTGATTTCTCCGAGCATCTGGTATGGCTCGACGACTTTGACCGGCGTCCCCGGAGGGTCGAGGTGGAGCGCCTGCCGCAGGTTGTAGACCGTATCCACTTGCATCCCGGTCACGGGGCTCGCCCCCAGGTCCAGGGGCATGCGGTCCGGCTCTTTGTGCTGAAGCACCAGTTGAACACGCTCGCGTGAGGTCATGGGTTATTTCCTCCTGTGGAACGCCCGTATCAAACGGCAAGGCAAAAGCCAAGAGTCAAAGCAGGTGACTCATCGCCCTCAGTTTTAACGCTCTGCTTTCGACCTTCGACTAGGATGTGCGCGTGCCGCTACCCTTTCGTCACCTGGACTAATGCGTCTGTTCAGTTGGCCACAAGGCTGCGGGCCAAATCCACGGCGGTGGGAGCGTCCTTGCCATAGCCGTCGGCCCCAATCGAGCGCGCCCAGTTCTCCGTGACGGGCGCGCCGCCGACCATGATCTTAACGTGGTCGCGCAAACCAGCGGAGGCCAGGGCCGCGATGCCCGCCTTCATGTTCACCATCGTGGTGGTCAGCAAGGCCGACATCGCCACCAGGTTCGCCTTGTGCTCCTGAACGGCTTGCACAATCTTTTCCGGCGAAGCATCGACGCCGAGGTCGACAATGCGGAAGCCGGCGCTCTCCAGCATCATGGCCACGATGTTTTTGCCGATGTCGTGAAGGTCGCCTTTGACCGTGCAACAGACCACGGTGCCTGCCGAACGTGAGGCTTCGTCGCCCACCAGCAAGGGACGAAGGATGTCGGTGGCCGCCCGCGCGGCGCGGGCTGCGATCAGCACTTCAGGGATGAAAAACTCGCAGTCGCGCATGCGCCGGCCCACTTCGTTCATCGCGGGCACAATCGCTTTGGGGAAAAATTCGGCCGGTTTAACCCCGTCGCGCAAGGCTTGCTCGGTCAGCTCTTTCACGACCGGGGCTTTGCCGTCAATGATCGCTTGCTGCATTTCTTCAAACTGGCTCATCGTGTTCTCCTTTTAACTCGGGACGTGAGATGGTTCGGGAAAAGCAAGCTCCTCAACGAACACATCCTGAAACTTCGCATCGGCCTTCAGAGGCACGTGCTCGATCTTGTGGAGTAAACCATTATACGAGCCCTCTTCGCCATCCAGGCTAAAGAGGGCCAGCTTGGCACCCAGCAGTGCCGTGTTCCCCGCCGCGTTAACTTTATCAACAGGCAGGTTGATTAAGCCAATCCGCTGGGCGCTGGAGTGGCTGATGTAGTTGCCAAAAGCGCCGGCCAGATAGAGCTTCCGGACGTCGCCGGCGCTTGCGCCGAGACGATCCAGAAGAATGTGAAACCCGGCCGCGATGGCGCCCTTGGCAAGCTGAAGCTCGCGAATGTCGCTCTGCGTCAGCACGACTGGAGGAACGAGCGTCCATTCCTTGCGGCCATTGGCAAAGCGTCCCGAAGGCTGGATCACTTCCAGATCCAGGCCGGCAGCCACAGCGTCAACCAGTCCGCTTCCGCACAAGCCTTGCGGCGCGGCATTGCCCAACACGCGAAAATCGAGGTGATGGTCTTCGACCGTTACTTGGCTGATGGCTCCGGTGGCCGCGCGCATCCCCATGGAGATTCTTGCTCCCTCAAACGCCGGGCCAGCCGCCGTCGAAGCGCAGAGGAGTCTGGCGGAATTTCCCACCACAATCTCGCCGTTGGTTCCGAGATCAACCAGCGCTCCCATCTCTTGGCTCTCCGCGAGTCGAGTTGCCAGCACGCCCGCCAGGACGTCGCTTCCGACAAAGCCGCCGAGGCAGGGCAGGAAGCGGATGGTAGCGCCCGGCTCGAGGTTCCAGCCCAGGTCATTTGCGCCAAAAGTCTTGAGGCCACCTTCTTGAGGCTCGAACGGATAGTGTGAAAGCGGCTCGACATCGAGCCCGCAAAACAGGTGGTGCATGACCGTGTTGCCGACGAGCACGACATCGCGAATATCAGAGCGGCGGGCTTTCGAGGCGAAGATCAATTGATCGATCAGGCTGCCAATCTGCCGCCGGATCAATTGCGCGAGCGCGAGCAAGTGGTCCTTGTCAGCCGCATAGCCAACGCGGCTCATCACGTCCGCGCCGTAACGCGCTTGGGCGTTCAGCGCCGTGCGAACCGCCATGACATGGCCCGTGGTGAGGTCGAGCAACTGCGCCACAAGAGTCGTCGTCCCCAGGTCCACCGCCACGCCGAGGCCAAGGCGTGGCTCAAAGGCAAAGGCGGACTCGTCCACGAGAATGGCCGCATCCCACTGGCGAAGCTCGATGACCACATCGTCCGTGAGCCGGCACTGGCAGGCTAGGCGCCAGCCGTTTTTCAACTCCTCCTCAGAAAGCCGTTCGCGCTGCGCCGCATTCACTTCCACTGCGCCTGCCAACACCCGCACGCGGCATCCCCGGCAGCGTCCTTGGCCGCCGCACGGGAACTCCACTCCTTGCTCGAAAAGCAAGTCACGCAGTTGAGTGCCCGCCGGCGCCCGCAATTCAACTTCGGTGGGCCGCAACAGAACGCGATAAGTGGCTTCCTTCGTCAAGAGCTGTCACCTTTTCTAGTCACACTGTACTACTAAACCTCGAAATCTTTGCAGCGCGCGAAGAAAAGCAGATTCCTCGTCCGTCTTGCGACGGACTCGGAATGACGTCATTCCGAGCCCGTTCGCCCTCGTCATTCTGAGCGCAGCGAAGAATCTGCTGGTTGCGCTCAGGGTAAACCCCGCGAGGAATCTGCTTTTGGTTGCAGCTCTGCCGTACCGTGCTCACGTGCGTACCTTGCCATCGCGCGGAGATTGGCGGCGGGCGTGTCGCGCGGGACTTCGCATCCCGCGCCGACAATGAAGCGGTTGCATGCCTCGCGGTGGCATTCGGCCACAGCGTCGTACACCGACTCCGGCGTGCCGTTGCGAAGAGCGCGTACAGGGTCGATGTTGCCTAGCAAGACCTGCCTCGGACCCATTTCGCGCCGCCCCTGAGACACGGGGGCGAGCGAATCCAGATCGACTATATCGCACCCTAGCCGGCCCATCCCAGCGAGAATGGACCGCGTGTTTCCGCAGATGTGCAGGCGGGTGCGGGCGCCAGACGCTCGCAACCCATCCACCAGCCTTGTTTCGTAGGGCCACACCAGCTCTTCGTAGAATTTCGGGCCGACCAGCGAGGCCGCGGCATCTCCAATGCCGATCAACTCTGCGCCCGCCGCAATCTGAGCTTTGCCGAACGCGAGTTCCAGCTCGAGAACGAATTCAAACAGGCCAGAAACGAATCCCGGGTCGTCGTAGAAATCGGTCATCAGAGCGTTGATTCCGCGCAGGTCGGCGGCCTCCGCGCAAGGGCCTTCAACCCAGCCCTCGATCGACTTATCCCCTCCTGCACGCCGCTTGAAGAGCGACAGCGCCTTGAGCCGGTTGTGCATCCGCCCGCCGCTTGAAGGGTCGGGAGCCTTGAGCGTGGAGAGCTTGCCCTTGTCAGCCAGCAGCGCGTTCTCCTCGTCAAGCGCCGGGGGCTGATCCGGAAAGAACTTAACGGAAGCGCCGCAATCGGCAGCTTCGCAGGCCGGATCGGAAATCACACTCACGTAATCAAAATCGTAATCCTCGGCCACTCGAAGTTGGGCGTCGACTTGCACGCGATAGTCCGTCGCATATTCCAGGTACTTCACGCCCACGTGGTCGGCGGCAAACATCATGGTGATCGGCATGAACGGCAATGCGTCGGCCGGCTGGCCGTCGAGCGTCGCCAGAATGCGTTCACGCCCTTTCATAAACGCCCTTCTCGCCGCGCCACCCAAGCATAAGCCACGCGGGTCGCCCTACGAATCGGCAGGCTGTACGTCAACAATGCCTTCATCGTACTTGGCGACGATCTGAAATCCGGGCGGGACAATCAGGAACTCTTTCTCGTCCCACTGGCCGTTAACGAAGCGCCGAAGCATACCTAAGTCTCCCTTAACCTTTTCAAAGGCCCAACCACGTCCTTTCGCATCCTGGCGCGTAAGTTCTTCGAACCTTGAATCCGGCTCGACGCCCATCTCGATGAAGGTAAACTTCCGGTAATGCCGGGTCAGGTCGCCCAACTGCTCCTGAAGGAAACGGGCGTTGTCTTCACCGTAACGCGCAACCATTTCCTCAAAGGTCTGCAAAAAGCCCAGCTTCTTCCCCAGCGCAAGCTGGCTCAATTCCCCGTCCACGCCGCCACGCTCGATCCAGCCCGTTGTCTTGAAGAAAACGCCGGGATGATTCTGGAAGTAGTCGCTATAACGAGAGGCGCTGCCCAG
This sequence comes from Acidobacteriota bacterium, assembly GCA_021817045.1. Lineage (GTDB taxonomy): Bacteria > Acidobacteriota > Terriglobia > UBA7540 > UBA7540 > RH2-MAG17b. The sequence goes on from JAKAWG010000077.1 coordinate 17,347, forward strand.
AAAGAGCGTGATACAATCGTGCGCGCGCGGGATCACGAGCGGCTTGAGTCGTGCCGTCAGTCCCGTGGTGCCGTTATTGCAAAGGCCGTAGCCTAGAAGGATGGCATCATAGGGGCTGTTGTCGATTCGGTCGAGCGCCGATTGCAGGCGCTCGCGCATGGCGTCGGTGCCGACGTCGTGCAAGCCCTTGGGCAGGAATTCCACGTCGATCGTGTGAGGCGAGTTCGCCACGAGCGCGCAGAATTCCCGGCAAAAAATCTCGCAACTGATAAGCCGCAGGCGCATGGGCGGCCGGCGCGGCGCTCGGACGGTCTTCAATCGCGCCGAAAGCTCCTGGATAAAGTCTGGAGTTGTCCCGCAGCAGCCGCCGATGAAGCTCGCGCCCGCTTCGACGAGGGCCCGGGCATGCCCGGCAAAGGATTGCGGAGTCTGCCGATACCTCACGCGCCCGTCCGAAATTTCGGGCAAACCCGCGTTGGGCTTGATCCAGACCGGCAGGTTCGTCGCAGCGTGAAGCCGCCTGCAGACCTCGACATAGCCTTCAACACCTTGACCGCAGTTGGCGCCGATCACGTCCGCGCCAGCCGCGCTGAGTTCGGTGGCCGCTTCTTCTGGCGTCGTGCCCATCATGGTTCGGTCGTGGCCGCGGCCAGAATCGAACGTCATGGAAGCGACCACGGGAAGGCCCGTCGCTCGCGCCGCAGCCAACGCAAGCTTCGCCTCGGCAAGGTCGCTCATCGTCTCGATGACAATTCCATCAGCTCCGGCCTCCGCCAGAGCCTTGGCTTGCTCGTCAAACGCCAACCGGACTTCTCCTTCGCTTACTTCTCCCATCGCCAGCAATTTTCCGGAAGGGCCCATCGACGCAAACACCCGGGCACTGCCTCGTGCGGCCCGGCGCGAAATCGCGACTCCCGCACGATTAATCTCCAGAAGCTTTTCAGCAAGGTTGTAACGGGCGAGCGCGAGACGGTTGGCGCAAAAAGTGTTGGTCAGAATGATTTCGCTCCCGGCCTCCACGTACGCGCGAGCGACTTCCTCCACGCGATCCGGATGGGCCAGATTCCAGGCGTCAGGACAACCACCTGGCTCAAGGCCGCGAGCCTGCAATTCCGTTCCCCAGGCTCCATCGGTCACGACCGGCGCGGCTGACAACAGCTCTTGGATCAGGCTCTTCATGACACTTTGGTGGCTGGCAAGCTCGTGTGGTTAGACCAAGCCATATTGATCGGGCAGGAACTTCTTCGTCAACGGCGTTTGCATCATCTCCTCTAAGAATTCCTTCTCGCGATCAGGAAGAGCGGCGGCTTCGCGCGCTAGTTTTTCAAGCCAGGGGATTTCTCGCGGCGCAACGCGTAATTCGCCAGAATCGTGGGCTTGCTTCAACTCGTTCACAGCCGCCTGCACGGCGCGGCGCGTGCGCAAGTATGAGCTGTTTTCCTTCACAATTTCCCGGGAAATTCGCAGCACCACGTCTGGCCGCAGCACCCACGCCTGCGGATCACCGGCCGCGTCCGATTCCACCAGCCAATCGCGCAGCCGGCGAGCATCCGCCGCCGAGCGGGCGGCCGCGTTCATCAATCGGCAGTCGTAAGCAAGCTGCTCGAGGGAAACCGTCGGAGCATAAGTGCTCAGCAAACGCACGTTTTGAACCGACTCGTTCGACCAACAATCGCAAAGCGCCTGAGCGATATTGCCGACGAAGCTAAGGTGGGCACACGCAGCGGACCGGCCTTCCATGGAAATCGGCACCCCGGCGATGGCCTTCATGTACGGCCCTTCGTAGGCGCAGTCCTTGCTGGGGCCGACGGCTCCGCGCTCGAAAGCCACCAGGCTGCGCGGCGCCGCCGCCACCCGCACCACGGCCGCGAACACCGCCGGGATCAAGCGCTGATCGGCCAACACCATGGCCGTGTTCGCGAAGCCGCAGGCTGTGTCCGCGCCCGGCAAAATGCCTGAGTTCCGGCACGCGGAGACAATCTCATCCCACAGGAACTCCATGTCACACGCGCCAAGAACGCCCAGCGCGAAAACGGCGGCGCGCAAGTCCGCGCCCAGCAACGCTTCATCGCTGACTTCTTTTCCGCCCGTCGACTCGATGGAGATGAAGTCAGCACCCGCCTCGCCCGCCTTATGAAAGAACTCGACCATGCCGTCCCAATATTTCCCGCGGCGCATCAGAGGCGGGCGCTGCATCTCTCGCGTGTCGTTCGGCGTCAGACGCAGGGACGCTTTCAGACCGCGCTTGTCGCGATATTCCGCCAGCTTCTCTGCCAGCACGCGCGTAATCTCAAGTCCCCACGCCGGCTGGACGGTCATCTCCGGTAGCGCCTCGAATTCAACCATCAAAGCGGGAACATCCAGCTCGACTGCACGCTTCAGGATTCCGTCGATCATCTCCGTATACTGAACGAGAATTCCCGGCATCGTCTCCTGCGAGATGTCGATGGGAGGAAGTGTAAAATTGATCTCCGGAAGGACGACGCCGTTGCCGATGACGACACCGCGCCGACTCGTGACGGGCCGGGGAGCCACACCAAAAACAAAGTCATCCAGAGACGAAATTGCCAACTGCCTGAACTTGGATTCTGACCCTTGAACCGCGATTTCCATTCTCACCTCGTCTGTAAACGGCAATCTACACCTGGGCGGCTTCGCCCGCGGGAGCATCCATCGTCCCTCGCACATATCTCCGTTCCTTACACGAATAGCTCCGCACACGTATTACCGCAGTGATGTGGGTCACAGTCAAGTACGGCGCGGCTGGTCATGATACGAGCCTGCTTTGGTTCGGCGGATTTGCGAAGCAACGGGCGAAAATGATGGCAGCAATCCCCTCACGCGGGCTTGTGAGGGAAAATGGGCTTCACGCCAACCGCCCGCGCCATCAGCGCTTGTTCCTCGTCGGGCTTCACGGGCTGAAAATTCTTTGCTACGTACATGGCCAGCGGGAAAAACCGCTCATCACCGGGAGGAATCGCGGCGGTAATTGGCTGCGAAAGCGTCCAGCGCAAGGCCAAAGCCGCTTCTTCCGGTACCGAACAAGGCTCATACCATTCTTTCGGATTGGGGCTGTGGTTCTTCGGCATGGATTGAGGCCACGTCGTCTTGGCCATAGCTTTGATGGCCATAATCCCCATACCTTTCTGTCGAGCGCGAGCAATCACTTGCGGTCCAAAATGGGCCTGCGACCACAAGACAAAATTGATTGGGAACAGAACCGTGTCAAAGTGGAAGCGGTCCATCAACGCTAAGGCCGCTTCGGGCGAATGAGCGGAGAATCCCAAGTACCGGATCTTGCCGGCCTTTCGGCCCGCGACGAACGCTTCGTTGGCTCCATTCGGACCTAGAATCTCGTCTACATCCTTCAGGGTGGTTACGGCGTGATGCTGGTAAAGGTCCAGGTGGTCCGTCTTGAGAAGCCGCAGTGAGTTGTCCAGGGCTGCCGCGGCACCGGCTCGATCCCGTTTGCCGGTCTTGCAGGCCAGGAATACCCGGTTTCGGTAAGGTTTGAGCGCGGGTCCAAGCAGTTGCTGCGCATCGCCGTAGCTTGGGGCTACGTCAACGTAGTTAATACCGGCGTGAACCGCTTCCGCCACAGTGCTGTTGGCGACAGCTTGCGTCGCATTCATTATGACGATTCCGCCAAGACCCAGGATCGACAATTTTTCACCCGTTCTTCCTAACGCGCGCTTGGCAACGGACCGAAAGTCGTTTGCAGGCCCCGTCAAATTGAAGGCGCGTAAAGAACCCGGCGCCGCTCCTAACCCGGCCGCAAGGGTTCCCATCTCCAGAAAATTTCTCCGATTCATCCTGTTCCTCCCATGCGTCATTTGCACGTTAGTCCCATTCTATACCACCGCGGGCGCGCCGTCAGGCCTGGGCCTCGGGGCATGCATGCACCCACCGGCGGGTTTTATCTTGCCTCACGCCAACCGGGCTTGCGGGACCGTCAAGCCGCCTCCACTACCGAGTGTTACATAATACGGTGAAAAGCCGTGCATATAGCGCCGCCGTCTCGGCGGCATGTTGTCGAGGCCGGCAGGATGCCGGCGCTACACGAAACGGTCACTATATTTTGTAATTCGGCTCATGCGCGGAGGCGTGGTGAGGGTATACTAGACAGCGATAGACCGGGTCAATCCCTGGATAAGTCATGAGACGCTTCAACCTAAGACTGCGCTTTCCGGGCTGGTGGCCGGCGAAGCCGCAGGAAGAACGAAAGAGATTCGCCAGGACGATCCGGCTGGTGCTGATTTGCTTCGGGTACGTGATTTCCAGCGTTCCGGTGCGAGCTGCCTCCAAAGCCCAGGAGAAGCCGCTTTACCTGGTGGCGCGACAGGGTTTGGTCGATCTCTATTTTCGGCACTCGGTTGTGCTGATGCTTCCCGTCAGCTATGGCCCTTTGATTGTCGGCATCATCATCAATAGGCCCACGCGCTTCAATCTTTTCCAATTATTTCCGAGCAATCCGAGGCTCAAGCACATCACCTTCCCGGCCTACTTCGGTGGCCCGGTCGACGTGCATGACGAGAGCATGATCTTTCGCGCGTCTCAGGCTCCGAAAGAGGTCTTTCAAATCTCGCCGGGTGTTTATATCAGCTTCGACGCGAGGTTCATCAAGAAGTTTCTGCGAAGTCCGGAGAACGACCAGAAAATGCGGCTTTTTCTGGGGCGGGCTCAGTGGTTGCCGTTACAGCTTCAAGTTGAAATCATGCGAGGCGCGTGGTACCGGATACATGCCGACCCGAATTTGATCTTCAGCGCAAGCCCCAAGAATGTCTGGCAAAACCTGCTCGAACAGGCACGCCCGTCTGTTATTACTGAGAGGGAGGTCGCGCCCAAGGTGCTACGAGTCGCATCAGCCTTCCACTAACTTTCTCACCGCACAAGCAGGTAGCGCGGACCGCAAAAGCGGTGGCGGGCGCTACCGGCTTCTCAATAAAGATCGCTCCCGCTTTGTTTCCCACC
>JAKAWG010000169.1 GCA_021817045.1 Acidobacteriota bacterium
TCGCCTCGACCTATTTGGAATCTGCGGAGCACCGGCTGGCGAAGATGCTTGCGGTGAGCACGGTGGGGCTGCCGGGATCGTTCCTGCGGCTGAAGCGGACGACAGCAGAGGAAGTGATGCGTTATCGTCTGCCGTTCATGGTGCAGGATATGGCGCGGCACGAGTATTTCAACTGGGGGCCACCGCCGCCAGGGTCGGAGACGGCGGGGACGGCGGTGGCGTACAACAAGTATGGCCGAGGGCAATCGCTGTACCTGGGGGTACCGATCTTCTGGGCGATGCAGTGGAGACCCTACTGGATCCAGGAGTGGATTCCGGCTTTGATCCGCCAGCTTGTGTCGCATCCCCTGGCCGAGCTTCGGCCCGAACCTTTTTCCGAGTATGTGCACGGCACCTTTTTTTACGATCCGCGTAAGGGTCTGATCCTGGTGCAGGTACTGAACACCATCGAGCTGGCGACGGGAGGCGAGATGCGCCCCGCACCGCAGGTTGAGGTTCGGGTGGACTCGAGGCGGCTCCAGGTGAGCGGAGCGCAGATGGTTTGGCCTGAAGAGAAGCGCTTGGAGGTTACTACGAGCGGAAGGGAAGCGCATCTTGTCTTAGACCACCTCCAGCGCTATTCCGCCCTTTACCTGAAATTGAGCGAGCCTCCCCAAGCCGCAGAATAAAAGCTAATGAAAGCTCTCGTTCTAGAAGATGTCGGCAAATTTGCGCTTCGTGAGCTGGCAAAACCAGCCCCAAAGCCTGGCGAAGTTCTTATCCGCGTTTTGGCGGTTGGGGTATGCGGAACGGATTTGCACATATTTCACGGGTTTGCCAATTACAATCGGGATGAACGAGGTCGGCCGATCGCACTCAAAAAGCAGTCGCAAATTCTAGGCCACGAATTTTGCGGCCAGGTCGAAGCGGTTGGTAGCGCGGTTCGCCGGTGCAAGCCGGGCGATCGGGTGGTGGTCGATCAGGTGTTAACTTGCATGAGTCAAGGCCACTCGCCGGTGTGTGAATACTGCGAGACGGGTGACTCCCACCAGTGCGAGTTCGGCCGGGAATATGGAATCACAGGTGTGCCCGGAGCGTTCGCAGAATATGTCAGCGTGCCCGAAACGAACGTTGTCGTCCTTCCGCCGGACATGTCGTCAGTTCAGGGTGCCCTCATTGAACCCCTGGGTTGCGTACTTCACGCATGCGACCGCATGGCTCGCGCCCGAAATCGGTATACTTTTGATGGAGTTCACCGGATTCGTCGCATCCTGATTCTTGGCGCTGGGTCAGCCGGCCTGCTATTCTTGCAGTGTCTGCGAAATATAACGCGGTTCGACGGCGATATTTTTGTGGCGGACATGCAGGACGATAAGTTAGCGCTGGCGAAGAAATTAGGCGCGACTCCACTCGATGTCCGAGCTTTCGACTTGATCTCCGAAATCACTACGCGCGGCGAGCGAGCCGAGTACCTGGTCGAAGCCACCGGAAGCGGCAAGGTTTTTGACTGGATCCCATCCGTCATTCGGCGGCAGGCGACGGTATTATTTTACGGCGCGGGTCATTCTGGACGTGACATCGGATGTCTGACACCGTTCCAAGCGTGGGAAATCAATCTCGTCACGTCGGGAGGAGCTTCCGGCGGATTCGACCCTGACGGAACGCCCACCACCTACCGGCAAGCGATGGAGTACATTCATAGAGGTAAAGTTGACGTTGCATGTCTGGTCAGTCATCGATACCCCGCATTGGCTCAGCTCCCGCGCGCCTTTGTAGGAGACTTTCGATTGAACAATTTCATAAAAGGAGCATTGGTGGTCGATGAATAGTCCCCATAGAGGAGATAAACAAATGGAACCTCAAACTCCCACAGAATCGTCTGCAATTGATTATCTGAGGAGCGTGGACACTCCCACGCTATCCAACGCGATTGAGCTATTGAAGGTGCGGCCGAACAGTGAAGGATTTACTCCGCTTCAAGTGCGCTGCCTGTTTCCCGAGTTCGGACGGATGGTCGGCTACGCCGTCACGGCGCACGTTGAGACCATGACGAAGGGGACAATCGACTGGAACATATTTCTGGAGCTTTATGAAGCGGTAGATAAATCACCCAAACCCGCCGTCGTAGCACTTCAGGAAATCGGACCTCAGCGCGATTACGCCGTACACTGTGGAGAAGTCATGGCCACCGTCTTTACCCGTCTGGGCGCGGTCGGTCTTGTCTCGGACTGCGCCGTACGCGACATCCCGGAAGTGAAGGCGATGAAGTTCCAGTATTTCGCCCGAGGCGTGGCGGCGAGCCACGCCTATTTTCGCATTGTGAGGGTCGGAATTCCCGTGCAAGTGGAAGGATTAGTCATCCGGCCAGGTGACCTGCTGCATGGCGATGAAAACGGGCTGATTGTGGTTCCCCACGAGGGTCTCGAAAAGCTTCCTGACGCCGTCAACCAGATCCAGCCGCGCGAGCGCGCCCTGATGCAATTCGTGCGAGGACCCGAGTTCACCTTCGAACGGCTCAGAGGCCGGATACTCGAATGACGCTCGTTTTAGCCAAGGTGGCGCACCCCAAAAGCAATGATCACGACGGCGAGCACGATCAAAGCCATGCCCTTTACGAACCCTTGGAGTGTCGATCGGCTGGCGCCTTTCCATTCTCCGGCCAGCCAGCCGAAAAGATTTGCAAATAACACGGTGCCGCTTGAAAAGAGGGCGAAAGCAATCGACGGTCCTAAGCGACCCATCTCCTCGGAGCTCATTCCATAGAGCAGTATTCCTGCGTACCACAGCACCGCCATTGACGTCGCAAGGCCCAGGTTCCACAGCAAGGATCCGCTGGTGAGGTAATTTCTCGCGCTTTTATTCCGTCGTAGCTTGTAAACGGAGTAGATTATGCCGGGAATAGACCCTGTGTTGAAGGTAACGACGTACGCCGCGTAGAAAGCAAACAGGGGCGACGCGCCCGCAGCTTTTGCGGCGCTTAGAATCGCCGTGCTGGATTTGCCGCCATAAATGAAGGCCGTGCCGAAAACTCCAGCGGTCAGGCTAACGATCAGCCCGCTTCGCATACTCCCCTTTACAATTTGTGGCGAGGCCTCCTTGCCGGCCGTCTCTTTCTCTTTTTGAGCCCCAGCCCTGCCATACATATAAATGCCCGCAAAAATGATCGCCACAGCGACAAAAAGGGGAAGGCTGGCTCGACTGATGAGTTGGCCGGGAGCATAGGCAACGATCGGACCAATAGTCCCGGCGATAATTGCCGTGCAGGAAATGACGGCGCTCCCAATGGCGATGCCGACCATTCCACACGCGAGGCCGTAGAGAACCTGCGCAATTCCCCACACGGCTCCTGCGATGAGACCCGGCACTAAGGAAGCCAGTGAAACGGTCCTGAAAACCGCTGTCAAATGCGGTACGGCAACGAATGCGGCCAGCCAGGGAAACACCAGCGTCGAAACGATGGCAAAAATGAGCCACATGTTCTCCCACTCCCACTTGCGCTTGTAGCGCATCGGCAAGAGAAAGATGCCGTTGACCAGTCCCGCGAATACGCCCATAAGTATCCCTGCCACAAAATTACCTGGCATCGCAGCCTCCTCGGGAAGTTGAGTATAGCAAAGGGAGTTGGCCTTCTTGCACGGCAAAACCCCCAAGACACCTGACGGCAAGGAAATAGCTCGCCGGATAAAACGCTTGACAGCGGGCCAGGAAATGATATATCACATGTTAATTGTGCTGCGTAAGTTAGCGAGAGGCGGCCTTCGGGCGCTGTTTGAGGCGTCAGTGGGCCTCGGAGGGGAATGACGGCAAAGGGGAAACTGGGACGGTTTTACTATTCACGATATTTCCCCAGTGCGATCCGGCGAACGGATCGTCCCTTCCATAGAGAGGTGAGTCTAATACCTAATGAGGGCGGGCTAGT
>JAKAWG010000078.1 GCA_021817045.1 Acidobacteriota bacterium
CAACCAGGCGGTGAAAGCCACCTGAAAGCCTGGCCGGCCGAGGCAGGTAACCTCCGGCAGGGTGCTGAATTCGTGCTTGCAACCGAACGACTTTTCTAATTACAGCCATTTTTCAGCAAACTGCTAGAGGCTACGCCCGATTCAGCGAACCAATCTGCGAAAGCCCACGCCTGTGCCACACCGCGCGCGGTGAGTGGCGGATCGCTGCGGCCTTGGTAGCGGCCAGCCTGATTCCACTCCGCCTCGCCGTGGCGTACAAGGAAGAGTTTCCAGGGAGTCGACTGCATTTCCTGTTCGCTAATATGACGTCTCGTGCCAGTTAAAGTGCACCTTAAAACCGACGACAATCCTGCTGCCAGCGTAAATGCCCTGGCCGGCGACATCCCTCTGGTAGGCGATCATCGGTCGCAAAGGCCCCCAACCAGCGAACTCGATTCCGCCCCCTACCCGCAGCAGGTCGTAGAATTCCGAAGTATTTGGGACCCCTGGCTGCCCAAGCCCCGCATGCCCAGCCAGAGTACGTGCAAGGAAGCAAGTACCGAAAACGTTCACCTTCCGAAAAAATCTGCCGCCTACTTCCCCGCTAGTCTGCAGTTGCGTAAGGCCACTATTGCTATACACGCGCGGCCCGATAGAAAAGTCCCCGTAGACAAACCGCTTGCCCATATTCCGCGTAAAGCCCAATTGGTAATCGGGTTCGATGGCGAAGTGGCCGGTACCTAGCTGGGGAACGCTCGTCGTGGAACCTGTGGGCAACACGAATTTGAGGTCGATGGCATCCGAAAACCCCTCCGTCTGTCGGAAGCCCCGCTCGATTCCAATCGTCTGGTCTTCGAAGCCAAACGCGGTGAAGTTCGCCCTCTTCTTTGTCTTGTCCAAGTAGGCGAATCTCAGGTGATAGAGTAGAGCCCATTTTCGGCCCAGCCCGTAATCGCCAACGATTTTGGTCATACTTCCGGTAAATTTTTTGTTGCTCGCCAGCCTACTGGGGCCGAAGCTCGTCAGCGGAAAAACTTGATTTGCGCTATAGAAGCGCGACTCGACCTTGACCTTTCCTGTGCCAGTATCGGGTATCTGCTGCCCAGCCAAGGAAGGCGAGAATCCAAGCCCGCCGACGCAGCCGAGCAGGATCAAGACACCGAGTTTTACATTCGTTCCCAACGTAACCTCATGATTCGTGAGGACAGGTCCAGCCACACCGGAGACCGGCGTATTTGATCAGGGGCCAGGAGCCACCCAGCCGTAATTAGGCCACCAAGACAGGCAGCGGTCGGTTATAACCCAAGCTACCGCGGCAAGCGCTCCGATAACCCCTTGCTCCGAGGCCTGCTGCACCGGAAGGGTCGAAAACCTTCCCGTGCATAGAACCGGCGAGCCGTTGTGCCCATAGGGGAAAATCCCATGGCGACCCACGCCAGCCGACTCGCCAAAGGCTTTAGGCATGTGCCAGACATCCTGCCCTCTCCACATTCGAGTAATATTCGCGATACCAACCGACGAATCTGGCCAGGCCCACATCGATGGGAGTTGAGGGACGGAAGCCCGTATCACGCCAAAGGTCATCCGTCTGCGCGTATGTGCACGGAACGTCACCGAGCTGCATGGGAAGAAACACCTTAGTGGCCTTCTTCCCCATCGCCCGTTCGAGAATCTCGACAAAAGTTAAAAGGTCTACGGGCTGGTGGTTCCCAAGGTTATAGACTTTGTACCGTGCGTTACTCAAAATTTCCCCGCTGTTTTCTTCCACCACACTGCGCACCGGAGGACGCCCCAGCACGCGCACGATGCCTTCAACAACATCGTCAATGTAAGTGAAGTCCCGCTGCATGCGGCCGTGGTTGTAGATTTCGATCGGCTTGCCCTCGTCGATCGCCCGGGTGAACTTGAAACACGCCATATCAGGCCGTCCCCAGGGCCCGTAGACAGTAAAGAATCGAAGGCCGGTCACCGGCAGGCCGTACAAATGGCTGTAGGAATGAGCAATCAATTCGTTCGACTTCTTGGTTGCCGCATAGAGCGAGATGGGATGGTCCACGCGGTCGTCCACGGAAAAAGGAACTCTGACGTTCGCTCCATAGACGGAACTCGACGACGCAAAGACAAAATGGCGCAAGTTCGTGCCGTGCACACAAGCATCGAGCAGATTCACAAATCCCACCAAGTTGCTGTTGACATAAGCAAGAGGGTTTTCAAGGGAGTAGCGCACGCCAGCCTGCGCGGCCAAGTTCACCACATGGTCCGGCTGGTGGTGCGCCACAAAAGTTGACAGCCTCTCGCCGTCCGCAAGATCGAGCGCTTCAAACGTGAATTCCGGCTTGGCCATAAGCAAGTCGCGGCGCGCTTTCTTTAACTCGACATCGTAGTAGCTGTTTAGGTTGTCAATGCCATACACTCGCCAGCCCTCGCGAAGAAGGCGACGGGCAAGGTGGAAGCCGATAAAACCGGCTGCTCCTGTAACCAGGACTTTCATGCTTCTCCTCCTGTCAAATGGTTCTTTCTTTCAAACAGATTCATGCCTTGAAAGACGGGCGGCACGCCGTTTCCAGGCCAATGGATCGCGTTCATTCCAGCCCGCTTGAGGTCGAGAGATCTCCCTACGCCGCGCGGCAGGCCCAAAGAGCATTCGAGTAACCGCCGCCCGACATTCGTCCGTGCCATCACCACAACTTGCGACAGAGCCTGCCCCGCCATGGCGGCCTCCAGGATGCTCTGCAGGTTCCGCTCCAGCCACGATTCCGAAACCCGCTCAAGCCCGCAGTAGCCGCTGAATACGGACAACGCGGCGGAGCGTACAGAGCTCAGGACCAACATCCGGTCAATCGCAACTCGCTCCAGAGCGCAGTACAATCCAAGGTAATCTTCAGCGTCGTCGCTGTCGGTCGTGATCAGCAGAAGACGCCCTCCGGTTCGTCCTTCTTTCAACTTGGGAGGTACCACAGCAAGGTGTGAGGTATCATTCAGCAGTTCAAGTTTCGTCCGGCCCGTAGGACGCCGAACGGTAATACAACTGATCCCGCAGTTGGATAGTTGGACCCGCTGGAAATGGTCGATTCCAACCCCTAGGGCTGAAGTGACGATCGCCCGCGCCGTTCCACCATGCGTCACCAACAGAACAGCCTTGCCGGCATAGGCGTCAACGAGGTCTTTCCAGAATGACTCGGTGCGCCTGTAAAGATTCCGGACTGGGAACATGTCTTGACCCGAAGGTAACGGCATCCGAAGTTCGGAAGGATTCAGGCGCCATGCCAATAACTCGGCGGGAAACTCCTGCTTCACCGTGTCGTAATGCAAGCCTTCCCATGCGGGGAGGTCAACCTCACGCAGCCTGGTGTCTGTAACAAGAGACACACCATTGCGACTCTGTTCAAGTACGGCTCGGACCTCGTGTGCAGTCTCGACTGCACGTTGCAATGGGCTGGAGATGACGGCTGCGATCCCTTCCGATTTCAACCGTTCACCACTCAACCGAGCAGATCTCCGACCCTCCTGCGTCAACAAGGATTTATCGGAGCATCCCTGATAACGGCCCTCTGCATTGAACGTGCTGGCGCCGTGTCGGAGAAGAATCACACGAGTCGCGGCTTTAGACGTTAACTGCAAAGACCGTCTCCTTTTCGACACCCTCCGGCGAGTGGAGAAACAGCGCTGCGTACTCACCGTCCAAAGCCATCAGGTTTTCGTGCGTACCTCGCTCAGCAATGCGGCCTTCGGACAAATAGAGAATAAGGTCAGCATCCCTCGCCGCTTCGGGAGTATGAGTGATAAATAGCGTCGTGCAATTTGCACTGAGCTTCTTGAGCGCCTGTTCCACTTCCAGTTCATTTCGGCGATCAAGCCCCGTTGTCGGCTCGTCGAGTATCACGATGGGAGCGTTCCGCACCGCAGCGCGGGCAATGGCAATGCGTTGACGCTGGCCGCCCGATAATGATGCGCCCCGCTCGCTGAGAAAGGTGTCGTACTGCTGCGGCATCCCCATGATGAAGTCGTGTGCGTTGGCAGTCTTGGCAGCGCGAATGATCTCCTCACTGCTGGCGCCCGCCGCTCCGTAGAGGATGTTTTCCCGAACGGTGGAGGCAAAGAGCAGGCTCTCCTGCAACACCGTGCTGATCTGGGTGCGCAGCGACTCGAGCGTGTAGTCGCGGATGTCTGTGCCGTCAATCAGAACTCTTCCTTCAACTGGATCGTGAAAGCGCAGCAGCAGGCTCGCCAGCGTAGACTTGCCGCTGCCCGAAGGCCCCAGTACAGCCACTCTTTGCCCCGGTTTTACTTCAAAGCTGATGTCGTGCAGGACCCACTTCCCCGGTTCGTAGGCCAACGACACGTTCTCAAAACAGAGATAGCCCGCAAACGGCGGCGCCGGACGGGCGTCGGGCCGGTCCTGTATTTCCGGCACGGTGCGGAGAAGATCCAGGATGCGCTCGCCCGAAACCAGCGCTTTCGCCATCTGGCTCAGGTATCTTGCCAGTTGCCGAATCGGCTTAAAGGCGGCGCGCAGGTAGCTGACAAACACGATCAGGTCGCCGGGCGTAAGCCGACCGCTCATCACGAATTGCGCGCCAGCCCATAAAACCACCGCCGTCGCGACCGCTGCCAGAAGATCGACCGTCCTTTGCAGGCTGGCGGAAAGCTGCTGCGCCCTGGTTCCGGCCTGCAGACTATTGTTGTTGGCGGCCGAAAACGTCTTGAGAAACCGCTCCTGAAGCGACAACGCCTGGACGATGCGAATGGAACTGATAGCTTCTGTCGTCGTGGCTGCAATTGCGCCCTCGCGCGACCTCTGAATGCGCGTGACTTCCTTGATTCGCTCCGTGAGGCGCACCACGGCGACGAAAACCACCGGAAACGCGAGCAGCGCCACCAGCGCCAGGCGCCAGTTCATCCAGAACATCACAACCAGCATGCCGCTCAAGGCCAGAGTGTTGGTGAGGAATGGCACAAGCGCCGTGATGATCACTTCCCGCAGCCGGTCGGTGTCATAGGTAACGTGCGTCAGCAGGTCGCCCGTTTCGTTCCGACTGTGGAAAGCGATGGACAGATTCTGAAGGTGACGGAACAACCGGTCGCGAATCTGAACCATAATCCGCGAAGTCCCCTGTGCCATTGCAACCGAACTGGCGTAATCTGCCGTTCCCGCAAGCCCCCTCAGCACCACCAGGCTCAGAGCCATCACCGCTAGCAGCACTTGCGGGCCCAGGCGCGTCAGCAGGATCGCCGACCACGCGTGCTCCTTTGCCTGGAACACAAGGTCGTAAATAAACTTCAGCGGCCAGGGCTCAAGCGTCCGCAAAACCACCGCAAAGAGCACTGCGAGGGCCGAGACGCCGAGCATCTTCTTCTCGCCGGCGATCTCGCGACGAAACGCGCGCACCAGCTGCAGAGCGCTACCCATCGAGTTTCGGGGTTTCCTCTTCTTTGTTGTCATGCGAATCTGCTCCAGGAACCGGCCACCGCAACGCTTCCGTCCAGCTCAGCGTCAGGCCGGTTTCCGTGATTGACAACTGAGTTCAAAAGTTCGTACACGTGCTGCGCGCTGGCTTCGAGCGTGAACCGTCGCCGCGCGGTCTCCCTTGCGTTTTCGGTAAGGCGCAGCCGGAGACTCGCGTCAGCAAGCAAAAGCTCCATGGCATCGGCGACCGCCTGCGCATTTCGCTGCTCTACCAGAAGGCCGTTCTCCATGTGTTCCACCAGTTCGGAAATGCCTGACACGCGTGTTGAGATCACCGGCGTGCCGGACACCATGGATTCGATCAGAACATTAGGGATTCCGTCCCGGTCACCGTTTTCCGTGACAACGCATGGAAGAACGAACATGCACGCCTGCGGATAAAGCGCGACAAGCTGATCGTGCGTCATAGTTCCGGCGAGCCGCACGCAGCCGCCAACATCGAGTTCCTGGATTATTGTTTCGAGCTTGCTTTGCATCTCGCCGTAGCCCACGATTTCGCAACGGAACGTCTCTCCACGGTCTTTCAGTAAACGGCAGGCCTGGATCAGATAGTTGAAACCCTTTTTCTCACAAAAGCGGCCGACGCTCAGGATCAGCGGCGTCTCGCCTTCCGTCTTTTGCACCATGGCCGGAGTCGCGCCAAACTGGCTCACGTCTACTCCGTGGTATGCAAGGCGGACCGGGGTCGCTCCGGGGGCAAGGCTGGACAGGTACCGCTGGTTGTAAGCTGTGCAGGTCAGTACGCATTTTGCCCCCTTGATCTTCCGGGCCAGTTCAGCAGCAGGCGTAAGGTAGATGTCTTTAGCGTGCGCTGTAAAACTGTACGGGATGCCGGAGAGCCGGCTCACAATCTCCGCCACAGAAGTCGGGACATTTGCGAAGTGCACGTGCAGATGGTCAAGCTTGCCACGGCGCAGCGCACGCACAAGGTATCCGGCCTGCAAAAAGTGCTTGATGCGAAGCCTTCCGGGCTGGCCAAAGTGGAACTTCGCGACGGCGAGATAGCGCCGAGTGTCCGTCAGCAGAAGAGTAAGATGGGCCCAGACAACAAGGCAGGCGTCGATGAACCGCGACCGTGGGCCCAGCGCGGGAACGTAGGTGACGCTTCCTTTAATCGCCGACAACGCTGACTGCGACGGTTCTCCTTCGGCGGGTCGCTTCAACGAAAATATCTGAATGTCCATTCCAAGCCGCTCCAGGCCTAGAATCTCGTTCAGGATGAACGTTTCCGATAGCCGCGGGAAGGTCTTCAGAAGATAAGCGATTCGTGGACTTCTCTGTTTCTCGGTCATCAATTCTTCCCTTTACACGACCAATTCCACCATGAGTTCGGCCCCTGAACCTCCACCTTCCGCCACCGGCGAGCGCCCGGTCTCCATGAGGATCTTGCTGATTCGGGGAAGCGCACCAAGATCGACACGGCCCATGAGTTCGTTGTGTTTCTCCGGAGCTGCAAGCTGCTCTGCGATGGCCTCCTGCAAAAGGCGTGGCGTTAGATCGTCGGGCAGGATGGTCTTAAAGACGTTCAGGCTCGCCATTCGCTCGGCACGGATCTTTTGCTCCTCCACCGGCTTAACGCGTGGCACAACAACTGCTTTCTTCTCAAGAGTCAGCAACTCGCAGACGCTGTTATAACCGCCCATGGACACCACAACGTCCGAAGCGTTCATGTAGCTCAGCATGTCGTTGGTGAATTCAAGAATGTGAATACCGGAGGTGCGCTGTGCGGCTTCACGGATCGCCTTGGCGCGCTCCGGAGCAAGTTCCGGTCCTGCTACAATCAGGCTCCGGATTTTGAACTGCTCGGTCAGCAGTTCCGCTGCGCCGACATAGGCCCACAAAAGCTGGTAGCCATCTTCTCCGCCGCCGGTGGTGACCAGAACCAGCTTTTCGTTTTCGCGGGCGCCCAGTTCCCCGCGAATGTCGGCCTTGGGTCGTAACGCCGAATGCCGCGCGACGTAACCGCAATAGCGAACTTTTTCGCAGAGCGCGCGTGGAAATTCGTATTCCGTGCATACATCGAAGATTTCAGGAACGCCCAGTATCAGGACGTCGTCAAAGTACCATTGCACGGTGTTGTAGTAGCCGCGGTCCTTCCAGGCCGGGATGGTAATTTCAGGCGAATCAAGAATATCCCGCAAAATCAGCAGTATTCTTGCGTGCGGCAGGTTGCATTTGATGTAGCGCAGGCTCGGCTCCAACTCGCCCGCCAGGCCCGCCGGCTTCTTATCCACCAGCACGATGTCTGGTTGGAAGCTCACCACCGTGGCCAAGATCAGTTCGCGTCGCAGACGCACAATCTCGTCAAGCTCGAGATCGAGAAAGCGCACGCCCAAGTCGCCGTCCTGGCTGCGCTTCAGGCAAGGCAGCTTGACGTAATCGATGCCCTGCATCACGCGGAAGCTGTGGAGCATTGGCGATCCACTGACAATCAGAATCGAGAGGTCAGGGATCGATCTCCGCAGATGAGAACAAATGGCCAGCATTCGGCGGATATTGCCGAGACCAAACGTATCGTGAGAATAGACCATTACTCGCATATCAAACCCCGTGCTCACGCACCGTAGATTTCATGCCGCTGGGTCTCAGCCCAGTCCTCTTCGCGGAAACAGGGAATCGCCTCGCTCTGCGAAGTTCCGTCACCCCGGGCTGCCAGATGTTTTTCAATCAGGCATAGAGTGGTCTCCCCTCCTGACAGTTTCAGAGCCAGTGAAGACGGCTTGCTTCGCAGCGCTCCCTGAATTTCCAGGGCAAGCCGTTCGGGCGTGAGGTGCTCGTGGCCGAGCATCCGGAGAACTCCAAGCTTTTCAAGCTTGCGAGCCCGCAGCGCCTGCTCCTGGTCATCGTTAGTGGTCACCGGGAAAACCAGGGAGCGGACTCCGGTGGACAGGATATCCATCACGGTGTTGTATCCGGCCATGCTGACCGAGAGGTCGGCTCGCCGGAGATAGGCGGCAAGGTCCGGCGTGTACTGCTCAAGGGTCACGTTCGGCAGGCCGGCTGCCAGTCCCTGCAATCGCTCATAAGCTTCCGTCGGCATCAGCGGCCCTGCAAACACAACGAACCGGTGGGGAATTCTGTCTTCCAAGGCCGCCGCCGCGCGCAGGACGCTTTCCAAAAGCAAATGGCCAGCTTGACAGCCTCCGCTTCCGTCGCTGACCACAATCGCCGGGCTCCCGTCTGCCCCTAGCTCGACGCCCTCCGCCGCGGCTGGCATCTTCCGCTGGACCACGTACCCCGTGTACTCAACCCCGCATCGCAAGCCCGCGACCTGCCCGAACGTCTCCTCAAGCCGTTGGAAATTCGGATCGCCATGGACAAGGACAAGGTCATAGAATTTATTCAGGGTCCGGCACACTCGCCTTTCATGGTTCGGCTGATCCTTCTTGGTCACTAGGATGTCTCGAATGCTCGATACCATCAGGGGCCTCACGGCGCGACCGTGGGCGCGCTCCAGCAAAGGGAGCAGTTCGAACACAAACCGTTTTCGCCCAAACGGGAAAAGCTCTGTGATAAGAACGTCGGGCTCAAACTTGTCGAAGGCATCGAGCAACATCCGGCTGCGTACCGCCTTGATCTCTTCAAGACTCAGCGACGAGTCGCACACTAGAAGGCCGGCACAGTCCGGGTCGCTTTGCAGCGCAGGCAACTGAACAAGGTCAATGTTCTCCGGAAAGCCAAAATCACCGGTGATCTTTCCACCAATGACCAATCGCACGGAAAACTTTTCGGCAAGCGCTCCGGCAATCGCCGTACTTCGAACCAAGTGCCCCATGCCAAGCACGTGCTGGCAGTAAAACATCACCCGTTTCACAGCTTCTCCTCTTGTCCCTCAATGGCCCGATTCCGTGTCAGGGCGCGGCAATCAACCGTCGCGATTTCCGTTGCGCGGGCGGGTTTAAAGCTGCACGTTTGCTTCCGGTCCTGCGTCTTCATGATGGTTTCGACTCTTCACCTTTTTTCCACTCCGCGACTGCACGCAGAGTTTGAATGCACCCTCAGTGCCAAAATCCAAGAGCCGTATGTACTTTGTTTTCTTCTGGGGGCTTCTTTCCTGGCTTCTGAGGGCTGGGTTCGTTGGACACGCCCTGAGGCTCTCAAGGGACCCACTCCGAGCATTAAATCAACTTCCCCGAGAAAACGATCGCGATCAGTACAATCCGTAAGCAGCGGACAATCTTCCCGTAGTGCTTCTTCACCTGCTGGCCTTTCCCCGCAAAGCCCTAAACGGGACTCTGGCCCCATCGTCGCGATTGAGTTGTCGCTTGATTTTCATAAAGCGGCGGCCCGGCCCGCTCTGCGGGGACTAAGCTACCGGCAGCCCGTTGCTTCTCTGCCTCGGCAGAAGCACCGAAGGGCAAGCCGTCGCAACTTGTGCGGACGTTAATAAGAAACCCGCCGTCGCGAGTTGGTCCTGAAGAGCACGATCACAGAGCGCGGCCAACTCTCGCTCCCGGTCGGCGGTGTAGCGGGAGTACAGTCCGAGGTCGCTGTCAAAAAAGCCCGGGTGGCACATCAGTTCGAAGTTCTGCGCCTGCGGATTTTCCCGGACCCCTCCCGCCAGAACTTCGACAAGGCGCGCAACTGAAAGATCGCCACCGTACCAGTCCGTAAGCGTGAGGTCAGCGCACGGTACGCCCGCGGCCCGAAAGGTTGCCCTCATTAACGGGTCTAAGGAACGCGCTGGAAGCCCGTATCGCTTTGCGATCTCCAGAAACGCAGGGAGAACCGCAGGCAGGCGATGGATATGATGATGGCTGTCAAGGTGCGTAGGTTCGATGCCGGCCCGCAGGAACTGTTCAATCTGGGCGCGCCATTCGTTGATAATCTCCTCATGCCTCGGTGTCCGCACTTCTTTCCGCCTCGACGGAAACTTTCCATCTTCATGCACAAGGGACCGAACGCGCTCAGGCGGAAGCACGGGCGTTCCGCTCGTCAGTTGCAGGTGTGCCCCAATACGCGCGGCAATCGCCGGCGCCCAACGCCGCAGGCGCTCTAACGCTCCCGGCACGCAGACCATGCCCGTGGTAGCCGTCACTCCGCCAGCGCGAATTGCCCGAACAATCCCAGAACAAACGCCCTCCGTTAGGCCAAAGTCATCCGCATTAATCATCAATCGAATCATGAACACTCTCGCAGTTTCCAAAGATCCACGTCTTCGAGGCTGTGGCTCTGCGCCGCGGATTCTACGTACCGGAGATTTGCGCGGCCATCGTCCAGACTAGGCGTGCCCACCGTGATGCAAGTGACCGCCGCGTCCCGCATGGCCAATGAAGGGTCACTGGTGGAGCTGAGATTGTCCCGCGAAGAATCGAAAAGCTCCTTGAGCCCTAGCTCATAAATAGGAAAAATACCGTTTTGCAGTCCTGCGATTCTCCTATCATCGACATACAGGCAATTGACATGGTGACAAAGATAGGCCAGGCATACACCAGCGCTAAGTCCCACATCACCAGTCCCGACAATACATACATTCACAATTTCACCGTAAACCATTAAGTAAGGATGGTGCGGTATCCAACTCTGGCAATCTGCACTGGCCTCGCCCCGGAGATGTGCAGGTGGGGTGCCAAACGATCATCGCGGTGAATGGGTTGAAATTCAGACGTTGCGCGAAAGGCTCAAACCAACGAGCGGGGCTATTGGAAACACGCTGGGTTCAAATGAGACCCATGGCGAAGTGGTCGATGGGCTTTGGAATTAGCTTGCAGGTGCGCACGAATCAAATTTAGGGTTACTTCTTGCGAGGTCGTTCGAACCGAGATATACAGACAGGGGAAACGACCCGGTTGTTGCCCTAATTCTGATCGGGATCGTTTGGACCTTCGATCGCTTCCTGGCTTTCTTCTTCAAGCTCATTCATCTCGGAATCGTGGCGCTCGCTCATCTCGTCTTCAGAAGCATGAAGCATTTCCTCGCGGGTTTCGCGCTCGAATTCAGCGCTAATCGTCGCATTTGGAGGCAAAGTGCCCGGACGAATATCATAGGTCGGGACCGGTGGAATGGGTGGTTTGCCCATGCCCACGCGGGTGGAATACCCGGGCCTCACCAGAACGGACTTGCCCGGAATGCCGACGCCGGCAACCTCTACCAGGCCCTGGAAAACATCCACCTCGGTGATGCCCTGATGATTTACGATGACGTCGAAACGAGTTCCGCGCACGGCAACAACCGCGCTCGGCGTGCCGAGTTCGAAGGGTGGCGCCCCACCTGTCCGCGTGGTAATGTAAGCGCGAATCCGCCCGAACAGGAGTTTAAGGTATTCCCAGTTGCCGGGGCCCGGCTGCTTGAGAATCAGGCGGGTGTGCGGCCGCACAAGAATCTGGCTCTCGTCCTCGAGAGTCAGAACCAGAATACCCGCATGCGTGTCAAGCAACGTGCCGGCCGGTAGCCTCTCTCCGCGCGCCGGACCCGAGTACTGTTTTCCCGGCAACTGCAGGCTGATCTTGCCCGTCCATTCGGAAACGATCGCGCCCGCAAACGGAGCGGCGTT
Organism: Acidobacteriota bacterium; assembly: GCA_021817045.1. Classification (GTDB taxonomy): domain Bacteria; phylum Acidobacteriota; class Terriglobia; order UBA7540; family UBA7540; genus RH2-MAG17b. The sequence continues at coordinate 11,940 of JAKAWG010000078.1, forward strand.
CACCGTCTCTGGCTTCAGCTTTCCCTGAGCCCCAGCCGTGGCCATCCAGGCAAAGAGAAGGACGGCAGCCATCGAGTAACGAATCGTCAATCGAGTCATGATTCCATCTCATGAGGACGTGCAGGCTCGGTGGGCAGAACCATGCGGAAACAAGTGCCGGACATCATGTCGCTGCTGGCTTCGACTTTTCCGCCGTGGCCTCCCGCAATCCGCTTGACGAAAGCGAGTCCCAGTCCCCAGCCGGCCACCGCAGCTTCCTGCTCAGGCCGGCGATAAAAAGGCTCGAACAGGCGGGCCAGATCTTCCGGAGGAATCAAGGGCCCGTGGTTCCAGACTTCGAAAACCACCAGGTCCACGTTATTCAGCGTCTTCAGCTTGACTTCACTGCCGCGCGACCCGTATTTCACAGCGTTGCTCAGCAAATTCAGCAGCGCGCCTGCAATAAGCGCCGAATCGCCCCGCAACGGAGCGGGAGTTAGAGATGTCTCGACCTTCACCGTCATATCCGCAGACTGCGCCAGGGGCCGCATAACCCGCTCTAGATGCACCAGCATTTCCGGGATGTCTACCAATTCATTCTTCAATGGCCTTACCCCTGATTCCAGCCGCAAAACGTCGAGATAGGTATTGATCATGGCGACCAGCCTTTTGGACTCGCGAAAGATGGTCTCCACCGCCTGGCTCGAACGTGAGTTCTCGGGATAGCGCAGTAGAAATTCGGCGAAACCCTGAATCGAAACCAGTGGTGTGCGCAACTCGTGTGTTACAAAGCCCAGCGCTTCGGCCCGAGCGCGGTCGCGCTCCAGCCTGTCGGTGAAATCCGCCAATACCACCATCAGCGGACCGGCACGGTCACGTGACACCGATGGCAACCGGATCACGCGCACTTGCCAGAGACCCTTATCATTTAGCAATTCAGCTTCCAAAGGAGGCGCTGCATCGGCCAGTTCGTCGCAGAGGGCGGCCCAACCCGGTTGGCCGACCGCTGCAAGGAATTCCCTTAGCGTCGGCAAAGACTGCCAGCCGAGTTTCTCAGCAAGCTCTTCCCATCGCGGATTCTTGTACAACGGCTTGCCGTCGGCGGCAAAAACCGCCAGGGCTTCCTGCATCGATTTCAGCAGTGTTTCATCAAAGGCATAGAGTGAACCCAACTCGGCTTCCAGGCTGTTGACCGTAGCGACCTTCCAATGCAGATCACCGCCGGCTAGCGCCGGCTCACCGGCAGTCGCCGCACGCAGTCTGGAATTACCGCCAAAGGATTTTCCCAGCGCGTCCTGGAGCTGGTGAAGGCTGCGCGTCAGGCTCCGGTCGATCATCACCAGATTCTCCAGTTGGGCCAGCGGAGCAACCATGACGGCCAGGCATACAAACGGGCCGTATACAACCAGCCGACCGGCATCAGCAAACAACAGGTATCCGGCAAAATAACCTGCCACGGTCAGCGCCACCAGCACCGCCAACCCCTGCCATCCTGGCCACTGGAGCAGCAGCCACGTCAGGGCCAGGCTGGCGGCGATCAGCGCAAGCATCTCAACGCCCGGACTGAGCGGTTGCGCGTTCCGGCCGGAAAGCAACCCGTCCACCAGATTGGCATTGACCTCTACCCCTGGCATTAGCAGCCGATCGCTTACTGGCGTCGCAAATCGGTCTGCGATACCCACCGCTGCAACGCCGATCAGGATCGCTTTGTTCCGCAGCGCGACGCCCCCCTTTCCGTTCAGCAGGTCGGCAGCCGAAACCACAGCAAACGGAGGATGCGCCTGGCCGGCCGCAAGCTGGCCGCGGTAATCAACGGTCACGTATTCGGGGAGAAGCCTCTGGCCACCAAGCACTGATCGCTCAAGAGACGCGTAGAGTCGCTCGAGTATCGCTGTGTTCGGCTTCGACCGGCTCGCCACGCGCGCGATTTCGATCGCGAAGGCCGGCAGCGGTCCGCTGGCACTCATCTCTGCCGCCGGAACCCGACGGCAGATTCCGTCGGGCCCCAGCCGCACCTGCACATGCCCCACGCCCGTCACGCTGTGCACAAACTTCGGGAGAGGCCCCATCCACTTCGGGCCTTCGGACCCCGCATCGATCCGGGTCGGCAGCACAATGTTGCCGGCCGCCTTGAATGCGGACGCCAGTTCGCGATCATCCTTTTCGTCGCTGGGTTCGGAAAGAAGAATGTCCAGGCCCACGACCCGTGGATGCTGCGCGCTGACGGCGCGCACAAGTCGCGCCAGCAAGGCGCGCGGCCAGGGCCAGCGCCCGTACTGGCTGAGGCTGGCGTCGTCAATCAGCACCAACGCCACTTGCTGCGAGGTCGTTTGGTTACCGCGCAGCCGAAAATAGAAATCGTCCAGCCGCCGGCTCATTTCCTGGACGGGATAAGCGAGACTCAGCAGACCGACCAGGCCCAGCAGCAGCACGTTCAGCCTGACCCATCGCCAGAACCGGCGCCGCGCACTGATAAGGTTCTTCTCCTGCGCTGTCATTTGTCCCCCGGCTCCAGGTCAATGCCCAACCGCCGCGCCTTCTTGTAAAGAGTTTTCCGTTCGATCCCTAGGCGCCGAGCCGCCAGCGATTTGTTGCCCTGCGCATCCTGCAAGGCCCTCAGGATGTGCTCCCGCTCCATATCTCGCAGCGAAACTGCTCCAGCCGCCGGAGCTTCCTCCGCCGTTTTCGTCTCTGTCTTCGCTGAACGCTCGCGCTCCACGTCTTCGGCGCTGATGCGGCCGGCGGGAGAAAAAATGGCCAGCCTTTCGATCACGTTCTGAAGCTCACGGACATTGCCCGGCCAGTCCATCGCCGCCAGACGCGAAACGGCATTTGTATCCATCGTCACCTGGCGGTTGTTGCGCTGATTGAAATCGTCCAGAAAGTGGCTCACCAGCAGTGGAATATCTTCCCGGCGCTCGGCCAGGGGAGGCAGGCTGATCGTGACGACGCTCAACCGGTAGTACAAGTCCTCGCGAAATTCGCCGGCCCGGATTAACTCATTCAGGTTCCGGTTGGTAGCCGCCAGAACACGGACGTCCACTGGAACCTGGATGTTTGTCCCCAGCCGCCGTACCTGCTTTTCCTGCAGCACGCGCAGGAGATTCACTTGGAAACCGAGGCTAGTTTCGGAGACTTCGTCCAGGAAGATCGTTCCGCCATTTGTCGCCTCAAACAATCCCTGGCGTCGATTGACGGCTCCCGTGAAGGCGCCTTTCTCATGACCGAACAGTTCGCTCTCCAGCAGTGTCTCTGAAAGCGAGCCACAGTTGACGGGTGTAAAGGCTCTCCTGGACCGCGGGCTATGGGCGTGGATGGCCCTGGCCACCAGTTCCTTGCCCGTGCCGCTGGCACCGGTAATAAGAACCGTGGCTTCGCTGAGCGCGATGCGGGCAATGACGCGATAGACTTCCAGCATTTTCGGACTGCGTCCCACGATGGCTGAAGCTGGCGAGGGCTCAAGGTCAAGCCTTGCGGGTTCCGCAGGTAGAGCTTTGCGGCGGTTTTCAAGGCGACGCACCAGCGCCAGCAATTCGTCGATCAGCAACGGCTTGCCCAGGTATTCAACCGCGCCCGCCGCGACCGAGCGCGCGACCGTTTCCACGCTGGCCTGAGCCGTCATCATCACGCAATCACAATCCGGATGAACCGCACGAATGCGCGGCACAAAGTCGAGCCCATTCTTTTCTCCCAGATAAATGTCAATCATCACCAGTTGTACAGGCTTCTCGCGCAGGAGGGCCTCCGCGTCGTCGGTGTTGTGAGCCACGTCGCAGGAGTAGCCTTCGGCGGCCAGCACCGTCTGCAGCCACTGGGTGGTTGCGCGATCGTCGTCCACAATGAGAATTTGATAACGTTCAGCCATTTTCAGTGAACGCGGAAAACATCGGGATTGTACGTTCATTTCCGCCACGATGGCAGCGGAACTTGCTCCGCTCAATGGTCAGAAACCGTAGCGCACGTACAACTGGCCGCCATGCGCTACGAAGGCCCCGGTATTCTGCACCAAGTGAAGGTGAAAATACTGGCCGCCAATCTCCCATTTCCCCAGCGATACCCAGTTTCGCAGGGAAATCTCCCAGGCGGCCTGAAACGGTTCGCCTCGTGAAATCGACTCCGCCCCGCCCCGAGCCAGATATTCCGCACGGAAAACTCGCTTCAACCGGAAGCGCACGCCGGTCAGGCCAAGGTGGCTCTGGTACTCGTCAGGGCTGAAATATCCATGGTGCGGGTTTTGGCGAAAGTCGTAATGGGTGAATCGGTAGCCGGTCTGAAATGAGAGGCTGGGACTGCCGAACCAACGGTACACTTCCGCGCCGCCGCGTCTGCCCAGATTGCCGTCCGTGTAGTGCTGGCCCGACCACCAGGCGTTCACGCGCCAGGACCTAGGCCGCCAAGCTGCCAAAGCGTGCCAACCCTCGGCGGTCAGGTCATAGCTGGCCGCCTTGGCATCCGGGTAGAAAGGCGTGCGCGAGAAGCCGGCGCCCAGCCACAAGCTCTTTGCAGGATGGGAATCCAAGCCCGCGTTGTAGAGGGTACGAGCCGTACCGTCACCAAAGCGCACACCGCCGCCCCCGAGATTCAAAATCGCCCAGTGTTCGAGGCCGAACTGAAGTACGTCAGTCCCTGCCGCCACCTTGGCCGGGGTGCTGTCGGTACTGCTCATGTTCCTCTCCTCCACGTGCAGGCGGTTGAGGACGTGAGGAGTGATTTCATAGTTGAAACGCTGCGTGAATTCCCACGATCGGTCCCCGATCGAGTCGCCGATGTAGTTCGCTCCGCCTTCCAGGCTTTTCACCGGCCGCTCGACCACGTTCTCATTGCCGCCGAATTCCCCTTGCTGGATTCGGTCCTTGTATTCTTGGAGCACCAGGCTGTCGGGATGGTGCGCCAGGCCTTCGTTGGCCACGCGCAAAGCTTCCGCGGCCCGCTTCTCATGCATCAGGTTGTTTGTCAGGCCGATGACTGCCGCCTCGTCGTCTGCATTGACGGCAAGCAGTTCCTGGTAGACTTGGGAAGATGCTTTATAGTCTCCACGGTCGGCCAGGGCATGGGCAAGTCCCAGCCTGGCCAGACGATCTTGCGGGTCACGACGCAGCGCTTCGCGGAACTGCCTGATGGCAAGGACTTGCTTTCCCTGGTAAAGATACGCTCTTCCTAACGCCACTCGCAGCCGATTATCTTCCGGGTGCTGTTCCAGGGACTTTTTTAGAAGATGGACAGCCTTTGAGAAACGTCGGTTGAGCATGTCCATACGCGCCTCCTCCAACACGTGGTCAGGAGACGTCTGAGTTTTGCCTGACTGTCCGTTAGCCGTCGCACCCAGACACAGACTCACCAGCAACAAACCTGCCCGGACAGAAGAATACCGTCCCACGTTTACTTTGTTGAGCATGAAGCGCGTACAGTAGCTGCGGTCATCATCGAGGTAGGCCCCTTCCGAAGTCGGCCGGATGCTTTACCATGCGCTCCGTCGCCTTTCATTCATTGCATTTTATCGGCGGGCTTACCGTGCTTCCCGGTTTCCCTGTTGCACCTCGTAACACACTTGTTACTGCTCGTTCACTTTTCGGCAGAGCCATGGCTGAGGGGAAAGTTCACCGAGTGCCTGCTCGGCCCAATAGTTCGTAATCGGCGAATCGGCCAGAAAGATGGATGCCGTGTTCTTGCGGATTTCCGTATGCTCCCCTAGCCCGTGAGAGTTGACGTACGTGATTTCGCGAAGATCAACCCTCAGGGTCTTCGATCCCAAGGTCAGAGCTAGGGAACGCCACACTCGCTCAAGTTCGTCTATCGAGGGTTCCACAAACCTTCCTGCCAGCTTCAGCGTGATCGCATCGTGTTCTTCCCATACCGTGATCTTCCATAACGTTGTATGCATTGCGTGGGCCCTTAAGGCAAACCAGTGGCCATCGATGCGAAAGTACGTCCAAATTTCCGAGCGTATGGGAAGCCAGGGATTTAAGCGAGAACTGATGTCTTGGAGATATGCGCCGCGAAGAAAGTGACGACGGATCATGGGGAAATACCGCCAGGTTTGACCGTCTATGGTTTTTTGGCTTGATCCAAATTTCTTCAATTTCGAATTTAACGTGGTCTGCTTCAAGCCAAGGCGCGTCGCCGCACCGTACGCGCCTGAGATCGCTCGTCGGGTCTCCCGGCGAACGGAGACAATGTGTTCCTCTTGTATCGATTCCAGTGTGGAATCCTCGTTCGGGTAAGCCTCCTCGATGTGCACCAGTTCAGCTAGAGGCGCGCGCAAAATCGTTCCCTTGGTCAAGATCACGGATCGCTCGATGAAGTTTTTCAGCTCTCGGATGTTTCCCGGCCAATCCCAGCTGCTAAGCGCCTTCATGAGGTCCGGAGCAATCGTTTCGATCTGTCTGCCAAAGCTGTGGGCATGCTTGCTGACGAAGTAACGAACCAGGAAAGGAATATCTTCACGCCGCTCGCGTAAAGGCGGCAGGGTAATCGGAAACACTTTCAAGCGATAGTGAAGATCGCTTCGGAACTGCCGATCGCTAAGCATCTTCCTGAGATCGCAATTCGTGGCAACGATCAACCGGAGATCCACTGGAATCGCGCGCGTCTCGCCAAGCCGTTCGAACTTCTTCTCCTGCAACACCCGCGGCAGCTTGGGCCCCAGCTCGAGCGGAAGATTCCCGATCTCATCGAGAACGAGCGTCCTCTGAAGAGCCAGCTCAAGCCGTCCTATCGTCGGTGAAACGGCACCGGTAAAAGAACCCTTTTCGTGGCCGAAGAGTTCGCTCTCGATGAGCCTCGTGGGGATAGAGGCGCACTTCAGAGTAATCAGGTTCCTTTCATTCCCGGAACTCAGTTGATGGATAGCGCGGGCAATGACGTCCTTGCCTGTGCCGGTTTCTCCCAGAATGAGCACGGTCGCGTCGGTTGCCGATATGGTCTCGACTTCCCTCAGGACCCTCCTTAATCCCTCGCTTACCCCGACGATGTCTTCGAACTTGGGGTCCGCGTTCAGCTCCTGTTCGAAAAAATGCCGCTCTCGTTCCTTACGTTCTGATTCTTCCTGAAGGCGGATTTTTTTCGAAATATCTCGAACAACGCACAGCACGGCCTGGCCTTCTGCGGTTTCCACGATGCTGAGCATGATCTCGGCGGGGAAAAGGCTTCCATCCTTGCGCAGGTCCTGGATCTCCTCACCGAACGCCATAGGAGACCGATGCGGCCGAACCGTGTAAGCCCTTCGGCGTGCTTCGTGATTCTGGCGAAGCGCTTCCTGGAACAACATCGGCACAGGACGTCCGATCAACTAGGTTCTCGAATATCCGAAGTAGTGTTCTAGTTGCGGATTCACTTCGCGGAGCAGCCCCTCCTAGTCCACCACGAGCAGGGCGTCGGATGTTTGCTTGAAGCAAGCGTGCAAGTGCTCGCTTCGCCGTTGGGCTTCCTCTGCTGGCTTCCACTCGGTGAAATCGCGAATAACACATAGGACGACTCTGCCCTTCGATGTCTCCACCGGGCTGAGCGCCACGTCCGCCGGAAATTCCTCGTTGTTCTTCCGTCTGCCGTAGAGTTCGGGCTTCGTGCCCTTCGGCCGTACGTGCGGCTCTGCGGCGTAATTCTTTCGATGCCTTTGGTGAGCGGTTCGAAAGCATTCATTGATAAGGACCTCGATCGGAATTCCGACCAGTTCGCCGCGCGTATAGCCAAAACCCTTTCCACCTGCGCGTTCACTTCCGTGATCCGGCCGTCGCCGTCGGCCACGACGACCACGTCAGGAGCGTGGTTGAAAAGCGGTTCGAGAAGCTCCTTTCGGCGCTCCAGTTCGTCGACATGAGGTCTCCGTCCGCCGGGCAGGTGCCGAGATGCCCTCTCACTTTCTGGCGACCGGCGCCCTGTTTGCCAAAGCTCCATGCTCGCGCAGCAGCGCTGAGGCCTTTTGTGGGAGTTTCAGTAAATATCCCCCCGGCAAAGCCGGGGGAACTCCCATCGAAGTTAGGCCAGACGTTTGACGGCTGGTCCAGGAGAAGCTCGGGTTGATCCCGATATATGGACTCCTCTGAGGAATTCGTACTATGAGGTGCGCGCTATTTCTGTGACGGCCGTCACATGTCAGTGCAAGCGCCATTGACCGACAAAAGCGCTCAATTTAACCGTTAACGGGGTAAGCACGGGTGTGGCGACCCACTTTGTTGTCACCTCCCTGCCGCTCCAAGGTTGTGGACGAGCGAACCATACAAGAAATTTATCTGCCTCCGTTTCAGACTGCCATCCAGCAAGGGCACGTGGGCACCGTCATGTGTGCCTACGTCAAGACGAATGGCATCTATTCTTGCCAAAACCCACAATTGCTCACTGATTTGCTAAGGAAAGGATTGGGTTTTAAGGGTTGGGTCATGAGCGACTGGGGAGCTACTCATTCCACAGTCGCTTCGGCCAAGGCCGGTCTGGACCAGGAACAGCCGACGGGCCGTTACTACGGCCAAGCGCTGAAGACAGCGGTTGAAAAGGGCCAAGTAAGTATGGCTGTCCTCAATGAACATGTCTGCCGGGTTCTCGTGACGATGTTTCGTCACGGCCTGTTTGACAAACCCCAGCCGGGCAACTGGAAGGCAAACGTGCGCAGCCCGGAACATGCCCTTTTTTCTCGCAAAGTGGCCGAGCAGGGCGCTGTCCTCCTGAAAGATGAACATAACATCCTGCCGCTCGCAGGCATCGGGTCCATCGCGGTGATCGGGGCCGACGGCGCAACAAAGGGGCCGTTATTACGACCAGGCGACGAGCCGATAGCGGAAGGCGGGGGCAGCTCATATGTTCTCGCGCCTTACGTGGTTAGCCCGCTCGAGGGCATTCGCCATCGCGCGGGCAAAGGAGTGCAGGTCTCATACGCTGACGGAAGCTATCTGACGCAAGCGGCCGAAGCGGCCCAGGTAGCGATTGTGTTTGCCGGCGCTTGGGAGACGGAAGGTGCTGACCGCCCAAGCCTCGAGCTGCCCGGCGACCAAAACCAGCTCATCTCAGTCGTGGCTCGGGCCAATCCGAATACCATCGTAGTCCTGAACACGGGCGGTGCCGTGCTCATGCCCTGGGTCAACCAAGTGCGGGGTATCGTCGAGGCCTGGTATCCGGGCCAGGAGGACGGAAACGCGATTGCGGCAATCCTGTTTGGAGATGTAGACCCGTCCGGGAAGTTGCCCCTGACGTTTCCCCGGACTGGGACTGAGGTTCCTACAGGTACCCCACGGCAATGGCCCGGGACGGAGCGCACGTCCCATGGGTTCGAAGTTCTCCCAATCCTCCCCTTTGACCGGGTCGTGGGCGAGAGCAGGTCTGTGTACAGCGAAAAGCTCGAAGTCGGTTATCGCTGGTATAATGCACATCACATTCAGCCCCTGTTCCCATTCGGGTACGGCTTGTCGTATACGACATTTAAGCTGAGCCACCTCCAGGTTACTCCTGAGAAGCTCGAAACGACTTCCGGACGCTTGACCCAGGAAGTCCAAGCTGAAGTGATGGTGACGAATACCGGCCATCTGGCCGGTGCGGAGGTCGTGCAGGCGTATGTCGAGCAGCCGGCGAAAAACGGAGAGCCGCCCAGACAGCTGCAAGCTTTTGCCAAAGTGTTTCTGAATTCCGGCCAAGCGAAGTCGGTGACGCTCGATCTCGGCCTGCGGTCATTTTCCATTTATGATACAAGAGCCAGCGATTGGATTTCTCCAGCCGGTACTTACAAGGTCATGGTAGGCACCTCCTCCGCGCCTCGCGATCTTCCGTTGTGGAGGGACATTGTGATAGTTGCGCCATAGTTTTTAGGGACGGGAGCTGAGACCTTGCCCAGAGCCAATCTCCCGCTTGGTAAAAGTTGAATGAAAGCGGGGTTGTACCTACTAATCAGTCCAGAAGTATGTAGACATAACCGAGCTACAGGGCCGGATACTGAGGATCGGGCATGAGAAAGAATCTTTGAACCACGCCCGGCGATTTCTGGAGGCTGCGCAGCCGAGGGCCGAGA
>JAKAWG010000170.1 GCA_021817045.1 Acidobacteriota bacterium
CCAACTTGAACCGCATTGGGATTGCGGCTGAGGACTTGAGACCATTTGCCCCACGCAGACCGGTGGCATTCATCAATCACAATGTGACTGAAATAGTTTTCGGGATAATGCCTCGCCAGAAAGTTCGCGGTGCTCTCTTCGTCCGCAACATCGAGCGTCTGATAGGTCGCCACATGAATGCGTGCGTTCTTGGCGTGATTTCTGCCCTCGCGGTCTTCATAAACTTCGGCGGCGTCGGCGCCAAAGATATTCTGAAGATGTACGAGGGCTTGGCTGCGGAGTTCATCACGGTCGCAAACAAACAATGCACGTTTCAGACGGCCTGCGTCCGCGATGCGGCGAAGGAGGTTAACAGCGATAAACGTTTTGCCGGAACCTGTGGCCAGTGAGAGCAAGGCGCGGACCGGCTGACTCTGCTTCTCTGCCTGCGCCGTCTTTTCGAGGACGGCTCGGATGGCCGCGTCCTGATAGTAGCGGCGCGTACCCTCGCCGTGTGGATAGCGCGCAAGCATCGGCGCGGCAGCGGGTTCGTCGAGCCTGAATCCCATCCTTTGTTCATAACGGCCACGAAGCTCGGCCGGCGTTGGGAATTCATTCAGCGGCCGAGCCGTGGAAGTCATTCCGGTGAAGCGGTCATATTCGACGAAGAGATGTCCGTTGGTCGAGAAAACGAATCGCACATTGAGGCGCTTCGACGCAGCATAGAGCTTGCCCTGTTCCAATCCGTGGGTCGGTGGCAGGTTCTCCGCTTTCGCCTCGATCAGCGCGAGTGCGACCGGTTGGCTCTCTGTATTGACCTTCACGCGAAGGGTGTAATCAACTCGGCCCTTTGCGCGTCGGCGAGGTCGGCCATTGATGATCTCGATAGCCCCGGCTGTTTCTTCGCGGCAAATCAGGTCCTCCGTCCAGCCGCGTGCGTGAATGGCAGGGTCAATCAGTTTCGCGCGAGTATCAGATTCATTTAGCGCCATTGGATGAGTGAGTTACTTTTACTGCAAATCGGCCTTGAGGTCAATGTTTACGCGGGTTTTGTTTTGGGCATGTCTGGGTTCTCGACCTGGTTTTGGACAGGATCAGGCACTTCATGGCGGGCGAGAGCTCGGCCACTGGACTAGTCCTTGGCCGCTGACGCTGACCGTCTGCGGATTGCCATTAGCGTTGTCAAAGAGTCTCAAGGTCCCGGCAACCGCACCGGCAGTTGCTGGTGCAAACGCTGCTTTGGTCGTGCAACTCGCAGCCGCTGCCAGCCGTTCCTAAGCACTACCTATCGTTAGCAAGCTTCGAGTTCACAGCTCTGACGGCGCGTACCTCGCATATGCCGAAGGCCAGCAGAGGCTGCATCGGCTAATGAACCCGGCCGAGGAGAGGAACGGCTGATGCGCCCCTGTGCGGTGCTTCCGTATCGTTTTTTCGAAGAGTCTGAAGCGCCGCACCAACGCTTCAAACGGGCCCGCGGTGGTGACACCAACCCGAACAGGAGGGATGTATGCAAATTGACTTGCGGATTCGACATGTAAACCTAGCCAGCTCTCTGCGCAGCTACGTGGAACGAAGGCTGCGTCACGAACTTCGCTGGCTCGGAAATCGCATCGGCCAGGTAAGGGTCTGGCTGAGCGACGTTAACGGACCACGCGGCGGTTCTGACAACCATTGCCGGATCAGCTTGCGACTGGATCCGCTCGGCACTGTCACGGCAGAGGGTACCGACCCGGATTTGCTTGTTTCCATTAGCCGTGCGGTCAAGCGCCTGGCGCGCGTGCTGGACCACCGCCTGGACCGACGCCTTCTCGCTGTCGCCTCAGAATTGGATCAGATTGGCATCGCCGAAAAATGAAGAAAGATTGGCCAGTCAACTTGCACAAGGCACCAAGTGCGCAACAGGACTTCGGTTAAGCCATTTAATTTCTTGGAGCTTTAACCATTTTGAGACCCCCAAGAAATTGGGTCGTTTAGGCGTTGATTTCTGGAGGCCATGGAAACGCGATAACCCGTTTAACCACAATGTGTTACGGGAATCTCACTTGCGCGTTTAGTACGCCTTTGTCCAAGTACAACCCCGTGGAAACCTTCCATGGAAGAATCCATTCGTTTATGAGAAGTACACGATTGATAGCAACCATAGCCTCGATCTCATTAAGGAGGGCATAGTCAGTCCTGGGACCGGGGTGGTGACTGTGTCGGAGGACGTAGAAACGCCGTCAGTATGTTTGATACGGCTAAAAGCTGCTCCATGAAATCCGCGACCGTAGCGGAAAAACTTGAAAAACTCGGGAGACCAGCATAGTTTAGGATTGATCTCGTGGGCTACGGTCCAAGCAAGAGTGACGGGCGAAAGACCACAATTCGAATAACATCCGGCGAGGCGACTTTGTGGTGGCTGCATAGCGTTGCCGATCAGGCGGCAAAGCGCAGGTGCGGGTTTGCAAAAGGCCCCGAGCTCGCCAGGACGGAGAAGGCTGCCGGGAGCTTGAGAATCACTCCGTAACAAGTCGGGACGTCGTAACTTCGGCAGGATTTTGCGGGGCCGCGTTAGTGACGCGCAACTGCTTTGAGCGTCTCACAACCTAAAGTCCCGACTTTGTTTGAAGTGCATTTGTATGAAGCACCGAAATTTGATAGGACGCCGTAGGTTTCTGAAGTACTCCGGGGGCGGGATTTTGGCGCTCACGAGTGAACTAGGAGCTCCCAGCGCTAGGGAAGCGCCGATAGTCGAAGTCGATTACGCCGAATCTCGTTATGTCGATTTGTGGTTGCGTCATCCTGTGTATGGCGACCCGTCATTCGACGCGTTTGAGCGCTGGCGGGGCAATCCCATCCTCACCGGCACACCGCCTTACGGCTGGCCGGTCAATGGCTTCTACTTTCCCGATCCAGCCAGCGGCAACTGGTACCTCTACATCGGCGATTATCCGACAGGGTATGTGGGACCGCCGCCCAGTCGCTGCATCTTGTTTTGCTCGAAGAACCGAGGCAGGACATGGGAGAACCTCGGAGTAGTGCTGCACGGCGACCCGCGCATGTTCGACAAAGACGGGCATACTCCGGACGTCAGTGTGGTCTACGAGAGCGGTCGGTATCACATGGTTTACGATTGGGGTGAGCCAAACTTTGCCGAAGAGGGCGGGCTAGCCTACGCGTGGTCGGACAAACCCGAGGGTCCGTGGCATCGCGACGTGCACCCGATCACTCGGAACACGACCCTGAAGGTGCTGCTTGGCAGATATCAGCGCACCTATGCCGCAACACTGGTGCGCCGCAAGAAAGACTGGATCATCCTGGCCATGATGGATCATGCGCCGTATAGTTGGGCTCTGTTCGCCATGGCGGCACCCGAGCCCCAGGGTCCATACTCGGAAAAGGTGCTAGTCCGACACGTCGAGGCCGGATATTTCCATCCTCCCCTGCTGGAATTCTATCCGGCCTTCGTTGACGGCGGGTGGGTCTATGCCCCTGCCACGTCCGTGGCTCGCAACCGGAATTTTCAAGTGATTTTCCGCGCGCCTCTCGAGAAGGCGACCGACCAGAGGGCTTGGGAGATAGCTCGCCACGGGTCAGTCTGGCACAGTGAAGACGTGCCAAACGAAGCCTACGGAATCTGGGGTCAGACGTTGTCCGGTTGGGTGGATCAGGAAGGAATCCTGCATGCGATGTTCCCGTCGCGCAACACTAAAGGGTATGGCACAATTAACCTGGCTGCCCGGCTTTGGCGAAGGCCCTTGAGGGGGAGAGGCTTTCACTTTAGCGGGGACAATGCCCCGAGCGCTACGTGCCTGCGGCGAGGCTACACCGGCTTCACTCTCAACACCGAACTCCGCGTACACGGGACGGCGCGAATTTTCTGGAGTTATCAGGCGCCTCTG
>JAKAWG010000171.1 GCA_021817045.1 Acidobacteriota bacterium
TGGAATTTCCGCGCACGAGGTTCTCCTGTTTTTCAGAAATTCGCCGCCCCAACCGCGGCGTTCGAGCTTCGTGCGTACTCCTGTGCATTCAAAGTTCCAAACAAGAAGTTTTGCAGCATCCTGCTAGAGCCTTCAGGCTCATGAACTCGGGCAGCGTGAGCCCCAGCATCGCCAGGGCACCTGCGTGCAGGAAATCCCGGCGGGTGACACCGTCGCAGAAATGAACTTTCTTGTCCGCGTCGAGTCTAAACATTGGTTCCCTCCTATATAAGGCTCGGCTGGAATATGGACTAGATTTTTGCGCCACCTACCCTATGGCGCTGTCTCGTAGGACCTCGCGGTTGGCACCGTGAAGGTCCCGGGCCCCAAATGCGAGCCGCGTTGTATCACAGTCAAATGGTAAGACTTTGGGAAATCTCGCCGCGTCCACCTCCACGCGCTCCGGCCGCCACAATTCTGGTAACGCGTCTGTCCCTAGGTGCAAGAAACCAACTATTGGTTAAGACGGCACCAAGCTTGAACCGCGCGAGGACTGCCGTGCCTAGCCACGGGTATCAGGTCTTCAACTGAACTTGAGATATCTCCAATGGTATATATAACTTAGGCGCGCGCTGTCCAGCGCCAAAAATACTCTCCTCGCCGTGCGCGAAACTAACCATTTTCTGTCAATGGGGCCAGGGCGACAGCCGCTAAGCCCGCGATGAAGAATACAAACATGAGAATCAGCAAGCTTTTGACCCGGTTGTCGGCACCGCGAAACTCCTTCCATACAAATATTCCCCAAACCGCCGAGATCATCGTCGCACCCTGACCGAAGCCATACGCGGTCGCGGGGCCGACGATACGGGCGTAGGAAGCCACAAAGTTGGAAATCGTTCCCACTCCCCAGAGCAGCCCGCCCGCGATGCCCCACGCATGTAGAATGCCTGTACCTGCAAAGTATTCACGCACACTCACTGGGTTCCCAGTTACGGGCCACCGCATCAATGCGTAATTTAATGGAAAATTCGAGATGAAAACTCCGATCGCGAAAACGAATGCGACAGTGTAAGGAACCAGGTGATTTTCGCCGCTGAGTGCCTTCGCGACGAAGGGATAAAACAAGCCCATGGCCACTCCGCAAAGCAGGCTCAGAACGATCCCTTTCCGAGTAACAGGGCTGCCACCCCGCAGCCGGCGATACGCGATCGCATCGAAAATAATCGCTACCACAACAAGCACGATCCCACCGAAAAGGAGCACCGGATTGCCTTTAGGGATGATGAGATAGTTCAGGACGGAACCGATTACCAGCGCCAGCCCGATGCCAATGGGAAAAGCGACAGCCATGCCCGCAATTGCAATTGCCGCCACAAGCAGGAGATTGGCAACATTAAAAATGGCGCCTCCGAAAAATGCTAGCGCGATGGCGTGCCAATTCGCCGAGGCCAGATTGGGGAAAAAGCTTTCAGGGCTGGTTGGTTCGATGCGGCCAAGCGTCAGGCCTGCGGCCACGCCAGAAATTAAAATCCCCCAAACGTAGTCCCAGTAAAACAACTCAAACCGCCAATTTCCGGTCGCCTTCTGGGTGTTCGCCCAGCTACCCCAACAAAACATACTGAGGAGCATCAGGGCGAGTGCAACGGAGTAGCCGTGTGGAATAAACATGGAGAATAAAGTTCAGCAGAGCGTCGTCGGTTGCCGGCGTTGCAAAGGTCGTCTCGCCTTCAACTGCGAGCGTCGCAGGAATCCCGCCACCTCGCGATCCGTTGGCATCGAAGGCTGGGCTCCGTGGCGCGTCACGGATAGGGCGGCCACCCCGGAAGCAAACCGGACAGCATCGAGAGGTGCTTCGCCCTTCATCAGGGCGACCGCTAAGCCAGCGTTGAAGGCATCTCCGGAGGCAGTTGAGTCCACGGCGCGAACTCTAAATACCGGAATCAACTTTTCCCATCCGGCGCTTCCTGCGGCGAACGCTCCGCGATCGCCCATTTTGATAACAACGTTTCGGACGCCTCGTTCGAGCAAGGCGTGGGCGTATTCTCGTGCCATTCTCAGATTAAGGCGGTCCGCTTTGCAACCGCACAGAATGGTCGTCTCCGTCTCATTCGGCGTGAGCCAGGAGACCCTCTTGAGGAGCTGCTGGGAAAGCGGGCAGGCCGGAGCCGGATCCAACATCAGCGGGATCCCGTGCGCATAGGCAGCCTCTGCCAGAAACTCGATCGTTACAAGCGGCACTTCGAGCTGAGTCAGTATCATTCCGGCAGAGCAGATCAGCGCCAGACTCCTCTTGATGTCCGGTGGCGCAAGACGGCCATTAGCACCAGGAACAACCACGATTGTATTCGCACCCTCGGAATCCACCGAGATCAACGCAACTCCCGAGGAAGTCCCTGGTGTCGCTTTCACGCTGCGGGCGTTTACGCCAGCGTTGCGTAGACCCTGGCGCAGCCGATCGCCGAATTCGTCGTCGCCTACACGGCCGATCATGCGCACGGGGTAGCGGAGACGCGCAACGCCCACCGCCTGATTCGCTCCCTTGCCGCCATAAAAAGTCTGAAAGCGACTCCCGAAGACCGTTTGACCCGGCAAGGGCAGTCGGTTTGGCGAAACCACAAGATCGAGGTTGATGCTCCCGACGACCACGATAGGCTTGCGCATAAGTGAGAGTGAATTCAATCAATGAACGCCGCGTGCGCAGGGGTAGCACCACTGCAACATGTTCCCCGGGTCCCGTTGCGACGGCCGATAAAGGCTTTATGAGCCCCTGAGAGCGTACGTGAATTTAATCGTCGAAGTGACCGGCAGCGGCTTACCAGATCTCCGCGTTAGTCTTTGCGGGTCCAGCGCAAAGGCAGTATGCACTCCATTCGCAACCACGGTTACGCGATATATCCCGGGGCGCATCTGCGAGAGATCAAGATTGTATTCAGTTTTGTCACTGCTGTCCGGTTGTTGAAATGAAAATCTCCTGTAACTCTGTGTTTGTCAATAGCTTAGACGCCGAAAGACGCGAAATCGACTTCAATTCGCCAGTATGCTTTAGCCATTTCCGAGCAAGGAGAGGAATGGCCCGTATACTCAGGACGAACCGTCTTTTCGCAGATGATGGACTTTTTGCCATTGGGTGAGTTTCGCAAGTGCGTGGCGCGATACCGCGGCGATTACAAGGTGCAGAGCTTCTCGTGCTTGGATCAGTTCCTCTGCATGGCTTTCGCCCAACTCACGTACCGCGAGAGTTTGCGCGATATCGAAACCTGTCTGCGCTCGATGCAGACCAAACTCTACCACATGGGATTCCGCAGCTTGGTGGCACGGAGCACGTTGGCCGACGCCAACGAGAATCGGGACTGGCGCATCTACGCCGATTTCGCCCAAGTGCTGATCGGCATCGCGCGGCCGTTGTACGCCCACGATCCGATGGGTGTCGATCTGGATCAAAGTCTGTACGCGCTGGACTCCACTACCATCGACCTCTGCCTCTCGCTGTTTCCGTGGGCCCGATTCCGCCAGCACAAGGCGGCTGCCAAGATGCACACGCTGCTGGACCTGCACGGCAACACCCCCACGTTTATCCGCGTCACGAATGGCAAGGTGCACGACGTGAACCTCCTCGACGAGTTCCTTCCCGAAGCCGGCGCCTTCTACGTGATGGATCGCGTCTACATCGATTTCGAGCGCCTCTTCCTCTTCACGCTCTGCTCCGCCTTCTTCGTCGTGCGCAGCAAAGAGAACGTGCTGCTCCAGCACCGCTATTCGCGCCCGGTCGACAAAACCACCGGCTTGCGATCCGATCACACCGTCAGCCTGACCGCCATCAATTCGGCCCAGGCGTACCCCGATCCGCTGCGGCGCGTCACCTACCTCGATGCCGAA
>JAKAWG010000079.1 GCA_021817045.1 Acidobacteriota bacterium
GATCATCCCCATGCCCAACTCGGAGACGGTGACAAGTTCTTCGGTTTGCTGGCTCACTTGGAGGCTGCGGCGCTGGCGTTTGAGTTCGAGTTGCTGGACGCGGCGGGCGATGAGCGCCGCCTGGCCGCGCTCGAGGCGCCGCCGCTGCCAGTGAAGCGAAGCCAGATTATCAACCAGCAGAACCGCTGCCGGGGTGGACGGATGAAAAGAATCCACCAGGTCCCGGCGCAGGCGGACGAATTCCTCCGGGTCCTCGCCGAGCTCGGCCATGCTCGCGCTCAGCATCTGGGCATAGCTGCTGCGCCGTGCATAGCGCCCGTGCTTGAGCGAGTTCATGGAAGCGCGCAACTTGCCTTGCGCCGACCGTGGGCCGCCGCCTTTGCCGGGAACTTCCGGGATTTCGTCCTCGCCGCGTGTTAGAGACATAAAACCTCCATGGAATTGCGTCACGAGGGGAGAGCGCTCAGACAAGTCTACAACGCGAAAATGAGACGATGGAGACGCGTAAGACAAATGAGACAGTTTATTTTTGGCAGTGGTCAGTTGCGGCAAGGCTACCGAGCGTTCCATGCCATAGTGACGACGCTTTTTGTAGCGGCGCTCGGAGCCTGCCCTGACGCAGGAAGGGAGTGCCGAACGACCGGCGGCGAGTAATGTCCTGATTTCAGGTGTAGCGCCGAGCTTTAGCTTGGCAGGTGCCGGCCTGAAGGCCGGCGCTACCTCAGATTAGGACACGACCGGCGGCGAGATGCCGCCGCTACAGCCTCGGGAGCCGCAATAATGATGTGATCCTCGTTACCTGGGTAGCCATCATGGTCAATCGTCTCGTGATTGACCGTGGGCCTGTAAACCGGGGGAAGGCCTGATCTTACCGACGATCAGCGGTTCAGTCGGCGGTAGATCCGGCCGCGCGGCCCTATGTCGGCAACAATTAGCAACGGGCTTTCGACTTCGAAAAGAATCCGATAGTCCCCGACGCGTGCGGTTCTCTTCGACACGCCCACGAGCGGCTTCGATAGGCGCGCGTCGAACGGCTGGGCTGCGATCGCGGTCAGTTTTTCCTGGATTCTCTTTTGGGTAGGCTTATCGAGCGATTGGAAATGCTTGAGGGCGGTTCCAGCAAGCTTAATTTCGAGAGCCAACTGTGCTACTCGGTCCGTGCCAGGTCGAAGAGCTCGCCTCGTTTTCGCTCACGCTTCGCACGGTCGAAGATTGCCTCGATTTTTTCCGGCTTGGCCAGCGTATCCAACCAGTCGAAGAGATCCTTTAGAGGCTCGCTGTAACTGTGAAGCGTACGCACTCCATTGGCCGTAAGCGAGTTGTTCGTGAGGCCCGCCCGTCGCATCATTTCGCACAGGTAATCAATCATGCGTGTCAGGTAATCAAGGCTATCAACGACGTTTTGAAACTGCCGGGAAGACATCGGCTCGCCCTTTGATACCGGGAGCTTCTTACCCGATTCCACTTCACGCACGAGTTCCAGCAACTTCTCGATACTCCGATTTGCGGTGCGGAGCTTCACTGCGATCTGGATTACCTGCGCCCGATTTTTCGCGGCAGCCGCCAGCTTCGCAAGGGCGCTCACGTCGGCGACGGTGCCGTACACTTCGACGCTGGCCTCAGACGACCCTAAGACTTGTACGAGCGTAGCTGCGGTGTCCATCAGCCCTACCCTAACTGGAGGGTAGCGTAACGGTGCATCGGCGTCAATGCAACCAACGGCAACCCGCCGGTACGACAACGTCGGGCACGGATGAGCCGGTTGCCGAAGGAGCAGTTTGGTCAAAGGCCACCTGACACGGCATCGCCGTCTCAGAGATGGGCACCCGCTACCAGGGGTTTCATACGATAGTGGCAACGTTTTCTGTAGCGGCGCGCGGAGCCTGCCCTGACCCAGGAAAGGAGCGCCAAACGACCGGCGGCGAGTAAGATCCTGATTTCAGGTGTAGCGCCGAGCTTTAGCTCGGCAGGTGCCGGCCTGAAGGCCGGCGCTACCTCAGATTAGGACACGACCCGCGGCGAGACGCCGCCGCTACAGCCTCGGGAGCCGCAATAATTATGTAATCCTCGTTACGTGGGTAGCCATCGTGGTCAATCGCCTTGTGATTGACCATGGGCCTGTAAAGCGGGGAAGTCCCGTGGGCGTTAACCTAAGAACTGGTAACCGCGGGACGCAGTTTGTTCCGTGGGTTTGTGACCGCCAAGAGCCCAGGGCACACAAACCGTGCCGTGGATACCCGCTTCGGCTTGCGGTTCATCGGCTCTGAATCCCTGAACAACCGCCGCTCTGAAAGCCTGGTCCAGGACCTACACGTCCCTGCCCGACTCGCACGCCAAGCCGCATGATTGTATCGCGGTGAATTCCCGTCATGCGCTGGATTGCCCGGGTGCTGAAGCGCCCCACCAGCGCTCCGGTTTCCGCCGCTTGCTTTTCTTTCGGTAGCACGTTTGCCATTGCCGCTCTCCCCAATGCGGCAATAAGTGTATTAAAGTAACGCCAGTTTGCCGAGTCTTTCGCGAGATACTTTTGTGGTAGACTTTCTTCCGCTGATAAGGCAATTAATCTCGTACCTCCGTGAGCAAGCGCAGTGCACCCTATAATCACAAGGGGAAAGTGAACATGGCCGCGCCATCCGATCGATCCCATTCCCTCCGCGGAGAAAATGTCACTCCGGCTACCGAAGAGCAACTCCAAGACGTAGAAGAGAAAATGAGTGCCTTTGAGAGGTCCACTCTTCTCTAAGGTCGCAGTGGTCATGGCCGGATTGGCTGCTCTTTTTGTGTGCCTGCAATGGTGGGTAATGCGCGGTCAGTTGAACGAAATTAGGAGTGGCGCCGGCGATACTCATACCCTGGCGCTGGCAGCCAAGCGGCAGGCCGATAAAGCGGAGACCATATCCTCGTCTCTGGAAAAGGCCGTTACCGATATGGATGCGGCCAACTCGGATGCGCGAAATTCGCTGCGGGCAACGGTCAACCAGTTTCATTTGGACCAACGTGCCTGGGTTATCGAGAGAGGGGTGAGTAGCCTCCCCAAGGCCGGGAAGCCCTGGGACATAGAGGTCTGGTTCTACAATACCGGCAAGACGCCAGCTAGGAATGTGCTCACGTCTTGTAACTTCATGCCGGCCCTGAATCGGGATTTCACGCCGAAGAAGGAATATCCGCCCGGATGGCCAAATTTCATAGCCCCAAATCAGCAAATTTACTGTACGCTTAGTCCCAGCAACGGGCTCCCAGTGAACGAGACGCTTATGAAAATCATCGGCGCTGGTAGAATTGTGCCGATCGTGTATGGCTAGGTCACCTATGACGACGTCTTTGGGAATGCTCATTGGATGAAATTTTGTCAGTGGAACGACGTTAACACTAAGGGCTGGGACCCATGCAAAAGGGGAAACGACATAGGCGACCGCAGCATACCGCCAAATTAGGACGCTACACCTAGAAACATTCGGTTGACAGCGGCGGGCTAAACAGGATAGTATTAGCTTTAATTTTATGGGCGTGAATATCCACATCGGCTGTTGCGTCTGTTGTTGCGCTTAAGCGCCGACGTGTGGAAGATGCCCTAGACACAGCTTAGGATCAATCGCAACCCACCGTCGGAGAGAAAACAGGCGGTGGGTTTTTTTTATTTCTGACACCATGAAAACCTCAAACATACTTTGGAAGGAACAACTCGACGGCCGGATGCCGGAGGGTTTAGCCCGCGAAATCGACATCTTCGAGGCCGAACTCGGCCTTCGGAAACGAGGAGGGCTCGACGAGCGCGTGTTTGCCGAGACCCGATTGCGGAGAGGCGTCTATGGGCAGCGTTACGATAACGGGCAGCGTCACGACGGGAAAAAGGTTCAACAACTGCCCTACCCACGGAGGGATCTGACCAAGGGACCCAATACGCTCTGGGACGCGCCGGGCATGCAGCGCATCAAGATTCCCGGCGGGGGGCTCAACGCCGCTCAGCTTGAGACCTTGGCGGAATTGGCTGAGGAATATTCGGACGGCATCGCCCACATCACGACTCGCCAGGACGTTCAACTCCATTACATCCATATCGAGGATACTCCTTCCATCATGCGCCGCCTCGCGACCGCAGGAATCACTACGCGCGAGGCGTGCGGCAATTCGGTGCGGAACGTCACCACGTGCCCTTACGCGGGCGTTTGCCCCGATGAAACTTTCGACGTAACGCCGTATTCGAAAGCGCTCTCGAAATTCCTGCTGGGCCATCCCGACGTCCAAAACTTCGGCAGAAAGTTCAAGCCGGCTTTCAGCGGCTGCTCCCAGCACGCTTGCGCGCTGGCGAATCTGCACGATCTCGGGCTCGTTGCCGCGAAGCGAACCGAAGACGGAGAAGAAAAACGCGGTTTTGCCGTGTACGTGGGAGGCGGGCTCGGCGCCGTTCCCTACCAGGCAAAACTGCTCGATCCGTTCGTGCCGCCGGAAGAGTTATTGCCGCTCTCGCAGGCCATCGCCCGAGTCTATGCGCGGCTTGGAGAGAAAAAGAATCGCAATCGCGCGCGAATCAAGTTCCTCATTCAGGACCTTGGAATAGATAAGTTTCGAGAGCTGGTGCTGGAAGAGCGCAAAACTTTGGAACCGGACGCGCGATGGACGGAATACGTGAAGGACGCCGAGCGTTTTCAGGAGCAGCCGCTGAGGCCTGCGGAAAAACTGCAACGGGCCGGCTCCGAGGCTTTCCATCGCTGGCTCAAGACGAATGTGCGCCCGCAGCGGCAGGAAGGGTATGTGGTCGCAACCGTGACCCTTCCGATTGGCGACATCACCGCCAATCAGTTGCGAGCCCTGGCCGACATCGTGCGCCGCTTCACCAACGAAACCGTGCGGACAACGGTGGAACAAAACTTTGTGGTTCGCTGGTTAAGCGAGAACGACTTGCCCGAATTCTACGAGGCGCTCGAGGCGGCCGGCCTGGCCCTGCCCGGCGCGGGAACCATCGTGGACGTTGTCTCCTGCCCGGGAACGGATACCTGCAAGCTGGGCATTTCTTCTTCGCGCGGGCTGGCGGCGGAGTTGCGAAAGCGCCTCGCCGAAAAGAGCTTTCAGATGGATGAGGCCGTGCAAAGCCTGCACATCAAAATCAGCGGCTGCTTCAATAGCTGCGGCCAGCACCACGTGGCCGACCTGGGTTTTTACGGCGTCAGCCGCAAGATGGCAGGATATGCGGTGCCTCATTTTCAGGTTGTCCTTGGCGGCGAATGGGGACACAACGCAGGCGCTTATGGCCTACCCGTGGTCGCCGTGCCATCCAAGAATATTCCTGAAGTTGTCACTCGCCTGACCGACCGTTACGTGGACGGCCGGCAGAACGGAGAATCCTTCCAGGAATTTGTGAAGAGGATTGGCAAAGCTGAGGTGAAGAAGATGCTTGAAGACCTCACCCGGCCGCCGGCGGATCAAAAGGACCGTTCGTTCTTCAGAGACTGGGGCGATCCGCGCGAGTACACTTTGGGCGATATGGGAGTCGGCGAGTGCGCTGGAGAGGTGGTATCAACCACGGATTTCGATCTGGCGGCGGCCGAACGGCAGCTCTTTGAGGCGCAGCTCGCCTGGGAAAACGGTGAAGTGGAACAAGCCGGCAAGACCGCTTACCACTCCATGCTTCGCGCGGCGAAGGCTTTGATCAGCACGGAATCTCCGGGCGCTCCCAACGATGCGGACAAGATTATCCAGCAATTTCGAACCCGGTTTTACGATACGCAGAAATTTTTTGACCCCTACGCCGGAGGGAAGTTTGCGCAGTATCTGTTTGCCGCGCACCAAAACGCGGGCGTGCCTCACACCGCCGATTCGGCTCGCTACCTGATCGAGGAAGCCCGGCTCTTCATCGATGCTTCGCACAATTATTCCAATCGTGAAGCGGTGATGGCCGCAAGGTAATGTGGCGTATTGTAGCGCCGCCCTTTCAGGGCTGGACCGCTCGGGGAGCGTTTCCTCTGATCCTGGGCGTTGCCCAGGGCTGGCATCGGTCGGCCCTTCGGGCCTGGCAAATATAGAAACTCCAG
Organism: Acidobacteriota bacterium; assembly: GCA_021817045.1. Lineage (GTDB taxonomy): Bacteria > Acidobacteriota > Terriglobia > UBA7540 > UBA7540 > RH2-MAG17b. The sequence continues at coordinate 6,030 of JAKAWG010000079.1, forward strand.
TGCCGGGCTGAAGCCCGGCGCTACGAGTGAATGCGCCGTCGCGTAATGAGGATTATACAAGTGTAGTGATTCTCAATGCTGTAGCGGCGGCGTCTCGCCGCCGGTAATTCGGCGCTCAGAGAGCGCCGCTACAGGAAGTGCTGTCACTGAAAAGCCTGGTAGATCAGTCTTTGTAGATTCACATGGAACTCCAGCACGTTAACGTCAAGCTCCTGCTCAATGACTTCGGGGAAGCCGACCTCGAACCCCTGATCCCGATTTTTCATAGCTGGATTCAAGAGCAGAACTCGGACGAGTTGTTGCTCGACGTCGCCGACTATCGCCATGTCCACGTGGGTCCCGGCGTGATCCTGATCGGCCACGAAGCGAACTACAGCGTGGACAATACAGGGAGTCGCCAGGGAATTCGTTACAACCGTAAGGCACCACTGGCAGGCAGTAACCAGGACCGGCTCGAGCAGGCGATGAGGGCAGCGCTCCAGGCCTGCCAACGCTTGGAATCGGATTCCCGCCTGAACGGAAAACTTCGCTTCAACGGCCGCGACACTCAAATTTCGATCAACGATCGGCTTCTCGCCCCCAATAACGGCGCGACCCGCGAAGCCGTCCAACCCGAGTTGGTGCCGTTCCTCCAGAAGCTGTTTGCCGGCGGCGATTATTCCTTGTCATATCCTGCCGGCCCCCGCGAGCTTTTCGCTGTGGCGATTGAATCCGCAGAAAACTTTTCCCCAGCACAACTGATAAAGAACCTCGCATCCTGACACGGAGTTACCGGCGGTTGTTACCTGGCTTATACTGCTCCTTCGGCATCGCCGAGAGACATCCGACAAACTTGGAGCGCGAGAGCTTGCTCTCGCTTGGCGCCAGCGAGCTTGCTCGGGGCGCGGGCCGCATTTCCAGCGGCCAGCAAGCTGGCCTCGATCAAAGCGGCGGCAAGCCGCCGCCGTCCACAGGCCTCGCTCGCAGACGCCAGTGCCGCGCAACCCAAATACGTGACTTATCTCAGCGCGTTGATGTCATGCTGAGAGAAGCGAAGCATCCCCGTATTTTCTTGAAAAGAAATACCGAGACCCTTCGCTGCGCTCAGGGTGACAGGCGCCGACTTTCTCAACCTTCTTTGGTTGCTCGACGCCAGGGACGAAATGACTGAAGGACAGGAACTCGCCAAAGGGCTTGGCCGCTACGGAGCGATGTCGGTGGTTGTCGGCACCATGATCGGCACCGCGATTTTCGTGGTTCCCAGCCTGATGTTGAAACAGGTCGGGACGCCTCTGCGCGTCCTCGCGATCTGGGCGGCTGCCGGAGGGCTCAGCCTGTTTGGTGCGCTCGGTTACGCCGAGCTTGGCGCGGCGATTCCGAAAGCGGGCGGCGAGTACGTCTACCTTCATCGCGCCTACGGCCCCGGCATGGGCTTCCTTTACGGCTGGACGCAATTCTTTGCCGCCCGAACAGCGTCTATCGCCGCCATTTCAACGGGATTTCTGCTCTATCTGGCGTATTTTTTCCCCCGCCTATCGAGCGAATTCTGGACCGCGTCTTTTTCGCTCGGCCGTCACCCGCTTACGCTCCGGCTTACCGGCATTCAGGCCGGGGCCGCGGCGCTGATCGTGCTGCTTTCCGCAATCAACCTGCTTGGAGTGCGGCGAAGCGGCGCCATTCAGACGGTGTTCACAGCGGCCAAACTGGCGGTGCTGGCGGCGGTCATTGTCTTCGGCCTCGCTTACGGTCACGGCTCATGGTCGCACTTTCGGGCGGCGCTCGGATCGCAGGCTGGAAACTCCGGAGTGCTGGCCGGCGTCGGATTGGCGATGATTTCCGCTCTTTGGGCCTATGACGGTTGGTACAACCTCAGCATGGTTGCCGGGGAAGTTGCCGAGCCGGAGCGTAACATCCCCGTGGCTCTCATCGGCGGGTCCCTGCTGGTCGTGGCTGTCTATCTCGCGGTCAACGTCGCGTATTTCCACGTCCTGGCGCCGAGCGACATCGAAGCGACGCGAACGGTCGCAGCCCAAACGGCGGACCGGGTGCTTGGGAGGGCAGGAGGAACCTTAGTGGCCGCAGGCGTGCTTATCTCAACGTTTGCGACGTTGAATGGATCCATCCTGGCCGGCTCGCGCATTCCGTACGCTCAGGCTCGCGACGGACTTTTTCCGAAAGCTTTGGCCGCCGTGGAGCCGCGTTTTCAGACACCCGCCATGGCGATAGCCGCACAGGCGGTCATCGCCGGAATCCTTGCCTTGAGCGGGCGTTACCAAACGCTTTACACCAAGGCGATCTATGCGGAGTGGGTGTTCTACGGCCTTGTGACTTCGAGCCTGTTCGTCCTGCGCCGGCGGGAACCGAAACTTGCGCGTCCCTACCGCACCTGGGGCTATCCCTTTGTTCCCGGCATTTTTGTGACGCTTGCCGCGCTACTGCTTGCGGGCGCGTTCATCTCCGATCGGGCGGATGCGCTGTGGTGTCTCGCCTTCATTGCGAGCGGCATTCCCGCCTACCACCTTTGGAGGAAGTTCGCGCACGCCGCCAAGGAGTGAGCGACGCGCGGCGAGGCAAGCGGCGTTGTCATGCGGAAGCCAGAGTTTGGGCAACTGCCTGGTTCAGAGTATCGAGTCCCGCCATTACGTCCGGCCCTAGATGAACCCGCAGCAGGCGCCGCTTGCGCTCGGCGAGCACCTGAAAGTCTCCGCGCGCCTGCGCTGCCTTGACCACGCCGAAAGTGAATTTGTGGCCGGGAACCGGCAGGTCCTCAGCATCCTCCGCCGTGATCTGCAGGAAGACTCCGGTATTCGGACCTCCCTTGTACGCCTGGCCCGTAGAATGAAGGAAGCGCGGACCGAAGCCGAGGCAAGTGGCCACACGTTTGGCGTCACGAACAGCGTGCCTTAACTCCTGGAGCTTCGCTTCATGCGCTTTGTTCATTTCAACGTAGGCCAGCAAGGCGAAATAGTCTCCGGCCTGAATACGGCTCAGGTGGGCGCGCAAATACGCGGCAAGTGATTTACCCTTCGCACCTTTGGCAAGGGCATCCGAATTACCGGAGTCCGCGAAAAGGCGAATGTCGCCCTCCTCGAAGAACGGCTTTTCACGGGGCAGCGAGCCCGTCTTTTCGTACTCGGAGGTGAGCTTGCGTGTGGCTACTTTGCTAGCCTCGACGTCGGGCTGGTTGAAGGGGTTGATGCCGAGCACGGACCCCGCAACCGCGGTGGCGATCTCCCAACGGAAAAACTCCTGGCCAAGGCTGTAGGGATCTTCGAGCAGAATCTTCACCACGGGCTGGCCGGCCTTTGCAAGCCGCTCGACGCCTTCATCCTGTCGGGCGTCGGCAGCCGACTCGAGGCGCAGATAAACGAAAAGCCGGTCGTCGCCGTAAACCTCCGGCGGCCCGAGTTCTTCCCGGTCAACAGGAACCAATCCCCTGCCCTGTTTGCCGGTGGATTCCGCCAGCAGTTGTTCGAGCCACGCGCCGAAATCGCAAATGCCCGGAGAAGTAATGAGCGTGACCTTGTCGCGCCCTTTGAGCGCCAGCGCGCCGAGGATTTGGCCCAGCGTCACGCCGGGGTTTTTGTCGATGGGTACGCACGAACTGCACGACGTCGCCATGACTTCCGCGTTATCCAGAAGTTTTGGAACGTCCACGCCCATAATGGAAGCCGGAACCATTCCGAAATCGGAAAGCGCGGAGTAACGGCCGCCGATTGATGGAACGCCGAAGAAGACCTGGCGGAAGCCGTCGCTTTCCGCGGTCTGCTGCAATTTGGAGCCGGGATCGGTGATCGCGATAAAGTGCGATCCCGTCGTGCCGTTACCCAAGGCCTTGGCCGCGCGCGCGTAAAAATAATCCTTGAAGATATTGGGTTCGAGGGTGCTTCCGGACTTGCTGGATACAATGAACAACGTCTTGGCAAGATCGACCTTCTTTTCGACCGACCTGATCTGAGCCGGATCCGTGGAATCGAGAATGTGAAGTTCGGGGAAGCCCGAAACCTTCCCGAACGTTTCCGCCATGACTTCGGGGCAAAGGCTTGAGCCGCCCATGCCGAGGAGCAGTGCGTGCGTGAAGCCAGCCTCGCGCGCTTCGGCAGCAATGCTTTCGAGATGATGTTTGTGGGCGATTTGATCCTCGGTAATCCCGAGCCAGCCCATCCAGTTGCTCTCATCCGTACCCGTCCAGAGCGAGGAATCGCGGGCCCAGAGTCGCCGCACATTGCCCTTGATGCGCCAGTCGTCCATCGAGGCCTTCACGGCCTCGGCGAGCGGCGCGGAGGCGGAAAAGGTCTGGCGGTCCGGCTGCCCTTTGCCGGTAGTCTTGCACTGCCGGTCGAGGGCGTTCAAGAGCTGATCGAACGCGTCGGCAAAGAGGCGCACGCCTTCCTTCACCAACTGGTCCGTTACTTCTTTCATCGAGATGCTAGCCTTCTCGAGCACCTCCATCGTGTCCTGCGCCTCTTCGAGATCTTCTTCCAGGCTCAGGCGCGCGCGGCCGTGGTCGCGGTAAGCCTCAAGGGTTTGGAGCGGGATCGTGTTCACAGTGTCCGCGCCGATGAGCTCTTCGACGTACAGGACATCGCGGTACTTGGGGTTCTTCGTGCTGGTGCTCGCCCAAAGCAGGCGTTGCGTCTGCGCTCCCTTAGCCGCAAGTTTCTTCCAGCGGTCGCCGGAAAACAGCTCCTTGTAACGCTGATAGGTGAGCTTGGCATTGGCGATGGCAACTCTGCCCATTACGCTGCGAAGCAAAGCGCGTTCCGTGGCGCTCGTCACGGTCTTCAGCCGCGCGGCCGCCTGGTTGTCCACCAAAGTGTCGATACGGCTCACGAAGAAGCTGGCCACGCTCGCGAGCCTGCTGACGTCTCCACCTCTGGCGGCACTTTCTTCCAACGCCGCGATATAGGCTTCCGCTACCTGCTCGTAGCGTTCCTGCGCGAAGAGCAACGTGATATTGACGTTAATGCCTTCGCTTAAAAGCTGGCGGATGGCGGGCAAGCCTTCGGGGGTCCCGGGCACCTTAATCATGATGTTTTCGCGGTTCGTGGTTCGCCAAAGCCGCCGGGCTTCCTCCATGGTCTTGTCGGTTTCATGGGCGAGGAATGGAGACACTTCAAGGCTTACATATCCGTCACGACGTTTGGTCTTTTCGTAAACGGGCCGGAAGGCGTCAGCAGCAGCCTGGATGTCCGGAATTGCCAGGCGTTCGTAAAGGCTCATTGGATCGGTCACACCCTGGCGATGAAAGTCTTCGATGGCTTCCGCATAGTCGGTGCTGCCGGCGATAGCTTTTTCGAAAATAGATGGATTGGACGTCACACCCCGCAGTCCGTCCTCTTGGATTAGTCCCTTCAGCTCCCCACTGGTAATGAGGCTACGCCGGATAAAATCCAGCCACACGGCCTGGCCCAGCTCTTCGAGAGCTTTCAAGTGATTCATAACATTCGCTCCTTTCTTGGCGCACGCGCCGTTGCGGGCCGGTTCAACCGCCCAACTTCCTCCGCCAGCAAGAATCAAGACGCGCCTGCGGCTCCTTTCATGAAGCGCGCTTCGATGCGATGAACCTTTTCGAGCCGCCGCCGGTGCCGGTCCTCGCCTGAGAATTGCGCTGCGAGATACACCCGCGCGAGTTCCCCCGCAAGCTCTTCGCCGATCACTCGACTGCCAAGGACAAGGACGTTCATATTGTCATGCTCGACGCCTTGGTGGGCTGAATAACTGTCATGACAAAGCCCGGCGCGAATTCCGGGTATTTTGTTGGCGGCCACGCTCGCTCCCACTCCGCTACCGCAGATCAGGATGCCCCGCTCCGCCCGCCCTTCGCGGACAACGCTGCCCAAGGCTTCGGCAAAGTCGGGATAATCGTCCGGCGCTTGGTCGCTCTGAGTCCCCACGTCGATGACCTCGTGGCCGAGGTCGTGCACGAGATTCTTCAGCCGCTCCTTCAATCTGAAGCCTGCATGATCCGCGCCTACCACAACTTTCATCGTCTCACCTCCGGACAACTGCTTCAACCCTTGGTCGCCGGCTCAACGAGGCGGGCTGATATTTCCGCGTTTACGGCCGCGCCGATGACGCCCGTTTCGAGTCCTGTGTCGGTAATTTCCAGGTGGTTCCCCTGCAGTGATGTCATTTTCACCATTTCGTGCAGATAGACATCGAGTCTTCCCGGTTCAATAAACCGGGCGTTAGGCCCGGTAAAGAAGAACCTGCCAGGCCCCTCAAGGGCGATGCTGCTGGCTGTGGCCGCAGCAAGCGCGCGGTGCCAGAGTTTCACGAAATCCGCGCAGCGCGCGTCGCCCACTCTGGCAGCGGCAAATATCTCTTCCGGTTCCATGTCCAGGAAGCGCAGGCGCATCGCGCGGCCCCCCACGATACCTTCCAAGTGGCCGCGCCCGCTGCACCCGCAATAACGCTCGGCAGGGTCGAGCGTCACCACGGTGTGCCCACCCTCCCATATCCCGTCCGTCCACGGATACCGTCCGAAACCGACTCCGTGGCTTAGGTTCCAGACACGGATTAGGCGATGAAGGTGGCCGCGTGTAGCGGCAAGCCCAGCCGCGATCGCGTCCGCATCGTTGAAGACTCTTACTGGCACGCGGTGACCCCGCCGTTCAAGCTCAGCCACCAGGACCTCTTGCAGATGAAACCCTTTTGTCTGAGGGAGATTAGGGGACTCTTCGATCAAGCCCTCGCGGATGATGCCGGGCATCGCCAGGCCCACGGCCGAGACCGTCTGGTCTGCACGAACTGATTCGATCTGGCCTAAAAGCAACTCGATGATGCTTTCGTTGCTCTTCCCCTCGAAAGCGTAGGTGGCTGAAGCGGTTCCCGGGTGCAAAAGGAGCTGGCCCGCCAGCCGATTCTCCTCAACGAGCCCTGCGGCGATTTGATACGACATCACAACGCCGATTATCTTAGCCATCATTCCTAGATTTTCCCGCCGCTCTCCGCCAACCCGATGCCGATGACCCCGAAACTGTCATCGTGAGAAGGCAAAGCCCACGAAGGATCGTCGTGTTTGTTCGTTCCTGCGGATCCGGAGATTCTTCGCCCAGAATGACCCGTGAGTGGGCTTGTTAATGATAGTCATCGAACGTCTTTCGATAAACTGCCAAAAGCCACCTACAGGCTCGCCAGCTTGTTCAGGCCGTTAAAGGCAGCTGCCTTGTAGCACTCGGCCAGCGTCGGATAATTGAATACGACGTCCACGAAGTATTCCACCGTCCCCTTCAGGACAAAAACAGCCTGCCCGATGTGCAGCAACTCCGCGGCACCTTCTCCAATGATATGGACGCCGAGCAGTTCCTTCGTCTCCCGATGGAAGATCAGTTTCAGGCGGCCCGTGACGTCACCTCGAATTTGGCCGCGGGCGATCTCGCGATAGTAGGCAATGCCGACTTCGTACGGCACGTCCTCGTTGGTGAGCTGCTCTTCGGTTTTCCCGATGAAAGAGATTTCTGGAATCGAATAAATCCCGTAAGGATAGTTTGCCGGGTTGGAGTGGACGGGCATACCAAATGCGCGAGCGGCGGCGATGCGGCCTTGTTCCATGGAAACCGAGGCGAGGGCGGGAAAGCCGATCACGTCGCCCGCCGCGAAAATATGCGGCTGCGAGGTGCGATACTCTGAATCCACCTGAATGCGGCCACGCGAATCAGGGGTGATGCCGGCAGCCGGAAGGTTCAGCTCATCGATGTTGCCCACCCGTCCAACCGCATAGAGCAGCGCATCGCCAAGAATCTTTTTATTGCTTTGCAGGTTCGCCACCACCTTACCGTCCGGCGTCTCTTCTACGCTTTGTACCTCTTCGTTCAAGCGCATGATGACACGCTGGTCGCGCAGGTGGTAGGACAAAGCCTCCACAATTTCCGCATCTGCAAACTCGAGCAAACGAGGACGCTTTTCCACCAGGATCACGCGAACGCCGAGCACCGCGAACATGCACGTGTACTCAACTCCAATCACGCCACCGCCGACCACGATTAACGTCTTGGGCAGCTCCGCAAGGTGAAGAAGCTGGTCGCTATTAACGATGTTGCGGCCGTTAAGCGGAACTTTGGGCGAAACGGCGGGCTTGGTTCCGGTGGCTATGATGATCGCATCTGCCGCGTAATCGGATATTCCCTGCACGCTCTCGGCCCGCACCGTGTGCGGATCCAGGAAGCTTGCGACTCCGTAGGCCGGCTCGATGCCGTTGCGTAAGAGTTGGGCCTCGGCGACATCCGCTTCGGTCTTGATCACGTGCTGAACCCGAAAAGCAAGGTCTTCCATCGTGATCTTTTCCTTAACGCGGTAACTCATACCATAGATGCTCTGATAGATATAACCGGAAAGGTGAAGCACGGCCTCGCGCATGGTTTTGCTGGGAATGGTTCCCGTGTTGATGCACACGCCACCGATGACCTGCTGCTTTTCGATAAGCGCCACCTGCTTGCCGAACTTGGCTGCTTGGATAGCCGCTCGCTGGCCCGCAGGCCCCGAGCCGATGACAATGAGATCACATTTTTGCATTTCAAATTCTTAGATCACGTCGGGGACGGAATGGTTTCAGCCAAGGCGACTCTGGCCGAAGACCTCTTCTCTTTCTTTGAAGAGGCCTGACAAATACCCGAGCGGCACAGAGCCTATTCGGCCTCACAAACCATGCGGGTCAGAGTCTGGAAATGGTATCCCATTACGGCCAATGTCATCGCCGTATCAAAGCACTTGCGGTAGCGAAGCGCAGCGGTGCCGAGGAACCTCCAATAGCTGCGGCGCGACTCACTGAGGATACCCTGCTTCACGATGGAGCGGGCCACCGCCAGGTAGTCCGAGAAAGCAAGGTGGCGATGGTGGTTGGGGTGCGTGTAGCGGTCAAGGAATCGGAGCACGCGCTCGTAATAAGCCTCGGGATCGTAGATGCGCTTCAGAATTTCCCGATATCCTTGCACCAATCGCTGAGGGTCCATTTTGGGAATAAAGTTCAGGCGAAGGTTCATATTGTCGCCGTGACCTTCGTTCAAAATGCGGCCTTCCTTCTTGAGGCGGCGGAAGAGTTGAGTGTTGGGAAGGGCCAGAAGCAGGCCGACCATGGCAAGGGGAATGGCGCTTTCCTGGATAAACCGGACCTGACGCTCAAAAATATCCTCCGGATCGTTATCGAAGCCAACGATGAATCCCGCCATGACTTCAAGGCCGTAGCTCTGCACGCGGCGGACGCTTTCCAGGAGATTCTTCCGCGTGTTCTGCAACTTGTGCGCTTCTTTCAGGCTTTCTTCCACCGGCGTTTCAATTCCCATGAAGACGCGGGTGAAGTTGGCTTCCTTCATCATGTGCAGAAGCTCAGGATCGTCGGCCAGGTTCACCGAAGCTTCAGTGAAGAAAGCGAAGGGATGGTGGTGACGCTGGTTCCATTCCGCCAAGCACGGCAGCAGCTCCTTCACCTTGCGCTTATTGCCTATAAAATTGTCATCCACGATGAAGACCGAGCCACGCCAGCGGCGATCGTAAAGCTGGTCGAGCTCGGCTTGCACCTGTGCCGGCGATTTGGTCCGAGGCTTGCGACCGTAAATCTCGATGATGTCGCAGAACTCGCAATTGAAAGGACAGCCGCGCGAATATTGGATGGCCATCGCACTGTAATGCCTGGGGTTAATGAGAGAGAGGTCGGGCGGCGGAGTATGGTCGAGTCCGGGAAGGGTGGCGGCGTGGTAAAACGGCTTCAGATTTCCGCCTTTGAGGTCGCGGACGAGTTCCGGCATCAACTCATCCGCTTCGCCGGCGACGACCGCGTCGGCGTGCTGCGGAAGTTCTTCCACGCTGCTTGCAATCGGCCCACCCACGATCGTGCGCAGGCCACGGCTACGGCAGCGCTTAAGAATCTGCACAATTTCGTGCTTATGGATAAGCATCCCACTGAGCATGGCAACGTCCGCCCACAGGAGATCAGCACCTTTCAGTGGCCGAACGTTAATATCGACTAAGCGTTTGTTCCAATCTGACGGCAGCATGGCCGCGACTGTAAGAAGACCGAGAGGAGGATAGGCGGACTTCTTCCCTTCAAAAGGAAGGGCATGCTTGAAACTCCAATAGGTGTCCGGGAATTCGGGATAAATCATTAATACATTCATGGGTTGTTTGCTCCGTTGGTTGCCAAGCTACTCGCAGAATACACTTGCAGCTCCGCTCAAAACAACAGAAATTTTCTACACCCGGCCTATCACCAATCAGCCCGCCGGCGCCACCTGAGCCAGTGGACGGCCAGAATGGCCAAACAGATTGTGACCGCGCACGCGACGAGCACCGAGAGAGGAACGTCTGGATAGACAACGTCTTCAAGAAGACGGAGCAGGAAAGGCCCCCGAAGAGGAACAAGGCCGCCCCGACGCTCGAAGAAATCCTCCGCGAGCGTGAGTGGACATGGCAGGTTTGAGACCTCGATCGCAATTCCATAAATGACGGAAGCAATGTGTAGGTTGCGAGCGACCGGCCGCCGGCGTGTCCACAGCCAGCCCGTTATCACCCAGAGGATGAAGAGCAGGTGGACGGTCAGAATTCCCCCCGCCGCAATGAGGTCGAGATTCAACGGCACGAATCATTATCTCTCCTCGAAGCGGTCGCGGGCTGCTCCGTGGCTTCGGGCGCTAACCTCTTATTAATTATTTGCTAATCCCCACCTATAAGTTTGTCGATGTACAGGTTGTGGTAAGGCCTGGATGAAGAGCGTCATCCAGGGATTTCTGCGATAAGAGAAAGCTAATCATACGTCGAGGCTTGATATGCAAGTAGAGGGACCAAACGGGCGCGTCTTGGTGGTGGATGACGAGCCCGCGGTTTGCAGCGTGTTAAACGAAGCCCTTGACCGCGAAGGCTTCGATTGCCGGAGTTGTACAAGCGGGGAAGAGGCACTCAACTTATTGCGGCAGCAACCGTTCGACGTCGTTATTACGGACCTATACATGCCAGGACTCTCTGGCATCTCCGTGATTGAGCAAGGTCGAAAGCTCCGGCCCGAATCCTCTTTCCTGATGGCTACAGGGGAAGCCGATGCGCGGGTAAGCGCGGATGCAATGAAGCGAGGCGCGGTCGATTATCTGGTCAAGCCGTTTCAAATGCACGCACTCGTTGCCAGTGTGCGCGAGGCGCAGGAGAGGAAACTGGCAGCACTTCGGCTCCGAGAGCGAGGCGAATACTACCGTCGTCTGGCTGTCAAAAGATCTGCGCAGCTTCGTCGCGCGCTCGAAAAGATCGACCAGCACCAGGATGAAACTTTAGGCGCGTTAAGAACGATGCTGGACGTTCGGGACAACGAGATAGCGGGGCATGGGCAGCGCGTCTGCCTCTACACGATTGAGATCGCCAAAGCCTCAGGTGTGGACAGAGCGCAGATGAAGCATCTTGCTCGTGCCGCGCTTTTGCACGATATCGGCAAGCTTGGCGTGCCGGACGCCATCTTATTCAAGCCGGCCTCCTTGACCCCAGAGGAAACGGCGATCATGCGAACGCACGTCGAGATTGGCTATGCAATTGTGAGACGCCTTAATCCCTTGGTTCGCGCTTCAGAAATTGTCCTCGCACATCATGAGCGCTATGACGGTCTGGGATACCCGCACGGTCTAAAAGGGTCGAAAATCCCGCTGGGAGCGAGGATCTTTGCCGTGGCTGACACGCTGGACGCCATGACGAGTGACCGGCCCTATCGTAAGGCAGGAAGTTTAGAAGCGGCCATAGCAGAAATTGAGGCACAATCAGGCCGCCAGTTTGATCCGGAAATCGTCCGCGCCTTTCTTACCATTGATCCAAACGTCTGGCGGGAGATTCGCAGCGGCGTGCAGGATGGTGAAGATGAGTCTTGCGCGGACTGCTCTAACATGACCGCCGCCTCGCATCCGATCAGCGGAAAAAACTTCCGGCGGGCCGTCGATGCAATGGTGTGAAAGGGAAATCCCCGCCATGCTCAAAGATGGGAAGCTCGCCTCCGGAACGAGCGGCGGCACGCACACATTGGAGATTGCGCAAACCACCGAAGCTCCGGCTGAGAGCGAAATCCGGCAGATGGCAGTCCTGGAATCGTCGCTCGACGGCGTCATGATCCTTAACGAAGACGGGCTCGTCCAGGAACTTAACTTGGCTGCCGAAAATATGCTGGGCTATTCCGTGGGTGACGGCGAGCGACGCCATTGGTTTGATTTTGTCCAGGCGCAGGAAGCGGGAGTCCGCAAACTTGGCGGTGCACGGGCCAGCCAACCCGCCGACTTGCGAACCTTTCCGCTGGGCGGACGCGTAGAGACAACGGCACGGAAAGCGGACGGAACGGAATTTCCTGCCGAGATCGCTATCATTCGCGTTCACTTGGCAGGAAAAGAAGCCTACGCTCTGTGGATGCGCGACCTCACGGACCGGCGCCAACTCGAAAGCCAGCTTTGGCATTCGCAGAAGATGGAAGCCGTGGGACGCCTGGCGGGAGGCGTGGCGCACGATTTCAACAACCTCGTCACTGTGATTGGCGGCTATTCAGATCTTCTCCTCATGAATCTTCCCAGAAATAGCACGCTGCACAGGCACGCCGAGGAGATCAAAAAGGCCGGAGACCGCGCGGCGTCGCTCACGCGCCAGCTCCTGGCTTTCAGCCGGCGCCAAGTGCTGGAGCCGCGCGTACTCGATCTCAACGCGGTAATCGGAAATGTGGAGAAGATGCTTCGCCGCCTGATTGGAGAAGACATCGTCCTGAGCACCGCCTTGCACCCGGGCTTGTGGCCGGTCAAGACGGATCCCGGGCAACTCGAGCAAGTCCTGCTCAACTTGGCCGTAAACGCACGCGACGCCATGCCGGGTGGAGGCAAACTGACCATCGAAACTGGAAACGTCACGCGCACCTCCACACAAGCCGGCCGCTACCGGCCGACGATGCCGCCTGGCCAGTACGTGCTCCTTGCCGTCAGTGATACCGGCGCCGGAATTGATCCTGAAATTCGAAGTCACATCTTCGAGCCGTTTTTCACAACGAAGGAGGAGGGCAAAGGCACCGGCTTGGGACTCGCAACCGTCTACGGGATCGTCAAACAGAGCGGAGGCTACATCTGGGTGTACAGCGAGCCGGGACAGGGCGCTTCGTTCAAAATCTATCTCCCCCGTGCCCAGGAGGTTTCAGCCAACCTTCCAGGTCACGCCGTCCAGCCGCACCTCCGGGGAGGAACAGAGACGATCCTGGTGACCGAAGACGAAGGTGCGGTGCGCAAACTGGTCCACGACGCCCTCGAATCGGCAGGTTACAAAGTGTTGGAGGCAGAGGACGCGCGCGAAGCGCTCCGGCTTGCCGGCGAGCACAATAACGAAATCGACTTGCTGCTGACGGACGTTGTGATGCCTGGGATTAATGGCAGGGAGCTCGCCGGGAAACTCCGGTTGCTTGATTCCGGCATTCGCGTGGTTTACATGTCCGGATACGCCGAGAATGCGATCGTTCACCACGGGATCGTAGACCGCGGCGCGGTACTGCTGCAGAAACCGTTTACCCCGGACGAACTTGTCCGTAAAGTCCGCGAAACCCTCGACTCACACCCGCCCGTGCTTGCGCGCCACGCACAGGAGTGATCGCCCACATACGTCATTGAACGACTTCCCTCACGCCAAACCTGCCCAGTGAAGATAGGAAGCAATCAGCGATTGACCCGCGAAACAGGCGTAAATCGCCGCCAGGCCAAGAAAGCTTCCGTACGGCCAGGCATAATGGCGGAATCGCCGGCTCACGAGCGTCACCGGAACAGCTACTAACATGCCGGCAAGCGAGCCGATAAGGATGGTGAGGTAGGTTAGCGGAATCCCCAGGAACACGCCCACCGTCAGCATCAGCATCACGTCTCCAAAGCCCAGATACTCTTTCTCCGGATTGCCGAATCGCCGGAAAAGCCACGCCACGCCGTAAAGCAGGCCGGCTCCGAAAATTCCTCCGGCCACCGCCCCCGCTAGCGAAGAGACTGGGCCGTGCAAAGTTACGCCGAAGCGCCGAAAGCTCCACTCAGTTAATCCATCGTTTACCGGAACCACCAAACTGAGTATCAGCCCCAAGGCAATTCCAAACAGCGTCACCGAATGCGGGATAATTCGCTCGCGAAAATCACTGAAGACTACGACCGTCATCAGCATGGTGAAGACGACTGCCTTGACGAATGCGCGAGTGGCTCCGAACTCTGCAAACGCCGCCACAAAAAGGCCGGCAGTGAGAATTTCTACCAGCGGGTAGACCACAGAGATAAACTTGTGGCACTGGCGGCACTTACCTCGCAGCACGATATAACTTAGAACGGGCAAGTTGTCATACCAGCAAATAGGTATTCCGCACCGTGGGCAACGCGAGCGCGGTCGGACCACCGATTCGTGCTGTGGCAGCCGGACGATGCAGACGTTCAGAAAACTCCCAAAAACCAGTCCGAACACGGCCGCCGCGCCGTAGGCCAGCGGAGGGGGAACATCAAACAATGGGCTGAACAAAACGCATCCCTCTTCTTACAGCTCGCAATCGCACCGCGGATCGCCCTCCGGACGCGCCAAGAGCCGCATATAAAAGTCTATTGTCCGCTTGGCCATTATATCATCGCTAAACAAAGCCGCTCTCTCCCTTGCGTTTTTCCCGAACTGGAGTGTCCGTTCGCGATTTGACTCAGCGACTTCGACGGCGCTGGCGAGAGCCGGCGCATTCGCGGGCGGGACGAGCCAGCCGGTCTTTTGATGCTCCACGACTTCCGGTAACCCTCCCGCGCAGGCCGCTACCACCGGTACGCCGTGCGCCATCGCAACGATAGCCGCGGAGCCAAGCCCTTCCTTAAGAGAAGGCATCACGAACAAGTCGAGAGAATCCATCACGGAAGTAAGATCTTCCATGTATCCCAGGAAGCGGACGCGGTGGCCTGCGGTGTGCGACCGCCATTGCACTTCGAGTCGCTCTCGCAGTGGCCCGTCGCCTGCGAGCAGGAGGCGTGCCTGCGGCAGCACCTTTGCAACGAGATCGAAGGCTTCGAGCAGAATGGACTGTCCTTTCTCTGCCGTGAACGCCCCCACGTGGCCGATCACGAAATGGTTCGGTTCAAACTGCCATTTTCGCCGCAATTCCGCGCGCTGCTCGGGAGAAGGCAGAAGAGCGGGGATTACGACGCCGTCGGGAATCACCTCGATAAGGCGCGGCGGAACACCGGAATCCACGAGGAGCCCGCGAATGAAGCACGAGACAGCGATCACGCCGTTGCAGGTGTACGTGTACTTGAAGCGATGGAGGGTATGCGACCGGGGAAGAAACGTGACGCGGCGGCTGGCCACGCGGCAGACCGGCAGACGGCACGATGCAAGCCAGGAGAGGGTTTGGCCGCGGCCGTCGTGGGCGTGAACGATTTCATAACCGCCTCTTACAATCACCCGGCGTAAACGGCCCATGGCGGCGAGTGATGCCCGGCGTCGGAGTGGCGCTGTCCAGCATTCGAGTCCACCCTTCGCCGCTTCGGCAGCGAGCGCGCTGCCTTCCGGGCAAGCGACAAGCTGGTCGTGTCCGTCCCTTCGAAGGGCGGTAGCCAGCATCAGGAGCTGCCTCTGGCCGCCGCGCATCTCTTCGCCCGTATCAAGATGAAGCACTCTCAGCATCGCTTTCGGTCCACGCCCGAGCCGTGTCAGTTGCGGAAGCGTAAAGGCGGCGCGGGATCGCCATTTTGCTGTGGCGGGGTAATCCCGCCGCTACCTTCGCTTGCCGTAGCGCCAGCAGCCTTGGCGTACTTCCGCGCCACATAGCGGCCGGCCATCCACGCAATCCAAAAGCCGGG
>JAKAWG010000080.1 GCA_021817045.1 Acidobacteriota bacterium
TTTGCGCTCAGCATACCACGACCGTCTAGATGTCTTAGCCTGTGACGCCAGGTTCGCGCGCGAGGAGCGCAGAAAAGGCAGTCTATCTGATCTGTTGACACCATCGTTGAGTCATGTTTGAATTCTTACCACGGAATCGGTGGTATGAGGCGTCGGCCCGAGCGAGCGGCCAAGAGTCACAGAAGAGGTGACGCTTGGCTCCCCGCAATTCTTGCCGAGCTCAGTTCGCCGCCGTTAGTCCCTTTTGTACGGATAGCCTAACGAACACGACGGATGGCACAACGCCCTCTCCCTGGATGGTGTCTATAGGCGTATTTACGGGGATTTTCATCACTTGCGGTCCTTGGACCGCTCAAGACGACTGACGAACGGCGCATGGCGAAAAGCTGATCTCCTGCTGCGCGCCTTTTGGACTGACGTGACGAGTGTGAAGAGATGAGGGATACCTGTGCCGCGGTTTTCTGTCTCTCAGGCGCATGCACAGGTGCCGGAGACATGGACGGGTCGATCTGTGACGAGCCATGATGTGAATGTGAGGATGCGGAGGTCGAACCTATGATACGCTTCAAGCAATTTCACGATCCCAAACTGTCAATCTGGCAATCTGCCGTGGACGAAGTGGCGGCAGCCGTTGGCGGCGCGCGTGCTATCACCGGGCGTCCGGACATTCCTCACCCGATGTCGGCGGAAGCCGTCGCCTACGGCAATCAAGTGCAAAGCGGGCTTTCGGTACAGGCAGCCACGGCAGCCCACCCTGCCACGGAGGGACTACTGCGCACAGCGGGGTTTTGCTCGCTGACAGGTCTGAAACTCGCGAAATCTCTGATTTTATGTAACGAGAGCGATACGGAGAACTACAAGGACGAGCTTGCCAAGTTCGGCGACTGTGATCCCTTGTATGCGGAAGCGGCGGCGAAATACGCTGAATACTTCGTCGCCCAGCAGAAACAGATTCCTTACATCGTCTACAAGAATTTGGGTGATTTCGTGATCGACGGCCCCCAGAAGCTTCCTGCCAAGGCTACCGTGGCCGTGGTGGGTGATTGGGGCACTGGCCAGTACGCGGCCAAGTCGGTCTTGAAGCAAATCGCTGGCAAGCATCCGGATGTGGTGATCCACTTGGGCGATATTTACTACGCCGGGACTCAGTTCGAGGTCACGCATTACTTCGTACAGATTTGGAAGCAGATTTTGAATCTTGGTGACAAGCTCGATCGCATCCCGACGTTCACGCTGGCCGGCAACCACGACATGTATTCAGGCGGCGTGCCTTACTACCAGTTGATCAAGCAGCTCGGCCAGCCCGCCAGCTATTTCTGTTTGCGCAACGCCAATTGGCAGTTCGTGGCCATGGACACGGGGTATCACGACCACAATCCGGCGGGCGGCGGTGAAGGGGCCACCTACCTGCGGGAAACGGAGGTTACCTGGCTGGCTGACAAAGTGAAAAACGCTGGCGGGCGCCGCACCATCCTCCTTTCGCACCATCAACTCTTCACCGCCTTTGACTCTATTGACGGCAACGAAATCAACATGCGGCTTTTCCCGCAGGTGTCGCCGTTGCTTCCCGATGTGAGCCTCTGGCTCTGGGGGCACGAGCACAATTTCGTGATGTACGATGCTTACAAAGGATTGGCGCGCAGTTGCTGCATGGGCCACGGCGCTTTTCCTGTGGGTCAGGACGAGGTGCCAGCGCGACCAAAGTATCCGGACGTGCCGCTTCGCAAGAATAGCGACGGCAGCGACATCCGGCTCGGTGTCACCGATGGTCTTTACAATCACGGCTACGCCATCATCGAGCTCAATGGAGCTTCGGGCTCGGTTTCTTATTATCAGGACAGCGACGAAGACACCCCGATGTATACGCAATCCCTAACCTAGCGCCCGCACGGCTGTGGGCCCGAGGTGAACGACTCGAGGAGGGGAAATGCTCGCCAAGGATTGGAACGGAAGACAGAAGGCTTACGATGTGGTGGTGATCGGGTCCGGATACGGCGGGGCCATCACTGCTGCCCGACTTTCGAGCGCAGGGCTGAAGAAATCCATCTGCATTCTTGAGCGCGGAAAGGAGTGGCCCGTCGGCCAGTTTCCCGACACGCTCCCCGCCGTGACTTCTGCAACATACAACCCCCTCACCAATCCGCTCGGCCTTTACGACTTTCTTGTTTACAAAAACATTGCCGTGATGAAGGGTTCAGGCTTGGGCGGAACCTCGCTGGTGAATGCCAATGTGGCCCTGGTGCCTGACGAAGAGGTCTTCCGGGAACCTGCGTGGCCCCGTAGCATCACACGCGAACTATTGCAGCCTTATTACGACAGGGCGCGGACCATGCTGGCCGCGAACCCTCGCCCGCGAGCCTTGGAATTGCTGAAGGTGCAGGCGATGCAGCGCCGCGCCTCCGAGATCGGCCTACAAGCCGATCCGCTGAATATCGTAGTGAATTTTACTGTTGACGGTCCCAATGCCCAGGGCGTGCCGCAGAAGCCGTGCATCGACTGTGGCGATTGTGTGACGGGTTGCAACGTGGGCGCCAAGAACACGCTCTACATGAACTATCTGCCGCTCGCGCAGCGCAACGGTGTTGAAATTTTTACCCAGGTCCACGTTGACTGGGTGGAAAGGCATACCGACGGTGGCTGGAGAATCCACGGCCGCCATTACAGCGGTCATTTTCCCGGGGACCTCTTTCCGGAAAGCTTCACGCTTGACGCCGGCTGCGTTGTGCTCTCGGCGGGATCGATCGGCAGCACGGAAATTCTACTGCGTTCGGAGCTTCACGGCCTCTCGCTTTCGCCGCGCGCCGGAACGGGATTCAGCGGCAACGGCGACTTCTTCGGCATAGCGTTCAACTCCGCGTATCGGACCGACGTGCTGGGCTTCGGCAACCATCCGGATGATCCTTGGAGGAAAACAGACCCGCCCGCGCCTACCATCGTGAGCGCCATTCGCTACAACCCGGAGCTTCCCGTCGGCCAGCGCTTCACCGTGGAAGATCTCTCCTTTCCGTCGGCGTTCGTTGGCGCTTTCATGACGGCGTTCAGAGCGCTCGGAGGCGAGCCTACGGAGGTGGGAGATGAATCTGCGGAGAAGGCGCGCCTCGCCCGCGACAATCCCTTTGCGCCCTATCAGCCCGACAATGCTCTGAACCACAGCATGTTTTACCTTGTAATGGCCACCGACAATGCACATGGTACCATCCGCCTGAACACGAGTTTCCTCGACCGCCACGGCAAGCTTGAAATTGACTGGGACGGCGCCGGCCGAGAACCGGTTTTCACGGTGATTAACGAAGAGTTGCGCCGCCACGCCCGTGCCCTGGACGCCCATTTCATTGCCAATCCGATCTGGAATCTGACCCACAAAGGCACGCTCATCACCGCACACCCTATTGGCGGCTGTCCCATGGGCGAAGATTACATGCAGGGCGCTACGGATGAATACGGGCGCGTGTTCAGGGGCCAGGGTGACGTTCACCAAGGGCTTTTCATCGCCGACGGCGCTCTGTTGCCTTCGGCGCTCAACGTCAATCCCTTCCTGACGATCTCCGCGCTTACCGAGCGCATCGCGGAGCGGCTGGTGCAAAACTTCCAGGGCCAGGCCTATCCTGCCCCACCCGGCAAAGTGGCCGTTCACACTGTTGATCCGCTGACGGCCATTGGTAACGACGAGGCTGACCTCGAACGCATCTTCACGCGCGTCGAAACGCTACCGAGCGATGTGATGGTGAATACAGGGCAATGGTCCGTTGATCTCGCGCAGCGCGTCGTGCGCAACGATACGGCGTGGAAGGGTTTCTTCCCACGCGGTCACATCTTGAATAAGCTTTCTACATCGCTTTTTGCCGGCTTCAAGAAGAAATTCACCCGTACTTCCACTGGGATCACCGGAGTGACGAGCGATTCTGACGGGCGCATCAATGTGGCCAACACACTGGAGGAGATCGATCTAAAAGAGCCAAAGGGTACGCTCGCCGCCGGCAAATACGTTCTGCTGCGATACACCACCCCGCCGTGGAACGCTTTTTACGACATCTTCAAGGTGATCAACCAGGATCTTCTGATTGGGCGAGTCTATCTGGGCGAGTATCCGAACGGCACGCGCATGTTTACCTTCCCGATGACTCGCGTCTACAGCTTCGATGACATGACCGTCGCCGATCATGACCTGCTCTATCAGCGCTCACCGGCGCCCACCGCGCAGCAACTCAACGGTCTGTGGGAAATGCGAGCCGTTGCCAACGCAACCGATACGGGCGTGGTGGCCTACCTGAAGTTCGACTTGAAGCCTGGTGGACGACTGGAAGCGCGATATCGCTTCCTCGGCCTGATCGAAGGCCTGGTGGAACCAGTGCTCGGCCAAGACCATTTTCAGCTTAACGATTTCACTCCCTTCCATGACGAAATTCGCTCCGTGGACACGAATTTCATGGTTGGAAGGTACACCACCGCTTCGCCCCCCGGCCTCTCCGAACTGTTCGGGTCCAGCTCGCTCGGGCTCTTTCGCCTCGAGAAGTCGAGCGGTGGAACGGACCAGTTCTCATTCCTCTACACCCTCACCCGGAGCCAGTCAGACCAAATGCCTGCGTCTCCGTTCCTCGCACCGCTGCTCGACATTCGCTTGCCCAGTGGCACCGGCATGACCTTTCACGAAGAGATGGTGGGCTTTTATTTTAGCGGCTTTTCGGTGCCGGTGACGCGTCCGGGCGACCTTGGGATCGAGGCTCGAGTGGGAAACTCCGGCAAACCTCCGGGCGGCGTGGATTGCAGCTTCCAGGTACACATGACGATTCGCGACCTTAGCGAATTTTTCTCCAGCCCTGAACACGAGGCGCAGCTTTCCGGCAGCATCCACTTCGGCAATTTCGACGACCAAGGCGAAGCGACATTCGTGATCGACCCGATGAAAAGCTACTTTAACTACCTGCGCGTCAATCCGGCCACCCAACAAACCGAGATGGTTTACCACCTGTACTTCCGCGACAACAAGAACCTGGAGTATTCTTTTCTCGCACACAAGTATTTACAGCGCGATCCCACGGAACCGATCGCCGGAATACGCGAAATTCTCCACGACTATACAACCGCCTAT
Source organism: Acidobacteriota bacterium (assembly GCA_021817045.1). GTDB lineage: Bacteria > Acidobacteriota > Terriglobia > UBA7540 > UBA7540 > RH2-MAG17b. Next base: position 5,090 of record JAKAWG010000080.1, read on the forward strand.
TGTCACCTCACTGCGCTGTCGTCAGGCAACGAGCTTGGCACGGCGCTTCTGAAGTTCAAAACGTTTGAGGACCTGCAGGCCGTGGGCAGCTTCGCCCGATTCGTTGAGTCGTTCACAGTGACGGGCACAAACGATCCGGTGATCAGGACACAAGCCCGTCTGCAGTTCCTCGCTTTCACCAATCAGTTCGTTATCACCGAATACGAGCCGCTCAGCATCGAGGGCGGTCTATTGGCGGATAACGTGCGCGAAGAGGTTTTGCGAGGAGCTGCTACGCCGGATCAGTTCAGTACGCAGCCCACCCCGGAATTGCAGGCTATTTTGCGGGATACACCGACCTTGCCGCTCGAGACGCTGCTCAACCACGGCGGCGTGGAGATCGACTATGCAAAGCAGCGTATCTGGCGCGATTGCTTTTGGAAAGGCTCGTTCGCCAAAGATACGCTGCTCGGATGGGAAGAGCGGGTGCGTACCGCCGGCTTGGGCGAGAACGCATCGAAGACAGCCGGGTTGTACGCGGGAGGCAGCTTTTGGAAACGCTTCGACAGCATCCAGAACAACCAGGTAATTGGCTACGTGGTGAACTACGAGCTTGAATGCTTGCCGGGCAAGCCGGTCGTAACCCGGGTCTCATATCCAGACAACAATCGGAAGTATTTGCGCGCCGGAGACGGCGTGTTGCTGCTCAATTACATGAACGACCCTTACAGGACGGTCTACGATCTCATCAAGGTCATCGACAAGAACAATTGCGTAGGCGTGATGCACCTGGGCAAGTTTCCGGACGGCATCGAGTTTGCAACGTTTGTGATGGCTCGCAATAACTACCCCTTCGAGAATATGTCCGTACCGGATCACCAGGCGATCTTCAATGGCGGCCATGCGCGGGTGCCTACACCAGCGGAAGTTGCGGGTGCGTGGGAGGGCCATGTCATCTTCCTCACGCGGCCGGACATCAGCTTGCTCAATCAGTTGAACCCGGTGGCCTTCCGGCTGCGCTTCGTTCCCGCCGCAAACGGAGTCGAGGCGCGCTATCAGTTTGGTTTCGGGGCAAAGCAAGTGCAATTCACCTCCGAGTACGCTGAACTCATCGACGCCGCCGGCTTCCGCGACGAGATTCGCTTGATTGACAATAACACGTTGATCGGAAGGTGCATTCCGGGAACCGCGTCCTGGCTGCGTGATTCTGCGACGCGCGGCGCACTCGATGGTTATCTCGAGCCGCAGCGGGACGGTTTGGTCTTCTACTATCTGTTGACCCGGGTCGTTTAGCCTAGTGAAGGAGGTCTTCGTGGCTCGTCTGTCCTCTCCGATCGAAAAGATCAAAGATCATTACACGGTTGTTGTCGTTGGTTCGAGCTACGGGTCTGCCATTACGGCCTCGCGCTTAGCGCGTGCCGGCCAGCAGGTGTAGGCTCGAGTGCGGGCGCGAGTTCCAGCCGGGAGAGTATCCCAGTCGCTCCACCGAGGCTGTCGCCGAGATCTAGGCTCACCTGCCGGACGGCGCACACTTGGGATCGCCCACCGGCCTCTACGACGTCCACGTGAACCCTGACGTCAACATCTTCGTCGGCTGCGGTCTAGGCGGAACGTCGCTGGTCAATGCCAACGTTGCCTTGCGCCCGAGCGACCGACGTGAGCTATTTCGCCAAGGCTTTGCCCTGAGAGTTCGTCGGCGACGCGCGCGATTCTGTACGGGTCGTTCCGGAGGACGTGTTGATGGCTCCGGATGTCGAGGTCGTTTTGCGGATCTAAAGTCATTAGCTCACTCTCCCAATATCTCCCGGAAATAATCATTTAAGAGGCGGTTGTTCGGATCGAACTTCCGGCGCTCGGCGGCAAATGTTTTCAGCCGGTCACCCAGCGTCTTTTGCGCATACGCCCGCGTCACACCCCAGGTCTGGTTGAAGAGCATTTGCCCTCCTAAGTTGTTGCAGAACTCGTTGTAGTCCGCTAGGAACGTTTTCCAGCCAGGGTTGGCCGTTGAGACGGGATCGATGGTCATGACCGTTCCGTCGTAGGAGTAAGAAAGCAGCGATTCCTGGTCCTTCGCGATCCGGTAACCTACGTTGAGCATGTTGGTCCGGTATCCCTTCTGCTGGTAATAATCTTTGCAAAACTTGAAGTACTGCGGCAGGATGGCCGCGTAGCGCTCTTCGGGAAACGCCCACAAGCTGAACGTATACCGGCTGTCATTGGAAATGGCGGGGTAGCGGATGATCTGGTCGGTCGCAATCGTATAGTCGCTCTTGATCAAGTGCTCAAGCTTGAAGCGCCATAGGGCGCAAAAATCGTCCACTGCCGTGTAGCGGATGGTTGGATTTGAAATGTTGGTCTCGACCTCATAGCAGAACAGCGGCCCCGCTTTGGCCCACATGAAATTCCGTAACTGCCAGACATGGCGCGCCGGCGTTCCAGCCGCCCCCGGATTGTATCTCCTAAACTCTACCGTGATCAGGTCCTGGAAGGGAAAAAGGTAGTACATCATCGACTCGTTGCGCGCCCAAAGCTCGGGAAGTCTCCGCACAAAGTCGTCGAGCGAAAATGTCTCGTGGTAGACTGCCATGGGCTGGATGGGCTTCACCCGAAGCGTTGCTTCGTAAACGATTCCAAACGTGCCGTAACTCGAGCGCACCTTCCGCAGCAAGTCGGGCTGGTCCTCCCCCGCTTCGATCAATTCACCCGACGGCAGCACCATTTTGACGTTGGTCACATAGGAGCCGACCTGGCCGTATTCACCGGGCATCGAGCCGTCTTTCGTTCCCGCGCACGCCGCCGATCCCACCGAAAGGCTCCCGATTTCGGTGTTGACGTAAAACTGGAGTTGGTGGTTTTCCAGTTCGTGCGCGACATCGATATAGAGCGCCCCTGCCTGCGCTGTCACACTGTCCCCGGTGATGCTCAGGATGCGGTTCATGTTGGTCATCTTGACCAGCGTTCCTCCATCCGCAACACCGCAAGGAGAGGTCGAATGGTTTGAACCCACTGCTCGCACCGGAGACGGATACTTCCCCGAGTCTTTCATAATGGCGATAATGTCGTCCACCGATTGAGGTTCCACCAGTACCTGGGGATGCGAAACAAGGTCACCAAACCAGTTCGTAACGGTCAAGGGCGGCATAGACAGCGCTCCTGGTAGCTGGATTGAGCTTCTAAAAAAACAAAAAGTGTTGGGAAGATGAAACCGGGGCAATCTTACCACAGGGCTAAAGCAATTTCCATTTTCGGCGCCGTTGTGCACCAGTTCGTAGAGGCTGGCGAAGATCGCGGCGCGGGTCTTTCACATCTCCGGCGGGCTAGGCGGCTATTTGGAGCACATTGAACCTTGCGCGGAAGTGGCTCAGCCCTGAGAGTTCGACAGCGTCGAACTGAGAGGCGGCGACCCCAATTGCATCGCATTTTCGCGAAACGAACTCGGTTTTCTCTCAAATTATTCAACTAACATGCTTGTTTTGTGCAACTTAAATCCGCGGGAACGAACTTGCCTATCGTTCCTTTGGATTCAATGAGATACAGCCCATCGCGGAGTTCGTTCCAGTTCGTCAAAATGTTTGTACTTTATTTTCAGTGGGCTAACTGTAGTTCGTTTGAAAGAGTAACATCTTTTGCGCTTTTCCTGCCCGCCGTCCGCTCAAGCTCCACGGTTGTGGCCGGTGTGCGAGGTGATCGGCGGTCTTTCTCCTCTCCAAACCATTACCCATCAAGAGCCTCGATTGAAGGCAAAATACCCAAACCTCCGCCCTCTTCATAAGGAAAAGCGGCGATGGATAGGCTAGTATAGTAGGTTTAACTATAAGAGTCAAGCGATTAGTAGCAGGCTAAGAGCGTGTTGCCACGCAGTTGCGAACGCGAGAAGCGATAAGGGGCTTTTCGTATTATAGTGACAACGTTTTCTGTAGCGGCGCTCTCTGTGCGCCGAACTATAGGCGGCGAGACGCCGCCGCTACAGCATATTTGAATGCTGGCAGTTTTGCCGGCCAACACCAAAAGTGAGGGGATCGTGCGCTTATGGAATCCGGTGATCCGAGACGCGGCACGGATGCCCATCCCCTTCCTGAGTAAAGAACTTACTTGAGTTGCCTTACGGGTGAGCGACCAAAAGTTTGTTTCCAACTTTCGCGGGGGTAGAATGGGATTGAAGCCGCCCTGGGCAGCCGGGAATGGCGGCTCGATGGAGCACGCATGGACGCTCCCCGCTGTTTAGCCCGACGTATCGTTGTTCTTTGCGCAACGTTTGCCGTCTGGCTTTCCGCCCCTCTTTGGGCCAGAGAGTCGGCGGGTTATTACAATCAATTGCTTCTGATTCGTGGGCTGGCGCACGAGGTGGCCGTTGCCAAAATTCCACTTCCATGGGGCAAGCACGGAATTCACGTGAATGGTCACGGGGTTGTTGACCAGGCGCAGGCCGTCAAGCAATTGCGCAGCTATGGAGAGTCTGTAAAGCCCGGTACGCCGGTCGAAGTCACCTATATCAAGTTCAAGCGGAACCGCATGGTCTTCGTCATTAACGGAGGCGGCAAAAGTGGCTTTCACTGGTGGCAGCACCTTGAAATTGGTATGGGGCCGGATCTTGGGCCGATGGTTTCCGGTGAAAACACGACTCCCTCGAACGGGTCTTACATTACTTTGTACCTTCCTTCTGGCGATCCCAATCCCACCGTCAAACAGGTGAAGGCGCTTCTTGGGGAAGTGCTGGACTTTTCGCGGCGTTCGCCGACCGTGCTGTACTCGCCTGCCGAGCCGCCTCAGTTCAAGCAGGCGATCAAGAACCATCAGGTGATGATCGGTATGAACCGCGCTGCGGTGCTCTCTGCCAAGGGACCCCCGGACCGCAAAATCCGTACGACCAAGCCGGACGGCACGGAAGAAGACGATTGGCTTTACGGAAAGCCGCCGCACGTGTTATTTGTTATCTTTAACGATGAATCGGTGGTGGCGATTCATCAGTACTGACCGTTTCAGGGGGTTGCCGGATTCCGCCGCTTCTCACGCGTTCGCCCGCAGTCCGCCAGAATGCTCTAATGAGGATTGCATATTATAGTGACTCCCAATGCTGTAGCGGCGGCGTCTCGCCGCCGGTGGTTCGGCGCTCAGAGAGCGCCGCTACAGAAGACGTTGCCACGAAGACTCTGGTAGGTTGCCGAAGGCGAACCACCCAGGATGATATGCCTGTTCTTTGAATTTCAACATGCTGCGAAAACTCTTTCCGTGCCGCGTTCTGAAACCCAAGTGGGTGGTTGCCACGGCGTTCGCCGGAGCGTTGATTTTCTTCCTCCAGCCTGCCGGCGTGGCTATGCTGCTCCGCAAGCACCGCCCCCAGACTCCCAAAGGGCTTCCCGGCCAAGTCACCCGGCTGGCAATGCAACTCGACGGAGTTCGTCTCTATAACGCCGGGAAAATTCCCAGCCAAGTCCAGACGCTCGTCCTTAATTCACTTTCGGCGTGGCTGCGTAAGAACGCCAACTCAAACAGCCCGTCGCCGTATTCGCTTGACGTGCGCGCGCGCATGCAACTCGAAAACGATTTTTCGGGGCTTCGCTATCCCGTGTTCGGGAAGCCGGCGGTATTTCTGCGGAAATGGAAAGACAGCGAGATCCTCGGGGCGGGCTACACACTGGGCTGGTCAGATTTCGATCGTGTAAACACGGTGGCCCTATATGTCATTCGCGCAGGCAAGGCTGATCTGGCGGCGATCACGAACTTTGTCCCCCGTACGGATATCCATTACTCGTTCGTTCCACCCTCACCCTCGAGCGATTTCCGCTTCATCGTGTACGGGAACCGGTTGGGCAAGAGCCAACCTCGCCTGACGGTGGCGCTTTACTCATTTGACGGCGCGAACCTTAAGACTCTGTGGCAAAGGAAGAATCTGTACGCCGGAAGGCTCAACGTTTCTCCACGCACCGTGACCGTGACTTATCTGGTAGAAAACGAATACATTCAGGCGGTTCAGCAGGGACAGCTTCCGCCCCGCCACGAGGCGATCTACCAGCTTACGCCTCAAGGCCTCGCGCTTGAAACTGAACGTGAGATTCCTTTTTCCGCAGGCCCTTGAAGCATTCTTCCCCCGCGCGTCCGAGGCTCATTTACCGCGCTCAAGGTAAGTCCCTGCGGAGGTGTCCACGCGGATGGTTTCACCTTCCGAGATGAACGGCGGAACCTGCACCACCAAGCCGGTTTCAAGTTTTGCCGGCTTGCCGACGTTTGTTGCAGAGCCTCCCTTGATGCCTGGTTCGGTCTCAACCACTTTCAGGTCCACCGTGGGCGGGAGAGCGATATCGATCGGACGACCTTCGTAAAACGTTACGGCCAGGGTCACATCCGGCACCAGGTATTGCGCGCGATCGCCGACCACCTCCTTCGGCATGTGCAGTTGCTCGTAATTCTCGGTATTCATGAAATAATAGGAGTCACCGTCGGCGTACAGGTACTGCATTTGGGTTTCGTCGATGATCGCGCGCTCAACGTTGTCCTCGGAACGGAAGCGATGGTCAATCATCGCGCCGGAACGAAGATTGCGCATCCGCGCCTGAACGAAGGCGCGAAGGTTGCCGGGAGTGCGGTGCTCGGCCCGGAATATAGAGTAAAGTTCGTTGTTGTGCTTGATGACCATACCCGGTCGAAGATCGTTCGCATTCATTCAAAGGTCCTCTATGTCTGATGGGTGGGTTTGTGATCCCTAGGGCAGGAGAGGAAAGGTTTTCCCGTTCGAAGCCCTGAATAAGTATATTAGCTTCCCGGCTAAACGGGCGTCAACCGCGGGCCGCGGGCTGCCGCCGTTTCACGGAACACGATGGCTGGCTTGGTGATTCACGGCGGGCGAGTGATTTCGCCCGAAGACGGCCTTGACGGTGAACTCGACGTGTGGGTCGAGGATGGAATTATTCGTGCCGTCGCGCGCGAACCTTCGGTTTCAGGGGGCGAGAGGCTGGATGCTGCAGGCCAGATCGTGTGCCCCGGATTGATGGACATCCACGTTCACTTGCGCGAGCCGGGCGGAGAGGAATCCGAAACCATCGCGACCGGCCTTGCGGCGGCCGTGGCCGGCGGTTTCACTTCGATCTGCGCGATGCCCAATACGCGCCCCGTCAACGACTGTCCCGAGCTGACTCACTATATGATCGCGAAGGCGCAAACGTTGGGCTTGGCGCGCCTATTTCCCATTGCGGCGGTCTCCCTTGCAAGCCAAGGTGAAACCCTTACGGATTTTGCGAGCCTCATTCAGGCGGGTGCGGTTGCATTTTCTGATGATGGCCGGCCCGTCAAAACCGCAGGCCTGATGCAGCGCGCGCTCGAGCAATCCAGGACGCTTAACGCTCCCATTATCGACCATTGTGAGGATCTGAGCGTGAGCGCGGGCGGCGTGGTTAACGCCGGAGAGGCGGCGCTGAAGCTGGGCGTGAAAGGTATTCCCAAAGCCGCCGAGGACGTTTGTGTCGCGCGCGATCTGGTGCTGGCGGCGGCGACGGATGCGCACGTTCACATTGCCCATGTTTCGACCGCGGGCGCGGTGGAGATGATCCGGGTTGCCAAGCGTCACGGAGTACACGTCACGTGCGAGGCGATGCCCCATCACTTCACGCTGACCGAGGAGGAGGTGGTGCGGCAAGGGGCGAACGCGAAAATGAATCCTCCCTTGCGTAGCGCTCGAGACCGAGAGGCTTTGCTCGCGGGCCTTGCCGACGGCACGATTGACGTGATCGCCACCGACCACGCTCCCCACGCCGCCGCGTTAAAGAGTCGGAGACTTGAAGAAGCTCCCTTCGGAGTCATCGGGCTTGAGACTGCTCTTGGCCTTGCCATCACGCAACTGGTCGAGCCCGGCTGCATTACCTTGCAGCGGCTCGTCGAACTGCTCGGTATCCGTCCAGCACGCATTATTGGCAAACCACCCGGCCGGCTTCGGCCGGGCGAAACCGCCGACATCACCGTGTTTGATCCGCGAGCGGAATGGGTTTATCGGGCGTCGGAAGGACGGTCCAAAAGCCAAAACTCGCCATTCGATGGTTGGACGCTTCGTGGCGCGGCGACCGCGACGATCGTAGGAGGGAAAGTCGTCTACCGGCGGCTGCCGGGTTTGACGGCGGGGATGCCAGCCTTGCAAAGAGGACAGTCGCTCGGATCGTAATTCTTAACGTCGAGCGTCACGAGGGCTGCACGCGGCACACCTAAGTCTACAGCGCCGCCGCTTCGATCAATCAGCGAGCCGGCCCCGGTCACAACGCCGCCCGCCCGCTCGACGCAGTGCATGGTCTCGCGCGTCGAGCCACCCGTCGTCATGACATCCTCCACCACGCACACTGGCTCGCCGCGCGCCAGCGTAAAACCTCGGCGGAGTGCCATGGAATCGCCGGTCGCGGCGCCGGGCACTCGCTCGGTGAATAGCGCACGCACGCCGAGAGCCCGCGCCACTTCGTGCGCCACCAGTATCCCGCCCAGCGCCGGCGCCACCACCGCGGCTGCTTCGGTGCCGCGTAGCTTTCCGGCAAGTGCCGCGCCAAGCTGTTCCGCAACGGGCGGATGCTGCAGTACGAGAGCGCACTGGATGTAGCGGTCGCTGTGCAGCCCCGATGTCAAAATAAAGTGGCCCTCGATCAAGGCTCCGTGCTCGCGAAAAATTTGCAGAAACTGTTCTTCAGACACGATGAGGTATATCCGGACCGTGCTTTGCGAGCGCTGCATCGATTTCCGCCACGACTGCGTCCGCAGCCGCCACGGGATCGGCAGCAGAGGTGATCGGGCGGCCGACAACCAGGAAATCCGCTCCGTCTTGTACAGCCTGGCTGGGAGTCGCCACGCGCGCCTGGTCCTGTGCCGTCGCAGCGGCTGGCCGGATGCCGGGTGTGACGATGACAAACCCATGGCCGCAGGCGGCGCGAATGGCCGCCGCTTCCCGCGCCGACGCCACGACGCCGTCCATGCCGGCCCGCCGCGCAAGCCGGGCCAGGCGAGTGACCGCTTCCGTCGGCTCTCCCGCCAGGCCAACTTCGCGAAAGTCTTCCGCAGCGAGGCTCGTCAATACCGTTACCGCCAGGAGCAAGGGCCGGTTTGCACCGGGCCCGGTCGCTTCCACACCTTCGCGGGCCGCCTCCATCATCTTCCGGCCACCCGTAGCGTGAACGTTGAACATTCGCACACCCATCTGCGCGGCCTGGCGTGCTGCGGCACGCACGGTGTTGGGAATGTCGTGAAACTTGAGGTCCAGAAAGACGCCATCCCCGCGCATAGCTAGCCCATGTACCAGAGCCGGCCCTGCCGCGCTGAAGAGCTCGAGGCCTACTTTGAACAGGCCGACGTGCGCGTGAAGCTTTCCAGCCATCGTTAAGGCGGCATCCGCGCTTGAAACGTCAAGGGCCAAAATGAGCCGCGAGCGCGCGCTGGAAGTTGCGAATGCTTCCATTTCGTCGGCCGGACCGCGAAGACTTGCTTATTGCTCGGAGGCAGCTCCTGCGGGAATCAGCCGCCCCTTACGAACGTAGAACTCACTGCCACGCCAGCGAACGCGCCTGTCGCCAAGGCTTGCAAGCCATAGCGCAAAGCCGAGCGCGTCACGCACGGGAACCAGCCACCAGTTGTCGCGCAGGAGCGAGTCACGAAGGCCCCAGACGCCCGTCGTCCAGGCCATGGCCATTCTCGTGATGAGATAAGCGCCAAGGTAGAAGACCGCCCGGCGCGCTGAGCCGGAGCAGGCTGCCGCGACGAGCGCGAGCGGCAGACCTTGGGTAGCCAGCAAACCGAAATGGCCCCAAGGACAGGAGTTGTGCACTCCCACCGACCAGCGCAATTGGCGGTCCCAAAACCCTCTGAGCGATTGCGCGGGCAGCACCATGTCGACGGTGTACGGCAGAAGCTCCACGCGATACCCTTGCGCGGCGATGCGGCGTCCGAGTTCGTAGTCATCCAGCAGAAAATCCGACAGAGCCTCAAAGCCTCCGATCGCGGCGAGAGGAGCGCGCGTGGTGGCCACGGTCGCGCCCAGCGCAAAGCGAGCCCCGGCGAATTCTTCCGCTACGAGCACGTGCGCAAGGAAGTCAGAGCTTACCGCGACAGCCTCCACGCGGTCGGCAAGGCTGCGCGCATCCACGCCCCGGTAAAGGCAGGCAACCGCCCCAACGTCCGGCTCCCGGAGCGGAGCCGCCACCGCCCGCAGGCAGTCTGGAGCGACCCTCGTGTCACTATCGCTGATGACCAACACGTCGTGGCACGCCTGACGCGTAAGGTGAGCCAGAATCGACGCTTTTTCGTTAGGACCCATCCTCGAGATTCCAACAAAAAGGCGGATGGGCCGCTCCGGGAAATCCTGAATCAGCTTTTGAATGACAGGGATGACGGGATCGGCGGGATCGCGAACGCCGAAGAGAATCTCGTAATCCGGATAGTCCTGCCGGCAGAAACTGGCGAAGTTTTCGTAGGCGCCGCGGTCCAAGCCGCGCACAGCCTTCAGGATGCTGACGGGAGGCGTAAATTCCGCCGACGCTCCGCGGCGTCGGCTGAAGAAACAACGCGCGCTCGCGGTGGCAACGAGGTAGTAAGAAAAGGCAAGAAAAGGCGCCAGCAGAATTACTTCTCGGAAGTGGTACAGAAGCGCAACGTGGTGGATCAGCATGAAATCATCTGCTCAAGTGTGCCGCAGCGCGACGGGTGGGGAATGGAAGCGAACATCGCTGGCTACTGACTCGTCGTCGCGGTGTCACCGACGGGAACGGAGACCATCGGCCTGGTGGACGCCCCGCCTGCCTTCGCGTATTTCAAGCGCTCGGAGCGAAGCTGCAGGAAGCTCCTGGCTTCGCGATAGAGCCGTTTACGTTCGTCCGCATCCCAGAGCGCTTCCTTGGTCAGCCGCCAGATGACCCTCGGACGGAAATAGTATTCGTCGTAAAAGCGATTGAGTCCCGCCATCATATCCTGGCGGCTCAGGCCGGGCATCTCGATGTGCGGCAGTTGGTGCCCATCACCGTCGGCCACGGCACGGTGAACCAGGTAGTTGTTTCGGGCGTAGTAGTCATAAAGCTCAGTACCGGGGAAAGCGTGGGCTACGGACACCTGGATGGTCTCGACGTCCAGCTCCTTGGCGTATTCGATGGTCTTCTCGATGGTTTCTTTTGTCTCGCCGGGAAGGCCGATGATGAAGTCGCCGTGAATCTTGATGCCCACCTTTTTGCAGTTCTTGACGAAGGCGCGCGCCATCTCTGTGGTCGCGCCCTTCTTGATATTCTTTAGAATCTGCGAGTCGCCGGACTCGAGCCCCACGATGAAAAGCCGCGCTCCAGCGTCCGCCATGGCTTTGAGCGTTTCATAGTCGCTGTGTACACGCGCCGTGCAAGACCAGCGGAAGCCGAGGGGCTTAAACTTCCGGCAAAGCTCGAGCACGCGGTCTTTGCGGATGTTGAAGGTGTCGTCGTCGAAGAAAATCTCCTTCATCTGCGGGAACATCTTCAGCGCCTGCCTGACTTCCGAGACCACGTTATCCACTGAGCGCACGCGCCAAGTATGTCCGGAAAGCGTCTGCGGCCACAGACAAAAGGTGCACAAGGCCGGGCAGCCGCGCGAGCTGTAGAACGAAATGTAAGGATGGAGCAGGTAAGGAATCGTGTAATTCTCAATCACCAGGTCGCGCTTGTAGGCCTCACTTGCGAACGGCAGCCGGTCAAGCTCCTCGGTGCCCAGCGGAAGCCGTTGCGGATTCATCACCACTTCGCCGCCTTTGCGATAGCAAGCGTTTTGAACCCGTTCGAGCGGCAGCCCTTGGGCGTATTCCACCACGGGATGATCGAACTCGCCGCGCACCACAAAGTCAATGGCCTCGCACGCGTTCAAACTTTCGACGGGCTGAATCTGCACGGGCGGGCCAACGAAGGCGATCTTCAAGTCCGGCTTCGCTTCCTTCATCATGCGCGCGAGCCGGCAGTCGTTCTCAAAGCCAACGGTCGAGGTAAAGAACACGACAAATTCGTAACTGCGGGCGATCTCCACTGTTTGGGCCGGAGAAACGTTGTGCGGACAGGCGTCCAGCAGACGGCTCTCCGGCAGCATTCCCGCAGCGTAACTTAGCCATACAGGAAACCAATAAGATGGGATCTCGCGCGTCGCGGGATAACGCGCGCTTGCACCTCCGTCAAACCCCTCGAAGCTAGGTGGATTCAAAAGCAGCGTCTTCATGGCTGAGGGCATGCGCTTGATCTCTCCTTAGGAACCGACGTAAAACTTAGTTTACCGAAGAATGACAGAAAACCCAAGACAAGCTAGTCGCGTGGCACGGCCATCTTGGCCGTGGGCACGGAGGGATGCCCGTGCCACTCTGCTAGCCGGCTCCGGGTAGTGCACTAAATCTGTGTTGCTAGCGCCTTGACTGACAGAAAGTGTTGCAGTAGAGTTTGCCGAAGAGGTGGCTTAGAAAGGGCGCGAGGATGGATGTGTTTTCGCCTGCCAAACGCAGCGAAGTAATGCGCCGCGTTCGTTCCAAGAACACAAAGCCGGAGCTGTCGATTCGTCGGCTCGTTCGCAGGCTAGGCTTTCGCTATCGGCTTAATTCAGCAATTCTTCCTGGTCATCCTGATCTAGTTTTCAGCCGATTACGTAAGGTGATCTTCGTTCACGGTTGCTTCTGGCATGGCCATTCTTGCAAAGCTGCTGTGCTTCCTGTCTCGAACCAAGGGTATTGGACCAACAAGCGAGCCAGGAACGTTGAGAGAGACAGAAGGGTAAGAAGAGAGTTGCGGCGGCTCGGATGGAAGTCCCTAGTCGTCTGGGAATGCCGAGTCAACGCAAACAGCACCGCTCACCGGATACGCGCATTTCTGGCTGGCGAAAATGGGTAACCAACGGTTTACATGGTACGAGTTTTTTGCTGGAGGGGGATTGGCTCGTCTCGGTCTTGGAGCCAAGTGGGAATGCACTTTCGCCAACGAATGGTGCGAGAAGAAAGCCGCTGCCTATCGCGCCTACTTCGGCGAGTCGCCTGAGCTTAAAGTTGAAGACGTCGCTAGAATCAGTGTTGGAGATTTGCCGGGCCAGCCATGTTTGGCGTGGGCCTCGTTTCCGTGCCAGGACCTCTCATTAGCGGGCACCGGCGCAGGTTTAGATGGAGAGCGTAGCGGAACGTTCAGACCGTTCTGGAAACTCATTAGCCTCAAAGTCAAGGAGGAACGCGGGCCGAAGGTCATAGTTCTCGAAAATGTCGTCGGAACCCTGATGTCCCACGGCGGGTCTGACTTCAGCTTCATTGTGCGCTCCTTTGCAGATAGCGGCTACCGCGTGGGCGCAGTTGTTGTTGACGCAGTGCATTTCCTACCGCAATCGCGTCCTCGTTTGTTTGTGGTTGGGGTCGAGCGCGATGTCTTATTGGCGCCGAAACTAACTTGCACGGCGCCATCGGAACCGTGGCATCCCCGCTTCTTAATTCGTGCTCACGCTAACTTGCCAGAGAGTCTTAAGCGTTATTGGATTTGGTGGAATTTGCCGGCTCCCGGTCGGCGCATACAGTCGTTAGCTTCTGTCATTGAGGAAGAACCGACAGGAACAAACTGGCACACTGAAGCTGAAACCAAGAGGCTTCTTTGTCTCATGAGTCCGCTGCATCGCAGGAAAGTCGCCACGATGGTGCAGCTAAAGGGAGGCCATGTAGGAACGATCTATAAGCGGACGCGACCGAACGAGGATGGTGTAGTAGTCCAGCGTGCGGAAGTGCGATTTGACGGCATTTCAGGGTGTCTAAGGACTCCGGTGGGGGGCTCAAGCCGTCAAACCGTTATCGTTATACAAGACGGCTCCATTCGCACCAGGCTTCTTTCGCCGCGTGAGGCGGCCAGACTGATGGGCGTTAGCGACCAGTATCCCCTTCCTGCGAAGTACAACGATGGCTACCATGTCTTCGGTGACGGCGTTGCGGTGCCGGTTGTTAGCTGGCTGGAAAGAAACCTTCTACGTCCCCTTGCAGAAGCTTGCCGCGTTACAAATCCAGCGAGGAACATTGCGTAACAACACGCCCTATAAAATCGGCGGCCCGCCTACTGAACTCGATTTTGAAAAGGCGCTGATGTTCTTTCATGCCTACATGTTCGGGCCGCTTCAAGGAAAGCTCAGGCTGTACGCGGCGCGCGAAGTCCGACCGCCGGGCGTAGCTATGTCATCAGACTGGGAGGTGTTCGCTTCGATCCTAGTAAGGGATGTCGGTCGGAAGCTCGCCGCTGGCATTGACCTGTCGGAATACGAGGTAAAATCGGCTCAGGATGGCGGGAGTTACGAGTATCAGTACCACCGGAACACCGGAAAGGAAAAGTTAAAGAGCGACATCCAGGCGGGACACCTGTTCTTTGACCACCGGGAAAATCTCCGACATGTAGACTTGCGTTACGCGCACGGAAACGCCATGAAAGAGTTCTTTGAGAGGTGGCTTGAGGAGTACCCCGATCCCTACCCTCAGCGATACCGAAGGAACATCCCGTTTCAGTGGGTTAAAAAGAACGGCATACTTCTCATGACGCTAACCGACGGCGAAGTTACCTACCCGGAGACCGCAAAAAAGCCAGCAACACGCTCTTAGCCTGCTTAATTCATGAACGGGCAGCGATGCGCGGGTCGGAGGTGTTTGGCGCGGCCTGAGTCGGCTCTGGAGGGCTCTTTCGGCAGCTTCGGGCACCTGGTTCCGGTGGTGAGTCGGACAAGAGCAGGAATCGAGCGATTTTCGGAGACACTGCGGCCTGGCCGCGGCTCGGCGCGAAAGATAGGTCAGCCAGTTCCGGGAAGGATTGGCAGGCTATCCGCTCAAGGCACCGAAAGAAAGGGCGATCTGACGGAAGCTGCTCAAGAACGGAAACGAGACGGGAAGATGAATCACCACCCGGCGCACCGAGACGACAACCCGTGCTCCCAGCTTCAACAACCGCTCGCGCAGGGTCCAGACCTGCGCCCGTGCGCACTCGGTGCGCGCCGCCCGCAGACGCAGTTCTTGCATCAGCACATAGGCCGCCGCCGTCATCCATACTCGAAACTGGTTGGCCCAGAACTTCGTGCAACTGGTGCGGTCGATCTCCAAGCCCTGGTGCAGTTCCTTGAGGCGATTCTCGATATCTCCCCGCGCGCAATAGACCTGCTCGTAAATCCACTGCGGGTTGTGCTTCAGGTTGGTGATGACGAAGCGCGGGTTGTCTTTCGGGTCCTTCTCTTCGTGTCGCACGACCTCGGCCTTGAAGATCACCCGCCGCTCGGTAGCCCAGCTTTGAGCCGCATAGCGGCCTTCGCCGTAAACGTGCTCGGTCTGGCCGCTCTCCTGCGAGAGTTGCCTCGCTTCTTCCATCTGGGGTTCGGCCAGGCGGTTCAAGACCGCATTCTTGGCCATCGCCACCACATACTCGACGCCCATCGCGTCCAGAAAGGCCAGGACCTGCGGTTCGGCAAAGCCTCCATCCAGCCGCACCCGGACGCGCGCCTTGGGAAAAGCTTCCCACAGCCGCTTCAGGAGGCGCCACAGGATGCCCGTCGCCCCGGCGCTGGCCGGAGCATTCCCCGGCCGCAGCACCGCCGTCACCAGATACTGTTCCTGCTCGCTGTTGAAACTCACAAAGCCCATCACGGGCAGGTAACACCAGGTATCGTAGTGGGTGTTAAAGAAGGTCAACTGCTGCGCGCCGTGCGTGGGATCGTCGGTGGGGTCCAGGTCCAGGGTGATGAGCCTCGCCCGGCCGTGCAGCCGGCGGCGGTGACGCTCGATGACCGCGTCGGCCAGCGCTTCACCCATCCGGTAAAGCTGCTTGCGATCCGGGGCATTCTCAAACCGGCAGAGTGTGGGTTGCGAGGCCAAGTCCGCGCCTTCCGCCGGATCGCGCCCCACCAGCAGCTTGTGCACCGGGTCTTCCGAAAGGCGGGCGTCGTCGTTGGCATCGGCATAGCCACAGGCG
This sequence comes from Acidobacteriota bacterium, assembly GCA_021817045.1. GTDB lineage: Bacteria > Acidobacteriota > Terriglobia > UBA7540 > UBA7540 > RH2-MAG17b. The sequence goes on from JAKAWG010000080.1 coordinate 20,986, forward strand.
ATGCCATAGACGCGCTGCGCCAGCAACTCTTCCACCTCGTGCTCGACCTTGCCCGGCTGTCGCTGATCCACCAGGCAGGCGGCCAATGCCTGGGTCAGTTGCAAGCGCCGGTCAGCGGCTTTCAGCAGGATTGCGCCACCGTCGGAACTCCCCTGCCGCTGGTCAAACTGTGCGACCACCGGCTTGGAAAAGATTTCGGGGAGCAACAAACACTGTGTTGTGGTATTGTCAGCCAAGCAAAAGCCTCCTTTGGCCTTTCAAACATCGTCTGGACAACGTGTTTGTACCACAGGAGGCTTTTTTTGTCTTCAAAGACGTGAATTATTCAGGTTAGAGCAGTACCCGGCTCCGTTGAAAATTCGTATACGGTCGGATATAGTCAAAAATAGAAGCCTTGGCGGAAGGTAACTTATGCCCATTTTCGAATATGAGTGCCGTGAGTGCGGCGCAAAGTTTGAAGAAATCACTGCTTCACAATCCTCTAACGTGACCTGCCGCAAGTGTTCGAGCTCCAGCGTGCAACCCCTCCTGTCCGCCTTTGCGGTGTCGGTGCGTTCCGGCGAGCCCGTTTCCGACCCAGGACCTTGCCCGTGCGGAGCCCCCCGACGCGGCATGTGCGGCGAATGACGCCGGGGAAGTGCCCCACGCCCTGTTAGCCGGTTTGAAACCTCGTGGAGATTGAACCTCTATTTTCTCGCTCCCTCGCAATTGCGAGGCGCATCGAGCGCGTCATCGCCGGGGCTACCGAATCCATGGACG
>JAKAWG010000172.1 GCA_021817045.1 Acidobacteriota bacterium
TTGCTTTCGTCGCTCAAAGACCCGAGGTGGTTCAAACTTGCGCACGACTTTGGGTCCGACGCCTATTTGTCAAAGAGCGCTCCGGTGGCCGAGATCTTTGCGGCCGTTTGGCAGTTGGCTGGCACTCGCCGAGATTCACCAAGCTTTAGGCTTAGCCATGTACGGAACGCGACTTGACGCAAGCGCACGGAGCTGGATCACGTGTGCAATACGAGAATTCGTCCCGGAAGCCGAGGGCTGGTTGGATGCTCATATGCACGAAGATGCCGGAAAACCCTTTCCGGTTTCGGAAGTGGGTTGCAGCAATGGAGCCGGAGCGCGTATGGCAGACGCCTGGAAATTTTAGTACTCGGCCTGGGCCGAATCTAACAATTTGAAAAGGCGTGGCTTAACCGCAGCTAGGGCCGGTCGATTCAACCCTCTGGCGTAGGGTGTATGGTGCGTCGTTTGCCTTGTAGGGATCAGCCTTACTGGCATTAATTATTCAATCATAAGTGTGATCGAACGCGAAAACTCTTTTTGGTAACACTGGTCCTGCTAACCGCCACGGCAATGGCGCGAGCAAGCAGTTGCAGCACGGAAGACCTAACCAGCTTTGTAGGCTTAGGCTCCGCGGGGTGCTCAGTTTCGGTCGGCACAACCGGAGTAACGAACTTAGTCTCGAACTTCACTACCACGGTTTCATCCTCTGTTGCAAGTGGCATCAGCATCGGGCCCAACACGGCGAACGGCGGTCTTAACATCACCATTCCACTCAGCGATTTTGCCGGTATGACGGCAGGCCAATTCGCCAACTTCACGTTTACCGCACCGGCTGGCTTCAACATAACCGATGCCTCGGCCAAATTGTCGTCAAGCGGGTCTGTCACCGGGACAGCCAGCTTCTTATTGGGTAACGAGGCGACCGACACGACACTCGCGACCGCGAATCTCGGAGGTTCGAGTGTGAACGCCATGTTTGGCGGCGTCTCCTCGTTCACGGTGGACGGAGATATTACCGTGTCGGCCGGCGCAACGGGAACAGCGACCTTGATGATTACCCCGTCGTTAACGCCGACTTCGACCGTTGCGGCTGTTCCGGAGCCGGCAAGCTTCACTCTGCTTGGAGTGGGGCTGCTTGCCGCCGGGTTCTTGCTGCGTCATAGGCGGAGATGGGCGTAAGCGGCCTTCCCCCTCCACCGCTTAGAGCCCTTCCGCCCTCGATGCGGCAAGGGACGCGGGGGTGAGTCGCCCTGCAGCGGCCGCCCCTGCACCTTTCATCCTTCTTGGAGGTTCTTATGACACAAGAGGACTCGCCACGATTTCATTGGTACCAGTGTTTGATCTGCGGAAAGATTTTTGATTCGGAGGACGCACATCGAGCACACGAAAAAAGGTGCCGGGACCGCGAAGCGCTAACCTGGTTGCTGGAAAACCAGAGACTGACTGAGCGCACCGTGTGGGAGCCTGGTTTCAAGCTATAAAATGATCCGCTCGTCGCCGGAGCGGCGGGTGATGCGCTCGCGGTCGAGATACTCGAGCAGAGGTATGGCGTATTTGCGGCTGACGCCGGCGAGTTCCTTGAAGGCGGCCACGCTGAGCCGGCTATCGTGAGCCTTACGCTCTTCGAGAAGCTTGCGGAGGGCTTCGAGGGCGCTGTGATGGAAGATGAGGCCGTCGGCGACTTTCTGCAACGATTTTTCCTTGACTAGAATTTGCAGAATCTTTCCGGCGCGGGCCCGGTCCACCCGCAGCGACGCCAGCACTTCGTCCGTGGCGGGAACGTGCAGGCCGGCGAGCTCGAAGGCGCGGTCGATCTCCTGCTTGGCGGCCGCCTCTTGGTCGTCCAGTTGAACGGTATGGCCCGCAAGCGCCACCTCATCCTTGCGCAGTTCGATGCGATGCTCGCGGACGAGTGACGCAATGGCTGCTTGAAACGAAACCACAGAAGGTGGCCTCTTCGCGCCTTGCGCGGTGAGACGTGCCTGGGCGCGCAACTCCTCCCTGGACGTTCCCGGCGTCAGCGGATTTGCGGCGTGAAAGCGGGCGAGCGCTTCGGTGATGCTTTCCAAGAGTCCGCGGAAGGCGTCGGTGTGGATAAGCGCCTCGGGCGGTTCGCCGAGCACCATCACTTGCCCGGCAGCAGGCCCGCTTCGCGCCGCCTTCAGAATCTCACCCGCCTCATGCCCCGTGCGAGCAACAAGCTCGCGAACGCTTATTTCTCGGGCGGACCGTAGCAAGAGTTCAATACGCAGGGACGGATCGGCCTGGCCGGCCTCTGTTAAAGCGGCCAGGAAAGATTGCCGCTGAGTGTCCGCGGTGCGATATTTTGCGGGGAAATTATCCACCACTTCGCCGCCGCCGATTGTGACCAGGGGTGAAAACTGCCGGATGATGAACCGGTCGCCCGGCAAGAACAAGCCGGGCTCGGAAAGCCGCAATTGGGCGAAAGCGTTCGTCGCCGGCGCAATCTCTTTGCCGCCGACGATGGAAATCTCCGCGACGGTCTCCGCCGTCCAGCAGTGGAAGTGAACGCGGGCCCGATTTTTGACCGGGCGCGCGGAGGGCAGCAGGCTGAGCGAGCAGTCGAGAAGCGCGGACGGTTTGAATCGGTCCGGGCGCGCGAGGATCATTCCTCGCCGCAGATCCTTCAGTTCAACTCCCGCCAGATTGAGCGCGGTGCGCTGACCGACAAAGGCGGCAGCGGCCGGCCGATTGTGAACTTCGATGCCGCGCACGCGCGCGCTTCGCCCAGTAGGAAATATCTCGACTTCCGCTTCCTTCTCAATCGTTCCGGCGATCAACGTGCCCGTAACGACCGTGCCGAACCCTTTCATAATGAAAGCCCGGTCGATGGGCAACCGAAAAGGTACGTTCGAGGGTTTGGCCGCCATTTCCAACGCAAGCCGCCGCAGCTCCTGCTTGAGCGTTTCCAGCCCTTTGCCAGTCCGCGCGCTAACCGCGAGCACGGGAGCGCCCTCGAGAAACGAGCCAGCAACGAATTCCTGGATTTCCAGCCTCACGAGCTCCAGAGTGTCGCTATCCGTGAGGTCTGATTTTGTGATCGCAATAAGTCCGCGTCGCACGCCGAGCAGGCGGCAAATATCAAAATGCTCCCGCGTCTGCGGCTTGATCGATTCGTCCGCCGCTATCACCAGCAGCACCGCGTCAATCCCGGTGGCTCCGGCCAGCATATTCTTCACAAAACGCTCGTGGCCCGGAACGTCAACGAAGGCCGCGCGCATCCCGTCGCCGAGATCGAGGTGGGCGAAGCCGAGGTCAATTGTGATGCCGCGCTGTTTCTCCTCCGCCAGACGGTCCGGGTCGGTCCCGGTAAGAGCCATAACGAGGGCGGACTTTCCGTGGTCAATGTGGCCGGCGGTTCCGATGACAATATATTTCAACGTTCCTCAGTTTTCACTTCCCAGCCAGACGCTCGCCACCGTCCAGTCGTCGCCGCGCTGTTGAAGGACAATGCGATAATGCGCGATGGCGGCGGAATCTTCGAAAGTGGCCTCTGCCAGAGCACGCGTTTTACCTGGCGCGAAAGTGACACGGTCTAGTTTCATCCGCGCGCCCGGTGCAAGCTTTGCCGGTGGCGACGTTGCGGTGCTTCCGGTCCCCGGAGCGGCAAGAGCCGGGCGGAAATAGCCTTGAATCGCCTGGTCGATGGACTGAGCTTTTCTAGGCGCGGAAGCCGCTTGCCGGACTCGGCTGCGGATAATCGAGATCGCGTTTTTGAGATCGTCCTTGATAACCGGGTCGGTAAGCCTGGAATCCATCTGCTCGAGCATCCCCGCGAGCCCGCGGTCCGAGCGCGG
>JAKAWG010000011.1 GCA_021817045.1 Acidobacteriota bacterium
GGGGAGAGGGTGGCGAGCAGAGCGAGCCGGGTGAGGGGTCTCGTCACCAGTCCTCAGAAACAGAATCTGCTGTCGGGGAAACCGGCGAAAAGCAGATTCTTCACTCCGTTCAGAATGACGCCAAGGTCTTTTGGGCGGTCTCTCGGATTGGCAGGGAATTGGCCGACCTTCATGTGAACTACGAGAACCTCGAACCTTACCCGCTGAAGTGGATTGAAAACCGCGATGTGCCGCTTTCCTACAAGTTGGGAGAGAAGGACGAGAATGGCAACATTCCCATGCCCAAGATGCGGCTTTCGAAGGACCGCCGCTCGCTCAAGGTGAATCCCTCGCTTACGCTCGGTGACATTCCTTCCGAAACCTTCCACTACCGCCTCGGCAACCGGAGCGCCCTCGAATGGGTGATTGACCAATACCAGGTGAAGGAAGACAAAAAGAGCGGCATCCGCTCGGACCCGAACCGCCCTGACGACGAGCAGTATATCGTGCGGTTAGTGGGCCAGGTGATTCGCGTGAGCGTCGAAACCGTGCGGCTGGTCTCTCAGTTGCCAACCTTTGAGGCGTAGCGCCGGCCTTCAGAGCCTGCCGCGAGCGAAGTAAAGGGCCGGCAGGTGTTGAGCTAAAGCTCGGCGCTACAAGTGAAACTAATGCAAACGCATAATCTGCGGTTACGACGAAACTCGTAGCGGCGGGTTTATCCCGCCACGAAGGGAGAATGGCGGCATCAAGCCGCCTCTACAGCGTGTGTCAGATGTTTCAATGTGATCGGGTTAGGACACGACCTCGGGCCCGTTGCTGTTGACAAGCGAGTTAATCCCTAGGATACTGTTTTAGAATCATAACGCCCCCCTCGCTTACTGCGAACACATCGGGGTTTCCCCTCGCCCCAAGCGGAGATAATATGGAAGCTCAAACCGCGCCTGCGTCACGACCACCCCGTATTCCCCTTCTTGCTAAGGAGGGAAGCCGCGAAGCGGTGGGGCGGTTGGACCTTGGCGAAGGGGGTAAACTCCGCGAAGGGTCGCGGTATTTTGTTTCCAAGCAAATACGTGTATGCTTCACGGAGCTTAACCTGAGCGTCGGAAAAGCAGATTCCTCCGCCTCGCGCGGCTCGGCGTCGGAATGACACAGCGAAGGGCTCAGGGCCATTCGCAGGGGAAAGGCGAACGGGCTCAGCATGACAGATTCAAATGATTCACGCGTTCTTCTGCCCATGTCCGGTCATGGGCGGAATGCTGGGAATGCTCTCAGAGAGAGGTGCAAAGCAGAAAAAAAGATGGTTAGGGGGGCTTCGAAGTAAGTTATTGAAAACAAAGTCAAATTTTAACAGGCGATGACCAACAATCTCCCCAAGGTCATGTATCCGATTGATTCTAAATGATTAATCGGAACAGATTGTTGGTAAAAGTAGAAGGTCAAGAAAACAAAACGGTTAGGGCAAAAAATCGGCGAAAAGAGCGAAATTGTTTGTTCAAAACGCGATTGTTTAATGGAGGGGATTCATGAGCGATCATCTGGATCGAAGAGGGTTTATCAAGCTGGCGGGCATCGGCGCGGCGAGCATGGCGCTCACTGAATCGGAGGTGCTTGGGGCAAAGACGCTTAATGGCTCCCAGGCTGCTCCTGCTGGACAATCCGAAGAATCATGGCCTCCGGGAGCAAGCCAAAAGCGTCTCGACATGATTGCTTACGCGCACATCGATGCCGTCTGGCTTTGGCCCTGGACGGAAGCGATGTCGGTGGTCCTAAGCACGTTCCGTTCGGCCTTGGACCGCATGAAGAGCAATCCAGATTTCGTCTTTACGGAAAGCTCAGCGCAGTTCTACAAATGGGTTGCGGACAGTGACCCGGAAATGATCCAGGAAATAAAGCAGAGGGTCGAGGAGGGCCGCTGGAATCTGGTGGGCGGCTGGTGGGTGGAACCCGACGTCAATATGCCCAACGGCGAATCGCTTGCCCGGCACGGCCTGCTGGGGCAGCGCGTCTTTCGGAATCTTTTTGGCCGTCAAGCCAAGGTGGGCTTTAATCCTGATTCTTTCGGTCATACGGGCACGCTTCCACAGATTTTGAAATTGCAGGAGTTGGAAGACTACGTGTTCATGCGGCCGATGGAACACGCGATGCACCTCCCGTCAGACGTGTTCTGGTGGGAAGCGCCCGACGGCACGCGAGCGCTTACGTATCGGATCCCAATCAGCTATAACGACTCGGGCGCGTTAGGCGTGCGCGTGCGGGAAGTGACGGCCTTGCGCGAGCCCGTCAAGGAGATGATGGTTTTCTACGGCGCCGGCGACCACGGCGGAGGAGCGACGGACGAGAACATCCGGTCGATCGGAAAAATCATGGCGACGCCCGGCGCTCCAAAACTGGTTTATAGCACGCCGGAGAAATACTTTGCTGCCATTCGCGCGATGAAGGATGTAGAACTGCCCGTGATCCGCGGAAGCTTGGAGCATCATGCCGTCGGATGCTACACCGCCGTCGCGCAAGTGAAGAAAGATAACCGCACGACGGAGATGGCGGTAACCACGGCGGAGAAGTTAGCCAGCCTCGGTTCGGTAGTGTGGAATGCGCGTTATCCCAGCTCGGAATTACAAGCCGCCTGGGAGAAGGTTCTGTTTCAGCAGTTCCACGATAGCCTGGCAGGAAGCGCCAGGCCGGAGCACTACGTGACCTCTCGCCACGCCTATGGGTACGCACAGGAAGTAGCCAACCAGACGATTTTCTTGTCACTTGAGAAGCTAGCTTGGCAGATTCCGACAGAAGATCCGCAATCGGATTACCTGGTTGTTTTCAACCCGCACGCCTGGAACACAGAACTGGGTGTGGAATACGATCTGAATTGGCGTCCCGAGGTCCCGTCAGAGCTAACCGACGAGCAGGGAAACCGCGTCGCTCACCAATGGGGGCAGGGATCGACCATTACCGGCGACCGTCACGCGCTGGTCTTCCAGGCGCCGCTTCCGGCCTTTGGTTATCGGCAATTTCGAATTCGGAAAGCGAGCACCGAGGGAGCTGTTCCCTCCGCAGTGAAGGCCAGCGAAGAAATCCTCGAAAACGATCATCTGCGCGTGACTTTCTCAAAAGAGGGTACAATCGGCGTCTTTGACAAAGATGCTGGGCAGGAGTTATTCGAGGGGCCAACCGCGGGTGCTCGCGCCGTCGTGCTGAATGATCCCAGCGATACCTGGAGTCATCACGTCTATTCGTATACGGATGACATCGGAGCTTTTACGCGTACAGACCTTCGGGTGCTGGAAGGCGGACCTCTTCGGGGATGCGTGCAGGTGCGCTCGCACTACGGTGGCTCCACGCTTGAGACCAATTGGCTGCTGTATGCAGGCAGCCGGACGCTCGAAGCGCGCTGTACCCTGGATTGGCACGAGCACATGAAGATGTTGAAGCTCTCATTTCCGGTTCGGGTGCAGGAGCCCCGGTCCACTTATGAGCTTGCTTTCGGGCACATCGAGCTGAAGACGGACGGGGCGGAAAATCCCGGCCAGCGCTGGATTGACCTTACTGGAAAGCGGGCAGGCCGGGACTACGGCTTGGCCGTGATCAACAATGCCAAGTACGGGTACAGCGTCCTCAACAATGACATGCGAGTTTCCATTGCGCGTGGCGCAGTTTACGCGCACGATTTGGGAACCAAGCTCAAGCCGGACGGGACGTACATCTGGCAGGACCAGGGCATCCAGACTTTTCGAATGTGGCTGGTGCCGCACGCCGGGTCCTGGCAGGCGGCGGGGATTCCCCGGCTGACGGAGGAATACACGGCGCCCGTTCCGGTGCTCTACCAAGGCATCCACCCGGGATCGAAGCCGCAATCCGGCTCATTCCTCTCGGTGGACGTCAAGAACGTAGTGGTGACGGCGCTCAAGAAGGCGGAAGAAGGAGATGATCTGATCCTCCGCTGCTACGAGACCGATGGCCGCCCGACAACGGCCACGCTGCGCTTGGGATTTGTAAACCGGGAGTGGACCGGAAAGTTTCGTCCCCTTGAAATCAAAACGCTGAGCATACCGGTGAGCGGCGAAGCAATTCGTGAGGTCAACCTGCTTGAAAAAAGCGTTAGCTGAGCTCCGGGTATGTTCACCGCCGACTTACTCCGCGCTCAGGCGGCAGGCATTGAAGCCTAGATAAGTAGCCCATTTCGACGCGATGCTGCACAGCGCGTTTTACAAAATCTCGAAGCGATAGTGACCAGACCCGGTCGTGCAAACAACCTGCCCGCTGCTTGCACCCGCGAGTTTCACCCCCTTCGCTTTCGCAAACGGTTTTCCGCTTTCCTTGATCTTGCCTGGATCGTCGCCGGGCAGGAACACCGTTGCGGTAGTGCCCGCCGGGATTTCGAGATCAGCCACAAGTTTTGCGCCCTCCCTCCGCCAGTGACTTTCAATCCGTCCCCGCACGGAATCGTAATGCGCCCTGACATATCCCAACTCTTTGAGGGCGTGCGGGCGAATGATCACATGCTTGAAACCAGGCTGCGTGGGATCGGGTGTAATTCCTGCCAGGGCCTTATAAAACCAGCGCGCCGCACTGCCATACATCGCGTGATTATGGGAACCGCGTCCATCCCAGTTTTCCCACAATGCCGTTGCGCCTTGGGAGATTTCGAATCCGTAGCTTGGGTACGTCAACTGGTTCATCAGCCTGTAGGCCAGGTCCACTCGCCCGCCTGAGGTTAGCACGTCGAGGATAAGAGGGGTGCCATACATGCCTGTATCGAAATGTCCCTGATCGTCCTGGAGGATGATTTCGACCAGCCGATTGAACACAGCCGTGACGTGTTTTCGCGGCACCAAGCCAAAGGCCAAAGGAAAGACATTGGCCCCCTGCCGCCCGTCGCTATACTGGCCGCTCCTTTCGTCTAGAAATTCCCGGTTGACCGCGGTCGCGGCTGAGTGGGCGCTAGTGGCAAAATGCTGTGCGTCTTCTCCGCGTGCCAGCACACCGGCAATCCGAGCCATCAACCGGGAAACGTGTGCGAAGTAGCAGGTATTCACCAACGGCTTTGGAACGGTGACTGGGCCGGGCGTTGCCCACTCGCCAAGGCACCAACTGCCCGGCTCCTCCCGAACTACCAGCCCCTTTGCGTCCGTGCTTTTACTCAGGTATTCAATCCACCTCGTCATCCCGGCGTAATGGTCTTCGAGAATTCGGCGGTCGCCGTAATAGAGGTACATGAGCCACGGAATAATCACGTAAGCGCATCCCCACGGCGGGCCGCCGCCGCCGCCCTCGAACGGTACCGTATGCGGCACAAAGCCGGTCTCAGAGTTTTGGGCGTCGGCCATGTCCTTAACCCACTTCGTATAGAATGCCGCCATGTCAAAGTTGAAGATTGCCGACTCAGCATCGGCCTGGCCGTCGCCTGTGTATCCCAAGCGCTCGCGATGAGGGCAATCACTCGGCACGCCGCAGTGCATGTTGCTGAGCTGGCTCCAGCGCGCGTTGTGCAGGATTCGGTTGAACAGAGCGTTGGAGCATTCAAAGTTACCGGCTCGTTCAACATCCGAATGCACAACTCGCCCTTCCAGGCTGGCGGCCGTCAGTGCTTCTTGGCCGCCACGGACTTCTACATACCGGAAACCGTGCCAAGTGAAGCGTGGTTCATAGAACTCGACGTCTGTTCCCTTCAGCACATAGCTGTCGGCCTGGCCGTAATCCATACCTCCTTCTTCAATGAACCGAAGCGTGACTCTCCTTCCCCGAGAACCATGGACCTTTAGGCACGCCCAGCCCGCCAAGTTTTGTCCCAGATCGAATCGGTAAGTTCCAGGTTGCGTGCTCGTCACCGAAACAGGCTGAAGCGTCTGAACAATCCGGTCCGGTATTGACATCTGAGCTTCTGTATCTCCTGTGGGTGGGCGCACGGCCTCCGCCTGCGTCCACGCTGCGTCGTCGTATTCAGGGTCGAGCCAGCCGCTCATTTCCAGCCGGGCATCGTAGTCTTCTCCGGTAAATATTCCGTTGTGGATGATCGGCCCCGAGGTAGACACCCGCCAGGCTTCATCGCTCACGACGCTCTCAACAGCTCCCTCTACAAATCTGCATTCCATCTGAAAGATCACCCTTGGCGAGTCGTACCACATCATGCCTTCCGCCAAGCGGTCTCTTTGGTTGTACCAGCCGTTGCCCAGAACGATCCCGACAACGTTGCTCCCGTGCTGCAAGTAGGTCGTAACATCGTAGGTCACGTAAAGGACTCTGGTGCGGGTGTGGTCACGAAAAGGATAGAGTAGATTTCGGAGAGACCGTCTGTCGTAGTTAGTCTGGTTTGGTGATAAAACATGATCGCCAACTTTCTTCCCGTTCAAGTGAAGCTCGTAGAATCCGAGACCGCAAATATATGCACGGGCTGACGAGACAGGCCGGGAAAGCATGAAGGTCTTCCGGAAAAACGGCGCGCGACCTGTATAGGTGTGATCCAAGCTCGCTTCGGGGGAAGCTCCCATCCACTTCGCCGTCCAGCCACCCTTTTCCAGGAGACCCATCTCCCAAAACGCCGGTTTGCTCCAACCAGATGCTCGACCATCCTGGTCCCATATTCGCACCCTCCAATAACCGCTCTGCCGCGATCGCAACTCTCGCCCTACATAAACAACATGCGCACAATCCTCGCTTACGACTTTCCCCGAGTCCCAAAGGTCAACCTTCCCGGAGAGTAAGAGATCGCGACTGCTAGCGGCGATGACCTGATATGCCACTTGTCTAACCCCTCGCCGGCTGGCCTCCAGTAACCAGGCGAGCCTCGGGCGTCGTACGTCGATGCCCAACGGATTTCGCAAATACTCAACGGTCAGATGCGTGGGCCCTGCTTGTGTGGCCTCGTGATCCTGTTGAGATGTGGCCAATCTTGACTTCGTGGTCGCAAGTGCTGCCGTCTTGAGAAACGTCCTGCGAGACAACATCGTGTGTAGTATCCTAACAGACCGGCAAGGGAACACGAGGCGGAAATTCGTTCGATTAAGATTCCGTTTCGGGTGCTTCGGTAATTTGACGGGGACTCGGCCCGCTGAGCGTTTTAGCTGGGTCCGCTCGATGGACTGGATGCTGTGAATCGCAAACGAAAATTCAGAGACCGGAGAGTAATTGCTCATGAGGAAAATATCGCTGCTTCTTGTAACAGCGTTCCTTCTGGGGAGGATTGTCGCGAACGCAACCGCGGTCACCATCAATTCCAAAACCTCAATTCTGATTGACCCTCGCGAGCCTGCACCGATTCAGAAGGCGGCGCGCGACCTGGCCTCCGACATGCAAAAGGTTTTTGGCACGCCCGTGCCGTGGGTTTCTGAACGTTCACACGCGTCGGCCACTACGATTTGTATCGCGTTCTCTCATAACTTGCCGAGAAGCGAAACGCGCCCCTACGGCTGGGAGGTACTGAAGTTACAAGTCGTTGCCGACCCGTGGCCTGGCTCGCCGGTTCAGAATGCCATTGTATTGACCGGGTCGGACGTACTCGGCGTGGTTTATTCCATCTACCAATTTTCTCAGCGATTTTTGGGCGTCGATCCCCTTTATTGGTGGACCGATCATCCGCCGGCGCGTCGAGCCTCCGTCACGATCCCGGAAGAATTCAATGAGCGCCAGGGCCCTCCGACATTTCGATATCGAGGCTGGTTCATGAATGACGAGGACCTGCTGACCGGGTGGAGGCCGGGAACCCGGGATGGGACGGGAATTTCCTTGAAAACCTGGGATCGCATCTTCGAGGCCCTGTTGCGCCTCAAAGGGAATATGATTATCCCCGGCACCTATATCTTTCCGTGGGAACCTCAGATTCGGGCGGCGGCGGATCGAGGTCTAATGATTGCCCAGCACCATGACGAGCCGATGGGCGTGAACGTCTACCAGTGGCCGAATAATGTGCCCTACACCTTGCCTTTCTTTCAGAAGGCATGGAAGTGTACAGTGGCCGAATATCCACGGAACGTTGACGTCATCTGGACAGTCGGCGTACGTGGCCGTTACGACCATCCTTTCTGGTTGGATGTGCCCGACGTGCCTAAGACGTCTGAAGGACGGGCGCAGTTCATTGACAAGGCGATTGCGGAACAAATGAAGATTGTCAAGGAAGAGTGGCCGCACCCGCATCCTCAGTTCATTTGGAATTCCTGGATGGAAGGAAGCGGGCTGATGCGAAGCGGGCTATTAAAGATTCCACCGGGCGTGACGCTGGTTTGGGCCGATGACGGTGGCGGCTTGATCCAGGATGGCGGCCTTATCGGAAAAGGGGAAGGGGTTTACTACCACACCGCAGTTATCGGAGGCAACGCTAACAATTTCACGGAACGAGTCCCCGTCACTCGCATCCAACGTGAATTGGGGCGGGCAGTCCGAGCGGGCGCAACTCAATATCTGCTCCTGAACCCTAGCGATATCCGCCCCGTCGTGATGACGACCCGCGCCGTGATGAACTTAGCGTGGGATGCTAAGCCCTGGGTGGCAAAGAATCACCCGGAAGCCATGCGCTATGTTGCGACGTGGTGCAAGGAAGAGCTCGGCGCTGACGCGGCCCCTCTGGTCGTCAAATATTATCAGGCGTTCTTCCACGCTTCCGCCCGATACGGCGCTCAGCCAGACGACATTCTGGCCGATGCCTTCTACCAAGATCTGGGTCGTGACCTTTTGGTCCACCTCATGCTGGGACCAGACTCTCCGTGGCGGTCCTCGAATCTGCACCGCTTTCAAGAGAGCTATGTCGACTATCCGCAGTACGCGAGCCATTTGCGAGAAATCTGTCAGCAGGCCGAACCGCGGTGGAAGCACGTGGAACAAGTGTCTCGTCAAGCTCAGCCTTTGGTCCTGCCCGCGCGCCGCAACTTCTATCAAGCAGAGGTGCTCACGGAGCTGGAGCTTCATTTACATTCAAACCTTATGCTTGTCGATCTTGCCAACGCCGTCCTTTCGAATTCGCCCATGGTAAAGCTAGCCAGCGTCAATGCTGCAATTCGGGAGCTTCAGCAGATTCTGACGGCCTTGCGAGCCGCCGATTACGGGAAGTGGCAAGGCTTTTATACTAAAGGGGATTGGTTCGTCGATATTCCGCTGACGTTGGCGATGGCCAAAGTGGCCCGGGATAAATTTGAAGGAAGAAGTCTATCCGTCGCTCAGAGTGTCGTCCTCAAGAGCGTGAAATACAACCTCAATCACAATACCAGCGCGGTGTTCAAGAAAATCAAAGCCTATCAAGACGGCCAGAGGGTCAGGATCTATAATTGTGCCGCGCCCGCGCAGCGCAGGCGAGATGCCAACTAACGTTGCGCGTCTAACGCTTCTTTACAATGCCGCGCTGTGGCACGAGCGTCCCGCCCGTGTCGAGACACGGCCAGGATGGCCGTGCCACAAATGCTACACCATAAACCCACTCGGGATGCGCCACATCAGGGCCTCGATTCGGATCGCCTGCCGGTGGAGGCCAACTCGCATAGCTGACGCAGAGCGGCCTCGGGATCTTGCGTTGCCACGCGAATCAGCTTGCGGCGGCTCTTTGCGCCGGCAGTGATCTCCACGGCCGCGACGGGAGCACCGAGACATCGAGCGAGGAAACGGCGACAAGCTTCGTTGGCCTCGCCGCCTTGAGGGGAAGCGTGAATCTCCAAGCGCAGCGTTCCGTCGGCGGCCATACGAAGACGATCGCGCGAGGCTCGCGGGCGCACTTGCAGGGGGAATGTGAGAGAGCCGTGGTGGACGGAAAAGTTGCTCACGGGTCAGGATGAGCGCAGCCAACGGAGCATCTCGACAAGCGAAGGAGATTTGCCGTACATGAGGATTCCGATCCGGTAGATGCGCGCGGAGGCGTAAAGCACCGCAAGGGTGGTCACCGCAAGCAGCGCAAGCGACAGACCAATCTGCCAAAGCGGCGGCGTCTGCAGGCCGATGCGGATGATCATGAGAACCGGCGAGAAGAAGGGAATCATCGAGAGCGCCACCGAAGCAGGAGAGGAAGGATCCCGCAGGATAACACCGAACAGCAATATGCTGCCTACGAGCAGCAACGAAACGGGAATCTGAACCTGCTGCGCATCCTGCTCGCTCGAGACGGCCGCGCCAATCGCCGCATACATCGCGGCAAACAGAAAGTAACCACCCGCGAAGTAGGCGATAAGGCAGGCAAGTGTGAGCGCAGACACATGAAGATTCGGCACGACGGCGCCAGGCGCGGCGACAGCGCGTGCCACCACGGCGCCGTAAGCGGCGAACAGGCCCGCCGAAATCGTCCAGATGGCGAATTGGGTTAATCCCACGGCGGCTACGCCCAGAATCTTTCCGGCCAGCAGCTCAAATGGTCGCACGGAAGAGACCAGTACTTCCACGATGCGCGTCGTCTTCTCCTCGAGGACAGAACGCATCGTGGTGACACCGTAAATCATGAGACTGCCGTAAAGAAGCATGGCCATGACGATGGCCGCTGCATCGGTCTGGCGCCAATCCTCGGTCTTGCCGCCTGAAGTAAGACGGACCACGCGTACATGCGTCCCCTCTAGGAGTTTCGAGAGGAAGCGGGCGTCGAGGCCGCGCCGTTGCAGGCGTGCGGCGATCAGCCCTTGGCTTACAGCCCGGTCGAACGATTCCATCGTCAGCGGCCAGCCTGGATTACGGGTGACGAATTCGGGCTGGCCGCCGGCCTCCGCGCTGCGTGGAATCCACAAGTATCCCCCCAGAGCCCCGGTTCGCGTCAGGCTGGTAAGGGAGGCGCGAACCGCTGCGATGTCGGTCGGAGTTTCCACCAGGCGGCTTACCTGAAAAGCGCCCTGGCCGTCTGGCAGCTTTTCCCGCTCAAGCGCGCGCCGCACCCAGTTCCCCACGCCCCCGGCACAATCGACCACTGCTACAGTTTCGGTCCGCGTCGGCCGCTTCGCGGCAATCACGAGCTGAAGCACGATGATGCCGATCAGAAGTGCGGGTACCGCGATGGTGCTGATGACGAAGCCTTTGGTCATCACCCGCGTCACGTATTCGCGGCGAAGCACGAGCCAGAGTTTATTCATGCCCTTTCCGAAACCTTCTCGATGAAGATGTCGTTTAGCGGTGGTTCGATCAGCTCAAAGCGGCGGATGCTCGTACCATTCGTCACGGCCCGCCGCAGCAGTTCCTGGGCATCCGCGCCCGGGCGCAGCTTCACCTCGACAGTCGCGCCGAAGCGGTTCACGTGCTCGACAACCGAGGGCTGGTCGAGGAAATCGGCATTGCCGGAGAACTCGACGCGCACAGTATTTTTGCCGTACTGTCGCTTGATTTCGGCCAGAACGCCGTCGAGAACCTTGCGGCCCCGGTCAATCAGACAGATCGAATCACACATCATCTCCACTTGCTCCATGCGATGCGATGACAAGATGACTGTGACGCCGGCGCCGTGCAGCTCCAGCATAATGTCTTTGATCAACGCCGCATTCAAAGGATCAAGCCCGGCGAAAGGCTCGTCGAGAATCAGCAGCCGAGGGTGGTGCAGAATGGCGGCGATGAACTGCACTTTTTGCTGCATTCCTTTGGACAAGTCGACGACTTTCTTATCCGCCCAGTCGTTGATTTCAAGCCGTTCGAGCCACGCCATCGCGTCCCGGCGCGCCTCAGATCCATTCAAGCCTTTGAGGCCGCCCAGGAAAGCTAGGACGTCGAGAACCTTCATGCGTGGATACAAGCCGCGCTCTTCCGGCAAATAGCCAATCGCATCCTGCGCGCGGCTGCTGAGGGGTTCACCGAAGACGCGAAGCGAGCCTTCGTCCGGCAAGATCATCCGCATAATCATGCGTAGCGTCGTGGTCTTGCCCGCCCCATTCGGGCCGAGCAACCCGAAGAGCGCGCCCTGGCGGATGCGAAGGCCGAGCCGGTTCACCGCCATCGTCGATGAGAAGCGTTTCGAGACTGCCTCAGCGGTGACGGCGTCCGGCAATTCGTCGGCCTCGCCGGTTACAAACTTAGCCACAGAGGCAGAGTATTCGTGCTCACCGTTCAGCAAGCGAAATTTGAAGTCCTTTCGGGGACAAACACCATGCGGTCTTTCTAACATCAAAGCAGCCTGGCGCGCAAGCGGCGCGCCGCAAGGCGAATCAGTTCACGTTCACGCCAGCCAGCTTGCGCTTCGGGAGCGTCAATGCCTGAGAAAAGGTTCGAGACTTCAGGGTGCACACGATTTTCATGGACCCGCTGCAGGCAAGTAGTAGAAGAAGACCGCCAGAATCAAATAAACGCTGAGCAACTGCAATCCTTCAAACCAATGCGTCTCACCATCCATCGACACGAGAGCAACCGCCCCGACCGAGAGAATTACGGCGGCGATTTCCAACGGATGGAAGACAAGGGACATGGGCGCGAGCCCGAACTGAGAAAGCACCACGAGAAGCGGCGCCACAAAGAGCGCGATTTGAATGCTGCTGCCCACGGCAACGGTGAGGGCAAGATCCATCTGGTCGTGTCGCGCCAGGATGACGGCACTTGAATGCTCCGTCGCGTTGCCTATGGTAGAGATAACCACCAGACCCATGAAGAGTGGCGTCCAGCCGAGGGAGCGCGTCGCGGCGTTAACCTGACTCACCAGGATGTCGCTGGCGAGGGTTGCCAGAGCCGAGGCGAAAATAAGCGATGTGGCCGCCGCCGCTTTGCTGATTTCCGGTGTTTTCCCTATGTTGAGACGAAAAAGGTTACGGTGAGTTCGAAAAGCAAACACGAGGCTGGCGAAATAACTCAGCAAGAGAACCGCGGCGGTCCACAAGCTAAGGCGCTCGATTCTGGCTCCGGCGGCCGGCAATGAGCCGTACACGGAAAGCTGGAAAAGAGCTGGCATCACAAGAGCCACTACGGCCAGAAATAACATGGAAAGATTGGCTCCGGCGGCAAATTGACTGAACGACAGCTTCTCGCGCCCGATGCCGCCCGCCAAGGCTGCCAGGCCGAAAACAAGCAGTAGATTCCCAATGATGCTGCCGGTGATCGACGCCTTGACGATTTCCGCTTGGCCGGCCCAGGTGGCGACAATTCCGAAGATCAGCTCGGTGATATTGCCGAGCGCGGCATTCAAGATGCCGCCGGCAGTTGCGCCGAAGTATCCTGCGAGCTCCTCCGTCGCCTGGCCAATCAGTGCTGCCAGAGGAATTAGCCCTGCCGCAGCCACTGCAAATACCAGGATGGGATTAATATTCAGCACGCGAAGGAAGAGCGCGCCGAAGACCAACGGGATGATCGAAAGCTTCCATCCGCCGAATGAAAAACCCAGCGCTCCTTTCGCCGAGCGCTGGTAGGGGTCGGTGCTCATGAGGTTAGGACAGGGAAGCGGCAGCACGCAACACGGTACTTGGTAGGACACCGACGCGAATTTCCGCGCCGTTTTGCATCGTAAGGGTCTTTCCCGAAGTTGTGGGAATGCGTTCGCCGGGCAAAATGATGCCAGCCAGATTCAATGGATCGGCAGCCGAGAGGGTCACAGTTTCCGCTTCCGGCTCGATGTGCCGGGCGGCGCGCAGTGACTCAATGGCGACGGGCAGCGCAAACTGCTCGCCCAGGAAGCCGCTCACAAAGCGGCCTCCCCTTACTTCGCCACGATCTTCGAGTCGCCGGAAAGTGATGAGCAATTCACGCCACTTGAAAGGAAATGTCTCCCGCAAGGCCAATTCGCGAAAGACTACGCCATAGCGTTCGAGCAAAACGCGGCAGGCCGCCTCCGCGGCCTGTAAGCGGTCCCCGGATTCCACCGCAAAGAGGAGCGACCAGCGTCCCACGCTGTTTCGCGGGCGCGAGTTGCGCTCCCGGCCTCGCCCGGCGCGGCGTTTGGGGTCGATGAGGGCTCGCAAATTGTCAAATCCGTCCGCAGTCACCAACCCCGCTGCCACCAATTCCCAAAGCGCGGTTTCAACTTCCGATTTCAGCCGGCCTGTCCCGCGCACAATGTCGGCGAAAAAGGACGCGCCCCGCTGTCGAATGAAGGCGACCACCTCGCGCGCGGCGGGGCTGAGCGCGCGCGATCCTTCTGGCAGAGAAGTACTATGCGAAACAAGCCATCCTGATTCTTCCCGTACAAAGAATGCAATTGGGGCCACGCTTGTTGGAATCACTCGGCGCGCTGGCGCCACCGGTGACGCTCCGTTCCCTCCCAGCGAACTGGCTCGCGGCTCGACGGTTGCCGGATGCGGTGACACTCTTCCCCAGCCCACCATTCCAGACAAGCAGAGGCGGTCCAGCATTTCGGGATCGTAGCCCGCCACACGAAGCGGAAAAATGTTGATTTCCCAGGCGCTGGCGGGCGCTTCAAATCCCTGCAACTGCCGAATGACCTCCCATAGGCCGCGCTCGCCGAAAACTTGTGTTCTCGGCGCGACGTGCTGCCACCTCAGCAGCCAGCGCACGTACTGGGCAGCCGTCACCGGCTCGATCTCCTTGCGAAGCTTGCCCAGCGTCAGCCGGTGGATGCGGGCCAGCAGTCGCCGGTCGCACCACTCGGTTTCCGCAACGCCCGTAAATTGTCCTCGAAGCGCGGTGCCTTCGGCCTCCAGCCGAAGCATCGCGGTTTCTATTTCGGAAGGGGGTAAATGCGCGGCTCGCGCCAGCCAAGAAATTTGAATTGGCCCGCTGTGCGCCAGCCAGCCGCGGACGAGCGTAACCAAAGCGTCTTCTCTGGTTGAAGCCGCTGTTGAAACGGCGGCCGGCAGCGCCTCTAACTTTGCATTAAGGAAGAGAAGTGAGAACTCCGCAGCCTTTTCCGCGGCTACCCAAAACGTCACGCCGTCCGCCACAGCGCGGGCGGCGCGATTGGCGGCAATAAGTTCGTCGAAGAGCTGCGTCCACCTCGCGGCGAGGCCAGCGTCCAGGTTGCGGACGAATCCCTCAGACAAGGCGACGAAAACCTGCAATGCTTCGCTCAGTTCGTCCGCGTCGCGAACGTCCGGCCATGCGTCTTCGCGGACACGCGCGATCGCCATCGGGTCCAGCCGGCCGATTTCCGAGAGCACGGTCTGTGGCAATGTTCGCCGCAAGCTCACGGCTCGTGCTCGCCGCTCTTCGAGCGGCGCGTCGTCGAGATATGCGTAAGGGTTGGCGTTCAGAATCTCGTGAGAAAAAGGAGATGGCGCGGGCGTATCTGCCGCAATGCAGCGGATGCTCCCATCGCGGATACCTGCAAGGACCTGCTTGAGTCCATCGAGGTCCATCGCCTCCCTCAACACGTCTTTCATCACTTCGCGCACGATGGGGTGGTCCGGAATCTGGATGTCGCCCACGATATTGTCCTGGCAGGCGGCGGCGTCTGGGAAGACAGCGGCAAGGAGATCGTCCGAGCGCATACGTTGAATTTGAAGAGGTACCTTCGTTCCTCCGTGAAAACGCAGCAGAGCTAGCGCGCGTGTCGCGTCCCAGCGCCAGCGCGTGGCGAAGAGCGGGGAAGCGAGCGCCGCCTGTTCCAGCACGCCAGTGACCGACTCAGGAGACAAGAAATAGAAGACGTCCGCGAGAGGAAAGCTGTGCTGCTCGCCGAGAGATATGTTCAGCCCATTGTCCGTAGCCGCAGCCTGCAATTCAAAATTGAACGAGCGGCAAAACCTCTTCCGGAGCGCCAGCCCCCAGGCTTTATTGATTCTGCCGCCCAACGGGGCGTGAATGACAAGCTGCATCCCGCCGCCCTCGTCGAAAAATCTTTCGGCGATGATGGTCTTTTCAGTCGGAACCGCGCCGAGTGCCGCGCGCCCGGCAAGTATATACTCAACGACCTGCTCTGCGCCCGCTTCGTCCAGCCCGCAATTTTGCTTCAACCAGGCGGCTGCGGGTTGCGGCGAGGGAACACCGGGAGCGAGTTCACAGACTTTTTCCCGCATCTCAGAAACTTTCGCGGAAAGTTCTGCCGTTCGCGCGAGAGCTTCACCACGCCAGAAGGGGACGTTCGGAGCCATGCCGTGCGCGTCTTCCACCAACAGGCGTCCTGCTCTTGTCTCCAGGCGGCGGATGCGCCACGACGAGTTTCCCAGTAGGAAGACGTCGCCTGCCATGCTCTCGACGGCGAAATCTTCGTCCACCGTTCCCACGAGCACGCCTTCAGGTTCTTCGACAACCGCGTAAAGAGCTGTCTCCGGAATTGCACCGCCGTTTGTGATCGCAGTCAGGCGGCTGCCGCGGCGTCCCTTGAGGCGGTGGTGAACACGGTCGCGGTGCAGGTAAGCGGCGTAGCGGCCACGGCGAGACGTGATCCCCTCGGAAAGAATTTCCAAAAGCCCGTCAAAGTCTGTCTGAGCTAAGTCGCGATAAGGATAGGCACGGCCCACAAGACGGAAAAGATCCTGCTCGCTCCACTCGTCGCAGGAGCACGCCGCGACGATCTGCTGGGCCAGGATGTCGAGAGGTGATTCTGGAATCTGAAGCTGGTCCAACTCGCCCTCATGGATAGCTTTGACCAGCGCCGCGCATTCGATCAGTTCGTCGCGCGTCATGGCGAAGATGCGTCCCTTGGGTACCGCTCCGCGCCAGTGACCAGAGCGGCCAATCCGCTGCAATCCAACCGCAATGGAACGCGGCGAACCGACCTGGCAGACAAGGTCTACGGTGCCGATGTCAATGCCGAGCTCCAGGGACGCGGTGGCCACTAGGACGCGAACTTCGCCCGCCTTCAGCCGGTTCTCGGCTGCAAGCCGCAGCTTCCGGGACAAGCTTCCATGGTGCGCGGCCACTGCTTCCTCTCCAAGACGCTCGGCAAGATGATGAGCGACGCGCTCGGAAAGACGCCGCGTGTTCACAAAGACGAGCGTCGAGCGGTGCTCGCGGACGAGTTCCGCCAACCGGTTGTACACCTCATCCCACATCTCGTTCGACGCGATGGGTCCGAGTTCGCTTCCCGGGACTTCAATCTTCAGGTCCAACTTACGTGCGTGCCCGACGTTGACAATCTCTGGCTCAGGCCGGTTGTTTCCCGCGAGGTACCGCGCGACGAGCTCAATCGGCTTTTGCGTGGCCGAAAGGCCGATCCGCGCCAGCGACCGACCCGAGTGCGACCGTTCGACCAGGTCTTGTAGCCGCTCGAGCGATAGCGCGAGGTGGGCGCCGCGCTTGTCGTCAGCAACGGCGTGAATTTCGTCCACGATCACGGTCTCAACGTCTCGCAGGATCGCGCGGCTCTTTTCAGCGGTCAGCAAGATGTAGAGCGACTCGGGCGTAGTCACGAGGATGTGCGGCGGCCGCTGTAACATCGCCCGCCGTTCGTGCATCAGCGTATCGCCAGTGCGAACGAGCGCGCGAATGGGCGGCATCAGAAGTCCACTCCGGCCCGCAAGCGACAAAATCTCCCCAAGCGGGACCTCCAGGTTCTTTCGGATGTCGTTGCTCAGCGCCTTGAGCGGGGAAACATAAAGGACTTCGGTGCGGTCCTGAAGCTCACAGGCAAGCGACTTGCGGACGAGGCGGTCAATGCAAGTCAGAAACGCCGCCAGTGTCTTTCCGGAACCCGTGGGAGCGGAAATGAGGGTGGTTTTTCCTGCGAGGATGTGCGGCCAGCCCTGCACCTGCGGCTCGGTCGGCGAGCCGAACCGATCGAGGAACCAATCCCGGACAAGCGGGTGCGCCCAGGAAAGCGCACCTCCAGAGGTCTCTGACGTCGTCATGTCCGTAAATTCCAGCTCACTCGACGCTGGCAATCCAGCCTCCGCCGGTCACTTCATCACCGTCGTAGAAGACGGCCGCCTGGCCAGGCGTGATGGCTCGCTGGGGTTCGATAAACTCCACATAAGCTTCGCCGCCGTCAAACGCTTGGATCCGCGCCGGCGCGGGATCGTGCCGGTTTCGGATGCGCACGCGCGCTTCGGCTTTGTCGCCCGGTGCCGCAGGCCGGATCCAGTTGACATCACGCACCCGAAACCTCTGCCGGAATAATTCTTCATTGCAGCCTACGACGACGCGATTCTGTTGGGTATCGAGTTGGATCACGTAGAGCGGCGTGCCCGTAGCCACGCCCAGTCCGTTCCGCTGGCCTACGGTGAAGTGCTGCACGCCGGAATGCTCGCCGAGCACGCGACCGTCCGTCGTGACGACTTCGCCTCGCTTGTCATCGCGGCGGTCTCCCCGCTCGGCGAGATACTCAGCAATAAAGTCCCGGTAGGACCGGCTTGGGACAAAACAAATTTCTTGGCTCTCGGGCTTTTCCGCCACCGGCAGCCTCTTTTTTCGCGCAATGGAGCGCACTTGGTCTTTCGTCAGTTCGCCCAGCGGAAAGACAGCACGCGCAAGCTGCGGTTGGGTGAGCCCAAAGAGAAAGTACGACTGATCCTTGGCTCGGTCGACGGCGGCAAAGAGGCGATAGCGGCCCGAATCCTCTTCGCGCCGGATGCGGGCGTAATGGCCGGTGGCAATTCGGTCCGCCCCGAGCTGCCGGGCTGTTTCGACGAATTGCTTGAATTTGATTTCTGTGTTGCAAAGGCTGCACGGAATAGGAGTTTCGCCGGCGAGATAACGCTCCACGAACGGGCGCACGACGCTTGATTCAAATCGCTCTTCCAGGTTGATGACGTAATACGGAATGCCAAGAAAGGCGGCCACACGCCGGGCGTCGTACACGTCGTCGAGAGAGCAACAGCGGCCTGAGGCTCGTCGTGCGTCCAAGCCTTCCACAAGGCCCTGTAACCGGGGCAGTCGCCGCTGGTTCCAGAGCTGCATCGTAAGACCAATCAGGTGTGGCGAATTGCCATGGTCCACGGCAGTGTGCCCGGCGGCCAAAATTGCGGCGGCGGCGGAGCTATCCACGCCTCCACTCATAGCGACGGCGATCATAGGTTTGCTAGGAAGTAAAGCCAGTGCTCGAACTTGTTTCTTGAACAGGTGAGGCCGAAACTCCGCGCTCAGATAATTCGAGCGGCGAAAGCGAGCGAAGATGGGCAGTAACTTCGGCTACAACGTCAGCAGCCGCGTCAACGTCCTGCTCCGTCGTGTCGCGGCCTAGGCTGAATCGCACCGTGGAACGAGCCTCTTCGCGGCTCAGGCCAAGCGCGGCCAGCACGTGCGACGGTTCGAGCGACCCGGAAGAGCAAGCCGCCCCGGTCGAACAGGCGAGTCCGCGCAGATCGCAGGCAATGACAAAGCCTTCGCCTTCGACCCCTTCAAAGCGAATGCTGCTCGTGTTCGGCAGGCGCGGCACGGCCGCGCCGTTTACCCGAGCCCGGGGGACGCGGCGCAAAATCGACAGCTCCAGACGGTCACGCAATGCGGCAAGCCGGGAGGATTCCGCTCTTATGCGCTCAAGCGCCAGTTCCGCAGCTCGCCCGAAACCCACAATGCCGGCGACGTTCTCGGTCCCCGCTCGGCGGTCGCGCTCGTGATGGCCCCCGTAAAGGAGTGGGTGCAGCGCCGTTCCTTTGCGCACGTAAAGCGCTCCCACGCCTTTTGGCCCGTGGAGCTTGTGCGCGGAGAGCGAAAGCAGGTCGATGCCCAGCGCACGCACATCCATCGGGACCTTGCCTGAGGACTGCACGGCATCCGTATGAAATGTGATGCCGCGCTCTCGTGCCAGCCTGCCGATCTCGCGGACCGGCTGCAGGGTTCCAATTTCGTTGTTGGCGTGCATGACGGAGATGAGCACCGTGTCGGAAATGATGGCTCGCTCGACCTCGGCAGGGTCTGCAACGCCCTCTGAATCAACGGGAATGAATGTGACGCGCGCGCCTCGCAGTTCAAGGGCTTTCGCAGCGTGCAATACGGCGTGATGCTCGATCGTGGTGGTGGTCACGTGTGCCGTGCGGCCAGGACGCTGTGCTTGAGCCGCTTCAACGGCGCCAAAGAGCGCGGCATTGTCGCTCTCCGTGCCGCCGCTAGTAAAGACGATTTCGCCTGGCTGAGCGTTGATCAGCCGCGCGACGCTCACTCGCGCTTCCTCCAGCGCCGCCCTTGCGACTTGTCCATACCAGTGGATGGAAGACGCGTTGCCAAACTGGTCCGTAAGATAAGGTCGCATGGCCTCGAACACTTCCGGCGCAAGCGGCGTGGTAGCGTTATGGTCCAGGTAAATACGGCGCATAGGCAATAAACGGCCCGCCACACGGCCGGTGACGTTGCCGCTCGTGGTGCGAAATCTCCCTCAAATTCAGCCTATCGGAGCGTGCTAAGTGTGTCAAATATTAACGTCTACATGACCGTACCGGGTATAATCGGCCCTTTAGGTTCTTACGCTGCGAATTCGAACCCCTTTCAAGAAAAATGAGCACCACGAACACACGAGGACACCGGGAACGACAAAGGTGCAGGAAGCAGAAGTCTGGGAAAAGCGTCTTCTTCCTCTTCCAGTCCTCGGTTTCTCCGTGTCTTTGTGCCCTCGTGTCTTTGTGGTGAAACTTTTGGAGAAGAAATGAAGATGCGACATGTTCTTGCTGGTCTGGTTTTGGTGTTTTCGCTTGTAGCCGCGGTGCGCGCGCACGCCGCTGCGCCGCAGACCTCCACGGGTGGCGGCTCCGAAGCTTCGGTCTCCAGCCCGGCGAACGTTGAGGCCAAAATCAGCGCGCTCGAAGGACAGTTGGCGCAGGCACAGAGCGCCGGGGACAATTCGTGGGTTCTCATCAGCTCGGCTCTGGTGCTCCTGATGACCGGGCCAGGCCTCGCGCTTTTCTACGGCGGGTTGGTGCGCAAGAAGAACGTTCTGGCCACCATGATGCAAAGCTTCATGCTCATGGCGATGATTACCGTGCTTTGGGTGCTCGTGGGTTATAGCCTGTGTTTCCACGAAGGAAACCGTTTTATAGGAGGGCTAGGTTACTGTTTCCTTCACGGCGTTGGAGGGGCCCCCAATCCGAGCTACGCGCCTACCATTCCGCAGGAAAGCCACATGCTGTTTCAACTGATGTTTGCCATCATTACGCCGGCGCTCATCACGGGCGCTTTTGCGGAGAGGATGAAGTTCAAGGCGATGATGGTCTTTATGTTACTGTGGTCGCTGTTGGTTTACGATCCGATGGCGCACATGGTATGGGGCGCGGGTGGCTTGCTGAACGCGACTCTGGGCGGAGCAATTCCGGCGCTGGACTTTGCCGGGGGGACGGTGGTCCACATCACTTCCGGCGTCTCGGCTCTGGTTTGCGCTCTCTATCTTGGCAAGCGCGTGGGATACCCGCACGAGCCAATGCCGCCTCACAACGTGGTCCTGAGCTTTATTGGCGCGTGCCTGCTATGGGTAGGCTGGTTCGGTTTCAATGCCGGAAGCGCCCTGTCCGCGGGCACGCTGGCGACAAGTGCTTTTACGGCCACGCAGCTCGGCGCGGCAGCCGCCGCCCTCGGATGGGTTGCGACGGAGTGGTTACGCAAGAAGCAGCCGAGCGTCCTCGGCGCCATCTCAGGGGCCGTGGCGGGGCTCGTCGCCATCACCCCGGCCTCCGGCTATGTCGGCCCCATGTCCGCTCTAGTGATCGGCGCTGTGGCTGGTGTGGTTTGTTACTACATGGTCTCAGCGGTAAAGCATCGGTTCGGTTACGACGACTCCCTCGATGCTTTCGGCGTGCACGGCGTGGGCGGCACGGTTGGCGCATTACTGACCGGGGTATTTGCAACCAGTGCCATAAACCCCGTGTTCAAAAACAGCGCTGGACGTGTCCTGCCCGTCGGGCTGATTGACGGCAATGCCAGGCAAGGGGTCAATCAGCTTGTCGCCGTCTGCGTTGCGTGGGTGCTTGCCGCAGTCGCGACGTTCATCATCCTGAGAGTAGTTGACGCACTGATTGGAGTCCGCGTGGACGTTGAGCACGAGGTGCAAGGGCTCGACCTCTCGCAGCACGGCGAAGAGGCGTACAACCTGGAAGCCTAAAAAACTGTCTCATTTGTCTCCACTGTCTCATTCGACTGTGCCAGCGTAGAGATGGCGAACAGAGGATGGCGAATTGTGAGTGGCAATTGAGGCCGTACATCCCCGCCCAAAACTGGACTTTCTGTGTTCTCTTTGCGTGTCAAGCTCTGGTTCGCAGGCTACGGCGGATCTTTGTGAACTCGGCGGTGATGCTTTTCGTGCGAGGACCTGGCGAGATGGCAACTGGAAACCCGCGCAGAACGGGTCAACTCACTGAAACGGCTGGGCTTAGACGAAAGAGATTTGCTATCTCATTGATTTTGCGGGAGTTATCGAAGAAATCGCCGAGCGAATTATTGGGATTAACTCCCGCATTTTCAAGAGAGTACGCCACGATTCTCAAAGCTATTGGGTGCATTCCGTTTGTCCGGATACCGATTTGGATTTTGACTGGTGTTGCATGAGCATCTCCGGCGGTTGGCCCGATAAGCATCGGGCCATCGGAACCCGTGTATCAGGCCTGTCCAGCTTCACCCACGTGCGCGACGTACCAAGCCGGAATGTCCTTGTGCGTCAATGGCTACGAACCTGTGGGTCTTCCAATTCCCGATTTGGCCTGACGTCCGTGGCAGTCTGTCGCCGCCGCAATTGGAAAACGCTGGACGCCTGTGCGTACCAAGGCACCCAAAAATTTCTGGAGCCAGCCGCGCACCGAGCGGCTTATAGGGCTACAATAATAGGTTAGGGGTTGTAGGTGAACCGGCCGGTACCAGAAGAACCGCAACGCCGCGCTTACCATTCCAAGACGGATGGGGATTGCCAGAGCAGTTCCCTTTTTAATAGGGCACGCATTCAGCGCAAACTCATCTGGAACCTTTCAATTTTCCCAACCGTAATAGAGAAGTGGTGCCTCAATCTGGAGGTCGTTCGTTCGAGCGTGAAAAACGCTAGAGGAGAAGACGTATGACCCCGTGGAAGAAGAAATTGCTGGCCGGCACTGCCATCGTAGTTCTCGTCATCATGGCGGCGGTGGGAATTTGGTGGAGCAGGCGCGGCCAGGTCACCGTGCAGACCGGGAAGGTAGGCCGGCGTGATCTGGCGGCAATTGTCACCGCATCCGGCCAGATTGAGCCCGAAAATTACGCCAACGTCAACGCCAACTCGATCGGCAAGATCACGGATATTTACGTCGAAGAAGGCCAGCGCGTCAAGAAAGGGCAATTGCTGATGCGCACCGAAGACATCCAGCAGCAGGCGGACGTGGACGCGCAGCAAGCAGCGCTCAAGACTTCGGAGGCCGACCTGGACGCGGAGCGCGCAGCAGTCGTTTCAGCCGCAGCGGCGGTACGAACCGCGCGAGCCGATCTGGCCCAGGCGAAATACCAACTGGCGCAAGCGAAGCTGGCTTATGAGCGCGGCCTGGAACTGCTCAAAGACAGCCTGATCGCCAAGCAAGATTACGACCAGCGGCTGAGCACTTTCCAGGTGGCCCAATCCACCGTTCAATCCTCAGCCGCCAAACTTCAACAGGCGCAGGCGCAGTACCGGCAGACGAAATTCACCGCGGACAGCGACGCGTCCACCGTTGCGCAGAATCAGGCGGCACTGGTGCGGGCTCAGAATGAGCGCGACCTGACCATATACACGTCCCCATACAACGGAGTCGTCACCGCTTTGCCCGTCCATGTGGGTGAAAACGTTGTGCCAGGCGTCCAGAACCAGACCGGAAGCTTGCTGTTCCAGGTTTCTGACCTTTCAGTGATGGACGCCGAGGTGCTGGTGGATGAAACTGACATCGCCAGCGTACGGCTCAACCAACCGGCTTACGTTTCGATTGACGCCCTGCCCAATCAAGAGTTCAAGGGTGTGGTTACGCAGATCGGCCAAAGCGCCGTGAGCAGCACCACCGGCGAGACCACTACGGCCAGCACCCAAAGCACTGCCACGAGCAGCCAGGAGGCCAAACAATTCAAGGTGGTGGTACGGCTCAAGAATCCGCCGGCCGTTCTGCGCCCCGGCCTCTCGGCTACAGCCAGAGTCCTTACTGCGGAGGCGAAGAACACGATCAGCATCCCAATCCAGGCGCTCACGCTACGATCGCGGAAGGAGCTTGAGAAACAGCCGAAGGGTGGCTCCGGCAAAGTGCTAGCCGCGGAGATTCAGCCGCCGAGCCCCGCAAGCCCGGCGTTTGGCTTTGATCCCAACCACGACGAGGTGCAAGGTGTTTTCGTCGTGCGGGGCGGTCGAGCCTTTTTTGTTCCCGTTAAAACCGGCATCATGGGTGCCATGAATGTGCAAGTGCTCAATGGGCTTCGCACGGGAGAAGAGATTGTAACCGGAAGCTACTCCGCCCTGCGGACCCTCGCGAACGGCGCCAAGATCAGGATTAACAACACGCCCCCACCCGTTGCTGGCGCGGGACCAAGCGATTAGGATCTACGACCTTGTTGAAAGACGAAGTGGAAGCCGTTCCCGCTCCCAGAGAAGCGCGCTTCGCAGTGCCGTCGGATGGCACGCTGATCCGCGCGCGAAACCTCTGGAAGACCTATTCCATGGGAGAGGCGGAGGTTCACGCCCTTTCAGGTGTCTCCTTCGAGGTTCGGCGCGGAGACTACGTCGCCATCATGGGCCCTTCGGGTTCCGGCAAATCCACCTTGATGAATCTGATCGGCTGCCTCGATACGCCCACTCGCGGCGAGTATTGGTTGAACGGGCGCCTAGTGAGCGAATTCTCTGACGAGGAGTTGGCTTATATCCGAAACAAGGAAATCGGCTTTGTGTTTCAGACTTTCAATCTGCTCGGCCGGTCCACCGCCTTGCGCAATGTTGAGCTTCCCCTAATTTACAACGGTACTCCGGCTGTCGAGAGGCTGGAGCGAGCGAAGGAAGCGCTCGCTCGGGTCGATCTGGCGACCCGAATGGACCACAAGCCGAGCGAACTCTCTGGCGGACAGCGGCAACGCGTCGCGATTGCGCGCGCGCTCGTGAACGATCCCTCCCTTCTGCTGGCCGACGAGCCTACCGGAAACCTGGACACTGCCACCGGCCTGGAGATACTGGCTTTGTTCGATCGTCTCCATCAAGGGGGCAACACGATCGTCGTGGTCACGCACGAATCTGACGTGGCCAGGCACGCGCAACGCGTCATTCACATCCGTGACGGCAAAATCGACCGCGACGAGGCGATGCGGTAGCTGCTGGGAGGGCGAAATCTGTGGCTACTGACGTTCAAACTCGTGTCGTGAGTGGCTCCCGGCTCCAGCCCCATATGAGCCTATGGTTCACCGCCCGCGAAGCTTTCGGCATCGCACTGGGAGAGCTGCGCAGTCACAAGCTGCGGTCGTTTCTCACACTGCTTGGGATCGTCATTTCCACCACGACGCTCATCGTCGTGATGGCGGTTGTCAACGGCCTGAACGTTTACGTCGCGACGCACGTTGCGAACCTAGGAACGAACACCTTCGTGCTGTCGCAAATGCGCTGGACCCACACGTCCTATAAGGACTACCTCGAAGCGCTGCGCCACAGCCGCCGCATTGAGCCCAGCGAATTCGAATTGCTTCGCAACGACCTGCCCGGCTACGAACACATGGGTGCCGCCGCAAGCATGACGGTTCCGGAGGTGAAATACGGCCGGCAGGTGATGGAGGATACTCAACTCGTCGGCGCAACGCCCGGCATGGCCGATATTGGCCAGACAGAGGTTGCTTACGGACGCTACATCTCCGCTTCAGACATTCTGCACCATTCGCTCGTATGTTTCATCGGCCACGACCTGGTCCAGAAACTGTTTCCGGGAGCTGACCCGATCGGCAACGAGATTTTCGTCCGTGGTATCCCTTTTCGCGTCATCGGGGCGGCGAAGGCGATTGGGACCACGTTCGGCCAAAGCCAGGATAATTTCCTGCACATTCCTCTGACAACGTATGAGCAAATGTTCGTGACCCGGCCCAACCTCAATATTTTCGTCCAGGCTCGAGACGCTTCCCAGATGGGGACATTGGAAGACGAAGCCCGGGAACTTCTCCGCGTGAGGCGCCACATCCCCTACAACGAAAAGGATACTTTTGCTATCAATACTTCCGAAGAGCTCATGGAGACTTGGCACGAGCTAACCGGCTCGCTCTTTGCTTCGTCGATCGGCGTGGTCGCCGTGTTCATGGTGATTGGCGGGATTGTTATCATGAATATCATGCTGGCGAGCGTCACCGAACGATATCACGAAATCGGAATCCGCAAGTCGCTTGGAGCGAGGCGCCGGGATATCCTGATGCAGTTCCTCATCGAGTCCATTGCCATGGCGGGCGCAGGAGGCGCGGTGGGCGTCATCTTGGCTTTTGTGGTCACCTTCCTGGTGCGCGTCCTGTTTGTCGTGGCCTCGGTGCCGGTGACGGCGGTGGTAATCGGTCTTCTTCTTTCTGGCACAGCCGGCCTCTTTTTTGGAATCTATCCCGCGAGCAAAGCGGCACGTCTGGATCCAATCGAAGCGCTGAGGAGGGAAGGTTAATCATGGCGATGGACCGAGGCCGGGTGCGCGAAAGCCTGCTGCTCGCGATGGACACGCTGGGAGCGCACAAGTTTCGCTCCCTGCTTACCGTTCTCGGCGTGCTGATAGGAACAGCCACGGTCATTCTCGTCGCCTCCATCATCACGGGCCTCGAGCAGCAAGTCTCGTCCGTCTCCAAGCAGTACGGGACGGACAATCTTTATATCTTCAAGTTCAAACCGGGCATTCAATTTAAATTGACGCGTGAGGAGCGCATGCGCAAGCCGATCACTTACAGCCAGGCCATGGCTCTCGCCCGGGAATGTCCTGACATTCGGCAAGTCGCAGTTGAAACGGTCAATTGGGGCGGGACTCCGCCGGTGATGAAGTACAGAGGCCAGCAGATGGTAGACGGCTGGCTTCAGGGTGTTACCCCCAATGACTTTGAGATTAGTAATGCCGACCTCGCTGAAGGCCGCTTTTTTACCGATGTCGACAACTGGCACCGCCGCAACGTGGCCGTAATCGGCTCCGATGTGGTCAAGATGTTTTTTCTGCACGAAGATCCAGTTGGGAAAACGCTGATGGTGGGCGGTAACAACTTTGAGGTGATCGGCGCGCTTGAGCCGCGAAAGGGAGTTTTCGGAGACAGCGGCAGCAATCGTGGAGTCGAGATTCCTTATCAAACCTACATGGACCTTTATCCGGCCACGAAAGAGAATTTCGTTCTTGCGCAGGCTTACCCGGGAAGAAGAGATCAGGCGATGGATGAGGCAACAGGCGTCCTCAGGCGCCTGCGCGGAGACAAGCCGTGGCAGCCCGATAGCTTCGGCATCTCGACGGCGGATTCTTTTATCCAGCAATTCAATGCAATCATCGGAACAACCGCGCTGGCGATGATTGTGCTTTCCTCGATCGGCCTCCTTGTCGGGGGAATTGGCGTGATGAACATCATGTTGGTGTCCGTCACCGAGCGTACGCGGGAGATCGGAGTGCGCAAAGCCATCGGCGCGCGCCGCAGCGACATCACCTGGCAATTTCTTCTCGAGGCCATGACGCTGACCGGCGCGGGCGGCATTGCTGGTATCATTCTCGGCTGGACTGCAAGTGGCGCGATCCGCTCGTTTTTTCCGAACCTTCCGTCCAGCGTACCGCTTTGGTCTGCGCTGGCAGGCTTTATAGTCTCCGTCAGCGTGGGCTTGTTCTTTGGGCTGTGGCCCGCCATGAAAGCCGCGCGACTCGATCCGATCGCGGCGCTGCGCTACGAGTGAAAAGGGCAGTGGTTAGGGAAGAAGAACAACTCGCTTCGCGCGAACTCTTCTTCACTAGCCACGAATCACTAACCACACATCACTGCCTTTATGGAGAAAGGCGAAAGTCTCATCTCGATTGCGATCACTGCGCTCCTGGTGCTGGTGGCGCTCGCCGTGCAGCGGCGGTGGAGTAGTGCCACATTCAAAAACATGGCGGCCTCCGCCGAAACGTTTGTCTTGACCACGGCTGGGTTAAGGGGCCAGATTCCGAGTATTGCGGGTTTTGAAAAGGTCAGGACTTTTTACCTGGGCCGTTACCGGGCTGCGCTGTACCGAAAAGCGCCTGCGCCGCTCGTCTTTGCCTCCTACCGTTTTGTTATTTACGACCTCACGGGCAAGCCTATTTTCAAAGTGAACACCCTTGAAGCCACCACCACACCCTGGACAACGCTGTATGATTTTGCGGGGCGTCACGGCCGGCCGGATCTGAAGCGTCCTGGAGGGCCCCTCTACAGTCGCGACCTCACGGTTGACGGGAAGCCGGACGCCATCCTTGGCCAGTATTCGGGTGGGGACCACTGCTGTACGACGGCAACCGTTATCGAACTCGACAAGACCTCCGTGAAAATTGTGGGACAGATCGGCAACCTCGACGGCTTGCCATTTGAAGGGTTGGATCTCGTGAGGTTGGATCGCAGGCCTGGCTATCAGTTCGTGGCTCACCGGCCCTACCGCACCGTCTGCGGCCAACACGTGGATGATGCGGACGTGCTCGCCGTCTACGCCTGGCAAAACGGGAAGTTTACCGACCAGACGGCCAGCTTCCACGCCTATCTTAACCGGGTCTTGCAGCGAAATCTCGCCCTCTGGCGCCGCGAGAAGTCTCGCTCCTTGCACCTATTACAAACGCTCGCAACAAACTACGCGGAAATCGGACAGCCGGATACTGGCCGCCAGTTTTTTGAGCAGAACCTGCCGCTCTTCTCCGACACGCTTAGAACCTACGGTGTTGACCAGCGCGCCTGTCAGGCTGACCTAGCCGAACTGGTGCAAAGCGTCGCTCTCACGCCAAGCCAGTGAAGCCTTGTCCTGATGCACAGCCCCAAATCTTAACCTAGTGCGGTCAAGCGCCGGGCGATGAATTCAGGGTGGTGAGCAGGTGGACGAGCGTGGGAACGGGGTGGCCGGTGGGGCCTTTAGCGAGGAACGGCTTCTCGTCGTAATTCCAGCGGGTTCCAGCGATGTCCAAGTGAACCCAAGGCGTGTCGCCCGCAAATTCTCCTACAAACATGGCTGCGGTAATCGCTCCGCCGTACCGGCCGCCCGTATTGGCAATGTCGGCGATCGAGCTCTTATAGAGGTCGCGGTACTCATCGTCCACGGGCAACTCCCACATGCGCTCGCCAGCAGCTGCGGCGCTTGCGAGTACGCGCCGGACCCACTCCTTGTCGTAACCGAAGACTCCGGTCGTGATGTCGCCGAGCGCGATGGTGACGGCCCCGGTTAGGGTGGCCGCGTCGATCAGCACGGTGGCTCCTTGCAGCTTGGCATAGTGCAAGGCATCGGCAAGGACGAGCCGGCCCTCCGCGTCCGTATTCAAAATCTCGATGGTTTTTCCGGACATGGCCGTAATGACGTCGCCGGGCTTGAACGCGCGGCCGCCGGGCATGTTCTCGGTTGCGGGAACCACGGCGATCACGCGCACGTTCGGTTTGATCTGCCCGAGCGCGCGCATCACGCCCAGCATGGCCGCGCCTCCGGCCATATCCGTCTTCATTTCATCCATGCTTTGGGATGGCTTGATGGAAATGCCGCCCGTATCAAACGTGATGCCCTTGCCCACGAGGCCGATGACGGGTAAAGGCGGTGCCCCGGGCGGCGAATACTTCACAACAATCAGGCGCGGCGGTTCGTTTGAGCCCTGAGCCACCGCCCAAAAGGCGTTCATCTTGAGGCGGCGGATTTCTTCCGGGCCGTATACCTCGAAATCGAGGTCAAATTCGCGCGCGCAGCTTTCAGCTCGCTCGGCAAGTACGGTCGGCGTCATCAGGTTAGAGGGTTCATTTACAAGATCGCGGGTAAAGTTTTGAGCTTCGGCGATGATGCGGCCTCGCCGGACGGATTCAGTTTCCGCGGCACGTGGACGCAGTGTGCCCGCAAGGAGGTCGAATTGGTCTAGGCGCTTTTCCGGGTTCCGGTCGGAACGATACTTGTCCGCGTCATAGTCAGCTACGAGCGCGCCCTGGGCAATCTTTTGGAGGCTTTCCGGTGCCGCGCTAGCACCGTGAAGCACCCAAGTGACCCTCTTAATCCCGCGGGCGCGAGCAAAGCGCGCCGCCGTTCCCGCGAGACGGATCCAGTGCGCCACCCCGAACTTCTCCTGCTTGCCCGCTCCAATCACAAGCAGCCGCTCGGCGGCAAGTCCTTCGGGCCTGTGAACGAGCGTACACTCATAAGCCTTGCCGGTTAGTTCGCCGCTCGACTGCAAGTTTTCCAACAGCGCTCGGGTGGGCGCAGGCAGAATCTCTGCCGTGCCGCTCGTGGCCGGGCTGCCTTCGAAGCTGTAGACGGCCAGAGTTGGTGTTTGAACTTGATCGATGGGATCCTCTACAAATTGAATATCCAAAGTGGTGTCACTCCTTTTACCGGTCAGCTTTCAGCAATCAGCACCTCGAGCGAACTCATGGATGACGTTCCGCGCTGAGCCCGTGCTTGCTGAGTGCTGGTCGCTGATTACTGAAAGCTTCTTCTATGAATGGTTTCTCCGGTGCTCTCGAATGTCCTGCGCGGTTTCCCGGTCGATAGTGCGGCGGCGAAGGGTCTCGCGGCGGTCGAACACCGTCTTCCCCTTGGCGAGCGCGATCTCGCACTTAATCATATTGTTTTTGACGTAGAAGCGCAAAGGAATCAGCGTAAGCCCCCGTTCCGCCGTCCGTCCCATCAGCTTGTTGATCTCTTGGCGGTGGAGCAGCAGCCGCCGTTCGCGCAGCGAGTCGAGATTCATATAACTTCCCGCCGCATATGCGCCGATGTGGCAATCGACCAACCACACTTCGCCGCGACGCACCACGGCATAAGCGTCCTTCAGGGATGCGCGCCCCTCACGGATGGATTTCACCTCCGTGCCCGTGAGCTCGATGCCCGCCTCAAACTTTTCGAAAAAGTGATAAAAGTGCGGGGCTTGCCGGTTTACCGCGAGATTTCTCTGCTCTTTGTCCGATTTCGCCATGAGTGTCACACCCACCTGGTGCCCGCCCATCCATGATGGAAAACACCGTTCCTGTCACCCCCGCAAAAGCGGGGTCCAGCTTTCTGGATTCCTCCTTCCGAGGGAATGGCCAGTGATGGTGATTTTCGACGCAGCCCGTACGATCCCGTTCAATGCAAGTGCTCTATTTTAGCAGGAGGCGCGCACGGCGTAACCTCGGAACGAGATGTTCGTCAAAACGCGCGTTTACCGGTAGAATAAGGCCCTGCGCGTCGCGCACTTCAGCATTCAAGGAGGATGGCATGGAACGGGTGTGCTTTCTACTGAAAGTGAAATCGGACAAGTTAGAGGAATACAAGAAGCGGCACCAGGCGGTGTGGCCGGAAATGCTGCAGGCCTTGAGTGAAACAGGTTGGCGGAACTATTCACTCTATCTGCGCGAGGACGGATTGCTTATCGGCTACTTTGAAACGCCTAGCTTCGATCAGGCGCTTGCCGGCATGGCAAAACGCGAGGTCAACGCGCGCTGGCAGCGCGACATGGCGCCACTGTTTGAAAATCTGGGCGGCAAACATCCGGACGAAGGATTTCTGCGCCTTGAAGAAGTGTTTCACCTCGATTAAATTGTCGCCGCGAAAATTGCGATACCCGATGAGCGCTCACATGGTAAACTGGTGCCAAGCTTGGTGAGCAAGTCATGACGCTCGAAGACTACAAGACTATTTTGTACCGTCAGGAAGACGGCTCTTGGGTCGCGGAAGTGCCTGCTATCCCTGGCTGTTACGGTCTCATGGCTACCCGCGAAGCGGCGCTGGACGAACTCTCGAACGTCTTTCGAGTGCTTGCAGAAGAGTACGCCGAAAACGGTGTTGCGCTGCCCGCAGACACCACTAAAATCGTCCATGCCGAGCGCCACGGCGCCTGGGCTTTAGGAAGACACGCGGCAAACAAGGAGCCACCAGCTCTGGAATCATTCCGACGGTCGTGCTGTAACCATTCCACTTCATGGTGGCCGCGAGATCGGCCCGCCCCTGTTTTTCAAGATCCTTCGACAATTAGCGTTGAGTCCCGAGGAGTTTCAGAGGTTGAAGTGAGCCATCAAACGGGCGCAGGGTTCTTAACCGGGCCTTGTCACTTATACTAGCCTGTACCCCTATCGCAAAAACGCTTCGACCAGTCCGCCATCAACTGACTGGTGGTGCAACGCGTGCGGTTGCTGGTGAGAAAAATAATCGCCTGAGCGCAGTCTTTCGGGTCGATGGACTGGCGGGTAAGGCTCCCTTCAGCGTAAAAGGCGGCCAGTATATCCCGCAACGCATCCACCGGGTCTTCCGGGCGAAAAATAATGTCATACTGTTCGAGCGACGAGATGATACGTTCGCGCGGAAACATGGCCGAGCCTTTAACGACCGTTGCCGGAGAAGCGCCGTTCACCCGCACTTTAGGGGCGAAAGAAATCGCCAGCTCCCGCACCAGGTGACTGACCGCCGCTTTGCTCACATCGAAGGCCTCGCTGCCGCTCTTTGGGACGACAGCGTTTGCAGAACTCGTGAGGACGATGGCGCCGGACAGATCCTAGCTTGAGAAGATTTCTCGTGCCTCCGAAGCGAGGACGAAGTTCCCGGTAAGATTCACCTCCACCGTGAGGCGCCACTGGTCGTCGCTGTCGTAATGCATAGATCGGCGCCCAAAAGGTTCGAACGGTAGCGAAGCAACTCAGGTTCGTCGAGTTGCGCCGCCTTTTCGTCCCAAAGATCGTTCAAATAACGCAGTCTACCTTGGCCTGTCACGTGTGAATTCCTAAAAAGCCAGCTGATTCATTCAATCCGCGCATGGAGGGTCCCGCCTGTCATTCTGAGCGAAGCGAAGAATCCCCGTATTGACTGTTTATCCCTACGCGAACCAGCCGTGGCTTAAGTCCTTCCATGTCGGATTTGGGGAGAGGATCAATGCAATTTTCTTCGTACCCAGCCAGCCCTTGATTTGCTTCTCCCGCAGGATTGCGCCCCGAACATCACTGAACGTCTCAGAGTACACTAAGCGATGAATGCTGTATTGCTTGTGAAACCGGGAACCAGTTTGTGCTTGTGCTCGAACACTCACCTTTGCAGGTTATTGGTCACTCCTGTGTACAGCGTTCTGAATTTACCGGCCATAATGTAAACGTAGTAGGTGTGGGTTACCATGTCCGCCCCAAAACGCTAAGTTAAATACTGGGATTCTTCGCTTCGCTCGGAATGACGGCATAGCAACTCCTGCTGACCCGAGAGCACGTCGTAACCTCTCGTATTATGACCCGCAAGTTGCGCATCGAACCCGCGCATCAGGAGCTCCCCATCACGAAGTATTCGCCGGCATTACCGGTCGGGATTCCGAACCTTCGCTTGCGGACTTGCTTCATGGAGCCCCCTCCTGAATGAATCCTCTATGCGTAGGTGCCGCCGGCAACGGCGCGGCCCGCACGCTCGCGGCCAATCCGCTCCATGTAACCGCTGGCGCGGAACGCAGACAGCGGATCTTCGTGCAACTTGTGCGCACGCCGCCACTCGCGTATTGCGGGTCGAACGTCCGTATCGAAAGCGTCGCGGAAGATCGATTCGGCATCAACCAACCGCTGTTCCTGCTGCGCCTTGGCGAGTTCTTCGAAGCGTAGAAGCGACGCCTTGCCGTTAATCTCCTGCGCGATGGCGGCCGTCTGAATCATCTCTTCGATCTTGTTCTTCAGGTTATGACTCTGATCGATCATGTAGGCAATGTCCGCCTTCTTGCCGGTCTCCCACTCGAAAAGGCGGATTTCAGCAAAAATACGGAAGACCTGATAAGGGTCGATGGAGCCCAACGTCAGGTCGTCATCGGCGTAGCGGCGGTCATTGAAGTGAAAACCACCCAGCATATCTTCCGAAAGCAGCCACGCGACGATCTGCTCGATGTTCTCCGCCAAGTAGTGGTGGCCCGTATCCACCAGCA
Organism: Acidobacteriota bacterium; assembly: GCA_021817045.1. Classification (GTDB taxonomy): domain Bacteria; phylum Acidobacteriota; class Terriglobia; order UBA7540; family UBA7540; genus RH2-MAG17b. Next base: position 33,651 of record JAKAWG010000011.1, read on the forward strand.
CGCGCGCTTGTGGCCCGGCGGCCTTCGAATAAATATAGGACATTCCCCAATCGGCAATGTCCGTGTGATAGAACGCCGGCTCAAAAGGCTTGTATTCGACCAGCAGGCGCTGGTTGGGTGCGAGCGCGTCATGAGATTTCTTCAGCCCCTCTGCCATCCACGCCTTGCGATGGCGGATGTTGGTCGTGCCGGGGTAGCAGGAACCATCGGCAAACCACAGCGAAATGTCGCGGCTGCCAAGCTCCTTCGCAATCTTAATCGAGTCGAGAATATGGTCCAGAGCCGCTTTCCTAGCCGCCGGCTGCTCGTTCGAGAGTGAGCCGTGCTTGTAAATCTGATCTTGAAACAGGGTGGGATTGATGGCTCCGGCGCGAATGCCATATTTCTTTTCGAGCGCCTTGATATTTGATGTGGGCGAGCCCGGCGGACAATCCCAAAGCACGTGCAGGGCGAGCGTTGGACAGCAGCCGGTCACAGCATGAACCTGCCCGGCGTCGGCAAATTTCTCTTCGACGGAGCGGGCGGCAAACGGTTGAATAAACTTTCCGAATCGCGTTCCAGTATCCGAAAAGGCCCAGGAAGGCATCTCAATTTGAAATGCGTCCAGCGCAGCTAACACCTTCTCTTCGACTTGGCTCTTCATTGTGGCACCACCGTTAGAAAGATTAGAAATGTTGAAAACAAAGGCTTGCTAGGCTTCGTTCCGAAATTTTTGTTCGTCCTCACGGCTCCTCCGGGCGCGCGTTCCAACTCCAGCCTCCATGAGCACATCAGAGTACGCCGGGACATTGGAGACAGATGAGATAAACGAGACAGTCTTTTATAGAGCGCGCCCTCTCAAGCCGCGCGGCGCGACAGCTCGCAGTATTGCTTGAATCGCACGTAAGCGCCTTCCCACGGCTCGGGATTAGACGGGTCAAATACCTGCACGGGGAAGGAACGCTTGATGATCTTTCGCACCCCAGCCAGCGAGGCGGCTGCTCCCGTGGCGAGCATCTGCATCCCAATGTTACCGAGCGCCGTTGCCTCCACCGGCCCTGCCACCACTCGCCGCCCCGTCGCATCAGCCGCGAATTGGTTCAATAAGGCGTTCTGCGAGCCGCCTCCAACAATATGGACTTCGGCGCACCTTTCACCGGTTAAAGTTTCGAGGGCTTCGAGGGTCAGCCGGTATTTCAGGGCCAGACTCTCCAGAATGGCGCGCGTGTAGCCAGCGGGATCTTCCGGCGAGGGTTGCTCTGATTCCTGGCAGAAGCGGTCGATGGCTGCAGGCATCTTTTCCGGGTTCACGAACCAAGGATGATCCGGATCCACCAGCGACCGCAGCGCCGGCTTTGACCTGGCAAGCTCGCACAACTCGGCGTAAGTGAATTCCTGCCCTTGCAGTTTCCAGTCGCTCCGGCAGCGCTGCAGCAGCCACAGGCCGGCGATATTCTTGAGCAGGCGGATAGTCCCGCAAACGCCGCCCTCGTTGGTGAAGTTCTGTTTTCTCGCATTGTCGCTGATCACCGGCTTGAGCACTTCCGTGCCCAGCAAAGACCACGTTCCAGAACTGATAAACGCGGATTTCTCCGCTCCGGTCACCGCGGCGACGGCCGAGCCGGTATCGTGACAGGCGGGTGCAATGACGGGAAGGGAATCAAGCCCTGCATCCGCAGCAACGTCGGCCCGCAGCGGACCGAGAACCGTTCCTGGCTGCGCGATTTCGCCGAAGATGCGCGTGGGAAGGGAAAGCTGCGTCAGGAGCTCCGTGGACCAGCGTCCGGCGCGCGGGTCATACATTTGGGTTGTCGTCGCGTTGGTGAATTCGCAGACCGCGACTCCGGAAAGCCAAAAGTTCAGCAGGTCAGGGATGGTGGCGAATTTTTCTACAACAGCGAAAATGGACGGCGTTTTCAAAAACTCCGCGTAAAGCTGGTAGAGCGTGTTAAAAGGCATGAACTGGATTCCGGTGTGCTCGTACACTTCCTCCGCGGGAATCTTTTCGAGGACGCGCTGCATGATTCCATCGGTGCGGCGGTCGCGGTAATGGAAAGGGGTACCCAGCAGCATCCCGCCCGGCCCGAGGAGAGCGTAATCCACGCCCCAGGTGTCCACTCCGAGACCCATCAGCTTGCGGCCGGAGCGCTGGGCGGCCAGTGCCAGCCCGCGGCGCATCTCAAGCCAGAGGCGCAACACGTCCCAATGCAACTCGCCGTTGTAACGAACGGGTTCGTTGGGGAAGCGGTGGATTTCTTCAAGCGTCAAGACTCCCGATGCCATCCGCCCGCACATGGCGCGGCCACTCTCCGCACCCAGATCAAATGCCAGCCAGGTCTGTTCTTGCGACATTCACGACTCCGGAAAGCAGAAGGCGGCCCACAGGGCCTTCACTGTCTCTTACCCACGAACATCAGCTTACCCACTGTAACTCCACGAGTTACGACGGGAACCGCCGTGAGAAAAACCGGCCGAGCCTGTCCCTCCCGCGAAAGTGGGAGTCCAGAGTTATCCAAGATGGATTCCCGCCTTCGCGGGAATGATTGATTTCTGGCTCTCGCTGCATCGGGACGAGCGGCTGATTTCTTCTGACTGAGAATTGCAAAATGAAGTGACAACCAACGCTGTAGCGCTGCCCTGCGACCGGCGCCTTTCGCCCCTCATAGAGCGGCGCTACAGAAAGCGATTTCACTGTATTTTGCAATTCTCTATACTGCCGTCTGCCTTCCGCCTTCAATACGTCGCCCGGCCGCCGGAAATATCGTAGCACTGTCCCGTGGTGAACGAGGCTTCGCGTGAAGCAAGGAAATGAACGAGCGCCGCAACTTCCTCAATCGTTCCGGTTCGGCCCATAGGAATTCGGCTCACCATGTATTGAACCGTATCGGGCGAAAGGGTATCCAGAATCTTGGTTCGAATCACCGCGGGAGCGATGCTGTTCACGGTGATGTTGGCTTTTCCTGCCACTTCCTTGGCGAGGGATTTTGTGAGCGCGATGACGGCGGCCTTGCTGGCCGAATACGGCCCGAGGGTCGGGTTACCTTCTTTCCCGGCGACGGAGGCTACGTTCACGATGCGGCCGTAACCGCGCGCCAGCATTTCCTCAATGACGGCCTTTGAGGTAAGAAAGACGCCGCGCACGTTCACCGCATAAACGTTATCCAGGTCACTTGCGTTGAGCTGCCAGAGGGGAAGCGTGCGCCCGGCAATGCCGGCATTGTTCACCAAAATATCGACTGGACCGAGCGCGCGGCGAACTTCCGCCATAGCCCCATCAACCGACGCGGGCGAAGAAACGTCACATCGAATCGGCACCCCACCGAAGGATGAGGCTGCCTGGCGCGCAAGGTCCTCCTTCATGTCCAGCACGGCCACGCGCGCGCCCGCAGCCGCCAACCGCTGCGCGATGCCTTCACCAATGCCTTGGCCTGCCCCCGTGACAACTGCAACTTGTCCATCGAGACTGAAAAATGTGTTTGGCATGTCCCTGACTTCCGCTTACTCCTCCACCTCGAACCGTTTCAGCGCGTCCTCGTCAATCGAAATGCCCAGCCCCGGAACTGTTTCATCCAGTTCGATGAAGCCGTCCCGAGCCTGAGGCTCGCCCTTGAAAATGTACCAGAAGAGTTCGTTCCCGATCTCTACGTCGACCGGAGGGAAGTATTCGGCCATGGGAGAATTGAAGCTGGACATGACCAGATGAAAGTTGTGCATCTGGCCGGCGTGCGGAATGACAGGGATCTGGTGCGCCTCAGCGAGCGCGGAAATCTTGCGCGCCTGGGTGAAGCCGCCGACGCGGTTGGTATCACACTGAATCACGTCCACCGCCTTCGCACCAATAAGGGTCTGGATGCCTAAAAGCGTGAACTCGTGCTCGCCGCCCGAAATGGGAACAATGTTGAGGGCCCGCAGGGCTGCGTAGCCTTCGATGTCATCCGGCAGCACCGGTTCTTCCATCCAGCGCAGATGGTAGGGCTCGAGGAGCGGTATCATGCGGCGAGCATAATCGAACGTCCAGCCCATATAAGCATCGGCCATGACGTCGATTTCGTCGCCTATCGCTTTCCGGACGGTGTCAACAACTTCGATGTTCCGCTGCATGCCGGCCGCGCCGTCTGTCGGCCCCCAACCGAACCGCAGCTTCATGGCGCGAAACCCTTGCGCTTTGTATTGGGCCGCCTCGGCCGCCAGTTGGTCAAGCGGCTGACTATACAAGCGGCTGGCGTAAACCGGGATTTTTGCTTTCGTCCTGCCGCCAAGCAGCCGGAACACCGGCTGTTTCAGAAACTTGCCCGCCAGGTCCCATAGCGCAATGTCCACCGCGCTAATGGCAACCATGCCGATGCCTTTACGACCAAACGCCACCGTCTGCCGGTACATGTGTTGCCAGAGGTACTCGAAATCAAGCGGGTCTTTGCCGACCAGAATAGGTTTGAGGTACAGGTCAATCACCTGCTTCGTAACCCGCGGGGCGAGGGCCGCATTGCCGATGCCTACGTGTCCGGAGTCTGCAACGACCTCGACGAGCAGCCAACTGTGAAAGCGAAACGAGCCCATTGAGTCAGCAGGCAGCTCCAGCAAGTCAACTGGGTTGGTGCAGAAATGAGGTTGAGGGGGGACAGTACTTTGTTTCCAGTTTACAACCCGCGTTCGAATCTCAGTAATCTTCACTGCCGCACCTCACGGTCAAAGTCGCGCCTGACGCAGACGGCTATGATAACGGCTGTACTTGAACTCCGCAAGGCAAAACCGACTAGGGTCGTGTCCTAATCTGAGGGTAGCGTCGGCCTTCAGGCAGGCACCTGCCAAGCTAAAGCTCGGCGCTGAAATTAGGGCACCACGTCAACTAATGGAAATTTTGAGATGAGCGGTCAACAGATCGGTGAGATTGAAGATAGGTGCATGCAAAATCTCCGCTTCGGACGGGGTTCCAACATTTGCTAAGATGACTTTCGGAATGGCCGAAGTTGAAGCCGTGGATATGCTTTAGGAGGAGGGATGAATCGAAGGGGATTTTTCAGGACTTCGCTGGGGGGAGCTATTGCCGGAATGCCCCACCAGAACCTGTCCAGAGAAGAGAGCCGCGGCCTCGCCGGCTCGGGCGAGCGCGAAAGACTTGCCGGATTGACGCTCGAACAACTAAGAGGCCAGTATCACTACGCTCTGTTCGATGACTTCCTGCCGTTCATGGACAAGTACGTGATCGACCACCGGTACGGTGGTTTCATGTGCAACACCGATCGGGATGGCACGCATTTAAGTACGAAAAAAGAAGCATGGTTCATGGGGCGGGGCATCTGGGTCTATTCGTTTCTCTATAACGACTTCGGCCGCAACGAAAAATATCGAGATGTAGCGGGAAAGTCGGTAGAGTTCTTGATGAAGTTAAAGCCACCCGGAAGGGATACCCTCTGGCCTTCCGTCTTCAGCCGGGAGGGAAAGGCACTGACTCTTCCAGCCAAAACAATCTTCGGGGACCTATTTATTGCGGAGGGATTTGCCGAGTACTCCAAGGCGACGGGCGACAGCAGCTACTGGGATCTCGCGAAGGCAATTATTCTCAAATGCCTGAGGGTCTACAATCGGCCTAACTACGATCCGGACGTTGTTGCCGGCTACAACGATTTGATAGCGAGGTATGGAACGTCTCTTCCCGCGCACATAGATCCGAAGATCGTGGCGATGTATAAGGGCCCGAAAGTAATACCCTTTCCCGGGGCCCGCTCCCAGGCTGCTTCCATGGTCTTGATTCGTAATATCTCCCAGATGCTGAAAATGCGATCCGATGAGGAACTCGAAAAGATTATCGCTCACTGTGTCAGCGTCGTGATCTATAAGCACTACAATCCAGAGTTTTGCCTGAACAACGAATTGCTGAACCACGACTATTCCCGCCCCGAGAATGAATTGGCCCAATTTGTTTACGCCGGGCATTCGATTGAAACACTGGAGGTTCTTCTCTTCGAAGCGGTTCGGACTCAAAACGGGGAGCTTTTCAATACAGCGGTGGAACGGTTTCGAAGACATTTTGAAGTTGCCTGGGATCAGGTTTACGAAGGCGTGTTTCGAAGCCTGAACAACGTGGACGAAAACGACTGGAGCCTGGACAAGGTTCTTTGGGAGCAGGAGGAAGCACTCAACGGTTTGCTCTTTATGGTGGAACAGACCAACGGCCCCTGGGCGCGTAAGTGGTTCGGCAAGATGTACACTTACGTCCACACGAAGTACCCGCTTCAGCAGTACGGGTTTCCTCTTTGGATCACTGCGGCCGACAGGAAAGTAACTTTCGAACGCCATGCCGCTCGGGTTGAAAACTACCACCACCCCCGGTTTTTAATGCTGGGCCTTTTGATACTTGATCGCATGATTCGCCGGGAGAACTCCCTCTCATCTGCGGTAACATCACCTCGCCTTCTGTAACCCGACAGCTTCGGAACGTCCCAAACCCGCCAGAACAGAAAAAAACTGTCTCATCTGTCTCCACTGTCTCACTCGACCGCGCCACCATAGGAAGGATGAATTGCGATTTAAGCTCAAAAACGGCAGCCATGACGAGATCCTCTATGTTCTCTGCGCCGTTCCGAGTTTTAGCACGCGAAGTCACAGGGTGTCCTTTGCGCTTCAGCCTTGAGGGTCTTTGGGGGTCCGAAAAACAGAAAAATCGTAAAAGATTGTTTATTGAGGAACGAATTGCGTTCAACTCGTTGAAAATAAAGGATCATTAGAGGAACAATTTAGGAACAATTTCTCCCAATTCATGTATGTAGCTGACTCTAAAAGAGCAGTCTTTGAAATCGTTCCGCGAGGTTAAAGTTGCATAAAAAGGACACTTAGAGGAAAAATCGGGCGAAAAATTGAATTTGTTTTCGCCAAAATGTGGTCTGATCGCCCAAGAGGGGGACCAGACTCGTCTGGCACTCGGCGGGATCAGGAGTGCGTCATTCCCTGTTGAAGGACTCGTCGAGCACAGCAGCCACGGCGCGTCAGAGAACCAACTGAAACGTAGCCGATGGCAAGGAGAAGGCTTTTTAAGCTTGCAACCGGTTCTGCAGGGGGCTATAAGTCTAGTACACGAGGAGGGGCAATCCCATACACGCAGGCGTTGGTGCAAGTTCCAAGTGTCGCAGCCAGTTTTCGGTTGCGGCACCGGATGGGACTTTGGGAGCGGTGTAATCTCCACGAGAAAGCTACTCCATGCGGGAGGATTAACAATGACGACGTTGGAAAAAGTGTCGGTCGGGGTAACGTGCGGTCTGGTCGTTGTCTTGGCGGTGCTTGCCTGGTTCAGCACGAGTCACCATTGGCTGCTCTGGCTCGCGGTCTCGGTTGGCGGGTTGGGCGGCCTCGCTCACGAAATCGCACAGAGTGGCGGCAAGGTGCTGTTTTTCCAAAAGTACCAAGACGGGATGTACCTTGGGTCGCTCGCCGGTATCGTACTTGGTGCGGTGGCTGGTCTTCTTGTCGTACGCGGTGACCTTGCTGCGGCCGCGTCTTCCGTCAATACGGTTCAGCTTACGTATGAAATCTTCATCGCCGGGCTAGCCCTGAAGGGCGTCACCGAGGCGGCGGGGGGGAAGGGCCGTGCCGTAGACGAAATACCGGACCATGGCCGCCGGGATCTTATCGGGCCACGGTGGTCTAATGACCACCCGGGGCCCCCTCCTTACTAAGGAGGGGAGCCGAGTGGTTGGAAGCCGACTCCCAGGGAGGAGCGAACGGGCTCTGTTCACCGGGCCTGCACGAATTCATTCCAAGCCCGGGCGCTCTCACTCAGAATGCTCGGCTCGCTTACAACCGTGAGTCCGCGCGGGGTGACAAGATACAGCAAACCCGTGCTGTCATCAGCCGCGTAGGCGAGGACGTTCTGGAACTGCTTAAGGACTCGGAGCTCGCGCGGATTCGACACGTTCAGCAAGGTCAGAGATTCCGGCGACGTTTCTGCTTCTCCGGTCTGTGGGGCGCTCAGTAGGAGTGCTCGATTACCGTTGAGGATGCGTAGGCTCGTGGGTTGCGTGCCAGATCCGGTCTTGTATTCGCTTTCCATTACGGGCTTGGCAGGGTCGGTGGCGTTGATCATCACGACGCGCCCCTTGGCCGGCTCAAAAAGAAAGAGCTCTGTCTGCCCGTGGAGATTTCCCATTGTCATCTGGCGGACGCCGCTGCCATCAAACCCGAGGCGTGAGATTATTTGCTCCGTGCTCTCCTCACCGGGTTTTGTACTTTCCGCCAGCAAACCCTGTGCTCCAAGAAGCAGGCTTAGCAAGCCTACAATGATCGGAAACAATGCACCCGGCGACTCGGCCCAGATCCTGGTTGCGTCTGAAATTTTAACCCGCGTCATGTGGCACCTCCTACCGCCCAGCGTCCTCCTGATTCCAGCCTCTTGGGCCGGATTTACCCAGACAGCCGACGCTGAGTTTGATTAGATGCCACGCCAATCGGAAACGTAACCTGGCCGCAATGCTGTTGTAATATATCTGTAACATTCGGGCCGGGCGCATAGGTTGCACCTATGTCTTCTATGGATTGGTCCCTCGCGGGGCCATATTCCTCTACCGCGTCTCACAAGGCACCACCTAGTTCTTTGCTTGACACGCGTTAGCGGCGCGGCTTATTATGTATGAGGCCGAAAGGACAACACCTGGGTGTCCGTAGACGACGAAAAGTCGTCGTCGGCTACTTTCCTATTGTATATCCTCTACCTAGATGAATCAGGACTTCACGCTGAAGCTAACACTTTCGTGCTTGGCGGGTTGGCGGTGTTTGAGCGTGAGGTCTATTGGTTTACGGAGGACGTAGAGGCTATACAGCGCCGCTACTTTCCAAACATCGACACTCCTGTCGAGTTCCACGTCGCAAAGCTGCGCGCCCCTGAGAGAAAAGTTGAGGCGCCATACAATACTCTTTCCCTCGCGCAGCGGCGTGAGCTAACAGAGGCCATATACAGGGTCATCCGCGAGCGACGGGGTGTCGTGTTTGGCGTCGCAATCGAAAAGGCGCGGCTGCCACACGAGGACCCGTATGAACGCGCTTTCGAGGAACTCACCAATCGCTTCGACCTGTTCCTAAGAAGGAAAAATGCAGGTGCGGCCTCGCAGAACCAAGAGGAGCAGCGAGGACTCATTGTTGTTGCAGAGTCCTCATATCGCCAACAATTAGAAGTCCTTGGCAGAAGCTTCAGGGGCGGCGCTACTCGTTGGGGGCAGGTTCGAACCTTGGCGGATGTACCCTTCTTTGTTCCGGCTGCCAATGCTTAGCCTGCCTCAGTAGGCAATCGACGAGACCATCTCCTGAGCCTGCATAAAGCCGCCTCTACATCAAATTGCCCCCCTGGGTGAGGTGCCGTGCGGCTCGCTAGTCAACCTGCTAAAATGACTGTGATGTCTGTTTTCACATGAAGGCAATGAACAATGGGTGATTTCTTTCAAGTTGCGCTCGGCAAAGTCATCGGGACAAAGAACGAGCGCGAGCTGAAGCGACTGAGCGAGCGGGTGGTCGAGATCAATGCGCATGAGCCGGAGATGCGCAAACTCGCTGACTCCGATTTTCCCGTCAAGACCGCCGAATTCCGCCGCCGACTGACAGATGGTGAAAGTCTCGATGACCTCCTGCCGGAAACCTTCGCGCTCTGCCGCGAGGCCGGCCGTCGTTCCTTGAACATGCGTCACTTCGACGTGCAATTGATTGGCGGCATGGTGCTGCACGAAGGCAAGATCGCCGAGATGAAGACAGGAGAAGGCAAGACGCTGGTTGCAACGCTCCCCGTCTACCTGAACTCTCTCGAAGGCAAAGGCGTACACGTGGTGACGGTGAACGACTATCTGGCCCGTCGCGACGCCGCCTGGATGGGGCCCATTTACCGCCTGCTCGGCTTGAGCGTGGGCGTGATTGTACACGACCTGGATGAAGAAGAGCGCCGCGCGGCATACGCGAGCGACGTAACCTATGGAACGAATAACGAATTCGGCTTCGACTACCTCCGCGACAACATGAAGTTTGAGCTTTCGGACTGCGTCCAGCGCAACCATCACTTTGCCATCGTGGACGAGGTCGACTCGATCCTCATTGACGAAGCTCGCACGCCGCTCATCATCTCCGGCTCGTCCGAAGAGTCGACGGAGAAGTATTACCGGATTGACAAGATCATTCCGCGCCTTGAAGAGGGCGTCGATTACGACGTGGACGAAAAGCTCCGCACGGCAAGCATCACCGAATCCGGCGTCGAAAAGGCGGAAAAAGCGCTTGGAATCGAGAATCTCTACGACCCCGCCAATACGGATTATATCCACCACGTTTACCAGGCCCTTAAGGCGCACGCTCTGTTCAAGCGCGATCGCGACTACGTGGTGAAAGACGGCGAAGTGATTATCGTGGACGAATTCACGGGGCGGCTGATGCCGGGCCGCCGCTGGAGCGACGGCTTGCACCAGGCCATCGAGGCCAAAGAGGGCGCCAAGATCGAGAAAGAAAATCAGACGCTGGCCACGATCACTTTCCAGAACTACTTCCGCATGTACGACAAGCTTGCCGGCATGACGGGCACGGCCGAAACCGAAGCGGGCGAGTTCGAAAAGATTTACGAATTGGAAGTCGTCGTCATCCCCACTAACCGCGAGCTGATCCGCATTGAAAATCCTGACGTCGTCTATCGTACGGAGCGGGAGAAGTTCAACGCCGTGATCGAAGAAATCCAGGAATTCCACTTGCGCGGCCAGCCGGTCCTGGTGGGGACAATTGCCATTGAAAAATCCGAGCGGCTGAGCACGCAGCTCAAGAAATCTGGCGTTCTGCCGGCGCAGCTTAGGGAGTTGCTCGAAGCGGCGGGCCTGGAAGGGCCGAAGCTGCAGAAGTGGATGCAGCAACTCGCGGAGCGGCACACGCAAGCGATGGAGTGGCTCATCCGCACCGGGGTCACGGCGAGCGCCGCGAGGAAGGTGCTCGGTCAGCGAGCCTTCCAAGGTCTCGGGGCAGGCACCAACGGCAACCGCGCTGCCTTTATCCAAACCCTCCTGAGGGGCCGTAAACACGACGTATTCCACGCCCTACCTGCGGTCGACGACAACCTGGTTCCGCAGGTGTTGGATCTCCTGCAGTGGGCAGACGGGCGCGCCGGCGGCCGCAGCGGCGAAGGCGAAAAGCTCGTTTCCATTCTTGACTACCTCGTTGAGGTTCGCTGCTCGCCTCGCCGCCTTGCAGAGGTTATCGAGCTTAAAGAGCTGCGCCACTTCATCCTGAACGCCAAGCAGCACGAAAAGGAAGCGCTGATTGTTGCGCAAGCGGGGCGCGCCGGGGCTGTCACGATCTCGACCAACATGGCCGGTCGCGGCACGGACATCCTGCTGGGCGGTAATCCGGAGTTTATGGCCCGCGAGGAGTTCCGCAAGTCGCCGGAAAAGCTGCGCCAGCAGGGGATTGACCCGGAACCTCCAGAACTCCCGGCCTCCGGAGCTTCCGAGGATGTATTTCAGGCTTACGCAGAGGCTTACAACCGCTGGCGCGAAAACTGGAACAATTTCGTGGCTCACTTCAAAGCGGGCACAGATGCCGAGCACGGTCGGGTGGTAGAGCTTGGCGGACTGCACATCCTTGGCACTGAACGCCACGAAGCGCGGCGCATTGACAATCAATTACGCGGGCGCGCCGGCCGCCAGGGTGACCCCGGGTCTTCGCGCTTTTATCTTTCCCTGGAAGATGACCTTCTGCGCATCTTCGCCGGCGAACGCATTTCAAAGATCATGCACCGCCTGGGGATGGAGGAGGGCGTTCCCATCGAGTCGCGACTCATCACCAAGCGGATTCAGGCCGCGCAGAAAGCCGTCGAGTCGCAGAACTTTGACTCCCGCAAGCACCTGCTCGAATACGACGACGTGATGAACAAGCAGCGGGAGACGATCTACGGTCGCCGCCGCGATTTATTGGAGGGCAAAGACCAGAAAGAATATGTCATCGAAGCCGCTGACCGAGTGGTGGACTGGCTGGCAACAAGCTTCTGCCCCAAGGAGAGTCCGGGCGAATGGAACCCGGACGGTCTCAAGACGGAATTCTGGAGCCGGTTTGGAATCGACATGCGCCAGTACCAGCTCGAGTTTGATCCGAAGGCGGCAGACGCGTTGGGCGAGCGGCTGAGGGAGATCGTTCACGAACGCTACGAGGAGCGCGAGCGCGTGTGGGGATCGGAGCGAATGCGCGTACACGAGCGCATGATCATGCTGCAGGTGGTTGATTCCCAGTGGAAAGATCATCTGCTGGCGATGGATCATCTCAAGGAAGGCATCGGCCTGCGCGGCTACGGCCAGCGCGACCCGCTGGTGGAGTACAAGCGCGAGTCCTACGACATGTTCGAAGCGCTTATGGACCGCATCGAGGACGAATCCCTCCGCTACCTGTTCCTGCTCAAGACGCCGGAAGAAGAAGAGGAAATGATCCGGCAATACCAGCGGCGCAAGCGGCGCGAGCAGGCGGAAATGCAGATGATGGGCGGCGGAGTGATGGAAAAGCCACAACAAGTGATCCGCCGCGAAAAGATTGGCCGCAACGATCCCTGCCCGTGCGGCAGCGGCAAGAAATACAAGAAGTGCCACGGCGCCGCTGTTCCCCCGCCTTCGGCGCCAACCCCCCAAGCTGACCGTCCGGTCAGCGCGTAGTGGCGGACCTCCTATGGACTGCGGCGGCTTCCCGCCGATAACCACCCCGCCGCTTTCGCAGCTCTTTATCCTTACCAAGGAGAGGAGCAAGAGGTGGTTCCGGCAGCCAGCAAGCTGGCCTTGGGGTCAGCGGGAGCAAGCTGCCGCTTTCCACGCATTACCGTCGCAAGCTAAAGGAAGTCCCGAGACCCGACGTTAGTGCATCGTCGCGACTGGTTGCACTGCCGGGAATTTCCGCCGTGGCAGGAAAAGCACCGCCAGCGCCGAGGCTGTCAGCCACGCACCGCTGAGCACAGCAAACGGGACCACAAAACCGCCGGTGCGTTGATTGAGATAGCCAACCACGAGCGGACCGAAAAATCCCCCGAGGTTGCCGATGGCATTCACAAGGCCCATAGCAGAACCTGCGATGTCGGTGGGAAGGCTCTCCGTGGGGATGGCCCAGAACGGGCCCAGCGTGCCGTAAGATCCCGCGCCGACGAGCGCGATAAGCAGAAATGACAGGAGAGGCGAAACGCGGCTCGTCAAGACTGCGGCCATCATAAATACTCCTGCCCAGGCCAGCGCGAGCGCGACGTGGCAGCGGCGGTCGCCGGTCTTGTCCGAGTGGCGTGAAAACAAGACCATGCCCGCGGCCGTGATCGCGTAAGGGACGGTGAAGAGAAATCCGGTCTTCATGCTGCCAATCCGGCCAGCGTGCTCGATGGCGCTTGGCAGCCAGAAGAGGAAGCCGTAACTGCCGCAATTTTGAAGAAAATAGATGAGGATCATCACCAGGACCACGGGTTGCAAAAAAACCTTCGCTTGGAAGCCTTGCGAAGCGGGCTTCAGCCCGGCTTCCCGCGCCAGCGTTTCGCGGAGATACCCTGACTCGTCGGCTGAAATCCAGCGCGCCTGGTGCGGATGATCATCGATGAAGCGCCACCAGATCACCAGCCACAGCAGCGGGAAACAGCCCTCCACCACCAAGAGCACGCGCCAGTTCCACACGCCCAGAATCCAGCCGGAAAGCGGCGATGAGACGACCACCGCGACCGGCAGGCAGAGCATCCAGTAAGCGTTGGCGCGCGCGCGCTCGCGGCTGGGAAACCAGTGCGAAATAAGAACCAGCATCGCAGGCCAGACGCCGCCCTCGGCCACCCCAAGAAGCAAACGCATTATCCAGAAGGCTCGCCCGCTCGTCACCAATGCTGTCCCGGCGGAGCACATGCCCCAGGCTACGAGAAGCAGGCTGATGAAGCGCTTGGCGCTCCAATGCTCGGCAAGGTAGCCGCCGGGAATTTGTAACATCAAGTAGCCCCAAAAGAAGACGCCAACGGCACTCCCGGCTTCGGTGGGACTCATGTGGAGGTCCCGGCTCATCTCGGGCAAAGCCATGGAGATGTTTGTCCGGTCAATGAAGGCGATGGTGTACATGATGAAAGCGACCAGAAGCACTCGTAGCCATCGCTTTTCGGGCATGAAAGGACCTCGTGACAAGACCGCCGTTCACATCGGCGACCGCCAGTGGGGACACTGGCGCTACAGACTGCGCGCAAACTCCAAACCTGCGAAGCATACTCTGACCGAAACGCGGATGGCAAGAGGTGGTGGCATTTCACTCCTTCGCATGCTCTTGACGGCAAACCTAACTTCCAGTAGTGTCAGGTTGAAAGGTGAAGTGCCCCCTCGCTAACCCCCTAAAAGATTGGGGCTCTCCCCGGTGCAAACGGATGGGATTTCGGGTTTATAGCGCAGCAGTATCCCAGCCAGACCGTTGGATCCCGATTTCTTTGGGGCTTGTCACGGGCACGAGGTCTGTGCCGCGCAAATGCAGAAGGAAATGCAGCTCAATCCAGGTGGCTCACACGCTAATTCCGACATACGGATAATCCTCCACCAAATGTTTGACATCCCAGCCATTCCAGGAGAAAAAGGTTATATATGGCTTTAAACGCCAAATGGGTGCCAATGAAGTGGCCGTGCGGGCCGTTGCCGATTGCACTTCTACACAAGTCCAAGAGCGGTGCGCCCGGCCTGGGGCAGACGCTTGAAGCCTGGCTGCAACCATCGACCTTGGAATTTCTTAAAGGAAGCCCGGTCAACAGCCTGGTTATCGATTGGGCCGCCGGTGGCCCGGAGGATTCACGTCAGCAGCGTGCCGTTGGCCCGCTTTTGCAAGCGGGCCGCAAGCTGGGCATCAGTTTTGTCGGTCGGATCACGGTGATGGAAAACGTAGCGCGAGCCACAGCAGCGGCGCGTGCCGCTGGTCTTTCAGCCGTCATTTTGGAGCAGCCTCAAGTTCAAGCCCTGGATTTGCCGGTCATTTTGCAATTTCCCAGGGATCAGGTCGAGTGGCGCGCAACTTCTGCGATCTTCAGTTCGACGGGTAACGTTTGGCCGGGAGTAAAGCTTAAGACCATGGAGGGAGACACGGCCATTGCCGGACCGACAGGCGTGCCTTGGGTGAACTCGAACGGCTGGTTCTCACTTTTGGCTCGTGAAATGGCTCCGGGGAAAGTGCTTTGGCTGGACGTTGATCCCCCGGCCTCTGTCGGCGCCTCGCATCCGGAGGAGTACTGCCTGGCGGTTGCCGACGCTCGCGTTTATGCCAGCCGCTGGATCATTTCCTTGGATGATGAGATGCGTGCAGCGGTGTTGAAAAGAGAGACCCGGGCGATGGACGCCTGGACCCACATGTGCGAAACGATTTCCTTTTTTGAGAGCCACTCGGACTGGAGCGCGTACAAGCCGATGGGTGTTCTCGCCGTCATTTCGGATTTTCGTGGAGAGAATGCGTTCATGGGCGGGGAAGTGCTGAATCTTCTCAATCGCCGCCAGGTTCAGTTTTTGATCATGGACCGCCCGCGAGCGCTTTCAAAGCCCATCAAAGGGCTGAAAGCTATTCTCTGGGTAGACGCGGCATCGCCCAACGCCCCGCAGCATGCACACCTGCTCGCTTTCGTCCGGCAGGGCGGCTTATTGATTGCGGCGACCTACTGGGGCCCGTCGAGGGTGAAGCCTTACAAATACGACTGGTTATTCGGTTATGATGTATACGGCGTGGATAAAGGGAGAATTGTGGTGCCTGAAAAAGGGTTTCAGGACCCGTATGAGGTAGCGAGGGCTACCCATCTTCTGGTGGGTCGCCGGAATGATCTCGTCCGCCTTTACAATCCTGCAACCACGAACTGTTATCCAAGTATTGATTCCGAGCGCCACAAACAATTGGTGCAAGTTCTAAACTATTCAACGAAGCCTGCTGACTATGTGACCGTCTGGGTGAACGCTGGCGCATCGTCCGCGAGGCTTTGGAGCCCAGTGCGGCAAGATTCTTCTGTTGTCAAGTATGTCGCGGCCAGCGACGGCACGGACCTCGATCTTCCCACGTTCGCGGTTAACTGCGCGGTCGAGTTTGAGAGGTTGCCATGACGAGGAAAACGGGTTGTTCCCGCAGGGAATTTCTTGGTGCAATCGCTGCGACGGCTGGCGCGTACATGGCTCGTCCGGTGGAGGCTTTCTCCAGGCCCGCGCCGGCCAGTCCTGTGACCATCGGCTTATGTCGCGAATACACCCCGCACGTGGTGGACGTGCTTTCGACCATGTTCGATCAACTCGGTGGACTGGAAGGACTGGTTCGCGGAAGAACTGTGGCCATCAAACTCAATCTTACCGGTGACGCCACCGACCGCTTTCACTACATGCCGCCCGAAATGACCCATTGGGTTCACCCGCAGGTCATCTGGGCCACCGTTCATCTTTTGGGACGGGCGGGAGCGCGACGCATCCGGCTGCTGGAAAGCCCGATGTCTACGGTCGAGCCACTCCCGGAATTTATGGTCCACGCGGGTTGGGAGCCGCGAGAATTCCTGAGCGCCGCGCCGTGCGTGGAATTTGAGAACACCAACTATTTGGGCAGCTTCAAGACGTACGCTACCTTTTGGGTTCCCAACGGCGGTTGGTTGTACAAAGGCTACGATCTTAATCAGTCCTATAAAGACTGCGACGTCTTCGTTTCGCTCGCCAAGCTAAAGGAACATACGACCGCTGGTATCACCCTCTCGATGAAGAACTGCTTCGGCATCACCCCTTGCACGATTTATGGTGATGACGTTCCCGAGGACGAGCCCGGCCTTTTCCCAAACGGGGGGCGCGGACCATTCCACGGTGGGAATCGATTGCCTCCGAAGAGCGCTCCTCCGCCGGTTGATCCGCATGGGTGGTCACACGTTCCGGGCTATCGCGTTCCGCGGGTAACTGCGGACTTGGTGGCAGCGCGGCCCGTACATCTGGCGGTCATCGACGGCATTCACACCATAACGGGAGGCGAGTTGCCGGGGTACAAGGGAGTTCGCACGGTTCATCCGGGAGTCTTGGTGGCTGGCCGTAACTGCGTGTGTACGGACGCGGTTGCCACGGCAGTCATGGGATTCAACCCCATGTCCATGCATGGCACGCCGCCGTTCCAGGCTTGTGACAATATGATGGCATTGGCGGAGCAACTGGGCGTTGGAACGCCCGACCTGGAGAGGATTGAGGTGTTAGGGACGCCCATTTCGAAGGCTCGTTTTCCGTTTCCTCCCGTGTTTCAAAGCTTCGGGGGACTGTACACTCGCCGGTCACCCTCCTAACTCTGGCAAGCTATGCGCACGGACAAAAGTTACGAGCGCAGCAAACCACACCTTACTCCCCACCTTACCAAGAGCCTGCCCTGAAGCGGCAGCGAAGGGAGGGGACCGGAGGCGGTACGGTTAGGAAGCCTGCATTGATGTCCGCGCGTAGAAGAAACAACACGGCTCCGGGCCGCACCACAAAACGGTCTCATCAACGTTTCCTCCGAACCCTCCGCTCCTCACTGGTCCGATACGAAAATGCCCATGAAGCCATGGGGACCGTTTTTACCGTGGTCGCTTATGGACTGAAGTGCGCCTCTCTGGATGAGACAGTGGACCAGGCTTTCCGGGAAGTCGATCGCATGGATGGCCAGTTGAGCCATTACAAGCCGGCGAGCGAACTTTCCATCGTTAACCGCGAGGCTTACGGGCGAACTGTCATTGTGGGGCCGGAATTGTTTAGGCTTCTCGAAGATTCTCTTCGCTATAGCGAAGAAACATTCGGCGCTTTTGACGTAACGGCTGGCCACTTAATGAAATCGTGGGGGTTCTTTCTTGGGCTTGGCCGTGTGCCGTCGCGAGCCAAATTAGCCGAAGCTCGGGAGCGAGTTGGCTATCAGCACGTCAAGCTGGATGCGCCGGCTCGATCCGTTCGTTTTGACAGACGCGGAATCGAGCTTGATTTGGGCGCAATCGGCAAAGGCTACGCGGTTGATCGCGTGATCGAAATCCTGCGCGAGGCCGGGATCGAGCGAGCGTGCGTTTCGAGCGGTTCGAGCACCATTTATGCGCTCGGGTCGCCGCCGGGCGAGAGAGGATGGAAGGTCGCGGTGCGCAATCCTCTTGGCGGTGCGCAACCGGCATCCATTTTGCGACTCCAAAACCTCGCACTGTCCGTTTCCGCATGTTGCGAGAAATTCTTCGAGTCGAGCGGCAAGACCTACGGCCACATAATGGACCCGCGCGCGGGTACGCCAGCCGGAAATCTCCTCATGAGCATGGCCATCTCGCCTTCAGCGACCGATAGCGATGCCTTGTCAACAGCCTTCTTCGTGGGAGGTGTGAATCGGAGCCGGGAATACCTTCAGCACCATCCTAACCGCGGTGCGATTTTCTATTTGCGAACACGCTTCGGCCGCGCCTTCCGGCGGCTTGTCCTGAACTCAAAATTTTCTGCCGGTAGCTTTCTAAACATTGAGGAGGAATAGCCCTCCGATTATCACAAGAGCAATTGTCGGCGGGTTCGGAGGTAATCGTGAAAAGGCGTTCATTTCTTAAGGCGGTAGCGGGTTTTGTTCCTGGCGTGGCGCTAGCGAGCAACCTGGCTGATGCCTCCGCTCAAGTTGCTGGACCAGAAAAAGCTGAAGATGAGAACCTTTGTGGCTTGGCGCGCGAGCTTGCCCAAGAGAAACGGACGGTAGTGGGCGTGTTGCGCGATCCCGTATTTGCCGGCCATGAAGTCCCATCGAGTTTGCGGCCAGAGCACTTCCAGCAGACGTGGGGAACGAAGGAGAACATTCGGGTCGTATTTCTGGACAAGGACCAAATCCGCTCCTATTCCATTCTCTTCAAGAGCAGGATGGACATTCTGGTTTACCCCTATGGCGAGATGTACCCAATGGACATGTTCCCAGTATGCTCGGGAAGCGGGCTCGCGCACTTCCTCAAACGTGGAGGCGCGGTGCTCACTACGGGAGGGGTTCCGTTTGCTCAGCCGGTCAGTGACGAAGGCAAACCTCCCCTCGACGATTCGCCCCCACCCGGCGACTTGAATCTTGACAACGTTCTTTACGTGCGTTGGGTCGCGCCGCTCGGCTACAAGTATTATGTTCATCCCTATCAACCTACGGTGACGCGCGTTAACCAGGACTATCTTCCTGAAGTGCCGTCTGACATTGACGTTGCGGGCTGCCAGCTTGGAATTGTGGCCAACAACAGCTCCCATGCTCCTGTTCCGAAGCCTTCCCATGGCAACACATTTCCGGAGCGGTATCCGGCCCGGCAGGTCACTCCGCTTTTGTGGGGAGCCGATAAATACGGCCAAATCCTGACCACGAATGCCTTGCTGATTCAGGATTTTGAGGATGGTAGCCGCCGCATCCACATAGCCCATCAGGCGGAGCCGCACCCTCTCTCGCCAGGCTCTCCCGCTTTTTCGGCTTTGATGGATGCGCTGCTCAACTTGCTGACAAACCGCGTGATCGTTCAAAGCGTAGAAACGAACTACGCGTGTTTCCGGCAGCACGAGCCGGTCGTCGTGAGGGCCGGACTGGTGAGCTTTGAGCCGGAAGACACCGAAGCGGAGCTTGTGCTGGAAATTCGCGCGAACGGCGAAACTGTGGACTTACACACCGAGTCTCTGCCGCTTCCCGCGAAGCAGAGTGTGGTCAAAGAATGGCATTGGACGCCTGAAAGCTTTGAATCTGATGAATATGAAGTGTTGGTGAAAGTGCGGCGGGGCGGCCAGACCGTCTCCTCGGGTGAGAACGGATTCGTGGTTTGGAAAGACGCCGTGATTCGAAAAGGGCCGAGCGTCGGCATACAAGGACAGTACTTCCGTATTGGAGACTCGGAATCCTTTTTCTTTGGTACGAACTATTACGAGTCAACGCACGGCTGCATCATGTGGTACCGGCCGAATATGAAACGCATTGCCGCCGATCTGCGGCAGATGCGCGGCTGCGGGGTGAATTACATCCGTCCGCACTACCATCACCTCAAGTGGTTCAAGGATTACCTGCTCTTCGAGCATGGCAAGCTGTTCCCGTTTTTCGCCTCGCTCGAGGACGTAGACAGTCCGATGCCCGATGAACGGATCTGGCGGAACTGGGACGCCATCATCTATCTTTGTCAGAAATTCGGGATCGTCTACGGCGGCGATTTATTTACGCTTGTGCCGGAAGAGATGGGCGATCCGCGCGGCTGGTCTCCGTTTATAGAGAGTGTCGATTGTCCTGAAAAGCGCGCGGTTGAGCAGGAATTCCTGCGGCGCATCAATTTACGCTACATGGCCGTCCCTGGCATTTCGTGGGATTTGTGGAATGAGCCGACCGTGCCGCTGAAAGCCTTGCAGCGTTGGACCCAGGCAATGCGACAGACTTTTGAGAGTACAGGAGTACACCGCTACGTCACCGTGGGCGGCGCGACCGGCGAGAAATTAGGAGACGCCGTGGACTATCTGGCGCTGCATGGCTTGGTTTCCAAAGTTCGTGACACAGTAAACCAGTCGACCACGCCGGTGATGATGCAGGAAGTGTGGATGCGTCATCGCGAGAACCTGCCGGATGAGTTGGCCCAGGGGGAAGACATGCGAGAGTGTATTCTGGCGTCCGTCAAGAATGGCTTCTGCGGATTCGCGCCGTGGTCCTGGACGCGCCAGATGTGCCTCTGGCAGGATTCCTACGTACACTACCCCGCCATTCGCATGGAGAGCCGGGACGACCGGCTGGGCGCTCAAACCCACGACGACGCGACCATTAAGCCGGCGGGCCAGGTCTTTCTTAATCTTGCCGTGCTGTTGCGCACCGTCCGTTTTGTCAGCTTCGATCATTCGACCGGGCGGGTCGCCACCGACCGCGGAGAAATTCGCGTGACATTGAGGAATGGTGAGCAGTCATCAGCCTATTCGCTCTACCACGTTTCTGGAGACCGCTGCTGCGCGGCAATGGCACAGACATCGGCCTCTTGGGATGGGAAGCCGCTCATCTCAGGCCCCGCGGGTGGGTACGTCTACGTCTTCTGCGAAGACGGTTCCGATCTTTTGGGGGCTAAGCGGATTTACGCAAAGTCTGAGTCGCCGGGAAAGCTGGTGTTTGAAGGCCGCGCCACCGACCCACGCTCGGTTACGCTCTTGGATATGTCGCCGTTCGGGAACAAGTCGCTCGAAACGCTCTCATGGAATCGCGGGCCAAATGGCATGGAGGTGATGATTTTGCCTACGTGCCAAGCCTATTGGGTTCGGGCGGAGTGGTGAGGAATTGTTATCCAAGGACGTCAACGATCTGGTGGAGCATGTGCAAGTCCACATGGTCGCGAATCAGCGAGGCCAACAGGTTGAGACATTCCTCGGCGGGCGGCGAACCATGATGATTCAGCGGCTCCCAGCCACGCCTTTCTCTCAAGCGGTTGAGCAAGCAGCGGCGGAACACGGGTGCGTCGAACAATCCGTGCAGGTAAGTTCCCCAGACTGAATCGTCGCTGGACGCCGCGCCCTCAAATTCGTCGACCGCCATCCGCCGTCGCTCGACGACTTTGAAAACCGGTGCGCAGGAATCTGCTCGCACCGTTCGTCCCATGTGAATTTCATAGGCGCGCACAGGCGTCTGGAATGCCAGGTGGATAGCTTGCACTTGCGCGGTCGTTTTTTGAGATTCGAAATTGGTTACGACGTGGAGCAAACCGAGCCCTGGCATGGAGGGTGTCACCGATTCGACACCGGCAGGGTCTCGCAGCTCCTGCCCCAACATTTGATACCCTCCGCAAATGCCGGCCACCGCCGCGCCAGCAGCGTGGCAATCGAGTATATACTTTGCCAGCCCCGTCCTCCTGAAATGTTGAAGGTCCGCCATGGTGCTTTTCGAACCGGGTAATATGATGAGGTCCGGCACAGAACTGGCACTCTCCGGCGGGCGCATGACGTATCCCAGGCTCACGTCTGGCTCCGTTTCAAAACACTCGAAATCCGTCGAGTTGGAAATGTGAGGAGGAAGCACGACCTGAATGTTGAGCCGGTGAGATTCAGGGGTCTGCGGTTCCGGCGGCTTGGGCGCATGCAGCCCGTCCTCTTCAGGCACAGCGAGACCGGGGGCAAACGGGACCACACCGAGCACTTTTTTCCCGGTCTTGGCTTCCAGGAAGTCGACTCCGCCTTGAAGAAGCGAACGCTCGCCACGAAATTTGTTAATCAGAAATCCTTTCACCAGCGATCTTTCCTCGGCTGTGAGCAACTCCAGGGTTCCCACCAGCCAAGCGAAAACTCCGCCCGGATTGATGTCACCAACAAGAATCACCGGGGCGCCGATCATTTGCGCCACGGCCATATTGACGATGTCAAAAGGACGGAGGTTGATTTCGGCCGGGCTTCCGGCTCCCTCGATCACAACCAGATCGAATTGGCTGGAAAGTGTGTTGAACGAGCTTTGGATGATCTCGCGCAGCCTCGGCTGAAAAGCGTGATATTCGCTCGCAGCCATCACGCCTGCAGGCTTGCCCAACACGACGACCTGTGCTCCCTTCTCAGCCGCGGGCTTTAACAAAATCGGGTTCATCTCAACGCTCGGCTCGATGCCGCACACTTGGGCCTGAAACGCCTGAGCGCGCCCGATCTCTCCGCCGTCAGCAGTGACAAAGGAGTTGTTCGACATGTTTTGCGCCTTGAAGGGAGCAACGCGAAAACCTCTTTGCCGAAAGTAGGCGCACAAGGCAGCGGCAATCACGCTCTTGCCCACATAAGAGCCCGTACCCTGAACCATCACCTTCTTGGCATTCACGGTCGACTCTGCACAGCGCGGCGGAACTGCCGCGACCGAAAGTGGATTCTCCGCGTTCTCCGTGCCTCCCAAGCTTTAACGCCGAGAGCACGAAGGGTCTCCGTGGCCTCTGTGTTGGGTCTTGCACGAGCACGGAGAGCACTGAGCAAGCCGCTGCAACTGAAGAGCGACCCACGATCCACCGTGAAAAGAACTGGTGTATTTGTGATGGGTGTTACCACCTGAAGCCCTCGCCGCCCAACGTGAACTTTACTCCCGCGCGAAAGTTGTAGGGAAGGGCGGGGTATCCGAATGCCGCCATATAGTGCTGGTCCAAGAGATTTCCCATGCTGGTGTAAAGCGTGACGCCGTGCCGAAGGTTGTACCATCCACTGAAGTCCACCAGTTGATAGCCCATCAACAGGTTTCGATTGGGCAGCAGCATGGTGTTTCCAAAGTAGCCGTCGGTGAGAAACGTGCTGTCATCGGACCGGCTGACGAAGAAACCGGTCAAATCAAAACCGTAGCGCCGCTTGGCGTACCCAACCAGCAGGCTGCCGGTTTGGGGTGGCCGGCGGAAAGGTCTGCCGCCGACCAAGGGCGAGAAGGCCCCGATCGGAATGTTGGGGAATGCGGGATTAATCGCCGGAAAGAGCGCGCTGCTCGCGAACGACCTCGTGACGAGCGCATCGAGATACGTGTAAGTCGCCTTAAGAATCCAGTTGCTGCCCGGACTGAGGTCGACCTCAGTCTCCGCGCCCTGGCTTCGGAATGAGTCCGAATTAATGGTGGCGCCGCTCGTCGCCTCGGCGACGACCGCCGCGGGTACGCCAAGTTGGGGCAGGGCGCTTTGAGGAACGTCATCAATGAGGTCGAAAAAGCGGTCGTGAAAAAAGGTCAGGCTGAGGCGCGCTCGTTCGCTCCAGAAGCCTTGCTCAATTCCGGCATCCAGCGTGGTGCTCCGCTCGGCCCCGACCGGCGAAATATGATACTGGTTGATCAGTTGGGTGCCGTCCGGCAATGTCGAAAGCAGGTTGAAGAGTGAAGCCGTCTGATCGAAGATGCTTGGTTCTTCGATCCCTGTGCCAAAGTTGAATCGCAGCTTCGTGTGGCCTACAAGCCGCGTAGACGACGGCTGCCTCAGATAGTAGGCGGCTGAGACGCGAGGCGTGGCCGCGAAGCCAAAGACTGCATTGTCGTCCAGGCCCACGCCGGCCGTGGCAAAGGCGCGCTGCCACAAGGCGCTGTGAACCTCGAGAAAGCCGTTGATGTTGTTCCGTGTGCTGGTCGAGCGGGGCAAGCCGGAAGACTGAGTAAACCCGTACTCGTGATCGTACTCAAAGCCGGCTGTGGCCCCGGCGGCGGGAGCGAAGAAATATTCGGATTGAGCATAAGCGGACTGGACCCACGTGCGCGAGTCGAAAAGCTGCGGATAGGCGCCTCCGTAATCGAGGATGGCCTGGCCGTGCGTGCAGAATCCGTTGGCCCCGCAGATCGTCGCCGGCTCGCCCAGGTAGTTAGGGCCAAAACCAAACGGGTTAAACGGCTCGCCGACGGCGGAAGGATCGTCAAAGTGGTAGTTAATGTTGGTCGAGGTCAGGCGCAACATGTTATCCCAGCGCGGCGTTGTCTGGTTCTGCGCAGTCAGCCCAACGTAGGTATCCTGCTGACGCTGGAAAGAATTGTTTGGAATGCCGTACAAATACAAGGCATCGGAAACGCCAAGACCGGTAGCGTCGTGGTGAACCGTCAGGCGGACGCTGCTGGATGTGCTCGGCTCCCAGCCAAAATTTCCTGAATATGTGGCGTTGTGAAACGAATTATTGGGCAGGCTATTTTGCGTATCGAACCGCATGAAATCCGAGTAATAGTCAAACCGCCGAAAAATACCGCTTATCGAGGCGTCTTGCTGCAAGGTGTTGAAATTCCCTCCGTCGGCCGAATAAGTGATTTCCGGTTGGGGTGTAGTCCCGCGCGGCGTCGTAATGCTGATGACGGAAGCGAGCGCATCGCTCCCGTAAACGACGCTGTTCGGCCCGCGCAGCACTTCAATGCTATCGACGCCGCTCGCCGCAGCGTTGGCAAAATCAAATTCGCCGCCGATGTCGTTAGCAGGAACTCCGTCGAAGAGGACCTTGTTGAAGTTTTCGTCTCCGCCGCGAACGAACACGGATGTAACTGCACCGCGTTGCCCGCTTTGAACTACGTTGACGCCGGGCACCAGGCGAAGCGCATCAGCCACGTCCAGCTTGTCTAAGGCCTCGATCTCTCGGTGGTCAATCACGCTGACAGAAGCGCCCACCTGGGATTCGGGCAGTTTGGTTCCTGTATCGGACACCACCACTTGCTGCCGAAGCAAGCCGACGGCAAGCATTACACTAAGAGTTGCTTTCCCCGCGCTCGGCAGAAAGATGGTGGCGCTTTTTTGCGGCTGGAAGCCTTTCGCCTCGACGCGGACGTGATACCTTCCGGTTCTCTTTGGTTGGAAGACAAAAACGCCTTGCCGATTTGTCCGGGTTTGGCTGACGGCCTTTTGAGAACGAAACAAAGTCACCCTAGCACTCGGAACCGCCGCTCCAAGTGGGTCCAGAACGCGGCCGTGAATAGTTCCGGAATTGGCCGCCTGCGCGGGTGAGCATGCTAACAAGCAGAGTGAGAAAAGGAAAGCGGAGAAGCATAACAGTAGGGCTTCGTGACCGGTGAGCGGATGCTTCAACATCTAGAATTCGATTCCTTTCTGCGCCGAGATTCCCTGCTCAAAAGGGTGTTTGATTTCGCACATTTCGGTGACCAAGTCTGCTATTTCCACGAGCTCCGGTCTGGCATCCCGACCTGTGAGAATGACGTGCAGCATGGCCGGCTTGTTCTTCAGAAATTCCACGACGTCTTCAATCGCCAGAAAGCCGTAACTCAGCGCGTAGTTGATTTCATCAAGGATGACGATGTCGTAGTTTCCGGAAAGGATCTTTTCCTTGCCGGCCTCCCAGGCTTTGCGAACCATGGCCTTATCAACCTCAACATCTTTGCTTTCCCACGTGAAGCCTTGTCCCATCGGAACAATTTCAAACGTCTCGAGCTTTGGCGCGCTGCGCAGCTCTCCGGATTTCCATTTCCCTTTGAAGAACTGCAACATGATGACCTTCATGCCGTATCCGCAGGCGCGCAACGCTACACCCAGCGCCGCCGTCGTCTTTCCCTTTCCGTTTCCGGTGTTGATGATGATCAGACCTTTCTTCTTGTGGGCTGTCACCCCCGCTCGCGTGACGGCGGTTTTCATAACGTCTCCTCGCGTATGGCGTCGTCCTTCAGGCTGCTGTGGCCGTGCTGAAGCCTCGCACGGCGACCGCTCGCGGCGCGGCGAATGTTCTCCACCAAGCAAACTGCCATATTCGGGTTGGACAAGAAGTGCAAATGAATGTAACTCGCCAAAACGTTCTTTATTCGGAACCCTTCTTCCTCTTCACGTCCACTTGATGGATAGCGCACAAGATAATTCCGTGCGATGTTTCCCACTTCGGTGATTGTCGAGCAATGAAAGCTATGTCCGCGCGCCGCGTCGCCCGCTGGACCCCATAAACCTTCCGCATTCAGCCGAACTTCCGCATAACCAAACTTCACCAAGCGATCGGTCATTTGTACGCGGAGTGGCATGAGACCCGCCATGGGAAAACTTTGTCCTTCGCGGTCCACAATCTCCTCCCCGAGCAGCATCAAGCCTCCACACTCCGCGTAGATAGGGCCGCCATTTTGTCCAAACTGGCGGATCGCGTCGAGCATGGGCCGCTTGCCACTCAGTTTGCCGGCATACAACTCGGGATAGCCTCCCCCTAGGTAAAGCGCGTCAAGAAGGGGCGGAAGGCTCTTGTCGTTTAGCGGGCTGAACTCGACAATCTCCGCGCCACACGCCCGCAGCGCCTCAAGGTTCTCTTCGTAGTAAAAGGAGAATGCACGGTCTCGCGCGACTCCGACTCGAAGGGCGCACGGGGTTGCCGGCGAGACCTTCTTGGCAGGCTGAATTCGAATGTCCGGAACGCGCACCAGAAGCGCGTGCAGGTCGATCCAGCGCTCGGCCATACCGGCCAGCATGGAGATAGCCTCTTCGGTCAGGCAGTTCTCTTCGGCGGTCTGCAGCCCCAAGTAACGTTCTGGAATGCGGATCTTCTCATTTTGCGGGAGGCAGCCGAGCAGCGGTGCGGAACAATCGTTTGCCATAGCTTCCCGCAATATCCGGATGTGTCCCTCTCCACCAACCTTATTAAAGATCACCCCCACGATCTTCACCTTGGGGTCGAAGACCTCAAATCCACGAACTATTGCCGCCGCGCTCTCGGCCATGGCTGAAGCGTCCACAACCAGGACCACCGGCAGTCCCAGCAGCTTTGCCAACTCGGCGGTGCTACCAGACTTGCCGCGCACCCCATCAAAAAGGCCCATCACCCCCTCGACGATGCAAGCATCCGCATTTTGGGCGGCTGAATAAAAAATTTCCCGGTTGGTCTCCGGGCTCAGCATCCACCCGTCAAGATTGCGCGCCGGGCGGCCGCACACACGGGCGTGATGGCCTGGATCAATAAAGTCCGGGCCGCATTTGAATGGCTGAACTTTCAGGCCCTTTTTGCGCAAGGCCGCCGCGAGCGCCAGGCTCACTGTTGTCTTGCCTGATCCACTTGCCGGGGCGGTAATCACACAGCCCTTCACAGTTCTACCCATGACGTGCAGTGGCGACGATCGCCCGTCACCTTTTCGTGTACCGCACCACGGCGAGGTCCCACGAAGGATTACACGAAGATCGCATGGCCTTTGATGGAGACGAATTCGACTGGACGCTCATCGATCTTCCAATCCCGAAGCCGATTCAAGCTGATGCGGGCGCCTGGCCGGTCTCCTGACTTGCGTCTCGTAGAACCAAGGTTGCCTTCCCAGGACCTTCAAATCCCAGTGGCTTCTATGACCCGGTTCTCCACGCTTACAGTGGGGGTGCCGTGCCGGATTTTCACCGGCTTCCCATTTAGCCAGACAATCTGTCTTATAGCGCAGCGAGCCGTCAGGAGTCAAGTTCAACTCCGAGCAAGGTATCATAGAGCGATGATCCGCCAGATTCTGCACGTTGACATGGACGCGTTTTACGTCTCAGTGGAGGAGCTATTGGACCCTTCATTGACCGGCAAGGCAGTGATTGTCGGGGGAGATCCGGAAGGTCGCGGCGTGGTAGCTTCGGCCAGCTATGAAGCGCGCAAGTTCGGCGTGCGTTCCGCCATGCCGCTGCAGCAGGCCAAGCGGCGCTGCCCGCACGCAGTCTTCATTCGCGGCCATTATGCAAAATACAGCGAATGGTCCAGCAAAATTCATCACATTTTTTCGCGTTTCACACCCCTGGTGGAAATGGTGAGCGTCGATGAGGCCTATCTCGATCTCACCGGCTGCAACCTCCTGCACGGTCCGGCGCTGCGTGCGGCGGACACCCTGATCCGCACGATCAAGCAAGAGACGGGGTTAAGGTGTTCTGTGGGCGCGTCAACTTCCCACGTCGTTTCCAAGATTGCCTCTGATTTGGCGAAGCCCCACGGCTTGATGTGTGTCTTTCCAGCTTGTGAAGCCGCTTTTCTCGCTCCATTACCGATTCGGCGAATGCCAGGTGTGGGCAAAGTCACTGAGGCCAAGCTGTTGATCTTGGGAATCAAAACCATCGGCGACGCGCAACGGCGAAGGCGGGAGGATCTCGAGCGGCAGTTTGGGAAATTCGGCGAGTGGCTTCACCGCAAGGCTTTCGGGCAGGACATTGAGGCCTACGCCTGGCACGATTCGGCCCGTTCCCTTAGCCACGAAACCACTTTCCCAAGCGACGTGGCCGATCTCGAAATCATTCAACAAGCCCTGTCGCATCTTTCCCAGCGGCTTGCTTACAGGCTGCGCGATCATGGGGTCAAGGCTCAGACCATTGGCCTAAAACTTCGCTACGCAAACTTTCAAACCGTCTCGCGCGAGCGCGCCGTGCCTCAACCCACCTGCTTGGATTATGAGATTTTTCAGGCCGCTTTCGACCTGTTTCGCGCGACGTACGATCGCCGCCAGAAAGTCCGACTGCTCGGCGTGCGAGCCTCACACTTCACCTCACAGCCGCGCCAAGCGGACCTGTTCGAGGCGGAACGGGAGCAAAAGATGGGTCGCGCGCTGTACACCGCCGACCAGTTACGGAGCCGCTTTGGATTTGACGCCGTACGTCTCGCGCGCTCATTGGACAAGGGAAGGGAACCATCGTCGTGAGCAGAGCCGGCTTAGCGCAGAAAGAGGCTGAACGTCAGCACCGCGAGGACAAAGGACGTGAAGAGGGTGTATTTCCAATTCTTTAATACGCCAAGGAAATACAATACCGACACGCCAACGCGGAGGAAGGGCGTCAGCATCAAAACGGCGATGCCAAGATTGATGAATAGGCGTGGCCTGACCCTGCCCAGCACGGCCATCCGGACTTCCGACACGACGAATTGAAACAGGTTCATGCCGACGATGTGGTAGTCGAGCCAGAGCTTTCGTGTTTCGACCCACCGCCAGCACAGGCCAATGACGACCAGCGCGAGGCTGAGGAGGACGCCGTAAAACAGGATATAGCCCACCACCGCGTCCATGTCCAACTGGCGCGCCGAGACTTGAACGGAATCCGTAGTAGCCGCCGAGGGTTCCAATCGCTCCATCACCGAATAACCTGAATGCCTCTCACAATCATCTCAACCGCCAGAACGAGCAGGACAACCAGGAAAAAGCCTCTCACCGAGCGGTTGGTCATGTGAACCAGCAACCGCGTTCCCAAGAACGCGCCTAGAACCACGCCCAGGATGACCGGCGCGGCCAATCCCGGATTGATCAGACCGGCGACCAGGTAAACACTGGTTCCTGCCAACGCTGTTACCCCGATAATCAGATTGCTTGTCGTGGTGGAAACCTTAGGCGGGAGGCCCATGACCAAATCGTGAATCAGCACCTTCACGGCACCCGCGCCGATACCCAGGAGGCCGGCAATCATGCCGGCCCCAAACATCATCGGAGCCCCCAAATAAGCTCGCCGACCTTTGTATGCGATCGTTTCGTCTATGGCCTCGTCGTGGTAAGAGCCCTCAAGTTCGAGCCAGCGCGAAATGGAATCCTGGGTTGCAGTTCCCTGCCAGGTTTGATGACCGGCGAAGAGCAGTGCGGCCCACGAACTCAAGAGCACGCATCCGAAGGCAATGTAAAGTGGCTGCGGCGACGACGCGAGGGTGATGCGAGCGCCAGCCAAAGCGCCGATGATGGTGAACATCTCGAGAAACATCCCGACCTTCAGGTTGGTGATGTGATCGCGGACATAGGCTGAGGCCGAGCCGCTGGAAGTAGCGATAACCGAAAGAATGCTAATGGCGATAGCGTGCTTGATGTCAACGCCGAGAAGTGTGAGCGCGGGAATGAGGATGATCCCGCCACCCATTCCGCTCATCGCGCCTACGAAGCCGGCCAGGATCGAAACGGGCAAAAGCAGTTGAAATGGGATCATGCGAGCCTCAAATTTTCAGACAACGGGGGCAATAAGCGGGCCCAGGCCCGTTCCCGTTCGATCTGTTCAGGAATGAATACCATATACTACCGAAAGCGGGGTATCCTGTCAAGCCAACGGCTACGATGATAGGCTAGAAACAGACGCCAACCTCCTCGCGCCTTCGCCCCTAGCGGGCGCTCAGGAAAGCGCGAATCTTTTCAAAGTCTTCCCGCAGAATAACTTCTTCGCGCACGTTCCGCAGCACGTAGGCGGGGTGAACCGTGGCCATTGCCTTGATACCCGCGTAGTCGTAAAAGCGTCCGTGCACCTTGGTGATGCCTTCCTTGATTCCAAGAACCGTGCGGGCGGCCGGAGCGCCCAGGCAACAGATGAGGCGCGGAAGGATCGCGCCGATCTGTCGGAAGAGGAACGGTGAGCAGGAGGTGATCTCGTCGGTTTCCGGCGTGCGATTTCCCGGCGGCCGGCACTTCACCACGTTGCAAATGTATACGTCCTCGCGCCGCACCTGGATGAACTGCAGCATTCGGTTCAGCAGTTGCCCGGCCCGGCCGACGAATGGAAGCCCCTGTTCGTCTTCGTCGGCGCCCGGCCCTTCGCCGATGAAAACCAGCTCGGCGCTCGGGTTCCCTTGTCCGAAGACGATGTGTTTACGCCCACGCCAAAGTTTACAGCGCTGGCATTCTCCAAGGTTGGCGCGGATTCCTTCAAGCGTTTCCCGCGCGGCGACTGCGGGTTGCGGCTCAAACAGGCTCATGGTCTGGGGAGGTTGCGGGGAAGGGAACACAGGTTCGTGTGGTGTCGCCTCGGCGCCGGCAGGCTGGTGAACGGATGCCGTCTGACCGGCACCCGCAGCAGGAGCCTCGGCTGCGTGCTTGAGATAGAAACCATCGAAGCCGAGGTCGCGGAAGTACTCCAACCAGTCGTTCAGTTGTCGGGACACGTGCGAAGGAATTATGTGATCTTGATTCATGGCGTTCAAAGTCGGCAGCGGCGGCAGGTCCGAAATCTGCCGGGTCTCAGCCTCACGCGGATTTGCTCTTCCGGAGTCCCACTATTTCGTCAAGGATACAGTTGGCGATTTCGAACTTGCTGGCCATTTCAAGCGTTTTGCGGCAACCATCAGGGAAGAGAATCGTCACGATGTTCGTGTCCACTTCAAAGCCGGCTCCTTCGCAGGTGACGTCGTTAGCGACGATAAAATCAAGCCCCTTCGCCCGCAGCTTTTCGCTAGCATTCTCAATAAGGTGATCGGTTTCGGCGGCGAATCCGACCACGATTTGCCCGGGATGTCGCCTCGTCCTGATTTCTGAAAGGATGTCGCGGGTGCGTTTCAGCCGGATCGCGAGATCTTCTCTTTCGCTTTTCTTCAATTTTCCGGGAGTGACAGACTCCGTCGCGTAATCCGCCACGGCAGCGGCCATCAAGACCACGCTTGTTTCCGGCAGCCGCTTTAATGTCTCGTCCGCCATCTCGGCGGCGGTTTGAATTCGCTCGTGCGCTACGCCTTCAGGCGGGCTGAGGTGGGTAGGGCCGCTGATGAGCGCCACGCGGGCGCCCCGCTTGCATGCAGCTTCCGCAAGAGCATAACCCATCTTGCCACTTGACCGGTTGCTGACGTGGCGTACGGCATCAATCGGCTCGCGGGTGGGTCCTGCGGTGACCAGAATGGATTCTTCGCGCAAGTCATCGCGGAAGCCGAGGGCAGAGAAGACAGCCTGGGCGATGGCCTCTACCGCCGCGAGCCGACCCGGACCAGTCATGCCACATGCAAGCGCCCCGGTTTCGGGTTCTACAATGGTGACTCCGCGGGAGCGGAGGAGACTGACGTTGGCCTGGGTAGCCGGGTGCTCCCACATGTTCACATTCATCGCCGGGGCCACAATGAATGGTGCTTTTGACGCCAACGCCGCGGTGGTCAGAAAGTCGTCCGCGATGCCGTGGGCGAGTTTCGCGATTGCGTTCGCCGTGGCGGGAGCAACCAGAAAAACGTCCGCGCGCTCGGTGACCGCGATGTGCTCGATGGCGCTATCGGGAGTGCCCGTAGCTTCAAACAGGCCGGTCATAACCTTTTGACCGGAAAGCGAGGCAAAGGTGAGCGGGGCGACAAACTCGCACGCCGCTCGCGTCATAATAACCTGGACTTCCAAGCCACGCTCGCGAAGCTGCCGGACCAACTCGGCCGCTTTATAGGCCGCAATTCCTCCGGTCACTCCGATCACCACTCGCACAGAAAACTCCAGCAAAAAAATGCGAAACACCTAACTTACTGCTTACCCAGAATAGCAGCGCGCAAAAGCGGAAATCAAAATCCGGCCATGAATTAGCTTACCAGAGGCGGGCTGCAGTTACAGACCGTGAGCTGGTGGTGCCGTCGATGACGTAGGTCTCAATCACCAGCTTCACATCCATGGAGCATCCCCGCTCGTGCCCCTAAGTAAACCCCCGACGTCTGCCACGCTGCGCAGATAAGACTCAGGGGTTCCGGCAGGTACAACGTGATAGCCAACGGCGGGGAAATTTGGCGGCGTGGCGTGATTCGGGCATAATAGCCGCATCGCTGGTTGAATCTCGTCTTCCACCAGCGGCCGGATCAAGAACCTGGCAAACTGTTAGAAAGCGTAACGGAGGGTGCAGATGAAGGCGCTCGTCAAGAGTAGGAGCGAACCAGGGCTTTGGTTGGAGGAGGTTGACCCGCCGAAGCTAGGTATTAACGACGTGCTGATCAAGGTTCATCGCACTGGGATCTGTGGCACGGACCTCCATATCTACAAATGGGATGCCTGGGCGCAGAAGACCATCCCCGTGCCTCTCATCATTGGCCATGAGTTTGTGGGTGAAATTGTTGAGGTGGGTGCGAACGTTGCTGACCTTTGTCGAGGAGATATTGTAAGCGGCGAAGGTCATGTGGTGTGCGGCCGGTGCCGGAATTGCTTAGCCGGAAGGCGGCACCTGTGCGCGCACACTGAAGGAGTCGGCGTCGCCCGCCCAGGCGCCTTTGCCGAATACATTGCGCTGCCGATGGTCAACATCTGGATGCATCACTCGGGAATTGAGGAAGACATTGCCGCCATCTTTGACCCCTTCGGCAACGCGGTTCATACGGCGCTTTCTTTTCCGGTGCTCGGCGAAGACGTGCTCATCACCGGCGCCGGCCCGATTGGCCTGATGGCCGCGGCCGTGGTTCGGCACGCGGGCGCCAGGTACGTCGTGATTACCGACGTCAATCCTTATCGGTTGGAGTTGGCGCGCCAGATGCGGGTAACCCAGGTCGTGGACACAAGGACGACGAGTCTCCGCGATGTCCAGCGGCAGCTCGGTATGACGGAGGGTTTCGACGTTGGCCTGGAAATGTCTGGCAACGTTTCGGCTTTTCGAGGAATGCTCGCCAACATGAGTCACGGAGCGAAAATTGCCATGCTGGGCATTCCCGAGGGCGAGACGGCCATCGACTGGCACTTGGTGATCTTCAACATGCTCACCTTGAAGGGAGTCTATGGGCGGGAAATGTTTGAGACATGGTACAAAATGACCGTGATGCTCCAGTCCGGTCTGGACATCCGTCCCGTCATCACCCATCGCTTCCATTACCAGGAATTTCACAAGGCGTTTGAGGTTATGCAGAGCGGAAACGCTGCCAAGGTGATCCTGAATTGGGATTGAAATCCTCAGAAACAGAAAACAGGCGACTGCGCGAAATCCCTGCCGTCGAAGAGCTGCTCAACCGCGAGGCGCTGCGGGCGCTCGCGGAGCGCGTTGGGCGACGGCGCGTGCTTGAGGGGACGCGCGCCGCCCTTGAAGAGCTGCGCCGGCGGATTCGATCAGGGTCAGGCGCCAAGCTTTCCCTGGAATCGCTTGAAGCGGAGATTGCCGCCGCGGCAGAAGCCGCCGCGCGTCCATCGCTGGTTGCGGTCATCAACGCAACGGGAGTGATTCTGCACACGAACCTCGGGCGCGCGCCGCTGGCCCGCAAGGCGCTCGATCGCCTTGCGGAGGCGGCGGTGGGATATTCCAATCTCGAATACGATCTCGACGCCGGAAAGCGCGGCAAGCGAGACGTGCACACCGCGAAGCTTTTCGGCGAGCTCACCGGTGCCGAGGCAGCGCTTGTGGTGAATAATAACGCGGCGGCTGTCTTCCTGGCGCTCAATGCGCTGGCCGAAGGCGCGGAGGCCATTGTCTCGCGCGGCGAACTGGTGGAAATCGGAGGATCGTTCCGGGTGCCGGAAGTCTGCGCGAAAAGCGGTGCCCTGCTCCGCGAAGTCGGCACAACAAATCGCACGCGGATTGGCGACTACGCGGCCGCCATCACCGAACGGACGCGACTGCTCCTCCGCGTCCATCCCAGCAACTTCCGGATGGTGGGTTTCACCGAGCGGCCGCAGTTAGGCGAGCTTGCGGCGCTGGCGGCAGAGCGCGGGCTGATTCTGATGGAGGATTTGGGCAGCGGCTGCATGGTGGATCTCGCGCCGTTCGGCCTCAGCGATGAAACTCCAGCAGGCGAAAGCTTGAAAGCGGGCGCGCACATCGTGACGTTCAGTGGCGACAAGCTACTCGGCGGGCCGCAAGCGGGCATCATTCTGGGGAAGCGGGATGTCCTGGCACGCATCCGCAAGAATCCGCTCTTTCGGGCTTTGCGCGTGGACAAGCTCACCCTGGCCGCCCTGCAAGCCACGGTGGAGCTCTATCTACGCGAGGATTATGAGGCCATCCCCGCCTTGCGGATGATTCGCGCCTCGGTGGATGAAATCGCGAGGAGGGCCGAGCGGCTGGCACGGGCAATCGCCGTACTGCCCGGCCTCGCGGCGGAAATTTGTGAGGGCGAGTCCGTGGCAGGAGGCGGGTCGACGCCAGGCCAGGTCATTCCCACCCGGCTGATTGCCGTGAGCTCGAGTTCTCTCAGCGCGCAGGACCTCGCCTCAGCGCTGCGCGAAAATCGCCCGCCCATCATTGCCCGCGTCGAGCAGGATCGGTTACTCCTCGACCTCCGCACCGTGCTGAGTGAAGAGCAGGAAGGTGAAATCGCCCGCGCCTTCAAGGCGGTGGTTAGTGGTTTGCTACCCGCATGTCTGACCACGAATCACTGAACACTAACCACCGCTTTTTTCCGGGCGAAGAAGAGGAAACAGGATCACGTCCCGAATCGAGCGCGAGTTGGTGAGGATCATGGCCAGGCGGTCGATGCCGATACCCTCGCCACCCGTGGGCGGCATTCCGTAACTCAGCGCGCGAATGTAGTCCTCGTCGATGGCGTGCGCGGTGAGGTCGCCTTTTTCCCGCAACATTTGCTGATACTCGAAGCGGTCGCGCTGCTCCTTGGGATCGTTTAGCTCGCTAAAAGCGTTGGCCACTTCCATCCCGCCGACGTAAAGCTCAAAGCGCTCGACGAAATTTGGATCATCCGCTTTCTGCTTGGAGAGCGGCGAGACTTCGAGCGGGTAGTCGAGGATGAACGTGGGCTGGATCAGGTATTGCTCGGCGACAGCTTCAAACAGTTGCGCGAGCGCATTGCCGGGTGAGCCGGTTTCGACGCTTTCGAGCGGCTGCTCCGCAGACTTGTTGTACAGCTCGACCCAGCGAAAGGCGGCGCGCGGTTCGGCGAGATCTTTAAGTTGCGGTCCCTGGCCGGCCGCCTGCGGCCAGTATTTTACGAGCGCCTCTTTCATCGTCATGCGCTCGAAGCGCTCGAAAGAAATCTTCTGGCCGTCGAACTCGCACTCGAGTTTGCCGAGAACGGCCGTCACAACGTGCCGTAGGAGCCGCTCGGTGAGCGCGAGCATGTCGCTGTAGTCCGCGTAAGCTTGGTAAAACTCCAGCATGGTGAATTCGGGATTGTGCTGGGTGGAAATGCCTTCGTTGCGGAAGTTACGGTTAATTTCATAGACGCGGTCGAGGCCGCCCACAATTAGCCGCTTGAGGTAGAGCTCAGGCGCAACGCGCAGGTAGAGGTCCATATCGAGCGCGTTATGGTGCGTGACGAAAGGCCGGGCCATGGCACCGCCGGCTAGCGGTTGCATCATGGGCGTTTCCACTTCCGCGTAGCCTTCGCTTTCCAGGAAGCCACGTAGGGCGCGGATCAGCGCGATTCTGCGCTCGAACACCTCGCGCACTTCGTCGTTGACCATCAGGTCCAGGTAGCGCTGGCGATAGCGGATTTCCACGTCGGAAAGGCCGTGCCATTTTTCGGGAAGCGGCCGCAGGCTCTTGGCGAGAAAACTCAAGCGCTCGGCGTGTACGGTTAGTTCTCCGGTGCGAGTTCGGAACAGGAAGCCCTCGACGCCGATCATGTCGCCAAGGTCGAGCAGCTTGTAAAGCTCAAAATCCCGCTCGCCCACCGCGTCGAGCCGGACGTAGATTTGCAGCCTCTTGCCACCGCCCGCCAAGTGTGCGAAGCCCGCTTTGCCATGCGGCCGGATGGTCATCACCCGGCCGGCCACGCAAACCGTCACTCTTTGTGCGTTGAGCTCCTCCGACGTGCGCGCCGAAAACTCTTCGACGATTATCGGGATGGTATGCGTGAACTCGAACTTGTGCGGGTAAAGTTCAAATCCCAACGCCGCGATGGCGTGGAGCTTTTTCTGTCGCTGCGCGCTCAGGCTTTGCGCTTCATCGTCATCAGAGTGCAAACACCACCTCCTGGGTTTCCGGAAAAGAAGAATGCTTCATCGCCGCATTATAGCAAGAAGCTTCCAGCCTCCTGGCGCGTGGGCACGATTGCGGCAGGGCTACGTCACAAAGTCTGCTACCCGAAATAACGGGCGCCAATCAAGCCGTGACGGCCCATCTCCGGCCGTTGGACGCAGCGTTTGCTTCAGCACTCCCAATGCGATGAAACCAAACTTGGTTTGGCTCATATTTTTCAGCGTCAGCTATTTGTTTATATTGCTTGTTTTCAATAACTTAAATTAATTGGGGCCTTTGTCCTAGCCCTTATAAGTTTATCATTCTAAATGGCTTAATCCATTTATGGCCGAAATGCTTGGCTTTGCTTTTGGGTTTGCTCGTCATAAGCAAATTTTAATGTTGTTTGTTTTCATTAACTTGGTGGGTTTATGGGGCAAAACCGCCCATCAATTTCGTGAAAAGTGCCTAGCCTAGTAATTTTTGAAGACCGTCTCTTTGTGCTCCCCGCGCTGATAAGAGTTGCACCGCGGAGGTCACATAACGCCAGAGCGTGAACAGAAGGTGGTGTAGCCGTCTCGGCCGTGAGGACGGGCGAGATGCCCGTGCCGCGCAACAGAAATTTGTGCAAACCGCAAAGATTCTGGTCATCGGTAGGGCCGAGCCTCTCTGCGACCTCCGCCGTATATCTAGCGAGGCGCGAAGAAGACATGTCCAGGGCAAAGACCTCCGTGCGGGCGCGAAACTTGTTCTAATGCGAGGGGAAGATCACTTCATCAGCGCGGCGGGCGAGGGGAAAAGGCCGCCCTCTAACACCAACACAATTCCTACCACACCGTTGGCGTGCTGTCAAGGTATGTAGGCTATCGATTGGAGGTTCGTTGCGGATACGTGAAGGGGAAACCGAGCGCTCTGTAGCGCCTTGAGCTAGAAATTAGCCGATAGACGCACCTTTGGATCTCAGTCATTGCGATCTTCTTGATCGGCCGGAGCCTGCTTTGTTTTTAGTGCGCGGGTCACAAGCAGATTCCTCTCAGGCTTCGCGGGACCGGCATGACATTTGGACCTCTATCACGAATTTACAACTCCCAGCGTTGGAGTACCAGCGTACTATATACTCGCTGGATATTGTCATGTTCCAATCTTATCCAGCCGACGGTTCGGCCATGCAACCGGCTCAATAGTCCACGCCGGAAAGGGAGGACGTCGATGAATCGCTGCTCTCGTTGCGGGTTTCCCCATTACAGTTATTCGCTTGAATGCGTGAAGTGCCACTTCCCGCTTACGCAAGGCGGCACGCTCTGCGCATCCCCAAAAACACCCTGGATTGGGGTTCACAAGTCAGACGAGATACGCCGAAAGGCATTAGCGGCCTTTGTCCTTGGGCTGCTGATGAAAGTCTATTGGGGTGGTCACGGTCCGTGGCCCGTGATAACCGATCCCACCCTGGTCAGTCTCCGCGACTGGCTTGAGCCTTTGTTGCTCAATGGCGGAATAATCGGCTACGCCGCAGGCTGGGTCTTGCGCTGGCTCTAGGGACTGCCGTGTCTAACATTTTTTAGAGACACAACACCATGCCGGCGCGTTGACAAGCCTCATTTCAGGCAGGACAATCGAGGTGGAGGGTAGGACCATGAATGCCTCCACTTCGTTGCCGGCACAGGATCTTCACGAAGGTCGCTGGTGGGAGCCATTACCGAACGGGAAGATACACTGTTACTTGTGTCCGCGCCATTGCCGCATCGGCGAAGGTCTCACAGGGTTCTGCTTTATTCGCAAGAATATTGGCGGGAGGCTATACAATCTGGGCTACGCCCAGCCCGCCGCTATCCAAATCGATCCGATTGAAAAGAAGCCGCTGAATCACTTCCTGCCCGGCACACGCGTTTTTTCCATGGGCACGGCCGGGTGCAACATGGGCTGCTTTTTCTGTCAGAATTGGGATATCTCGAAATCCAAGTCGGACCAGGTTCATTCGGCGCATTTTGAGCCAGAAGATGTCGTGGCCGCCGCGCTCCACTATGGTTGTCCTTCGGTGGCCTTTACGTACAACGAGCCAACGATTTGGGCGGAATATGTGATCGACATTGCCAAGCGTGCACATGAAGCCGGCCTGAAAACGGTGATGGTGACGAACGGCTACGTAACGCGCGAGGCGTTCTTCGA
The DNA here is from genome assembly GCA_021817045.1 of Acidobacteriota bacterium. Classification (GTDB taxonomy): domain Bacteria; phylum Acidobacteriota; class Terriglobia; order UBA7540; family UBA7540; genus RH2-MAG17b. Next base: position 72,646 of record JAKAWG010000011.1, read on the forward strand.
CGTTTACGAACACATCGACGCCGCCAATGTTGATCTGAAGGCGTTCAGCGAGAATTTTTATTCTAAAGTCACGCTGACCCATCTTCAACCCGTTCTCGACACGCTCAAACTGCTGCGCCACCAGACAAACGTATGGTTCGAGATCACGAATCTGATGATTCCGAAGCTCAATGATGCGGTTGAGGAGACGAAGCAGTTGTGTGAATGGGTTCTTGAGAACCTGGGCGACGACGTGCCGCTCCACTTCACCGCGTTCCATCCTGATTTCAAGCTCCGTGACAAACCGAATACGCCGCCGGAAACTCTCCACCGCGCCCGCCGAACGGCGATGAACATGGGTCTGAAGTTCGTTTACGAAGGCAACGTTTTTTCGGATGGCGGGAATACCCTGTGTCCGCGCTGCAAACGGATGCTCGTCAAGCGGTGGTGGCACCAGGTAAGCGACGTGCGGATCAACGAAGACGGCCGCTGCGAATTCTGCAACACAAGAATTCCCGGCGTTTTCAAGCATCCTTCTGTTCTGCAGTGCAAGACGGCTTCCGCGCGCGCCGGATGGTGATGGCGGTTCGAGCATTGAACGTTTTTCAGCACCTTCCATGCCGCGACGTAATAAGCTCGCTGCCGTAAGTGTCGCTCTCGCCTTTTGCATCCTGATCAGCATCAGGGAATATGGGCGCCGCGCGGCTCTTCAGCATGCCGCCGCCTCAGGAGACTCCGGGCCGTGCGTAGACTTCCAGCAAGCTCGGTCTCATGCCGGAGAGACGGGCTGCATTTCCGGATACATGCTTCGCGCGTACACTTCAAAGACAGGAAACACCTTCCTGGATTTCTGCGCCGATTATCGCACCTGCCCGTTCTCCTCGGTCATTTTTGCTTCCGACCGGGGCAAATTTGGAAATCTTGAGATGCTGGCCGGGCGGGAAGTGCAAATTCGCGGCTTGATCAGCACCTACCAAGGCCGGGCGGAGATCATCATTCACGACCCCTGGCAGATTCGGGTTACTCCGTAGAGCCCGGTCGTGCACGGCAAGCCTTCATGGAGCACGGTCCGCCCTGCGTGACTGTACTCAAGGAAGATCTGATGGAACGGACGCGGCTTCTTGCGCTACTCTTGGCTGCATTCTTAGGCGCTTGCAGTTCGGTGGCTGCAAAGTCTGAACTGCCCTCGGATGGTCCCGGAATTGAGCTTCAACAGGCCCAGGAACTGCTTGCCCACCGCAATTACAACCAAGCCGAGATGGCTTTCCGCAAAGCAGTTGCGGCGCAGCCTCGTTCGGCCGCGGCCGCGGCGGGTTTGGCGCTGACTTTATGGAGGGAGGGGAAGAAAGAGGACGCAGTCAAGGAATTCACCGTGGCCGCCAGGCTCGCACCGGACGATTTCACCGTTCATTATGATCTTGCCAACGCTGCCTGGAACCTGGCTGACCAGTCGCGCTCGCCGGGACGAGGAATTGCGGCCAACCCCGCGCAGTTCTCAGCCGCAAATTATCAGCAGCTTGCAATCTCCGAGATGCAACGTGCCCTGGCGCTGCGGCCTAAGGACACCGACGTCGAGCTGGATCTAGCCCGGCTGTATCTTGACGCCGGGCGCGCGAAAGATGCTGTCACCGAGGCTTCGCTCATCACGAGCGCCGCACCCACAAACGCCGCAGCCTACATGACGCTCGGCCGGGCGTATCTTGCGCAAGGCAACGACGTGCAGGCAGCTTCTGAGTTCAAAAAGGCCGAAAAGCTGGCTCCCCATAATGCCAGCGCCAACCTTGCGCTTGCCCAAGTCAGGCTCCACGAGCGAGACGCCGCAGGCGCCGAAGAAGCCCTTCGCGCGGCCGTCCGCTCGGACCCTACGAGCGCCGAGGCCTCCGCCGCCCTAGGCCAGTTTCTGGTAGAGGCTCATCGCGATCCGGAGGCTCAAACGTACCTGAGCCGCGCGATCTCGCTAAACCCGAACGATTGGGACAGCGAATATCGCCTGGGGAAAATCCTGGATGCGACAGGCAAGTTCGACCAGGCGCAGAAGCTTTTCGAAGAAGCCATAAAGCTGCACCCGTCTTTTTCGGCAGCGCGCAAGCAGCTTGCCCTGCAAATGCTGAGGCGCGGCAACCTGGCCGGTGCAAAAGCTCAGGCGGAAGCGATTTCTTCCGACGATCCGCAATCACCCGACGGGCACGAAGTGATGGCTCTCGCGTTGTGGAAGCAGCGCGACTACGACGATTCGCTCGCCGAGTGTGCCGCCGCCCTCGCTAACGCTCCCAATTCCACGCGCACGCTTGCCGTCCAGGCGCTCGATCTGTGGCAAGAGCGCCGGCTCGCAAATTCGCGGCAGGCACTCATCACAGCAGGTAAACTCCAACCAAACCTCCTCTCGGCTGTCGTATTCTGCCGCCTGATTCTTTGCAGTGCACAGGATATCGGCATCGTGAGCGGATTTCTCCGCAAGAATCGCTGGGTGCTCGCGCCTCCGCCGGACCAGTGAAAGACGCTACTCAGCGTGGGGCGGAGCATCGACGAAAATGCACCAGTTGAATAGGCAACCGGCTATCAAAAGGCTTGGGTAGGGGCCGGGCGCAGATTAGGAAGAGTTCTTTACAAAAACCCGTCCCGCACATACGCCGCGGCGAGCTGCGCAGTCATACAGCCGACGCCAGCCTCGGTTCGGAGCGGCGGATTTACCTCGGTTCCGAACTAATGTTAGGATTGAAAAACGCAATGTAGGTCCGACCCGCGTCGGAACCTACGGTTTCGGGCCGGTAGCTCAATGGTAGAGCACTGCCCTTTTAAGGCAGGGGTTCTGGGTTCGAGTCCCAGCCGGCTCAATGGATGGAAGCTTTTTGGGCCGCCTCACAATTTAGCGGTTTGTTGAAAAGCAACTAACAGGTGAATTTTCTTTCCGCCTTCCGCTTACGTGGGCCGGATGATCCCGACCAGCGGCGGGAGCGACCCGTCGCCCCTTCAAACCTCCAGCTCAAGATCGTCAAATCGGCGCCACTTGTAAATCACGATGGAGACAATCCAACTGGCGATAAAAACTCCTACGACCAGATAACCGAGGGTTCCGAAGTTGTGATTGAGCTCGGCTAACCCGTCCCAGAATCCACCCCGCAAGCGGAAATACCCGGCCAGCAAGCCTAGGATTTCGATCCCTCCCACGATGAGCGCGACAGCCACCGATATGCAGGTAATCGTGATGTTGTAGTAGAGCTTGCGAATGGGCTTTACGAAAGCCCAACCATACGCTCCCAACATCAACACATTGTCCGTGGTATCAATAAGGCACATTCCTGCCGCAAAAAGGATGGGAAACACGAGAACCGCTGCGAGCGGCAGTCCCTTGGAGGCTTCAGCAGCAGAAATTCCCAGAAGACCGATTTCAGTTGCGGTGTCGAAGCCCAATCCAAACAGCAGCCCCAGCGGATACATGTGCCAACTCCGTCGAATCATTGCGAACATCGGTCGAAATAGTCGAGCGAGAAGTCCTCGACTTGCGAGGAGTGCGTTGAAGTCCTCTTCAAGGTACGGCCCGCCTCGCCGCACCCGCGCGAATGCTCGATAGACCGACCGCAGGACGACCAGATTAACAATGGCGATTGCGAACAGAAAAAACGCTGACACCAGCGTGCCTAAGATTCCTCCTATACTCTTCAGGACTCCCAGCCGGTGTTGGAGGGTGAGTGCCATGCCGGCAATAGCCATCGATCCCAGGATGACCACGGTCGAGTGACCGAGTGAGAACATGAAACCAACCGCCACCGGGCGCTTGCCTTCTTGCATCAATTTCCGCGTGACGTTATCAATCGCAGCGATATGGTCGGCATCGACAGCGTGCCGCAGCCCAAAACTGTAGGCAACCAACGCCGTTCCCAAAAGCAGTGGGTAGTGGTGGAAGGCCAGTCCTGCCCATATCCACGCAGCAAGATTGAATGCCAGTAGGATCCCGTAAATCGCGAAGAGTCTGCCTCGCACGTGATCGCCGGTATCGCTGAACAATGCGCTTAGGCTGCTTTGCATACTCTCATCAATGATTGCATGAGCAGGGAAGCGTTGACCATTCCTCTTTCGGATATGAGTCCACTTTCGATCCGACCGTTGACTTCTCGCGCTAACCGCGTAACATCATTTGGCAATTCGTGCGATTCACGCTGCAACGCCATGCCGATAACAATTCGTCCTTCGCGAAGATTCCGGTCGTCTTTGAGGGAATACGACGCTCTTCGTTTCGCCAAGGTGCGTGCGAGATCTTCAGCAACCTCCGCTTTCTGACGCTACTGGCGAATCAACGGTGGCGAGCTCGGCCGTGCCTCGAAGTAGCTCGCGAATCTTAACGCCGGTAATTGCCACCACGGCCGCGCCCGCGATCAGGATCGGCAGGGTTGCGACAACAAACAGCAAGGCGGCGTAAGCTGTGGCGCGCGTTTTGTCAATACCGAGTAAGCCCAATGCCAGCACGCACGCGGCCTGAAGCACTCCGGCATTACCGGGTGTGTTGGGAATGATGGTGGCGACGCGGACGATAATCAGAACGGCGATCACCGCCCAGACTGAGAGATTCAGCCGGCAAGCCTTGCTCAGGGCCCAAAACGGAAAGCCAAATAAGGCTAATTGGACAAGGCTTGCGATCACGCTGGCGGCCAGAGTGCGCGCGTTGGCCATTCGGCGAATGCCTTCCATCGCGGGGCGGAGGCGTCCCGTGAAGCGGCCCGGCGGACGGGCGCCGCCTCGCATTCTCCACAGGAAGATCAACAATAAGAACGAGGCCAGCACGAGGAAACCTGCAAGCAGTCGCATTCCCGTAATGAGATAGGGCGGCAGCGACAGGAAGGCCATCGTCATGGAAAAGGCCACAGTCAGCGAGAAGGCGTCCAGAAGCCTCTCCAGTGCAACCGAGGACACAGCCACGGAGAATGCCATCTGGTTCCAGGCCGCGAGCAGATAAGAACGGATGAGTTCGCCGGGGCGCAGTGGCAGGACTTCGTTTGCAAACAGGCCAATATAAAGCGCCCTCGCTGTCCGCCAGAGTTTCAGACGCGAGACAGGACGGAGCAGTAAATTCCACCGCCATGCGTGGTAGATTTGGGCGCCGATCCCCCAAAATGCGGCGATGATCAGCCAACCGAGACTGGCGTGGATAAGCTCCACTCCCAGGTTGCGCCAGTTGACGCCAGTAAACACCCAAATCAGGCATCCCAGCGAAACGGCGTAGCCGAGGACGCTGAATAGGATGCCGCGTAATCGGGAACGCTTAGCCAGAAGGCCGCTTTCGAACACAGTTCAATCGATTCTTAGAATCCGCAACGCCGCTTTTCTGAAGAATCGGCCGCTGGGCGCGGCGCGTGAAGGGAGGAGGAGCGCGTTCAGGGCCCGTATGGGAACTGGAAGGCGAGCCTCGCCGCCATGCGCGCCCCGGGGCGGAAATAACTGCGCGAGGGCTTGCCTTGGATTTTCCCGCAGTCTGTCGAGCAGGGCGACACGCTGAATGCAAAAAATCGTGCAGTAGGGCGCGCACGACTTTGTTACCTTGGATTCCCGCTCCATATCTTCGCGCGTGTATTGGGAAAGCGGGATCGCCGGATGCCCGCGTTGCGCCATGCAATAATGGACCAAGCCGTCCTCACAAATGTAAAGGTGGCGGCCTCCAGCGGAGCAGTGCCACTCATTGGGCAAACCTTGAATCAAATTCTTGCGCCACGGATTGTGCCGGGCGAAAGAGAAGAGAGGTTTTGACAGCTTCTCAATGTCTTCTATCGCTTTCCGCTGCGTGGCATTCAATGGCAGAAGCTGACCCGAGCTGTCATGGACGATTCCCGCCGTGCTTTCCAAGCCTAGTTCAACCGCCCGCCGGGCGATGGTGACGGCGTCCTCCGGATGCTCGGTGCAGGCTCCAACCACGGTGTGGATGTTTACCTGAAACTCCGCAAACTGCGCTAGCCAGCGCAGCTTTTGATCGAGAACCTTTAGGCTTTTCTTCGAAACGTCATCCGGCCGCAAGTTGTCGACACTAATCTGCATGTGATCCAGGCCAGCTCGGTTGAGCCGCTGGATTCGGTCTGGAGTGAGTAAGTAGCCGTTGGTGACACTTATCGCAACGATGCCGTGATGACGAATCCGCCGGATAATCTCTTCGAGCTCAGGGTGAAGCAACGGCTCACCACCCGTGAGAGTAATGACGGTTGTGCCGAGCGCGGCGAGCCGATCGATGCGACGAAATATCTCGGCGGTCGGAACTGGTTTGGAGAAGTCATCAAATTCATTGCAATACGTGCAGGACAGGTTGCAGCGGCGAGTGACCACGACATGAGCGAGCACAGGATGGTGAGACGACCTGAGAGCCAGGGCAACCATCCGGGTCTCCCGGTACAAGCGATGCCAGCGTTTCGCCTTACGACGCAAAAATATATTCGCCATGATAGTTCCCGAAGAATTATACGCAGCCCGCACACGTTGGCGCAACCCACTCTACAAAAAGTGCCGCGCGACAGGTGAGGTCAGGAGGGCGGATGTTAAATGCGCCCTGCTGCGCGCGACTGCGGGCGTCCCTAGACTTGACGTTCCCGAACCGCACGGACGAATAGGGAAAACCAGTTAAAACTCCGGATGCTAAGTTTTGTGTTACTCATCGATTACGCGGAATTTTCTGGCACTTTCGATTCTTTTAAGCTAACATCCTAACTCTCCCTTTGTCTGACAAGGCTGCGAAGCGAAGGAGAGGTAGTTCTAAGAAGACGATGCGGTAAAGTGGAACCATGACGCTCATGGTATCCCTTGGTAGGCAGCCGACGTCCCAGCAGGATCATTCACAAACGGGGTGACGAATTGAATCAAGCGCAAACACGGGTTCACAAACTAACGAAAGCCTTGGGAAAAATGCGAGACTTCCGCACGGCTATATCGCTGCACAGTCATACCTGTCATTCTAAGGAGTGCGCGGATTTTATTCCGCTTTACTTTCAGCGTATTCCGGTTCTGAACCGGATGATTGCGTCTTCGATGAGGCGCTATGAAGAGCGCACCGGAGTTGCGATAGATTTCCGCCGAATCTACTGGACACCTCCCGTGTTGCCCGCCACGGTGTTCGCTTCGGAGACTTCGCAAATCGAAGAGAAGCTGGATCTGGCGGCGTTGGTATCGATTACAGACCACGATACAATCGCAGCCCCTCTATCTTTGCGTCAACAGCCCGACTCGACTTCAGTTCCTATTTCTGTCGAATGGAGCGTTCCGTTCGGGGATAACACCTTCCACCTGGGTGTGCACAACCTTCCTCCGGCCCGCTCGGATGAGATCATGAAAGACCTGTCCCGCTTCACGGCGGAGCCGGCTGAAGAGCGGCTCCCTGAGTTGTTGGAACTTCTCGGGCGCTCAGCAGAGAGTTTGTTAGTGTTGAATCATCCCTATTTTGATTTTGCCCGGCAGGGAGCGGCTAAGCACCGTGCTTCGCTCCGGGAGTTCCTGTCGCGCTATCGCCCGTGGATTCACGCGTTGGAGCTCGGCGGGATGCGTCCGTGGCGCGAAAGCCAGGAAGTCTTACGCCTGGCGGAAGAGTGCGATCTCCCCATCGTTGCCGGCGGCGATCGCCATGGCTGCTGTCCTAATGGAGTCTTGAACCTGAGCCACTCGGAAAGCTGGGGTGAGTTTGTCGAGGAGGTACGAAGGCGCAGACACAATGAAATCCTCGTGCTGCCGCCTTGTGAAGACCCCGTCAGCCTGCGAGAGTTACAGATCGTGGCGGACGTTTCACGCTACTACCCCGATTACCCTTACGGCCACCGTCAGTTTACCGACAGGATTTTTGTGGATCTCGAGGGATATAGTTGGCATCCGCTGTCATTCTATTGGAGTGGCGGGATGCCGCTGTGGCTGCGTCCGGTCTTCGGCGGGCTGACAGCCCTCGGAAGTCATTTTACTCGTCCCGTGCTGCGACGGTTCCTCTGCCTGTTCGGTGACAGCGATCTCGCCACATGGCCTACGCGAGCCGGTTACCAAACCGGAGGGTTTAGCATCCAGAGGGAGGCTTAATGAGAATGCTCCCGGTTGGCGGCGATGGTCGCTGCGGGTGGAGATAGTATTTGAACGTCACTAGCTCTGCTCCTTTGCAACCATCTCGGGCACCGGGCGCCGACCGGTCTCTGCGTGTCGCCCTTTTCACTGAGACGTTCCTGCCGAGCGTGGACGGCACCGTCACTCGCCTTTGCCATACCATCCGTCATTTGCAGGAGCTGGGGCACTCACTCCTCGTGATTGCCCCGCAAGGCGGCCTCGCGCATTTTGAGGGAGCGCGAATTCACGGGGTGCCGGCCTTCCCATTTCCGCTTTACCGGGAACTGAAGTTGGCCATACCGCGCCCTTCGGTCGGAAAAGCATTGGCGGCCTTCCAGCCCGATCTGATCCACGCCGCTCATCCCGCGTCGCTCGGCGCCGCAGCCTTTTACTATAGCGCCGTGCGCAAGCTGCCGCTCGTAGTCTCTTACCACTGCCAACTGCCTAAATGGCTTCATTACTACGGATTGGGACGCCTGGAACCGTTGGCTTGGTGGGGTGTCAAGGCGGCCTACAATCGGGCTGACCTCACACTTGCGACATCACAGTGGATGCAATCTGAGCTGCGAGACCGTGGAGTGCGGCGCGTGAAGCTCTGGAGGCGCGGCGTCGATACGCACCTTTTTCGTCCAGATCGCACATCGCAGGAGATGCGCGCCCGGCTAACGCAAGGACACCCGGAAAGTCCGTTACTGTTGTATGTAGGGCGCCTTTCAGCGGAAAAGGAGATCGAGCAGTGCCGGCCGCTCCTGGCCGGCTTGCCTGAACTTCGTTTGGCGCTCGTGGGAGACGGTCCCCATCGTCCCAAGCTGGAACAATATTTCGCCGGCACCCCTACGTATTTTGCCGGCTATCTGAAAGGCAAAGAGCTGGCGTCTGCCTTTGCATCCGCTGATGTCTTCTTCATGCCCTCACGGACTGAAACGCTGGGCCTCGTCGTGCTTGAGGCGATGGCGGCCGGTTGTCCGGTTGTGGCTGCGGCAGCAGGAGGGCTCTTGGACGTTGTCCAGGACGGAATCACCGGCCACCTTTATGAACCTGGGAATCCCACTGATGCGATTGCCGCGACCCAGCGACTGCTTCGCGATTCGGCACATCGGGAAAGAGTGCGCCAGCAAGCGCGCCTTGACGCAGAACAGTGGGGCTGGGCGGCAGCGACCCGGCAGCTCGAGCGCTTTTACCGAACGCTGATCAGGCGGGAACAGGAGTTGCCCCGCAAGATCCGAGAATATAGCATTCTGGGCGCCTCGATCGACAGCATCTGTGACACACTGCAAATATCGCGGGCCACCCTCCGCCGCCACACCCGCTGACGCCACAAAGCGGTTGGCACATCAAAGACAGCTCTTCTAAAGCAACCCCATCATTCGTACCCGAGAGCATCCACAGGATCCAGTGCCGCAGCTCGGAACGCTGGATAAAAAGTCCCAATCAGCCCGCCCCCCAATGCCAGCATGGCGACCCATAGATACCACTGTGGTTCAGCCTGGATCGCAATCGTTGGAAAGTAGGTGGTGACCACACCTTTAACCGCCTCCGCCACCGCGTATCCAGCCAATATTCCTGTCACTACCAGAAACGCAGCCTCCGCCAAGACGAGGCCGGCAATGTAGGCTTTCGACGCTCCCAGCGATTTAAGGATACCGATCTCGCGCGTACGCTCCGTAATGGTGCTGTACATGGAGAGGAGGATGACCAGAAATCCGATGCCTACCGAAATCACCATCATGATGTGCACGAAATCCTGTAACCCGGGGATCGCGTTACTTACAAGCATCGACATGTATTCTTGGACGGAAAGCACCTTGTGGTCCGGCAGCGCCTTACGGATGGCGTCAATGACGGTTGCGGTGTATCTCGGGTCCGTACATTTCACGTAGAAGATTGAGGCGCCGTTGGTGGCGTCCTCAACCTTCTGCGCCGTCGCGAGCGGGATAAACAGCCGGGCCCCTTTCCCGTGGTATACAATGCCAACCACGTGAAATTGATGGCCCAGGATGTGGAGCGTGTCGCCAACCTTAACGTGGTGGGAGCCGGCAAACCAGTCGTCCACCAAGATATCCCAGGGCTTCTTCAGCGGACCTCCAGACTCGTAGACGAACCCGCCGCTTACAGCATCGAAGCTCTTCATGGCAATCCCGTAAATCACGCTGAGGACTCCGCGCGTGTTGAGTTGGACGAGAACGGGAGCGACCGCCCGCACGTGGGGTAGCTTCTGAATAGCGTCCGCGAGACTCGCAGGCATCGGCGCTGAAGTGATCCCGAGAAACCAAGAAGCGTCGGACGGCTGTACCATGACGTCCGCCCCCACGCCTTCGGTTTGTTTTGCTCCCTGCCTGAGCTCGCCCATCGTGAGCCCGATCACCAAGAGAACCATGGCTACTTCAATAGCGACCGCCAGCACGGTGACAACAGTACGAGTGGGCCGGCGCTGCACGTTGGCGAGAATCATCTTTCCTATCATTTGAGTATGGGGCGCCGGTGGTCATAACGTTCGCCCGACCGCGCAAGACAGGCTATCCGCATTGCGCCGACTTTGCCAATCTCCCCCACATACATTCTAGACGCTCAAAAGCGCATATCAAAAAGCCGCTCGACTTGTGGAACCTTGGGAGATGGCGGACGGGTTTGCCATATACTATGTTAGAGAATGGAAGAAGTTAATCGTCTGAGGGCGTGTAGCTCAGGTGGATAGAGCATCGGATTTCTAATCCGAGGGTCGGGGGTTCGAGTCCCTCCACGCCTGCCAATCGGCTCCTCATTCTTAGGCAGGTGAGAATTTAGCCTGCATCGTGCGACGAGGTGAGATTTTCAAAGAGAAACAAGCCGGATTTTCCACCAACTACAACGTCCAAATCACCGTCATGGTCAATATCGACGACCGCGACTTGCATGCCGCCGCCGGCCCGGGTGCTGTAATCAATGAGGTGTCTTTTCCAGCGTGGCGGCCCTTCCGATTGCAGGTTCTCATACCAGTAAATACCTAGCGGCTCATTCGCACCCGGATCGTGATCGTGGGCGTAGTAACGCTTGCCGGTTACCAGCTCAATCCGGCCGTCGCCGTTCAGATCAGCCAAGGTCATGGCGTGAGCTTGTGACCACGCATCGTCAATCACGTGTTTCGTCCAGGTACGCTTTCCGGCGGCGTCCTTTTTCTGTTCGTACCAAAAGATTCCGTAACTGTGCGCTGCGGTGGTCACCAAATCCGGCAGCCCGTCTCGGTTGACGTCATGGGTGTAAATGAATCCGACCACGCCCAAGTCGAAGTCGGGATGAAAGCTCCACTCGCCGTGGCGGGGATCTGGAGGAGCTTCAAACCAACCCTGAGGGGTGATGATGTCCGTGCGCCCGTCACCGTTAACGTCACCGGCACCAATGCCATGGCCGTAGCTTTTGGAGCTGACCTCGTGCTTGATCCACGCATCGGGTCCGCTTCGGCCTGCCGGTTCGTACCAGGTCAGAGGAAACTTTGGATCCCCAAATTGCGGCAAAAGCTGAAGCGGCTTCCCGGTATTGAGCAGGTCCACGAGAAAGGCGAATTCTACGGGCGAGCCTGATTCGATCACGTGCTCGCGCCAAGGCTGGCGCTGGCCGGCGGGATTTTCCCACCACGCTAGCGGCTTTGACCAGTACGAACAAGATACGAGGTCCGGATAGCCGTCGCCATTGACGTCGATGGCCAAGTCGCTGAGATCTTCAAGATAGTCGAACGTGTAAGGGAACTCGCGAAATTTGTGTCGAATGAAGCGCGAAGCAACGCCAGGCGTGGGAGCAAGTTGCTCATACCAGTTCTCTCCGGAAACGATGTCGAGCCTTCCGTCCCCGTTCATGTCAACCACAGCCACGGTCTCGCTGATCCCCAAGTCGAGCGTGTGCTTACGGAATGGGATAGCCTCATCTCCGGCGGCCGCATACCCTGAGTCGATAATCTTGGCGGGCTCGTCCTTCGCACGCCCGCGCGCGGCAGGATCGTGAACGCCTCCGGAACCTCGGGAAATCGCCGGCATGCTCATCACTCCAGCCGGCAGACCTAAACCTACCGACTTCAGAAAATTCCTTCGTCCTGGCCCTCGTTTCTTATTCATCCCAAATGTCTCCCTCTAATGTTTGCCACTATCTGGTGGCGGGCCGAGCGCTTTGCCGCTACTCGATGCTGCACTCCCGGCTCATTGACTTGAGGAATTCAAGACCCCGGCGCGCTAGTTCGTCTCCCGAGGGAGCCAAATCACGCCAGATGGCAGCCGCGGCAGCGAGCGCCGGCTCTGGCTGCGCAAACGATTCGATCGTCAGCCATCCGTTGTACCCGATTCGCTGAAGGGTTCCAAGCACGCTCCGCCAGTCAGTGTGACCGGTCCCCGGAATCCCGCGGTCGTTTTCTGAAATGTGGACGTGGCCTAACTGTTTTGCCACGGTGCGGAGGGATTCAGGAAGATGCCGCTCCTCGATGTTGGCGTGGAACGTGTCGAAGTGAATGCCGATGTTTGGCTCGCCGACGCTTCGAACCATTTCGGCCGCGTCGCCCAACGTATTGAGGAAATAAGTTTCAAACCGGTTCAGCGGCTCGATGCACAACGTGACGCCCAACTGTTGTCCTCGCAGGGCGGCACTTCTAAGACCTTCGACCGCCCATTGCCATTCCTCCTTTGTCCGCCGCTGCCCTGTCATTACGCCCAAACCGGCGTATAGCGGGCCGCACATCAGCGCCGCACCAAGTTCCGCGGTCCGCTCCACACATCGCTTCAGGAAATCTACGCCTCGAGCCCGCACTTCCGAATTCGCGCTCACCAGATGAGCCTCTCGCGGCAGAACCACGCACGTCGTCCGCTCAAGCCGGAGGTCGTCCAGGATACGCTTAACAGAAGGAAGCTGCCCGGGCTCGTCCGGGGACAAGAAAAGCTCCACCCCGTCAAAGCCCCACTCCTTGATGCGGGACATCAAGACGATTTCAGCCTCTCCCACTCGCGTGGTCCACACCATCAGGTTGACGCCGTACTTCACTTCTTCGCCTCCTCGTTTTAGTCCGCGAGCTTCGGAAACTGGCAACCAGGAAAGGACGCCAGATAGGTATTGCCTTGGTACTGCAAATCCTGATGGATGCCGATTGCGGAGGTATAATAGCCGTCCACGGTCATTCCCTTCAACGCCGTGAAGAACCGCTCCAGGTCGCTCGAAGGCTTCCTCTTTTCACCAGCAGCAGCTTTCGCCAGCGCGCCGGCCAGTGATGAGCGCGCCGCCTCCTCGCGCATCAGCCGCAGCCCCTTCCTCCATTGCTCCTTAACGTGGTCACCGCTCGTGGCCACCATGAGGTCCGCGAACAGACTCACCCGGGCCTCTTGAGCGCCCGGGGAATGGGCGTCAGCGGGAATGATCATCTCCATGAGCTTATCGAGCAGCTCGTTTTCTTGCCCCGTAAAGAATCGCAACCGGTATTCTCCCGCATCCCATGCGACGCCCAAGACGCGAAAACCTTGGCCCGCGGCTGGAATACTTGACAACGTGCTTAACGCGACTACTTTGATTGCCGTTCGTCGTTTCATTTGAAAAAGTCCTCAATTTAACGTTCGGAGTCAGAGCTCTCCCCGCCGCCGCTGCTCTTTGATGTAGTCCGCCGCCCGTAACGATAGCGCCAGGATGGTGAGTGTCGGATTCTTCTCACTCGAGGCCGTGAAGCAACTCCCGTCCGTAACGAAGAGGTTCTTCACGTCGCGCGACTGGCAAAAGCTGTTGAGAGCCGAGGTTTTGGGATTTTTCCCCATGCGGATTGTTCCGACTTCGTGACTCCCAAAGCCACCGGGCGAATTCCCAAAGTGCGGGAATGACGTCCCTTTCAGATTCGAGGCAATTTCGAGCATACTTTGCTTCAATGCCCGCCAGAGCGCGTAATCATTTCTGCCAAAACGGAAGCGAACGACGGGAACCGGAATGCCATACTCGTCAACCTGGTTTGGGTCCACGGTCACGTAGTTGTCCGGCCTCGCAAGGATCTTGCCGAAGCTGCCGAAGAACAGGAAACCCGGCTGCATTTTGCGCACTCGCTCCTTGAACGCAGGACCATAGCCGGCCATGTCGTGTGCCTGATAGGGGAACATGTAGCTGGCAAAATTTACCTGAATGCCCCAGCCGCCGGCATAATCCGCCTTTCCAAAGAGCTGATTGTAACGCGGAATGTAAGTGTGGTCCGTAGCCCCGTCCTGGTTAAAGGGCTTCACGCCCTCAAGCTCCGCGAGGTAGATGTGCATGCCGCCTCCCAAATGCCCGTGCAGGTAGCGGCCTATCACGCCGTTCGAGTTGCCCAGGCCGGCGGGGTGTTGCGGTGACCGGGAATTCAGCAGCAATCGCGCTGATTCCACCGTGGCACAACAGACCACAAAAATTCTCGCCCTCACTTCCTCTTCCTTTTTGGTCAGCCGGTCCACGAAGGAAACTGCCCGCGCCTGACCTTCGCGGTCCGCCCGGATTTCCCGCGCGATAGCGTTTGTGCGCAAGGTGAAATTTCCGGTCGCGCGCGCCTTGGGAAGCATGCAATCCGGGGTAGTGAAAATGGCGGCGGCATCGCAGCCGTCCATGCAGTGGCCGCAATAGTGGCAAGGAGGGCGGTTATCGTAAGGGCGAGTGTTCAAGGCCTTTCGAACGTCGATTAACGGGATTCCCAGCTTCTTCAGTGTCCGGCCCAGAATGTGCTCGCTGCACCTCCACGGGAGCGGAGGCAGATAGTGCTTGCCGCCTGGCAAAATTTCGAGGTGGTCGTCATTACCGCAGACGCCGATGATCTGTTCGATACGGTCGTAATAAGGTTCCAACTCCGCATAACTGAGCGGCCAATCCTCATCGACGCCGTCCAGCAACCCTTGCCGAAAATCGCGTGCCGCGTAACGGAGCGTGACGGCATTCCAGTGAAGCGTGCGGCCTCCGAGCACACGAATCCTGTCCACGCCCACCGGGTCGCAGTGCTCGTAGCGGACCGGAGCGATGTCCTTAGGATAAAAGAGCGCTTGCTTCTCGCCTCGCAGCCCACGATAGGGAAGTTGGTACGGCCATTTATGGGACAGAAACTGGGAGGGATCAACCTCCTGCCCGGCTTCAAGCAGGATGACTTTCGCGCCGCCCTCCGAAAGCTCCTTGGCCATCACCCCGCCCGCCGCTCCTGACCCGATAATGCAAACATCGTACAGTTTCACGCATAACCTCCAGCCTTGATCAATTTCTTCGTGTGGGACTCTGTCTCTTTATGATTTCCTGGATTCGCACGTCAGAACGGCCACCGCATATCCTCTCATGACAACCGCATTCCCATGCACGCGGCTCGTGAGTGGAGCATGAAACGGAGTGGTCACATCGAGAAACTCCTCTCGAGCACCACCGACACCAGGAATCTTGACCTCAACGGAATGATTCCTCTTATTGACCAGCAAAATCTTCCGCTCACCGCCCGGGGTTATGAAACCCTGCGCGTAAATCGGCGGCGGTGGGATGGGATTTCCCACCGAGGTTTCTACCATCCGATCACCAGGATCCAGGTTGTCGTGAAGCAGCCGCAAGACCCAGTACCTGGCATTGAGTGCCCCGTTTTTCGGCTCAACTAGGCTCAAGCTTCCGAATATCGGACCATAAACAAAAGATCCCGTCATCGTCACGACGTTGATCCCCATACGGCTTAGTTTTCCGTAAAGATAAGCCCATGATGCAGCGGAAAGGCTCCAGAATGGGTCGGGAGTCGAGTGAGCCATGATGCCCGTTTCGTTGATGTCTGTCTCCGTTTGTGGCGACAGCTCCTTACGGATCGCTTCAATAAACCTTACATTTTCGAGGAACTGGTCCGTCAGGTCAAATACGGTGTACTGCTCGACATCAGGGGTTTCATCCGGGCCCGGAAAGGCATAGAAATGATAGGAGATCATATTGATTGGAATGCCCGGCTTGTGATTTCGGCGATTGAGAAAATAGAGAAAGTAATTGGGATGCAAGCAAGGAAAACCCAACACAATGCCGACGAACTTGATCTTGGGATCGACGTTGTGAACCGCCCCTACAATCGCGTCGTAGCGCCTCGTGTATTGTTGTGGCGTAGTGTCATGTTCCAGATCCGGTTCGTTCAACACCTCCCAGTACGGAATAGAAAAATGATGCCCGGATGGGTGCCAGTGACCGTATTCATCCTTAAATCCCCTTTGCGTATACCATTCCGCCAGCCGCCGATAGTAGGCGCTCAACTCGTTCAAAGTCGGGTCCTTGAGTTGTGAGCCCTGTTCGTATCTCCAGCCATACTTGGCGGAATAGGGAACAGGCGCGGGTGTCTTGAACATCCATTCTGGAATCGTACTGAAATTCAGCAGCCAGGGATGCTCTCCCGCAAGTCGCATGGCCTGCTCGACCTGCGGATCAATCAGGGAAAAGTTCCAGAACGTTTTTCCTTCGTGCGGCGGTTCGAGTTCTGCAACCGCCCGTGTGGGGACCGGATACCAGGCGACAAAACGATAATATTCCGGGCCTAGGGCCTTAATCGCCTCTACGGCCCGGTGATAACCGGCTGGGTCTTTTTCACGGTCTGGCGGAGCCGCCATGAGAGACAGATAGGTATTGGAGACCCGAAGCACATGTGCCCAGTTGATGGTAACGGAATAGGAGCCTCGCGCGAAACCTGGCAGACACAATGCCGAAGCCGCCGTCAACATCACGAGGACCGCATAAACATCGTGAAAAAACCTCCTGGTCGCCTCCCTCATTCTTTGCTTCCTTTATGGCTCACGCACTCAGCGCCCTCCTCGCGACGGTGTGAAAACATGCCTCTTTCGCCACGACGGCTTCTTGATCGTTATTTGCTCGGCGGGCCGCAACGACAATTTTGCCTGCTATCATCCATCGTGCGCCCCCGGGACGCGGGCAATCACGGAGACGCGGCGCCGGGTGGTATCTTGCTCAACATGAGGCGCAAGAGTCGATTCTCAGGAAATATCTTCAAAGCCTTGCGTATCAGCGCTGTCGCTTCCGCATACTTTCCTGTCATCAGGTAAGAAACCGTCAAGGCTTCATAGCCAAGAGGGTTGTAGGGGTCCATGGTAATCGCCTTCTGCAGAATCGCGATTCCCGCGGCGGGCTGAAGACAAGGAGCGTGTTTGACAAGGGCGTTCCTGGCCGGAAGTCCGTGTACCGCTTCCCGGACCTGAGAACCCGCGCGTCGCCCTCTTCGTGGCAGGACATACAAATATTGTCTGCGAGCCATGGGGAGAGGTCGTCAGGATTCACAATCGTGTTATCGATTTTGCCTCTCAACGGTTTCCCTTTGAGGCGTGCTTGAACGTGAAGTTGTCCGGGAGCGTGACAATTCTCGCAGCCTATGCCTAACTCCCGAAAGGGTGGCTGCCGGTAGAGTCCCTTTCGATCCGGAACTGGCTGGGGCCGACCCGAATGGCACGCGGCGCAGACGGCGGGTAATTGGGCGACTAAAACCATAATCGTGCGACTCGTATCCTGGCGAAAGCGCCCAGCTCTTCGTCTTGGAATAGAAGGCCAGCGGGGCTTGGAAAAGAAAGTTCGCTCGCTGAACAAGAAATCCTATGCCGTTTTCACCCGTCCCCATGACGTAAGCGCTCTTCTCAGTGTGCTGGAAAATCGTGTTCCCTTCGGGATCAAGCGCATACTTAGAGCTTATCCGTAAATAACTATTGAATTTGCGGCGGTTTTAGGAGAAGATGATGGCCCAAGATGCCGCAGATAAAATCTTGGGAAGTTTCTGACGCTCTTTGGATGAAGGTTGAGCCGTTG
>JAKAWG010000012.1 GCA_021817045.1 Acidobacteriota bacterium
GAATCGTTATCGTAAGCTCTTGGTGAGTTTTGAAAAGACCGAAGAAGGCTACGTGGCTCTACTCACCCTGGCCGCGGCCATGATCTGTTGGCGCCAGACCATCATTATTTACGGATAAGCTCTTAGTGTCCAGTTCGGCCAGGAGTGAGGCATACGTGTGCCGGAATGTATGCCAGCCGACATCGCCGATTCCTGCCCGTTTCGCCGCCGGTTTGATGTGGTCAGTCAGGAAAGACTCCGGCCAGCGAATCCTACCTTCAGCGTTCGCGAACACGTAGTCGTCGGGGCCGGTAAACTTCGATCTGGCTTTGTGCGACAACAAAACGTCTGCCAGGTCAGGATCAAGCGGAAGAACTTTATCTGACGCATCCGTCTTGACTTCGTTTACCTCACCCCTCACGAAGCTGCGCTGGATGTGAACGG
This sequence comes from Acidobacteriota bacterium, assembly GCA_021817045.1. GTDB lineage: Bacteria > Acidobacteriota > Terriglobia > UBA7540 > UBA7540 > RH2-MAG17b. The sequence continues at coordinate 424 of JAKAWG010000012.1, forward strand.
TTAGGTCATCGAAGTTCAAATCCAGCCATTTCAAGGCCACGGTTTCACAGCTCCTCAGTCCCAAGCACTGATGCACGATCACCATTGTTTTGTCGGGCTCTGGAAGTTGCGGTAAGAGTAGCTTGAACTCCTCCACCTCCAGGATCCGCGGCTTCTTCAACCTCTTCTGGGACTGATGGACCAAGTCGATCGGGTTCTCGCGTACCACATCCCAGAACCGGGCGCGCTCGAACATGATGTGCATGAGCTTCCGGACGTGGGACTTCACCACGCGAGAGACTGGTTTCTTGATCTTCTGTCCGTCCTCCTGTTCCACTTCATATTCGTTGTATCCGTCAAACCAATCTTCAACGAGCATAGGCCTGACGTCATCGACGTACTCCATTCCCCACCGGGGCTTAATGTGGGTGTTGTACAGACTCTGGTAGTTCATGCGAGTGTTCCGGCGGCACTTCCTTGAAGCATATTCGGTGATGAACCTGTCCGCCAGGCCTTGCACGGTCACACGGTGGAAATGCTGCTGCGGGTTGTCGACGTTGATCTTCATTCGCAGATGCTCCACAGTCCGCTCGGCGTCAGCACGGGTCGAGAGTTTCTCAACGGTTCCAATCAACATCGACTTCGGCATTCCATTCTCCAGCCAGCGGAATTCCCAAACATTCGGGCCCTTCTTCCGCTTCCGGAGCCTTAAGCTTCCATATTGGTATCGTGCCTGCATGTAGCCTCCTTTTCAGAATGAGGTTTTCATGCGGCACGGTTGGCGACTTGATTGTAATCGGGAATTGATCCAAGCGTCCAGAGCCGTAGCACGATACCGCCAAAACTTCCCAACCTTCAGGGCCGGCACTTCGCCCCGCTTGGCCATTCGCTCAAGAACCTTGGGATGGATCTTTAGAACCTCAGAAGCTTCTTGGGTCGTGAGAAGCGATTCGATTCCGTGAAATGACCTACTGAGGTAACGCTCATCCACGGAACCGGGCAACTCCGTGCTGCGAGGCCTTGCTGACCCTTTCTGCATTTCTTCAAGTCCCGTAAATCGTCCCATTTTTATCTCTCCTGACACACAGTCCTGCCAACGCGTATTCCAAACCGAACTCCTTTTCCTGTCAAACAGCTGACTCAGATGGAAGCGGGGCAAGTCAAATCTCGCGCGGAGAAGGAGATTAAGGAATCCGAAGCAGCTCTGCCAATCCCCACTGATTCAACGAATTACGGCCACCGTTGCCTGGGAATCCGCCGATTCGGCTCTGGGAAGGGGCAAGATTGCTGTGCGCTAGCCGGACTTGTCTGGAAGCACGACAAGCCGAGGCAAAGTTGATGTAGCTCAGAGACTTGTGGCAGCAATTGGTCCGGTCGGACAAATTCAGAACGGAAACTTGTGAAAGTATTTGACCCGCGAAAAAAGTCTGGCGGTGCGCTTGCTTTCGCTGCTTCAAGCGCGAATTCACTTCTGATGCGTTACTCGTCCAATTGGTATAACAGCTGGGAACTTGACCTTGGGTATAATAGAGCGATCCGGGGCGGCGGACTATGTTTGGGCAGAGGCGGGCGCGGGTTTATATCTCTCTCCTGGCAGCATTATTTGTGGTTGGAGGGATCGCGGGAGTTTGGGTATTCCTCACGGGGCGGCATCGAAGAATAGCCTCCATCCAGTCCGTTTCCTCCAATGACCCGAAGGCCATTCTTGCCGAGGCAAATCACTTTGCATTCCTCTCCAACGTCTATCGGGCACATCCTCTGTATGCCAAGGCGGAGCAGATGTTCCATGAGCGCGGCGACAAGCGAGACGAGCTTTACGCCAAAATCGGGCTCATGCGTGCCAAAGCCGAAACAATGTCCTTCGTGAAGCTGTCTGACTTTCTCGGCGCGAAGCTTGCAACCCCGCTCGTCCAGAACGACCCTGACCTCAAGCTGTGGTGCCTGACGGCAAAAGGCATGACGGATATTGAAGTCAATGTTCCCGCAGCCAAGAAAGATTGGCAGGCAGCCGAGGTTCTCGCTCAAGAGCTGAAGAAGAAACAATGGGAGGCACGCGCCAAAGGCGAACTGGGTTTGATCGCCTTCCTGCAGGGCGACGCTTTGAAAGCTGGGCGCCTTGTGGGCGGAGCATTGTTGTCAGCAATTAAAAGTGGCGACGTCGGCGCGGAGATTCGCTACCTCGAGTTGCTGGGAAACGGATTCGTGGTCCAGCGACGGTACGAAGAGGCGCTGATGCCCGTCAACCAAGTTCTGCAGCAGCAGCTTGCCTGGCATGTACGTCTTAGTTCCATACATGCCCCTGATGCGCGGCAGTTCCCGGACCACCCCGGTCGGGGTGGTCGCGTTCACCTCGTTGGCTCTCTCGTTCTTTAGGCCGGGGCTTTCGCGGCCAGTTGGATTCGGCTCCTGGACCGTAGTCGCAAGCCATGCCCCAAAAAGCCGAGGCCACAGGCCGTAGAATGGAACCTCGATAACCGACCAGTGCCCGGTTACTTTATTCAGCACATAGACCGTCCTGGGCCCTCGCAGCTCGGCAGCCGGCGGCGGAGCGTTCAACGCAAAAAAACGCGCAGTATCAGCAATGATGCCTGCACCTCGTGGCCTGTCTGGGTAGCCTGCGACGGCACCAGCCTTGGGGGGCAGGAACGGCGGCGTGGGTCCCACGTAGCCCACGCCGGCGGCGAGGGTGTATGGCATCATGATGCGCCCGTCCTCGATGGTGCCGCCAGGGATCGTCAATTGGCGGCGCGGCCCCCCTCCAGGCCCTTGGTATCGGAAATAGCGGTACAAATCCCAACTGCCCCGCGCGATCCGGAGCTTTCCGCGAGGCGCGTGTGCGTAAATTCTGGTTACGGTCCAGTGGTCTGTCCAGTCAGCGAACACTGCGCTCGGAGACACGCCTGGCCCGGAGATTGCACCCCATGTCGGATAATAGAAGCTGAAGCTCGCAAACCTCCCCTTTGGTTGCGGCGGTGCCGGAACTACATCAATTTCTCCCGGCGCATTCTCGTGAATAACGCTCAGCGCGCGCAGGCCTAAGCCGAGGACGTAAAGGTGCCTGCTGAGATCGTCGGCAACAGAGAACAGGCCCGCGGCGACCTGCCGCACCAGCGCCAGCCGCGTGCCTGCGACGGTATAGAGCCGCACAGGGAAGCCGGATGCGCTGTCCGGCGTGGGCGTACCAGCCAGCAAGTAGAGATATCCGCCGACGCTGCCTTCCGCCGACGCCGCCCAGAGCGCCACGCAGAATGCCGCAACCAGCAAGCATGCCATCCCGGATGCTAGCACCTTAGTAATTCGCCGCGTTGCACACGTTGTATACATAGTCGTTGCACGTTGTTCCGGAGCAGTTGTTAAAGACCCAGTACTGGTAATGCTGCGGGTCGTCATAATCTGGGTGCCAGAAAATGTAGTAGGTGGCTGCCCCGTTGTACGCCTTTATAAGCTCTGCGTCCTTCCACTCGCTCGGCTGGTTGGCGGATAGGGCGAAGTGGGATGTGCAGTCCGGCAGGGACTGAGGCGTGTAGTAGTCGGTCGACCCCTCCGGGTAAGTCGGTCCGGCGGGAGGCGCCCCGGTACCCGGCTGCTGGACCGCAGTGCAGTAGCTGTCGCCGCTGCCAGACGCGGTGTGGTAAGTCCCGTGGACCCACGTACACATCTGCTGCACTTGGCTGTCCCAAAACGGGTACGCCGGATCCGGTCTCGAGGTTAGATAGTACGTCCTGGGCTTCCTGTATGTTGTCCCCGTAATTCCAGTACACGTCGCTGATTTCCGGGAAATTCTGGTCAGTGTAGTGCGCGGTCATGTCAATCTGTACGACCCCGATGCCGTCCGGGTAGCCCCAGAGAGGATCGCCTTGTGTGCGGCCATTGCGCCCTACGGCTCGGTTCGCAAAGAAGTGCGCGCCATGATCGAGCCTCTGGGAGGCTTTGTGCTGGTTTACATGGCGACGCCGCTTGCGACGTGCGAGGCACGCGACCGTAAGGGCCTTTATGCCAAGGCGAGGGCCGGGCTGACCCGAAACTTCACGGGTATCAGCGATCCCTACGAGCCGCCAAAGGATGCCGCCGTGGTGATTGATGCGCCCCAATTCTCGCCCGGACAGGCGGCGCAGAAGATAGTCTGTTATCTGGAGCGTGAGGGATATGTGAGTGCGGCCAGACCAAGCGGGGTTGCGGTTGCCGCCTTCGCGTAAAGCGGGCAGCGACGATGTCATTCGCGTGCTTTCCTTCAGGAGCTTACCAATCAGTCAACGCGCGTCCGGGCCCAAACGTGTACCGTGTTCTCTGAGGTCGCGGCCAGGTACTTGCCATCGGGCGAAAAGCCGACCGTGAGTAAAGGGTGCTGGCTTTCGGAAAGCGTTTGAACCAGCTTTCCGGTGGCAACAGACCAGATCCTGACCGTTGTGTCCTGCCCCGCCGAGGCCACCCAGTTTCCATTTGGCGAGAACTCTGCCCAATGGACCGGCCCGTTGTTGCCGCTAAGCGTCCGCAAGAGCTTCCAGCTGGGCACGGAAAAGACCCGCACTTTGCCGTCCGCGCAAGCCGTCACCACTTTGGTCCCATCGCGCGAGAACGCCATGCCGAGCACGGGACCTTCGTGGCCCACGAGGACATTGTCAATCTGCTTTGAAGGCACGGAAACAACAACCGGGTTGGGAGAAGCGTTGGTTTCAATCTGTGCCAGCAGAAGCCATTGGCCGTTGGGAGAAAATTGAAACAGGTGCGCTGGATGTGACAACGCGGCGATTTGGATCGCTCCGCCACGCCCTGTTACGGGATTCCATAGCTCGAAGACTCCGGCCTTGGCGAGGACGAGATAATGGATGAGCGGGAGGTAGCGCGGCGGCAGAAAACCGCCCTTCATCGCCAAAATTTTCCCGAACAAAGCGTCCTGGGTGATGTCCCACTGAAAGCCTAACTCTGCGCTGCCGGTCCGATGATGCTTGGCCTTTATTAAGGCGCTCGCAAGAACAAAGAGGCGGGTGGGAGAGACGAAGTTGGCCGACTGAATGGAAAGACTCGCTATATTTTCCAGGCGCGGCCGGACAACCTTTTCGACGCTCCCCTCAGCGATGTTGGCAATCACCATCCCTCCGCTTTCCGCCACCGCCATTGTTGAGCCGCTGGGAGCAAACGCGCCATCCGGGGAATAGGACCGCGCCAAGTGCCCCTCAATCCTCATCCGGTGCTCCCAGACGAAACTCGCAAGGCCACCCGGTATCGTTTCGACTTGCCCGGCGAAAACACACAAGCACGAAAGCAGCGCCCAGCTTGCAACTGCGAAGATGCGAGCGAGCACTCTCGGAAATTTGTGTCCCCTCGTGTCCTTAAACAATTTCCCCTCGCGCGATACGGCCAACCAACTCGCGGTCTGCTTCCAGGAAGTCGTAGTCAGCGAGTCTCGCCCGCGAGACCCATTCTACCGCTTCAAACACACGGTTCGAGATGTTCCCGCGGAACGAGCGAACCGCGAAGAAAGCAACTTCAACGAAGCGGTCAGGATAGCGATGCCGGAGACGAAAAACCTCTGGGCCAACGTGGGCGCGGATTCCCAGTTCTTCCTCCAGCTCACGCTCGAGAGATGCCGTTAAGCTTTCGCCGTCCTTCACTTTTCCGCCGGGGAATTCCCATTGCAGCCCGTATGGGTCCGAATGATGGCGCTGGCAAATCAGAACCCGGCCGTCATTCGTGAGAATTCCTGCGACCACTAGAGTAGGTGCACCCTGCATGATAACCCGCGCGTTCAAGCTCAAAATAGCTCGACTTTCGACAAACAATTTCGGTCTTTCAGCCGACTTTCTCTACTATCCTTCCTGTTTTCTGCGACTTCGACCTCCGACCAACAGTTTATTCCGATAACTCCTTTATAATCATTCGGATAAATGAGCTTCAGGAGATTGTTGGTCATTGGTAGGCATAATCGCCTTTTGTTTTCAACTAGTTCCAGCGGTGACCCCCTAAACATTCTTTCTATGGCCTCCCTCTTTTCCCGAAGGCGTTGGCTGGATGCGCCCCAATCCTGAATAGGGAAGGGAGCTGCACGTCGTATCGCACTGACAACACAGAACATTGCGGCTTAGGCCTTGCCGTTCCCCGGCCGGTCGAAGTGAAGGTCGAGGGAACCGCTCCGGCATGGCGCACGCATCCCGCACGTGGTCGGATGCGGGCAAGATTCTCATTCCACGGCTGGTGCCATGGTCTGATTGCAGTTTCCCCGCGTGAACCTTTGTCACAATATTCGGCTCCGAGCATTCTCGCGCCTAATCCATCTAACCAGGTTGCGAAAACCAGCGACGGAAGCACTCTAAGCCATTACGCTATCACGGGTGGGTAAGATAGTGGAGACAGGTGAGACGAATGAGACAGTTTTTTTGTGGTTCCCAGTTTTCTGCCATTCTTCCGTGGCAAAGGGGGTTGGTTGTTCAAGGTCTGGACAGAGACAGGGGAAACAAGACCTGAGTTCCCGAGGCCAGGTTGAGAAACGCAAATTGAGGTGCTCTACTCGTTTTCCCAGTACGCGCCACATCGCCACTCGGTACGGTCAATTTTGGAGCGCTTTCGAATAAAGAGGCTTCAAGAACCGTACCTCGAATCCGATGGGACTGAGATTGATCTCGCACGTACCGAACTGGCTGACCTGGGCCATTTGCAGGAAGTGCTCCCTGGTATAAGCCCGGTTGGTAAGCCATCGGAGGGTTCTCTTTGTGAGCCATGAATCGAACCGGCTCCGGCCGCTCCGGTTTACGTAGATGTCGATTTCGTCGAGCGACGCGTCCTTACGAAGGTCCCCAATCACCGCCTCGCCACCGGGACGCAAGACGCGGTGCATTTCATCCAAAGGCTTTAACCGGCTCGGAGAAATTCTTAAAGGCCGCCGAGCAATAGATGAAATCGAACGATTCGTCAGCGAACGGCATCGCGGATGCGTTACCCAGACGAAAATCGATCTTCGCGCCCGCGCTTCGAGCATTTTCGGTGGCGATCTCGACGAATGTGCGGCTCGCGTCCAAACCCGTGATTTTGAAATCGCCTAGCTTGGCGAGCTCAATCGCGAAAAAGCCGGGGCCCGGGGCGACTTCCAGTACGTTGCAGCCGGCCCCCAGACGCGCCGCAACGTTTTTCGCCTGGCTGCGGAAGTCGTCCATGTCCTTCTGCCTCGTTCGGTTATACCAGCGGGCAACCCATCCTTCCATTCCCGCCCCTTTCCAGGGCTTCTGATTTCGAGCTGACATGATTTGCTCCTCTGAAGGATTTGCATTATTATCCCAATAGTGCAGTTTCTTAATAACGCAGCTATGTATCTTAATAATGCAGGGAGTTAATGTCAAGCTCAGCTTCGAAGAAAAACAGACGGCGTGACCTGCTAAAAAAGCTCTCGGACCTGGGAAGGGTCGTGAGTACCCAGACGGTGTTTCTTCACCAGGCTATTGCTCAAACCGTGGGCCTCAACGCCACTGACACCAAGTGCATTGACCTGATTCTTCGCGGTCCAGACGGAGCCGTCACTGCGGGAGAGTTGGCGGAGATGACTGGCCTCACCACGGGTGCGATTACACACATTCTCGACCGGCTTGAAAGGCGAAAGTTTGTCGAGCGTGTACGCGACACCCAGGATCGCCGGAAGGTTTTCGTTCGGGTGCGCCCAGAGAGCCTTCAACGTCTCATTCCGAAGTATGAAGCCGTTGGAAAGGACTATATGAGCCTTTTCGATCAATATTCCGACAAGAATCTGCGGTTGATTTGCGATTACATGGAGAAGGCGGCCGAGGTATCGGAGCGTGAAATGGCCAAGGTGATTGCGGCTAGTCGCACCCTCCGCAAATAGCGGGGCGGGCCAGGTAAAGTGATAGCTTCTCCAACGGGTCGTCCATATTCTTCAGCAAGCGCGCTCACAGATTCGCGCGCGTGAAAGCGCGAAGCAATTACAGCGGTCGATATTCCGGTTTCAGCTATGACGGGTTTTCCAACGGAGACCGTTGGAGTAATCATAATGTTCGTGGGTTCCCGATCCGCCCTCCGCTCGATAAGGGGGAAGAACTCATAAACTCCGGCTGCGGAAGAGCGTTTGCTGCAGCGCTGATCTGTGAGCGGCCGATTACCCTCTAGTCTCTTCCTTGCCGCGGAGGGGACTAAGGGGTGGTCGGCGCCTCGCGGCTCCCTTGCTGGGCAGGCTTCGAGTTGCTGTACGGCAGGCGCAATTCTACAGCAGTCCTCCTGACGGCATTTTCTCGAGCATGAGCCGTTCGTCATGGTCGGGATCGTTCACCGCTTCGCTCTTGCCGGCGTCGAACACCATGGTCGCCCGTTGTGAAGTGGTATAAGCCGGCCACTCCAGCCCTTGCTGACTCGGATCTCCTTTCCGGGCAAAGACCGCCCAAGCGGCGCTGAGCTGTCGCGAAAGCTGTTCGGACTCCGGGTAAAATGCGAGCCGCATGACCAAGGGAAGCTCGGCGGTGTGAAAGGCCCGCAACTCGCCACCCAAAACCGGCGTGCTCCACTGGAAGTAATATACGAACACCTTGGCTTTGCCCTGCGCGAGTTGGAGTTCTGCCTGCTGAGCCACGTGCTGGCGCATTCCGCGGTCGCTCGCGATACGGAAGTACAGATCGCTCGGGGTATCCTTGGGATGGTCGCGGTGATAGAGGGCGAGCAACGAATCTACTTTTTCCGCAGGAACGCCAGCGTTCACCAGCGCGACGCGCAATTCGCGTTCGTCAAGGTGGAAGAGAGCTTGGTTCTTCAAGGAAAAGAGCGTCGTTTCATCTTTGCAATTCCCGATAATCATGGAAATGTCCGCCGAAACGGCCGGCGCGACAGGCTCCCAGGGCTGCCGCGGGATGGAGTGGCCGTCCACGACGGGACCGGGCTCCAAAGGGTTCGTCCCGCCTGCATCGAAAAGATCGGCCGCCGCAACCTTTTGGAGGTCGCCTACCCGGGTCAATCGCAGCTTCGCCATCATCGCCCTCGCCGCCCTGGTCGCGCTTTCGGGATCGCCGATATGTAGCAAAGAGCCGCTTTCCACGATTGCCTTGTGAAAAAGGCCCTTCGCTGCGGGCATGCCCATCAGCGCGCTGATCTTGCCGCCGCCACCGGATTCCCCAAGCACCGTGACATTTCCCGGATCACCGCCAAAATTGGTGATATTGTCGCGCACCCATTCCAGAGCGGCAATTAGATCGAGCTGCCCGGCATTGCCGACGGCATATTTGTCGCTCAACCCGCCGAGGTAGCTATAGCCGAAAACGTTCAGCCGATGATTGATGCCTACCAGCACAACACCCTGCTCGCGCACATGCCGGTCGCCGAACAGCGAGAGCACGCCCGACTCGGACGCGTATCCGCCGCCATGGATATAAACCATCACTGGCCGTTTCCCCCGCAGCCCGGTCGTTAAGACGTTCAGCACCAGGCAGTTCTCGCTGTAGGGCGAGGTAGCGAGCTCCAGGCGGTCTCGCCGGCCTCCGCTGAAGTAGCCGCCAAGTGGTGGATTCAGGAAGATATTACCCGGTCCCTGGACGCATTGAGGCCCATTCACCGTGGCATCGCGCACGCCGCACCACTTTTCGGGCTTCGTCGGCGGCAGGAACCGCGCCGCGCCTTCCGTGGGGCCGCCATAGGGAATCCCCCGGAACATAGCAACTCTATTCACGGTAGCCCCGCGAACTCTCCCATAGGTTGTTTCGGCGGTGAGTGGAGCGTCGTCCTCAGCAGCAGAAACCTGCCAGCGGCCAGTGCTGGCGAGCGCCGCGCCGCCCGCCAAGGCTAGAAAAGCCCTCCGGGATAGAGCCGACGACCTCCTCGTGAAATCACCCATAAATAAATTTCCCCTACGGTTGCTGATCGGCCTTAGGATGTCTTCCACTGCCGAAAGAGCCTATCAACACTGATCAGACCTACATGAAATCCGAGGCGTGGTCACGAGCCCATTCACCAAACGATCTTGCGCGCCCGGTTACTGCTTCGGCGGTCGCAGGCTTCGGAAGCGCCCTCGGATCAAACGAAATCTTAACATCAAGCTGGGAGACGTTACCCCCATAGTCTGTAAACCCTAACAGGAAATCGGCGTTCGCGGCCGCAAATCCGCCCTGCGCACGATATATTTCTCGTGCGCGCTCTGGTGTGACCTGTTCGAAACGGATAGCGGAACCGATCGCCTGCGAAATCGCCTGGGCCTGTTCGCGATGGCTAATCAGCTCGGGCCCGTTCAGTGTGTAGGCCTTGTACGCGTACCTGTCGGCTGTCAGGACCAACGCGGCCGCATCAGCCACATCCTGTTCGTGTACAGGGTACCGGGCCGCATCTGGAAAGGGATCGCGGACGACGCGTTCGGCGCGAATTGACGGACCCCAGAGCCATAGCTTGTTAAGCATGAACTCGCCCGGACGTATGTGCGTCCACTCAAGTCCGGAGTCCTGTACGGCCTGCTCCACCGGGAGATGAAATTTGGTGTCTGCTCCATATTCCACCGCGCCCGAGGAAAGCACCACGGTGCGGCGGACTCCACTTTCCTTGGCCAGTGCCACGACCTGGCGCGCTGTCGCCGGCGCCGGAAATAGGTACATTCGTTCGACGCCGCGAAACGCCGGGGCAAGTGACAGCGGCCGCGATAGGTCTCCTTCTACTACCTCCACGCCCGCCGGGAACAGGGCTTTACTCGATGTCCGAGTCAGTGCGCGGACGCGAACACCCGCGTTGACAAGGGCAGTCACAACTCGCCGACCGACGTTACCCGTAGCCCCCGTGACCAGAATCAACATTTGCCGCAACTCCTCCACAGAACTTGCTGCACTCCGGAGTTCAGCAGCCGGAGAACCCGAGATTCTACGAGCGTCGCTCAATTAATGCGTTGGCGGCTTTGTGCTGCTACCACCGTGCTGACCAGGCTGGACTGGGGCAAGTCAAATTCAAGCACTGCAGCATGGCGGTGAGCTTTCCCTCACCTCACAGTCCGTGAAACATTGAATCACCGCTGACCGGAAATTTCCAGGCCTCATAGGAAAGAACCGAGGTGTCTTCGCCCGCTGTTCCGCAAAGCCCGGTCAAATTGAAGTCGGCCGGTGCGTAGGTCTGCGTAGGTTGAGGGATGCCGGTAAGACCGTGCTAGCCGAGAATGCAGCAATTGAACAGATTGTTTACCGGCGACGCCCACACAACGTGATGAACGAGAAACATCGGAAAATTGGCTGCGTTAACCCCGCGCGGTGAGTGCAGGAAGGATCGTACCCGCAAGATAAGCATCAAACTAGTTGATGTCCACTATCCCCTTCGGAGTACAGAAACAGGGAGGGCCGAGTGCAGTCGTCGCCAAGGCGAGCCCCTCACCCGGGGGGAAAATGGATAACAAGTGGGCCGAGGAACCGGACAGGACCGAGCAAGGCATGGTAGAGATTGCGATCGAAGCCGAGAACCTTCCAGAAATTCCCTCGCTGAAAGGCGTCGGTATACTGCGTCCTGCCCACAATCGTTCCGCCGAAATCAAGCGTAGCCGGATTGAGAATGGACGATGCCTGAACCAGCTTCGTGGGAACATTATTCGGCGCTGCCAGGCAGGCCGTATCCGCCATGGACGGATCAAAAGCAGTGATGCCTGGCCGGGTGGTGACCATCCTGCTCTTGGGGTTAAAGCTTACGCTGGCCATGCTTGTGACAATGACTAGCGGGACGAAGGTGGTGGGGACGCTGCCGGGACTGTCAAACGGGTCGCGACCTAGCATCACGCCCTGGTGATAATCGCCGTCCCTCGACGAGGGAACATCGAACGCCTGTCAGGGGAGGGTTGGCCGCGTCGCTGCTGGGGAAGCCATCGCACTTTCCATGGCGCCTTCTATCGTTTCTAAATCAACGCCCTTCGCGCGCCGGACCGTGAAATAACCCTTCAACCGTTGCCGAGTCGCCTGTTTCTGGCCGGACGCCGCGATCGCTTCGGCGCAAAAGACGATCGTACCCAGCAACAAGATTCATTGGGTCTTGCTATACACAGCCCACCTCCTGGCTCTTTCCTGGATTTGAGTATTTGTGACGTGCGATCAGAGCAGCGACCGATTACCGGGTGGGTAATATAGCACAATAAAATGGGGCAGGAAGATCAGACCAAAACAGGATGCTCCAAAGTCGCCGGGGCGTAGCGGGAGTTCGCGAGTCACGTTGACGTGGACACGGTGTGGGTAGACCACAACTGGCGGGAGAAACCCGCCTCTGCACCGCAACTTAACCCGGCGCGCGGGTCTTCGGGAGAGACGCTGCGGCCGGGCGGTTAAGGATTCAATTGCCGCCAGACGGCCCCGTAGCTTGCGCGATAATTACCATTGTTTGGCTGGATGCTGGCAGCGATCTTGAATTCGTTGAGAGCCTGCAGCTTTTCGCCTTCTTTCAGGAGGGCGTAGCCAAGGCCCGCGTGCGCCGTCGCATTGTGCGGGTCCAAGTGCAGCGCTTTCCTGTACTCCCGTGCCGATCCTCGCGCGTCGCCTCGCCGGAGCAGTGTCAGGCCCATGGCGCAGAGGGCGTCTTGATCCACTGGATCGAGTTGCAAAGCCTGGTGAAAGCGAGCCTCGGCGGCGGCATAATCCTTCAGGCCGTAAAGCGCGGCGCCCAGCCCATACAGCGCTTTTTCGTCGTCCGGGAGAAGACCGAGCGTCGCCCGATATTGTCTCGCCGCAGCCGCAAAATTGCCCCTTGCAAGCAGCGCGCTGGCGAGATTGTAGTGAGTGGGCGCAGAGTCTGGAGCCAGGTGCAACGCAAGACGATATTCAACGATGGCGGCATCCCATCTTCGCTCTCCGCTTAGCGCGCGCCCGAGATAGAAGTGCGCCGCCGGATCCGAGGGGTTCAGGTCAACCGACTGCTGAAGTTCCGTTACGGCCTTCGTCCACAAACCAGCATCCAGCAGCCGTTCGCCTTGAACGCAGTGCTGCTTCGCCGCCAGGCGTTTGTCGGCAAAGGCCTTCGCCCCGGCTGAAAGTCCCGTCGAAACGGGTTTCGGCTCAGGCCTCGCTTGCGCTTTAGGCGGACTCCGCCTCTCAGGCGCGGGAAGGCTTGCGGCTTGGAGCTCATCCAGCAGTACGGGCTTCGCGCCCGCTGTCTGCAGTTGTTTGAGAAAGCCTTTTGAGACGTGAAAGTCGATGCCTCGGTTGCGAACCAACTTAGCAACTCGCACGCTCGCCACATCTCCGCGGACGAGGCCGACGATCTGCCGTTTGTCTAGTGGTTTTGCCTGGGTTGCCGCAAGCGCGGCCGGGACCAAGCCCGCCAGCGCAAAGTACAAGACGAGCCTGCACTTCAAGGGGTGAAGTCGAGTGGTTAGGACATTCATTTTCCACCTCCACTCCGGCCCCTCCGCCGGACTAGTGAGCGCTGAGAAATTTCGCTTCGGCCGCCTTGGCCCTCTTGGCACGGGTAATATCGGCCTGCAGCGTAGGATTGTTCGGGTCGAGCGCCAAGCCGTCCTGAAAGGCGTGAATGGCGTCGTCATAATCGCCGTTTCGGAAGAAGAACTCGCCCTTGGTGACGTCTTGCTGAACGGCGTGAGTCCTGGCAGCCACCGACATGCGTGCCTGGCGCGCGGTTGGTTTGTGTTTGGAAACGGAACGCAATGGAGCGGCTTCCTTTGATGCGGCCGGCCCGGCCGGGCGCGGAACGTCCGCCGGAGGCGCCGCCTGCGCGCTAGGCTGGGAGGCACGCGGCAAGGGGGTTTGCTTCGGACTTTCTTGCGTGGAAGCTGGTGTTGGCTGGAGGCGAGTGATTGCCGACGTGACACGGGACTTCACGTAGCTCGGCTTGAGCCATAGCCTTCCACCATGGTACGCCAGCCAGCCGCCGCCGGCTGCAATGAACAGCACAACAACCGCAGCCTTGCGGTGCCCGCCAGATTTCTTTAAGGCCGGCGCGGCACGCTCGTAGCTTCCGAAGATGACGGAGCGCGGGATCGAAGTTGGCGGTTTCTTTGCCTCGGCCGTGTCAGGGGCGCGAAGGAGGTCCAAGTCGAACTCGGGTTGTTGTGCCTTGGGCACGAAGGCCGGCTCCTCCGCAGCGCTGCGGGGCAAGTCCACCCTAGGCTTCGCTGCGGGCACCCACTCGTCACCGAGAGCCGCCGGCCCCTCGGCGATGGCTTCCGCCGGTGCCTCACTTGGCCTTAAGGCGCTACTCGTCCAGCTTGTGACCACGGGGGACGATGGCACCGAAGCGTTCAGGGCCAGAGCCGGAGCTTCCGGCTCGACCGCGGCAGGCTCCTGCTTCTCCCACGGGCCGAGCTGATCGACAAGAACCGTGGCGCTTGCGGGACGTTCATCCCGGCGCTTCGCCAAGCATCTCATGACCAACGTCTTTACGACCTCAGGCACTTCCTGAAACTCATCCAGGCCAAGCGGCTCTGAAAAGACATGCGCCAACAACACCTCCATCGTGCTTCGTCCCGTGAAGGGCAGGCGCCCGCTGAGCATCCGATAAAGAATTACGCCGAGCGCGTACACGTCGGCGCGCCCGTCCAGCGCGTCCGCGCTCGTGCCCAGGGCCTGTTCCGGCGAAATGTATGCCGGATTACCATTCATGGCGCGCTCGCCGCTCAGCGCGAGACGAGCCAAGTCTAAAAATGTGTCCTTCTTGGCGGCATACGTTCCAAACCCTAAGACCCTTACGTCCTCCAGACCTTTCCCCGTGAGAAGGACGTTTGACGGCTTGAGGTCGCCATGAATCACCCCGGCGTGGTGGGCCGCTTCGAGCGCCATGGCGATGCGCCGTGCAATGGAACAGGCGCGCGCGAGCTCCAGTGGCGAGCCAGTGCGAAGTACTTCCTCAAGAGTCGTTCCCGCCACGCGCGGTTGGACCAATACCACCCGGCCGTCGATCTCTTCAACCGCTTCCGGCATAACAACCAAAGGACACTTCGACGCACGCAAAGCGTCGAGCTCACGGCGCAGATTCTCGCGCCAAGCCCCGTCGGCTGCCGCCCCGAGATCCAAAACCTCAAGCACGCACTCCTGTCCGGAGTGCGCGTCCACGGCCAGGTAAGCGGGACCCAGTTCGCCACGAGCGGTTTCACCAAGGACGCGATAGCGCTCGCTGATGATTTGGCCAACCATCCCTATCAACGGCTTTCAGGTAATGATAATCGTAACGTCATATTTCCGGTTCTCCGCCGACCTTTCCCGGAACCGGCGCCAGAAATCAAGCATACCCCACTTCCCTTACTATACCAGAATTGCGGCGGGGGCACGTCCGCTCGGGTCAGATCCGATCCGGATGCTTCAATCCCAAGTTGCAATGGACACGCACCGCAGGTCGTTTGCTTGGTGCGCTCGAATCATCTTCATCACCTGCCAAACTTTCGGACGACGTCCGGCCAGAATTCTCTAAACAAGTTGCTCCCCGCGTTTCCGAGCAATGACATGCCTAGATTGAAAACCGCTGTATCGGGAGTGCGAGCGGTGGGAGGGTAGTAGGTATTGGAGATTGCGCTGGCCGTCGCGCTGGCAAGCACCGTGGACACGTTCAACTGCTCGTGTCCGTTATCGCCTCGCCGGATGACAACTCGTGATAGTGCGTAACGTATACGGCGAAAAATCGACCCCGTGCCCCGGCGGAAATAGCGCGGATCCTGATGGAACAGCGACGGATAAACGAAGTTGCCCAACATGCTCTCCGAGGCACCGTCCAGATACGATGCTCCCCACTGCTTCACGTAACCGAAGCTGCCGTGGCCGATCCTCTTTTGAACTTCGATGCCTCGATAATATTCAGCCTTGAACGCCGCCTTGGCCGGCTCAACTGGATTCACGAACTCTTTCACTGCCAGTCGGAATTTCTGGCCGACCGTCAGGGGCGGCACGCTTTCTTCGCTCACCACTCCGTAGGTGGACAGAAAGTGCAGAATGTTCCGATGGTTCTTTCGAGCGGCAGAGGCGCTTGAAGTGCTGTTCGCACGCTGAGGCAGCTTCGGAGTTGCGCCAGCCGCTGCGCTGCAAGTCAAGGCGAGAGCCACCAGGCCCATAAGCAGGGCGCGGCCCCGTCGCTGACGCGTCGATTTGCGTTTTAATTCCACTCTCGCTGTCAAGATTCCAGTATATACAGGGCGTCCTAAATCCGCGAAGCACTTCTGCTGGAGTCTCGCCCTAACAAGCGAAGGGAGCCTCCGCAACGTGGATTTCAAGACCTCTCACGCCGTAGAGATGGCAGGAATTTCGAATCCCATTTTGCGGGGTATTACGTTGCTCGAGTACCAGAAATCTATTATCCAAGCCCAGAAGAACGTATGAAATACGCCGAAAAAATACTTGACGCCAACCCGAATGGAGTGGTATCAACTCCGAATAAGGAATATCGTCCGACTGTCGGAACGAAAGGAAAGACTTAATGTCGGAGGAGGGCAAGGCAATGGCACGATCAAAACACTTGATTTTTGCGCTGGTGGCTTCGCTCATTATTGCTGGTTCCGGGTGGGCGCAAGTGAGCCGCGGAACGATCACCGGAATTGTGACGGACCCGAGTGGTGCGGTAATTCCCGGCGTGACGATCAAGATCACGAACGTAGCGACCGGCGTGTCGGACGTGCTGAAGACCAACGGGAGCGGCGTGTATTCGGTTCCGAACTTGCCGGCAGGCACATATAGCCTGACCGCGCAGCAGAAAGGCTTCAAGATTTACTCTCGGACGGATGTCCCCCTTCCAGTAGGCGAGACAGTGCGCGTGGATTTCGAGTTGACCGTTGGTGCAGCCACGCAGAAGGTAACGGTGACTGCTCCGGTTCCTTTGCTCAAGCGCGACACCTCCGACCTCGGCACCGAGGTTACCAGCCGCGAGGTGGAACAACTGCCTCTGACCAGCTTCGGCGATCAGCGGACACCGGCAACGTTCATGCAGTTGGCGCCAGGCGTCACCGGCCACGGCCCATCGAATGATAATAGTCAGGGGATGAGCCGGAC
This sequence comes from Acidobacteriota bacterium, assembly GCA_021817045.1. Lineage (GTDB taxonomy): Bacteria > Acidobacteriota > Terriglobia > UBA7540 > UBA7540 > RH2-MAG17b. Next base: position 17,319 of record JAKAWG010000012.1, read on the forward strand.
AATGAGCACTGCGGTGAGCGGCAGCGCGGTTAGCAGTACAACGATATCGCTGGACGGCGCGGACATTCCAACCCTCGCCGAGTTCGAGGGCGATTTGCGCGCCCTGCAGATTCCACCCGATGCGATTCAAGAATTCAAGCTGGAGTCCATCATGGCCCCGGCCCAATACGGAAGGACCGGCGGTGGGCAGGCCAGCTTTGTGGTGAAGTCGGGAACCAACCAGATTCACGGCACGGCTTACGAATTTCTCCGCAACGACGCCTTGGACGCACGGAATTTCTTTCAGCCTGCCGTTACACCCTACAAGCAGAACGAATTCGGCGTCAACGCGGGTGGGCCGATTAAGAAAAACAAGGCCTTCATTTTTGGCTGGTATGATGGCTTCCGGCTGTCGCAAGGCGTGGCAACCGGCCTGGATACCGTGCCCACTCTCGCAATGAGGAACGGCGACTTCACCGACTACGGCACCACGACGAACGGAGTCTTCACGCAGACCCCACTCTACGATCCCACGACACATACAACCTGCGGGCCAGAGATTTGCAACAACGTCGTTAACTCAGCTTACTTTTCTCCGGTATCCACAAAGGTCCTTGCATTAATTCCGAAGCCGAGTAACACAGACCCGTTTCAGGTGGTCAACAACTACACCAATGGAGTAGTTAATCCGGAGAACATCGACGAATGGGGCCTGAAGGGCGACTATGTGATTAATGAAAAGAACCGTTTGAGCGTGGAGTATGACAATGGAAACAATACCACGCCAAATATCAACATCATGCCCGTGCCATTGGAGGGTGGCCAACCGCAAGTCAACAGGTCGCGGAATGCCCGCATCAACTACAACATGATCCTCAAGCCCAACGTGATCAATCAGGTGACGCTGGCGTGGAACCTCTGGACAAACGGGACCGAGCCGGTCACGAACTTTGGCGGGCGGTCAAATTGGGACCAATACTTGGGACTTAAGGGGTTCACTCCGAACCCCACCTGGACATTCCCTCACATCGTCATCAATGGTTTCTCCTTCGATGGCGGCGGCCAGGGTGGGTTTGACACACAGCACTTTACAGAGATTGACGACAACCTGAGCTGGATTAAGGGAAAGCACTCGGCCATGTTCGGGTTCGAATTCATGAGAGGGGCCGACAACGGTGTAAACCCCGGCCTCACTGCGGGCTACTTCTTTTTCAACCCTTACGAGACCGGCATTCCCAGCAATCCGGACAGCGGCATCAGTTACGCCAGCTTCCTGCTAGGCCTGTCGGATCAGACCCAGGAATATTATTTCAACGTGCCAAATTACGCGCGGAACAACTATTTCGGAGCCTTCGGCCAAGACAATTACAAAATAACCAAAAAGCTCACACTGAACCTGGGCCTTCGCTGGGATGTCTTTACTCCAGACGTCCACAAGTACAACCAGAAGTCCTGGTTTAGTCCGACGCTGCCAAACCCCGGCGCCGGCAACCTGCCTGGTGCGCTGCAGTTCGCTAACGCAGCAAACCCCTCCGGCGTGAATACGTACTACAACGACATCTCGCCGCGCATTGGGCTGGCTTACGCCCTGAACAGCAAGACCGTGATCCGGGCCGGCTATGGAATTTTCTATTCCCAAGGCAATGCCAATCGCCTGGACCGAGGAGCATACGTCCAGGGCTACAACGGAAGCCAGGTATTGACTTCCCCTAATGGCGGAGTAACGCCCGCGTTTAATTGGACTACGGACACGCTACCGCCGTTTTCACTCAGCCTCACCCCTTCGTCCTTGCTCGGCCAGAGCCTGATTGCGCTCTACCCCACGGACGGCCTTTCCCCTTACATGCAGAACTATACACTCGATGTTGAGCGCCAGTTGCCGGGCCAGATGATGCTGAGCGTCGCCTACGTTGGGAACAGAGGCACGCACCTGTCGAGCCGGCTGATGCCCACCACTCAGATGCCCCCGCAATACTTACCGCTGGGCAGCACGATGATCAACGGGACGTCAGCGCTTTTCACGTCCATCGCCGATCCGACCGTCCAGGCACTGCCGGTGGTGCAGGCAATGCCCGTCGATCCGGCGACCGGGGATCACGCGCCTTTCACGGGTTTCCAATCGCTTTACGATGGCGGGGCCACGCTTGGTCAGGCGCTGCGACAGTTTCCGCAATACCAAGGCGGCGTGACTCGGTATTACGAAGGGGTGGGTATCTCCGATTACAACGCCTTGCAAGTCAAGTTGACCAAGCAATTTTCGAACGGCCTAACGCTTTTGGCATCGTACGCTTGGTCGAAAACACTTACTGACGCGGGCTCCATCTTTTCCACCTTCTCCTCCGAATTTGGCTCTAACGACGTTTGGAATGCGCGAACGCAATATGCCTACTCGTTCGAGGATATTCCCAATATGCTTTCGCTTGCGTACGTCTACGATCTGCCGGTTGGGAGGGGGAGGCATTTCCTGAACCGAGGCGGGGTGGTGAACAACATTCTGGGAGGCTGGGCCATTTCCGGCATTCAAAAATACGAAAGCGGCCAGCCTCAGAACGTTGAAATTATCCCGCAGTGGGGGAATCTCGAAGGCGCAGATGGCTTCAATACGCCGAATCAGGTCAATGGGGTTCCGATGCAGTCGGCGGCGTACAAGTCCGGTCACTTCGATCCGGCCGTCGATTCCATGTTCAATCCTGCCGCTTTCTCGATGCCCTGCACCTTTTGTGTTGGAACCTTAACACCTACCGAAGCAGCCGTTCGGAATTTTCCGTTTCTGAGTGAGGACTTCTCGTTGATGAAGCAGTGGCAGTTGAACGAACGGTTCCATTTGAGGTTTCGCGCCGACTTCTTCAATGCGTTCAACCGTGTGGTGTTCGGCTCGAATAACGGCGCCTTTGCGAACGAGCCGGTTTTCGGTCAGCCGGGGTTTGGTTTTGTCTCCGGCCAGACCAACTATCCGAGGACGATTCAATTCGGTCTGAGACTCAACTGGTAGCGCAACCCGTTGGGGGGGGCCGCAACCGAACGGATGTCATTCCGAGGAGCGAAGTGACGAGGAACCTCGGGGTCCTTCTCGAGACTGCCGTCCAGAGCGAGATTCCTCGCTGGGCTCGGAATGACACGACGCGCGCCGACTCTTCGGCAGCTTGTAAACTCGCCGCTACGCTCTAGCAGGTTCACCCTTGGCGTGTACGACAGCAATCGCCGCCATGTTCACTATCTCTTCCACCGTCGCCCCACGCTGTAACACGTGTACGGGTTTGGCGAGTCCCATCAGGATAGGTCCCAGCGCTTCGGCCCCGCCAATGCGCATCATCAATTTGTAGGCGATATTGGCGGAGCTGAGATCGGGAAAAACGAGCACGTTCGCTCCGCCTTTGAGCGTGGAGAACGGGTAATCCTCTTCGATGATTTCGGGCACGACGGCCGTATCCGCCATCATCTCGCCGTCCACGATCATTTCCGGGAATCTCTCTTTCACCCGCTCCACCGCCTCGCGCACCTTCTCCGTTTGTGGGTGGCGGGTGCTGCCGAAGTTGGAGAAGGAAAGCAGGGCCACGCGCGGCTCGACGTTGAACTCTCGCGCCGCCTCTGCCGCGAGCCACGCGATTTCCGCGAGCTCGCCGGCATCGGGCTCGATGTTGACGGTGGTGTCGGCGAAGAAGTACACGTCCTTCTTGGTCACAATCACATAGACGCCGCACACGCGATGCACGCGTTCGCTCGTCTTGATGACCTGAAGCGCGGGGCGGATGGTTTCCGGATAGTGTTGAGAAACCCCCGCCACAACACCGTGCGCGTCCCCGAGGCAAAGCATCATCGCTCCAAAATAGTTTGGATTCAGCATAAGATCCCGCGCTTCGCTCCGCGTCACGCCGCGCCGCTGCCGCAGGTGGTAAAGCTCTTCGGCATAAGCTTCAAATCGCGCGGCCTCGCCCGGCTCGATAATTTCAGCCGCGAGCTTGTGAAATCCTAGCTCTTTGATCTTCGCTTCAATCACCGGCCGCCGGCCAATGAGAACGGGCTCGGCGATTTTCTCTTCGAGTAGCCGGTAACTGGCGCGGATGATCCGCTCGTGCTCACCTTCGGGAAAAGCGATGCGCTTGGGGCGGGAGCGGGCGCGGCTGCGGACGCTCTGCATCACTGCGTAGGTGCGGCCGAGGCGCCGCGAGAGTTCATCGCGATAGGCTTCGATGTCCACATTTAACCGCGCGACGCCGGTGCGCATGGCCGCTTCGGCAACGGCTGACGATTCCCAGATGAGCACGCGCGGATCGAAGGGCTTGGGAATAATGTAGTCCGGGCCGAACTGAAGGCGGCCGAGGCCGTACGCGCTCAGCACAGCGTCGGGAACGTCCTCGCGGGCGAGGGCGGCGAGGGCGCGCGTGGCGGCAAGCATCATTTCATCGTTGATGGCACGCGCACGCACGTCCAGCGCCCCGCGAAAGATGAACGGGAAGCCCAGCACGTTATTCACCTGGTTCGGAAAGTCCGACCGGCCCGTCGCCACGATGGCGTCCGGACGCGCGGCACGCGCCTCCGCATAGCCGATCTCGGGCACCGGGTTCGCCATGGCAAAGACGATCGGATGCGCAGCCATCGAGCGCACCATTTCGGCGGACACAACGCCGGCCACGGAAAGACCGATAAAGACGTCCGCGCCGCCCATGGCCTCGGCCAGTGTACGCGCTTTTGTGCGGGCCGCATAAGCAGCAGCATAAGGACTCACGTGACCTTCACGCCCTTCATGGATCACCCCACGCCGGTCGCACAGAACGATCTGCTCCGGCTTCATCCCCATGCGCACATAGTGATTCGCGCAGCCGAGCGCCGCTGCGCCCGCTCCGCTGAACACCACTTTCACCTCGTCGATCCGCTTCCCCGCCAACTCCAGCGCGTTCAGCAGCGCCGCCCCGGAAATGATTGCTGTACCGTGCTGGTCATCGTGAAAAATCGGGATGGACATGCTCCCGCGCAACGTTTGCTCGATGGCGAAACATTCCGGCGCCCGAATGTCTTCCAGGTTGATGCCTCCGAAAGAGGATTCGAGCAGCTTGCACACCCGGATGACATCCTCCGGATCTTCGGAGCTGACCTCCAGGTCAAAAACGTCGAGGTCGGCGAAGCGCTTGAAAAGGACGGCCTTGCCTTCCATCACCGGCTTGCCGGCAAGCGCGCCAATGTTCCCGAGGCCAAGCACGGCCGTGCCGTTGGTGACGACGGCTACCAGGTTACCGCGCGCCGTGTAGTCGAAGCTCGACTCGGGGTCATGGCGGATTTCCAGGCACGGCTCCGCGACGCCGGGCGTGTACGCAAGGCTTAGGTCCCACTGCGTCCGGCAGGGTTTGGTGGGGTTAATTTCAATCTTGCCCTTGCGGTCCCTGGCATGATATTCAAGCGCGTCCTCTCTGCGAATTTCCATGTTCTTTCCCCTGTAAGCATTGGTGCTGGAGTGTGCGTTCCACCCTCGTCCGGGCTCCTTGAGCATCATACGCTGCGCGCGGTTCGCGCGAAAGCTGAGCAGCCATTCAATTGAAGGCCGGGAATTACTCAACGCGCCGCAGGAACCTGTTGACTCGCCCGTCGTGAAGAACTATCCTGCACCGTTTGGCGCATTGGTCAGGCAAGGCGCGCCTGAGAAAGGTGGAAAATCGAGTGATCCTTCGCCACACATTATTGCTGCTGTTGCTTTGCGGGTCGCTGGCCAGCGCGACAGAGCTTTCCCTGACCCCTTACCCGCGTCAATTGCAGTTGGGCCAGGGCATGTTTCGCACCAGGGCACACATCACCATTGGCGTTCCCGGCAAGTCAGAGGCAGACGAATTTTCAGCGTCGCTGATGGCGCATGACCTCCAGTCGATCGACGGAGTTCAGGCCAGCGTTAAGCCTCATGCTTCCGGCTTTCCGCGCATCGTTCTGATGCGGGAAGATAGCCGTAACGGCCAGCGTGTTCTCGCACAAGCCGGCCTCACTTTCCCGAAAGAAGCCCAGGCCGAAGGCTATGTCCTAATCGTTACCCCTCGCGCAGCTTGGGTCGTGGCGGCGACTTCGGCGGGCGTCTTCTATGGCGTGCAGACGCTGCGGCAGTTATTGCATCCCGCCGCAGACGGCGGCGCGGTCTCGCCGGCGGTGCGCATTGTGGACTGGCCTGCCATGCGTTGGCGCGGCGTCAGCATCGACATTAGCCGCGGCGCCATTCCCACGCTGGCGTCAATCAAGCGCGAAATCGCTTTACTCGCCGAATTCAAAATCAATCTCTACTCGCTTTACATGGAGAATACCTTCGCCTACCCGAGTCTCCCCCTTGTGGCCGCTCCGGGCGGAGCGATTACCCCAGACGAAGCCCGCGAGATTGTCAGCTTCGCGAAGCCCTACCACGTCACCGTCGTCCCCGAACAGGAATCCTTCGGACATTTACACCTGGCCTTGCAGAACGAGATTTACCAAAACCTCGTCGAAGTGCCGTACGGCAACGTTCTTTCTCCTACCGTCCCCGGCTCGATCGCTTTTATCAGCAAGATGTTTGGCGACCTTAGTCAAGCCTTTCCAGGACCATTTTTCCACATTGGCGCTGACGAGACCTTCGAGCTTGGCCAGGGGCGAACCAAGGAAATGGTTCAACAACTTGGCTATGGCCAGGTTTACGTCAACTATCTCCGCCAGATCGAGCAGGCGCTTCGCCCTTACCATCGCAAGATCCTCTTCTGGGGAGACATGGGAGTAAAGCATCCCGAACACCTGAAGGATTTGCCGCACGACATGATCGCCATCCCGTGGGATTACGCGCCGCGCGCCTCCTACGCCTATGAGATCAAGCCGTTCCGCGATGCCGGTCTCGAGACCTGGGTCGCGCCCGGGGTGAGCAACTGGAGCCGGATTTTCCCCGATTATGCGCTCGCTCTTCCCAACATCCGCCAGTTTGCGGCCGACGGCAAACGCTTGGGATCGGCCGGTCTCTTCAATACAACGTGGATGGACGACGGCGAGGGCATGGTTAATTTCACCTGGTATGGCCTTGTGTACGGGGCGGCGGCTGGCTGGCAACAGACGGTGAATGACGATCAGTTCTCAAACGCCTGGGATTGGGATTTCTATCGGGCGGATGGCCACCACTTTGCAGGTGAGATTGCCCAGCTCACCCAAATCCATCGGACGCTGGAGGCGGCTATTCACTCGGACGGCGAAGATTGGCTCACGTGGATTGACGCGCTTTCCCCTGCCGGGCAGAAGTTTTACGCGCAAATGCAGCCGGCGGCGCATCAAATCCGGCTGCTCGCCGAGCAGACGACGGCCGACCTCATCACCTCCCGCCATCTCGCGCGCCGCAACGCTGATCTTCTCGACTATGTTGCCTTCGCCGCACGCCGCTTTGACTTTCTCGGCCAGAAGGCCATTTACGCGAAGTATATTGCGGAGCTTTATGGCCAAGCCGAGCCACCGCAAGTGAACGACGTGCTGAATCGTATCAGCAGCACCAACGGCCTCTTGCAGGATATGCGGGATAAGACGTCATTACTGCGCGCCGAGTACCGCAAGCTGTGGCTCGGCGAAAATTTGCCCTACTTCCTCCCCAACATTCTGGTACGCTATGACGACGAGCTTGAGCGGTGGCAGAAGGCGGCGGACGAAGTCACTCACATCCGCACCGTCTACAACCAGACCCATCAGTTGGCTCCGTGGATCGGCGCGGCCGCTTCGCCCCGTTCGCCGACGCATTGAGCGAAACAGGCCTCAGCCGCGCCGCTTTTCTCTTTCGCTGCCGCGCCGAGTCACCTATAATTCCTCTTAGCTTGTATTTAGAAGCAAGATCGGGTGCTTTTAGCGCGACGGCGAGCGGCGGGATTTCATGAGCTTCAGAGTTTGCGTGCTCGGGAGCGGCAGCCGAGGCAATTCCACCTGGGTAGCCACCGAGAAGACCCGCTTGCTGGTGGACGCAGGCTTCAGCCGGCGCGAGACCCTTGCCCGTCTCAGCGCCCTCGGCGAACGGCCGGAATTGTGTACGGCCATTCTCGTCTCGCACGAGCACACCGACCACGTCAACGGTTTGCCGAAGCTTGCCGCCGACTGGAAGTGCCCCGTTTACCTAACTGCGGCGACGCACGCGGCCCTGCCGCCAGGAACAAACCTTCCTGCGTGCGAAACCTTCACGGCCGGCGAGCGGCTGACGATCCGAGACATTACCATTTCGCCTTTCGCGGTGCCCCACGACGCGGCGGACCCGGTGGCATTCACTTTTGAAGCGGAGGGTGTCAAAATCGCCGTGGTTACGGATCTCGGCTACGTTCCCGAGCTCGTCAAGCAGCGCGTGCGCGGCTGTCATTGCCTGATTTTTGAGTCCAACCACGATCTTGAAATGCTCAAGCTCGGGCCGTACCCATGGCCGGTGAAGCAGCGAGTGATGAGCCGCCAGGGCCACCTTTCAAATCTTGCAACGGCGGATTTTTTGAGCGGCGACGAATTTGACGGCCAAGCCCGAATCCTGGTGCTCGCCCACCTTAGCGAGACCAACAACCACCCCGAGATTGCCCGTCTAAGCGCCGTACAAGCCCTGTCGTGCCGGGCGACCGGCGAACAGCCGGAAGTTCACCTCGCCATGCAATCCGCACCCACGAACATGTTCCGCTGGTAGACGCCCCGGCTGCTGGCGCAACCCTCCAGTTCACGAGCCGCACAACCCACGCAGGCTCACCTCATAAGGCTCACGGGCCACGCCGCGTTCGGTGATGATGGACGCGACATACCGGTGCGGTGTGACGTCAAATGCAGGGTGCAGAGCTTCAACTCCAACCGGGGCGATGGAGCGGCCGGCGAGGTAAGTGACTTCGCGTGAAGAACGCTCTTCGACGGGAATTTCTTCGCCCGAGGCAAGGCTCAAGTCAATGGTGGAAAGCGGTGCCGCAACATAAAACGGGATGCCGTTTTCACGCGCCAGCACGGCGACGGAATAGGTACCGATTTTGTTGGCCACATCGCCGTTTGCGGCGATGCGATCCGCGCCGACGATGACCGCCTGCAGACGCCTCTCTTTCATAAAGTAGCCAGCCATGCTGTCGGTGATGAGGGTGACCGGAATGCCGTCTTGGGCCAGTTCCCAGGCGGTCAGACGCGCTCCTTGCAAGAACGGGCGCGTTTCGTCCGCGAAGACGCGGATAGCTTTGCCCTGCTCCGCCGCCGAGCGAATGACGCCCAGCGCCGTGCCATAGCCGCCAGTCGCCAGCGCACCGGCGTTGCAATGTGTAAGGACCGTCGAGCCGTCTGGCAAGAGCGCCGCGCCGCGCCGCCCGATCTCCCGATTGATGGCCACGTCTTCCGCGAGAATGCTTTGCGCTTCCTCCACAAGTCTTTCGCGCGCGCGTCGCAGCTTTTTATCTCCGCCGCACTTTTCTGCCAGAACTTCTTCCAAAACACCCTTCATGCGCTTGACTGCCCAGAAAAGGTTGACAGCGGTGGGCCGAGTGGCGGAAATAACGGAGGCGATACGGTCGAAATCCTCACGTAACGCGGGTTCGCTGCGCGCGGCCGAGTGTTGAATGCCAAGCGCGATGCCCATGGCCGCTGCCACGCCGATAGCCGGCGCGCCGCGGATGACCATGCTGCGAATGGCCTCCGCCACCTCGGAGTACGTGCGGCAGGTGACGTAGACTTCCTCCAAAGGTAGCCGGGTTTGGTCAATCATGCGGACACCTTCAGGCGTCCATTCGATGGTTTTGAACATAGGCGAGAAGCACCATTCAGAATTTGTGAAAGGGCATTATAGCAGCACGCTCCCGGCTTCACGCCCACGTATGCTGCTGCGCCGTGGCAGGCAGAGCCATTCCCGGCACGCATAAGCCTGCTCCAACCCGGAGCGCTCTGACCGCATCCACTTATGGAGGCCACCCGGCGGGAGTTAGGGTAGGTCGCTGACTTTATGAAACTTCTCGGAGAGCTGAAGCACTGGGCGCAGTCGAGCCGGCAACATCTGGCTCTTTTTGAAGGCGAAGAGGACCGCGTGCTGAAGGCGGCGGAAACGATCTGCCGCGAACGGCTTGCCGAAATCACCCTCCTCGGCTGCCCCGAGCGCATTCACGCTCGCGCGGCAGTGCTGGGCGTGAATCTTACCGGGATCGAGTGCCTAGACCCGGCGCATTCGCCCCACCTTGGGACGTACGCCGACCGCCTTCATCGCAGGCGGCACATTCGCGGCATGACCCATGCCGAGGCGCTGGAGACTGCGGCGAAGCCTGCCTGCTTCGCCGGGCTTATGGTGGCGGAAGGCGACGCCGACGCCTGCCTGGGAGGAACCGTAACGACAACCGCGGCCACGACCCGGGCCATGCTCTGGACCATCGGCAGGGATACTGAGGCCAGTGTCGTCTCGAGCTTCCATCTGATGATCTCGCCTGACGAAGAGTTCGGTGCAAATGGCGCGATGCTGTTCGCGGACTGCGCCGTCGTCCCTGAACCTTCACCCGGCCAACTGGCTGAAATCGCGCTGACCACGGCAGAAAACGCGCGGACGATTCTTGGCGTCGAACCGCGCGTCGCCATGCTTTCGTTCTCCACCTGCGGCAGCGCCGTGCATCGGTTGGCAGAAGTGGTTGTGAAAGCGACCCGGACCGTGAAGTCACGTGCGCCCGGATTGCTGGTGGAGGGGGAGGTGCAGCTCGACGCCGCGCTCGTACCCGAAGTGGCATGGCGCAAATCGCCCGGTTCGGAGCTTCAGGGCAGAGCAAACGTGTTGATCTTTCCAACGCTCGACGCGGGAAACATCGGGTACAAAATAGCCGAGCGATTAGGCCGCTGCACAGCCATCGGCCCGGTTTACCAGGGTCTGGCGCGGGTGGCGTGTGACCTGTCGCGCGGGTGTGACGCTTCAGACGTCGTGAACGCGGCGGTCCTCACCTGTTTCCAGGCAAGCCGGCTGAAGGCACAAGCAATCGTGGTATAATGAACTTCCAAAACAGTTTGCCGAAGTATTCTTTGGAAGGTTTCCGCTTTAGTCCCGTCCTTCCGGCCCCACGCGCAATCGATCTTCTGCAACTTGCGACGCGGTGCAACATCCAATGATTTACGGCTGTGCGAGGCCGAGAAGAATTGTGGAGGGTAAATTGATCCTAGGTGTTCGTGCCGGCGCGACGCGGGCAGTCACTCGCGGCCGCCCAGGCAAACAGATGAAATCAAAGAAGAACCCTTTTCGGGGGCTGTGGCTGGCCCTCGTACTGCTGGCCCCTCTCGTTCGCGCGACGGCTGCGCCGCCAGCGCCGACGGCCGACTACGAATTCGCCTTGATCGAATTTCGAGCCGGAGCTTTTGAGCAAGCGCGCGCAACGCTCGAAGAGGCTTTACGCATCTCTCCGAGAAACGCGGCGGCCCAGATGCTGCTTGCGCGCTGTTATTACGAGCTTCGAGACTACAAAGCAGCGGTCGCCCACGCCCAAGCCGCAGTGAAGGCCGAACCCGACAACGCGCAAGACCACTTGTGGTTGGGGCGCATGCTGGGCCGTGAGGCAGATCAAGAACACAGCGCGACGCTCGCCCTGAAAACACGGAAAGAATTCAAGAAGGCGGTCAGCCTGGATCCTCGAAACGTTGAGGCTCGTCGCGCTCTGATGGAATACGATCTCCAAGCCCCGTGGATTCTCGGCGGCAGCAAAGCGAAGGCGCGCGAGCAGGCGGAAAGCATCAGCCGACTAAATCGCGTGGAAGGATTGCTCGCGCAAGCGCGCTTGGCGGAAGCCGATGAGAACACGCGGCAGGCCGACTCGGATTATCAGGCCGTGATGCAGGCCAAGCCACGACGCGTGGGGCCATATTTCGAGGCAGCGGAATTTTACGTTGCGCAGCAAAATAAAGCCGGCCTTGAACAAGCCATCGACGGAGCGACCAGCGTCGCCGGCAACGATCCGCGGCTCAATTTTTATCGCGGCGTGGAAGAAGTGCTCGCGGGCAGGCTACCTGCGACAGCCGAGCGAAACCTCGAAAATTATCTCGCTCAACGCAGTTTTCCCAACAGTTTTCCCTCGCGAGCAGAAGCGATGAGCTGGCTCGGACGGCTCTACGAGCGTACGGGCAAGACCCAGTTGGCCATCCGGCAATACTTGGCAGCCTTGCAGCTTGATCCCGATTGTAGCCTAGCTCAGGAAGCCTTGCAAAGACTCGGCATAAATCCTTAACGCAGCATCCTGGTCCTTTACAGGCCCGGACCCGGGAGAGGTTTTTTGAAGGCCGGACCGGACGGTTCGCTCGTTGGAGGAGGATCAATCTGGTAGCGGTAGAAAGTTAGCGGCCGGCTAAGCTGAAGCTGAACGTCTGTTCCCCGCGGCAGAACGATTTCCTTGCCGCGCGTGGCCAGCACCCAAATCAGCCCACCCAGCGCGCCGCCTGCTCCGCCCGCGGCCGCACCCACCCCTGTATGGCCGCTGCCGATTCCGGCAATCGAGCCAATCCCCGCGCCTTCAGCGCCAGAGATCAAAACCGTTTCAGCGTCTTTGCCCTTCGTGCCCTCCCCGATAATCTTACCTTCTTGGCGCTTGAATCCTTCTTTCCCGTTTCCGGCAAAGCCAGCGAGAACGCCGCTGAAAGGCTTCGTCACGCCGGAGGGGAGGGTTATCGAATTGAAGCGCAAACCCAGCTTAGCCTTGCCACGGATACGGCCGGGCCGAACCACCTGCGTGATGGTGCCTTCCACGTAAGTCCCTACGGGAATCACGATCCGGTTGTTCACCACGATAGGGTAAGTGCTGCGCGTAAAAACAGGCTCGCCAACATAGGCCGTCTTTGAGCTGATGCTGCTCGTCAGTACGACCGGGATCACGGTACTGGCGGCGACGGTGAATGGGTCTCCGGGCCGAGGCGCACGGCGCGGACCGTTTGCCACCGCGTTGGATTGAGCCTGGACGTGAGCCGGCGAGAAGCATACCGCGGCGATAAAGACAACAACTCCGGCGCGCCTCATACAATGCCTCCGGAAACAACCATCCGAATTCTCACGCATGGGATGGCACGCCTCGCAGCCGAGTTGCCTGCGCGTTTCGTCCTTGCGATGCGGCGTCCGGCGGATTTGTTCATTCGGCATGATCCACGGCGGCGGCAATGGCGCCTGCGATGCAGTTCGCGTGATGGTGAACGCGCGCGGCGTCTTCTCCTTCCACCATGACGCGAGCCAGCGGTTCCGTGCCGGAATAGCGCACGATGATCCGTCCGCGTTCACCGAGTTCGCCTTGGCAGCGGTCCACAGCCTCCGCAACTTCGGGAATCGAATCGAGGTTCTTCTTTTGGTGAACGCGAACGTTGCGGATGATTTGCGGGAAGGGCGCATAATCCCGCATGATCTCGTCGAGCGTTTTGCCCGTCTCAGCGAGCAGGCGGAGCATCTGAAGCAGCGTCACCAACCCGTCGCCGGCAAGCGAAAGGTCAGAGAAGATCAGGTGGCCCGAAGGCTCGCCGCCCAGGTTAATTCCCGAGCGTAGCATCTCCTCGAGCACAAACCTGTCGCCCACCGGCGTCCGTTTCAACTGGATGCCTTGCGACTTCAACGCAATTTCCAAGCCCAGGTTGGTCATCTGCGTGCCGACCACGGCTCCGCCCTTGAGCAGGCCGCGCGCCTTCCAAAACGGCGCGGTGGCAAAGAGCACGTAGTCGCCGTCGAAGACGCGCCCGCTCGAAGAGGCGAAGATGGCTCGGTCGGCATCGCCGTCAAAGGCCACGGCGAGGTCAGCGCCGCAGCGCTTGGCGGCCTCTGCGACCGACTGGGGATAGAGCGAGCCGCAACCCGAATTGATGTTGCGGCCGTTCGGCTCGGCATGGATGAAGAATGCCTCAAGACCGAGTCTCTGAAACAGAAGTGGAGCGACGATGGCAGCCGAGCCGTTGGCGCAGTCCGCCACAATTCTGAAACGCGCCAACCCGTCCTCGGGAGCCGCTAAAGAAGCGAGAAACCCGACGTAGTCTTCAATCAAGCCGGGCGAGACTTCCAATCCGATCTGTGAAGCGCCCGACCTTGCCGCTCTTCGTTTCTCAAGCTCGCGCTCAATTTCGAGCTCGAGCGATTCCGGGAGTTTCATCCCGTTGCCGGAGAGCACCTTGATACCGTTATCTTCGAACGGATTGTGCGAGGCGGAAATCATGACTCCGGCTGTAAAGGCGTGCGTGCGCGTGAGGAAGGCGACGCCGGGCGTCGTGATGATGCCGGCAAAGGCAACGGAGACGCCGCTGGCCTGCAAACCCGCAGCCAGCGTGCTCGCAATCCAAGGGCTCGATTCGCGCGTGTCGCGGCCCATCAGGATTTTCGGTCTCCCGGAGCGGCTGGAGAACACGCTGCCCAGAGCGCGCCCTAGTTGCCACACCGTCTCACGGTCCAGTGGATAGCGCCCCGCTACGCCACGAACACCATCGGTGCCGAAAAGCCTCGGAGTTCCACGCATAAGTTCTATTCTAGCGCCGATCATTCATGAAGTAATCGGCGTGCCTGGCGGGCGGAGTTTCAACTCCGCCGAAAATGCTCCCTCCCGAGCGGCCCTCACCCACCTCGACTCATCGGGGTCCCCCCTCTCCCACCGGGTGAGGGGATGGGGGTGAGGGATGCGAGCGTAGCGTCAGCCACGCGCAGCGCGGGCACGATTGCGGCCACATGGTGAACGCGTACGATGTGGACCCCGGCCAGGGCCGCAGCCGCGGCCACGGCCGCGTCACCGCAATCGAGGGCATCGAATCCGTTCTCATCGCTGCGCTTCCTTCCATTTTTCCAATTCCTGCGACGCCGGTCAGGGGCCGCCTCCAAGCCTTCACCCGCCACCACCGCCTGAACGAATGATTTCCGGGACGCACCGGCAAGAATCGGCAGGCGAAAGCGCCGCAACCTGTCAAGGCCAGCCAGAATTTCGTAATTCTGCCGCCGCGTTTTTCCGAATCCCAATCCCGGGTCGATGATAAGTTGCGAGCGCGGCACGCCAAGCGCTACGGCGCGACGAATGGACCAGCCGAGCCCGCGGCTAAGCGATCGCCAGATGGAGGAAGCGAAAGGCCCTTGCTGCATGGTAGCCGGACGGCCGCGAAGGTGCATCAAGATCAAGGGGGCGCGGTGCCGGCGGGCAACCTCGGCCAGCCCTTCGTCAAAGCGAAGGCCGCTCACATCGTTCAAGATGCTTGCGCCCGCGCGGACGGCTGCTTCGGCAACCACGGCCTTGGTGGTGTCAATGGAGATCGGCGTTCCTGGCAAGCGCCGCCTGATGCCTTGAATGACTTGCAATACGCGCCGCAGTTCTTCTTCGGCACTCACGGCCCGGGCTCCAGGACGGGTGGATTCGCCCCCCACGTCGATCCAGTCTGCGCCCTGGCGCACCATCTCCGACGCGTGGCGAATGGCACGGCGCGTATCCAGGAACCGGCCGCCATCCGAAAACGAATCTGGAGTGACGTTCAAGACTCCCATGACAAGGGTTCGGGGCCCGAGCCGCACGGGGCGACCCGCCACAATCAGAGTATGAGTTTTCCGCAGCATACAAAGGGCTTCGTGCCATCGAACGTTTTCAGGCAAACGAGCATCTATGCCATTATACTTAAGATGGTAAAAGGGGCCGGCCGGCGGAAATAGGCAGCACGCGCCGGGATGACACGAGAAAGCCCGGATTCCCCGAGGAGCAACAGTGCTATGAGCGACCAAAAGAAACCCAGTAATCCCGCGAGGAGGATGTTCGGCTTCGATGAGCTGGTACACAACAGCCCACCGCGAGGCGGAGCCAACGAGCCGCCGCAGAGCGGCGGTGCAAGCGTCCCCGGCCAGCCGCCCGGAGTGAGTTTCGGTACCCGCCAGCCTTCGCCGACCGCCCCGGAAGCGTTCACTCCCGATCAGGGGACTGGACATGCGGCGCCCGGGTATACTCCCCAGCCGGGTGGCGAAGCGTACCGGCCAACCGGCGCTTCGCCCCAGTACGTTTACGTTCAGGCGCCGCCTCCTGGCGTCGCCGCACCCCCTGCCACGAGCAAGTCGACGCGCAACGCGCTCATCGCGCTCTTCGTGCTTGCTGCGGCCGGCCTGGCTTTCGCAATTTATTCGCACGGTCAGTCGACCAAGGAGTTTGCCCGTCAAGCCGACCAGCTCAACCTGCTGACGCGCCGGGCGGATTCTTCCGACGTGCATATCGCGCAATTGACGGCCAAATTTGACGTCACGGCGCAACGCCTCGGGCTGACCCAGGCGGAGTTGGCGCGCGCCCGGCAACTTGCGGTCAATATCGAAAAGGCGCAGCGACAGTCCGTGAAACAATTGAACGCGGCCATCTCGCAAAAGGCCAGCTCGCAACAAGTGAATCAATTGCAAGCGCAGGCCAACTCCCGCTTCGGCACCCTCTCGGGAAGCATCGCAGGAACGCAGAAAGACCTTGCGGCGACCCAGGAAGCTTTGACGGGGGCTAAAAGCGAGTTTTCCGGCGCGATCGCTCACACGCACGCGGAACTGGTCGCCCTCGCGCACCGCACGGATCGGGACTACTTTGAGTTCACCATCCCCCGCAAGAAATTGCGCAAAAAAATCGGCCCGCTTCAGATCGAGCTGTTGAAAACCGATACCAAGCACAACCTGTTCACCGCCAATCTCTACTTTGACGACAAAGTTACCCAGCGCCGCAACGAGGCGCTTGACGAGCCCGTCTTTTTCTACATGCAAGGGGCTTCGAGCGCGCTGGAGTTGGTGGTTAACAAGCTTGGGAGGAACGCGATTGCAGGTTATGTCAGCGCCCCGAAGGGATTCATCACAAACGCCCCGAACGTGCTTAGTGCGCGCCCGAGCACATAGCCGACCAACGAACCAACAAGAGCGTGGGCTGAGTTTTCTCACAGCTTCATGCGTCCGGCAGTGTCTCGGTTTGATTTTGTAGCGGCCAGTTTACCTCGCCAATAAAACTATGGCGGCGTAAAGCCGCCTCTACATCAAACCGCGACACTACCTGGCGATCATTCCAGTTGTGCTTTGCTTTTAGCATCGTCTCGGTAGCTTCTCGAGCTCAAGAGCTTCCCATATACTCGGTATCCGGACCCAGAGTCCCTGGACGTGCCAACCGTCTTCCAGAGCCCGGCCGCGAGGAGGTTCGATGGGCCCGTCCCTCAGCACCATCCGCAGCATTAGTTTTACCGTCCAGCACCTCCTGCGTGCCGGCAGAGCACCAGCCGGATTGGCCGCAAACGTTCCAAATCCTGAATTGGTAGACCCTCCCGCCCAAACAGATTGATAACACAAGAGATTCCGGCTTCGGGCGCAGCCTAGCCAATTTCCAGGCTCTGCGCCCCGCCGCCACGGCGAGCCCCTGCACCTCAGACGGCTGAAGCACACAGGAGCCTGAAGAAAGGCAGAATGCTTGGGCAATTTTCCAGCGAAACCAGGGGTCATCGGGGTCTGCCTCCACGATCCGCTTTTTCCTCAACGTGACGGCGCGGGAGCCATGCCTAAAACCGGAGAAGGCGCACCCAGATTTGCGTTGCGGCGCACGTGGGCAGGTGGAGCTGCGGGCTTTGGCAATGTTCGCGGAAAGCAGGGCCGGAGGGTGCGTCGGCGATTTGCGAAGGGACATTGGGAAAAGGTCGGACCGGCGAGGAAGAATGGCCTTTACCTCATATAAGGTAGACAACGCGGTCTTGTCAAGGAAGCATGCACAAATCCGGAAAATTGTCTGTAAGTCTCTTTAATTCTGGAGCCCGTGCCGGCGCACTTCTGCCAGGTTTCTGGTTCACGTAACCAGCCCGGTAGGCTGGTCGGCTACTTTGTGCAGGTTTAACCGAAATGGTTGGCGCGTTGCGTTGGGAATTGGCTGGATGTCGCCCGGTGGCACGCACGGGGCGTGCTCAGAACGGTGACACCATCGGGCGAAGCCTGTAGGTTTGCCGTGGAGAGCATCAGGAAAGAAAGTGGACGGAGGCCGGGGTAACGCCTGATTGGATTCTGTAGGTGGGCCTGGCAGAATTGTCGCGGGGATAAGAGCAGGCGGGCAGGAGACGAAAAACCTGGCGGCTTGCTCGCGTATGTACCTGTCAGAGTGAGTGGCGCACCTTCAAATCCAAGGAGCGAAATATGAAGCGGCTAGTAACTATTTTGGCGACAGCAGTGCTCGTGTCTCTATTTCCCAGGATGGCCCAGGCGGACAATACAGTGACTTCGGCCCACACTATTCCTTCGGGTACGTTGCTGCCTGGCTCGGAGACGTCGCGGCGACGTTTACCCCTACCCTAAGTTACAACCTCAAGAAGATCGATATTGCCCTCGGGTATGTTCAGGACTATATTGTCCCGCCGGCCACAGAAAGCGCCCGAGTCTCACTAGAGACCAGCCCGAGCGGGCTCCCGAGTAGTTCCGTCCTCGAGTCGTGGACGCTGACGAAACTGCCCCTTTCTGCCGGGTCTTATTATAAGCCGGAACGGCTGAATTCGTCCGGCAGCGTGATGCTAGCAGCCGGAATGCAGTACTTGGCTGGTTGCCCAGGGCGGAGCTACCAACCTGCCTGGCGTTTACACCTCGGACGCTTTGGGCCTCAACGGTACGGGCCAGGATCTTGGGGTAGCGTTCTACGGCGTAGAGGGGCCTGCGTGAACTTACGAGCCCAGATACGCTAAGCCGGCCTTCGACGTGCTCGGCACCCCGATTCGCGGGATGAGGAAGGGAGAAATGGGTGGAAACGGAGTAGATCCTGCGCCGGAGGCTTCGTCGCTAATTCTCACAGGCTGCGGCGTGCTACTTATGTTGGTGGCTGACGTTCTGCGCCGCAGGCTAAGGCGGCAATCCAGGCTGACTTAGACTTTCATGGCCCCTCTCGTGAGCGGAAGTCGTGGCGTCTCCTGTCGCCTCAAAGTGGGCAGCCAAGCGGAACCGAAGAGTGGTCCCTTCTCGCATCACCGATCCCTTTTCCACCACGCCACTCACACAAGTGTGTTTGTAACGGGTCTTTCCTCTGAGGAGTTCATCAACAGTGACGTAGGACGTTTTGCTCTGCTCGAAGCCGGACGTAGCGCCCCACGGTGCCGCGCCGGCAATCACGGCAATCCCGCTTCCGAAGTTCCGTTGCCTTCTGCGACCGCTCATAGAACCTCGGTGATCGGATTTGCTTAAGCTTGAATCGTGTCCAGTTCCCCGTCCTCAGACGACGAGCTCGGGCGTCGGATTCTAGGCGGTGCGATCGATTGCGGATGATAACGTAAGAGGGAAACGAGATAGACAATAATACCGGCCGCGACCAAGGGACAGCCAATCACTAAGAAGACGCTGAAGGCCAGAGGGTGAAGCCAGCTGAATGAGACCAGTTGTACCAGCAATCCGAGACCGACCAGCACCCCCGCCCCCTTAAGTCGACACTCGATTGGTTGAGTGCTCATTCTATTTGCCTCGCTTCCAGAAAGTGACGTCCTTCAAATCCTCAATGGCGTGGATGGTATCGTGACAATTGGCCGCCATGCAGGACACTTGATTGGACATGATCTTGGCCATCTCGCCAGCAGGCTTGTTGTGTTTATCAACCTGAAGAAAGTCACGCGCGCCCCCGTGGCAGTAAAGACATTCGCGATTGTCATAGGGCGTGTAAAGCTTGATCTTGGCGGGAGGGGGGATCGTGCCCAAATATTCAACGTACATGTGACGCAGCCCTTCGATTTTGGACTTCAGTGGACCGAAGAACGTATAAGTGGTATGGCAAGTATAGCAGGCATGGTCGGCCGGAATAAGATGATTTTGGAAGTGAACCGCGGGGAAGACGCTCGGGTCGTCTATATAAAGGCTTTTGCCCCAGTCGCTCATGGCGTGGCAGGAAAGGCAGAAGCGCGTGGATTCAGCGCGCGTCATTTGTTCTCTAAACCCGAGCCACACTGCCAATACCGGCAAGATGAACAAGCCCACGAAGGCAAACATCTTGCCTCTACGGTCCCGCGTCAAACCCGCCCGAAAGCCGACGAATAAGGCGAGCACGAGACTTAAGGCCATGATGCCAATAACAAGCCACAGCCCCGGTCCTGTTTCTGGCCCCATAGCAATCCCTTTCCCCGGCAGACACGCTTAGATCCGGTCCGGCTGGCGATTACGGCCTAGCCGCCTCCGGCCAGCCACGGCCATTCTTCCTACTTTTTCGCCAGGACGCAGTGGCAAAGCGAGCGGTAAAACTCGACCACCGCATCGATTTGCGGAGGCTTCAGTTCATCGCTGAAGGAGTCCATGTACGCGCCTTTACCCTTTTCGACGATCGAGACCATTTGCGGCACTGAGTATTTTTTGATCATCTTGCTCAGGGGCTTTACCTTATCCTTTCTGCCCTTGAGCGTATGACCCTCGCCGTCGCTGCCGTGGCACACGGCGCACTTGTGCTGGTAGATCATTTGCGCTACGCCGCTCGAAACGGCCTGCCCGCCTGCCATGGGCCGCGCCAGGAAAAACACCGTAACCGCCGCAGCCGCGACCAGCATTAAGCCGAACCCCGTCACCGTAATTCCCTTGGTTACGTGCACAATTTGCTCCTCTCTGACAAAAGATTTCTGTTCCCCCGCCCGAATAAACCAATTAACCCGCTAGAAGTCACGTGTCCACCGGATCATGAGGATTTCAGCTCCGAAATTATTTACCGGCACGACCTGCTCGAGAAAATAGCTGCGCTGCAAGTCAACTGAGAGCCGCCCCGCCTTCGGAAAATCGTAAAACACTGTGGCCGTGGCGTAAGGCCAAGTCTCGGGTCCATAAGACGGAGGGCGGTTGTTGCTGATTTCGCCCACGCCTGTCGACCTGTCATAGTTGCCGCTGAAACGAAGGCCGAAATGGTAACCCGGATTAAGCTGAAACCCTGCTTGCCAAACGTGATCGATCTCCTGATCTCGCAGAAACTGCGTGGGGCCGGTGGAGAACACGATATTGCCCTCGGCCAAAATG
The DNA here is from genome assembly GCA_021817045.1 of Acidobacteriota bacterium. GTDB lineage: Bacteria > Acidobacteriota > Terriglobia > UBA7540 > UBA7540 > RH2-MAG17b. The sequence continues at coordinate 38,167 of JAKAWG010000012.1, forward strand.
CTGTCATAACTGAAACCGCCGAAAAGTTGAAAGCGGTCTCCGAGGGCGTAGTTCAGCAGGGTCGAATTGCCCCGGACGCGATCCTGATAGGCCGTTGCCAACAACTGGCTGCTGGACAGGTCAACATCGTCATCAAGACTCAGACTTTTTGCAATCTTGAAGCCCGCTTTTAGGTGCCCTTCTGTCTCGGTATGCGGAGTGATCGCCGTGTAGGAAGCCCCAATATCAAACGTGCGGATGTCGCCGCGCAGGGTGAATCGCTTCGCGGGTTGCCAGTAAGCACTGAGCGCGGGCTCGACCGTGTTCCAGCGCAGCGTCTGAGCCGGGTCCGCGACCCCGTTTGCCAGAGCCTCGACGTTCGAGTTATCCCAGGTTAAGCCTGGACTGATGAGCAGCGAAGGGATGGGCGTAAAGATCATGTCGAAATTTAGATCACTCAGTCCCGTCCGCCACATCGTCGTCGCTGAGCCGTTCGAGGCGAGCAGCGCGCCATTCAATACGCCGGCGAAAACGCCCAGCGTATCCTCGGTGGAGCGATTGTAACGATAGTCAGCATCAACGACCCACCATTTCTCGATATGGTAGGTGAGCCCTTGGTCGAAAACGTTATCCGGCTCCTTCACAGTCGCCCGCACTTGCTGCGAAAGCGTATAAGGCGTAAAGCTTGTCCCAGCCCGGCTGGTAGGCATGATGCCGTCAATGGTCTCGTTCATGTTCGCCGGCCCACTATAGCGGTAATAGATATAGTTTCCGCGTAACTCGAGCTTGCGCAGCGGCCTGCCGGTGTACGAAAAATTGCTGAATGGCGATGTCAGGTTTCGGTTGGTGATCATGGAGAAAAGGTTGACGGGCGTATTGGCTGTATAGGGGTTGCTGATCTCAAAGCTGTATTCCGGCGACGACGTGTTGTTGAACGTCATGGTATTGGATTCGGTCTGATAGCCGAGCACGAAATGGAAGTTCCAGGAATGTAAGGTGTAATCGATTCCGCCCGTGAAGCGGTTCGCATCGTCATTTTCCGGCGCATAAAGAACATACGGACTTCCCTCGGCGAAGAAGCCGAAGGTGGGAAATGGCGCATCCAAATAGTCCGTGGTCATGGGAGAAAACGTCGTCCCACTGTTAGTTGTGTGGTAATAGTCGAACCGGAAGCGCAGGTTATCCGTCGCGTGAAGCAGAAAATCAAACGAGCCAAATTTCCGCACCGTAGAATACGCGTGCTGGCTGGTCAGCCCGGGCACGCCGCCCGGTAGGATCACGTTCTGATCGGGAGCGTAGTCAAAATAACTCTGCGACCACTGTGCTGTGAGGTTATAGAGATTGTACTTCGAAGCCGTCAACTGGGCGGTCGGGTATGGATCGCCGCCCAGGCCGCTCATGGTTAGCGAAAAATTATCGATGAACGGGTTGGGCGTTTTCGCCTGACCGAACATGTTGAAGTCAGTGAGGCGGGGTCCGGATTGAAGGTTGAGCAATTCAAGATACATCGGCTGGTAGCCAGTGACGTCAGTGAAGCGATAGCCAAAAGAGGCCGACCCTTGTGTTAGAAAGGGCCAGAAGGACGGCGCCTGCTGCGAAGCGGACTCCTGCGGCGGATCCGCACTCCCGACCGTGAGCGCACTTTGCCCTTGGGCGAGCAGCCCGGCAGGCCCTAGGAGACAGCCTGCCAGCACGATCAGAATCGAGCGAGGCGCATGGGCTTTCATCACAGTCTCCTTCAAGGGGTGGTGAATATGGGGTTGGAGTTGGAGCCGTGAATGGCGATGTGACATCGCGTGCAGTCGCCCGCCTCCTCAAACGACAATCCAGTAGGCCCGTGCGGCACGACTGCCTGGCCATGGAATCCCGTATGGCATTGCAGACAGACAAACCGTGTCTCTCTCCGCACAAGCATGAAATGGTTCGGGCTTCCGTGGGGAGTGTGGCAGCCCATACAGCCAATGATTTTCACGGCCGGGTGTTCATAAACAAATGGACCGCCCACCTCGATGTGGCACTTCACGCACGCTTGAAAATCCGGTTCATTCAATTGATGGAATGCCGTCAGGGTGCCATGCGGCGCGTGGCAGGACGTGCATTTCATCAGCCCTTCCGGAACCGGCATGTGGAAGGGCAAGGCGTACTGCGCTTCAACGTCGCTGTGGCACTTGTAGCAGAGGTCCGGCTCCGGCTCGAGGAGCTGCCCGTCATGAAGCCACGCTTCCTGAACGGTCAACCGCGGAACGGAAAAAAATTGCTCCTGCGCTGCTTGGGCAATTTTCGCTTTGGCGTAAACCAGCGCTTCGACCAGGTGCGCGGCGTGGCAGTCCAGGCACGAGACGCCCCGCAACGCGTGGACGGCCTCATTGAAGAACTGCTGGTGGGCGCTCGTGATGTGGCAGACGAGACAGTGCTCCGAATTTTCGGTAGGAGTCCCGTGGAAACCGAAAATCAGCTTACCCGCTGCTTTTTCTTTAGCGACATTAGACCCGGCCGCCTCTTCCGCCACCGTGTGCGCCTTGTCCGGCCCATGGCAAGCAGCGCAACTATCAATAGGGTGAACGGGCGAACCGTGGAAAAAAATTGCCATGGCGCCTTTGGGTAACTGAATCGAGGCGTGGGGCGTCATCTCAAACTCGAGCGTCTCCGGCCGGTGACAGTGCTCACACTCGTGGATGCTTTTAACGTAATCGCTGGGTTTGCCGGTAAGTACGAAGTGCGGCGCAATCGACGGGGGCTTGTGAGGTGCGGGCCGCTTTTGACCCCACGCTACTTGCGCCGTCCACGCGATGGCCAAAATCAGCAGCAGCTTCCGAAAGCCTTGCCCGCCGCACTGCCTTTCATGTTGGAACGGTTCGATGCTGGCCAGCAACATCTTTATAATATAAAACATACACCATCAGTAAACGCCATCTCTGAGCTAAATGCGTGATACCCGGCCGTCCACACGCTGGCCAGGACCAGCGGCAACAGTTTCCGCGCGCCCCGGCGGTCCCGCCCGCGACGCGCGTGGTCCTTTTCGACGCTCTGAGAAGAAAAGTTCATGACTTACCGTTCCAACTGATCGGCAAATACGAATGAGTCAATCTACCGTGGCGCGCGCGCGCGTTTCTGTGACGTGCGTCACACGTGTGTGATTGGCGGTGGGGGGAGTAAACGTATACCAACCGGAAATGGTCAGGGTGCCAAGGGGAAAATCCAAGGTTCACCACACGCTATGGTTAAGCTCGCACAAAGCACCAAGTGCGCAACAGGGCTTCGGTTAAGCCATTTAATTTCTTGGAGTTTTAACCATTTTGAGATCCACAAAAATTGGGTCGTTTAGGCCTTGATTTCTGGAGGCGATGGAAAGGCGATAACCCGTTTAACCACAATGCGTTACGGGAATCTCACTTGTGCGCTTGGTACCTGTCCAGGAACTTGGCTCTAAGTCTTTTGAATTCCGCAGGCCGTCTCGGCGCACTTCTGCCAGGTTTCTGGTTCACGTAAGCAGCCCGAAAGGATGGCCGGCTGCATTGTGCAAATTCAAGGAAAAGAATGAACCTTAGCAAAGATAGAACAAGCTCAGCCGCGGCAAATCGTAATGCTCGAATAAACGCTTCTTCAAGAACTGCCTTTCGAGGGACTCGATTTGTGTCGCGTTCATGGTGCGGCGGAACGGCGTCATGCCGCGCTCTGCTTCCTCGCGCAAGCGGACGAGCAGGTCGACCGGAGAGCCGCGCGTGAGTGAGGCGGTTAGCTTATCTTCAATCGCCGTGAGCGACCGCTCGAGTCGTTGAAGGTCGTGCCTGAGCGTGGCGGTGCCTGGCGCGGCAAGCTTTTTCAATTCAGACGCTGCTTCCTCGAAGTCGAGGGCCAATCCCGCCCCCTCATTCACCTGCAAGCGCGCCGCCGCCCTTTCAAGCGACGCAGCACCGCGCTCAAAGAAGGCGAGAATTTCCTTCTCTTCGAAGGGCGGTGCGGCATCGTGTCTCCGGCCGGACGCGGCTCCGGATTCAACCGCAGCTTGGTTTGCCTGGGCGGCCGCAACCATCACTTCCTGCGTGCAGTATCCGATGCTGTTGATCTTACGGAAGCGGTGCGGCCGCCGGGCAAACTTTTCAAACGAGCGCTGGATGCCTGCGCACACCGCTTCGAGCGGAATGCCCGCCTCCTGCCACGATTCGACAAGCGCCCAATCGAGCGTCGACAGAAGGACAGGCGTGCCTCGGGCGCGCTGGTAACACTCTTCAATTTCGGTGAAGTAGTTGTAATAGTTCTCCAACTTTTGCCCTCACGCCGGCTTGCGGCGGCCCGCTGCGACGTGACGCTCGTGGATGATCCTCAAACCTTCAAGCGTGAGCGAAGATTCCACAGGCGGCGGGTGGCGCAAAGCAGAAACGATGAGGTTCGCTTGCCCGCCCGTGGCCACGATCTTGGTCTTTTTCCCCATCGTCGCAAGCAAGCGGTCCAGAATGCCATCCACCAGGCCCACGGCGCCGTAAAACAGGCCCGATTGCATGCTGGCGACCGTGTTGGTCCCGATCAGCATTTCCGGCTCGCGAATCTCGACCCGGGGCAGCCGCGCGGCGCGCTGGAACATGGCTTCGGCCGAGATGCCAATGCCGGGAGCGATGACGCCGCCCAAGTAGTCGCCCTGCAGGGAGATAACGTCAAAAGTGATGGCCGTGCCGAAATCCACAATGACGCACGGGCCTCCATACTTTTCATACGCCGCCACGCTGTTGGCAATACGATCCGCGCCGACTTCCTGCGGGTTGTCGTAATGGATCGCCATTCCTGTCCGCGTTCCTGGCCCCAGAAAAACCGGCTTCAGCCCGAAGTATTTTTCCGCCATTTCATCGAGCACGCCATTCAACGGCGGAACGACGCTTGCCACCATGATGTCGCGGACACCTTCCGGCTGCGTGCCATCGAGCGACAGTAAGTTGCGAATGAGAATGCCAGACTCATCCGCGGTCTGGGCTCGGTTGGTGGAGAGCCGCCACGGGCCGCGTAGCTCGCGCCTGGAATAGATGCCCAGAACCGTATTTGTATTGCCGACGTCAATGACGAGAAGCATGCCAGATTCTTATTTGACCTCTAGCACCTCACCTGAACTAAGCGCGTCGACCCGGCCGTCTTCAAAGTGAACGCGCAGCGCACCGGAGGGTTCGAGGCCGCATGTGGTTCCAATGCTTTCGCCCGATCCCTGGCGTACGCGCACCCGCTTGCCAGAAGCGAATGACGAAGCCGCCTCCCACTCGCGCGCGATGGCGGCGCCGCCCTCGCTGAGGAGGCGAGAATAAAATACCTCGGTCTGCTTCAGCAGCGCCGCCAGAAGGCGGATGCGCGAGCAGGTTTTACCGCTCACGATCCGAAGCGACGTCGCTGTATTGGCAAGTTCAGGCGGCATGATTTCATGATTCACGTTCAATCCGATGCCGATGACTACGGCGTGAACGCGGTCGAGTTCTGCATTCATTTCAGTGAGAATACCGCCCGCTTTCCGTCCGCCAAGCAGGAGGTCGTTCGGCCAGCGAATGTCCACGGCCAGCGCGGTTTCCGCCTGGACCGCCTGGCGCGCAGCGAGGCCAGCGCACAAGGTCAGAATGGGCGCGGCTGAGGGCGGAAGCGGAGGCCGCAGAACGATGGACGCGTATATTCCCGCCGATTTTTGCGAATACCATGCGCGCCCGAAACGCCCGCGTCCCGCCGTCTGTTCCTCGGCCACGACAACGGTCCCGTGCGCCACTCCGTTCGCCGCAAGCTCCATGGCCACCGTGTTGGTCGAGTCCACAACAAAGTAATGAATCAGCTTGTGGCCGATCGGGCACTCGCCCAACTCCGCCCGCACCAGGCTTGGCGCCAGCAGATCGGGGAGCTTGCGCAGGCGGTAGCCGCTTGCTGGATAACCCTGAATGTCCACGCCCAGGGACCGCATTTTCTCCACCCATTTCCACACCGTCGAGCGCGCGACGCTGATTTCCGCGGCAATTTTCGGCCCAGGCAGCACCACCGTCGCATTTTCGACCAATAGATGAATGAGGCGGTCGATCCTGCGATCCGTAGGGCGGTAAATCATAAAATTTGGATTTCCGAACAGGAACTCTCCCTGGAACTGCGCTGCGATGCCGTAACGCTTGTCTTTCGGGAAACATTTGGAGCCTATCATTCTGAGCGCAAGCGAAGAATCTCCGCATTTCGCTAACTCTCAAATAATCCTGGGATTCTTCGCTCACTCCGCCCGCTCAGAATGACAAACTGCTCTTGTTACGGTTGTGCGGTAATCCTAAGCCTAAAATCCAAAATCAGGAACCGCCGCTCAGGCGGTCAAGCGACTCGACAACCTTCTGGTACTGCGCGGAAAGTTCGTGGTGGCGCTGCTCGACACCTTTCACCACCTCGCGTGGCGCGCGCGACAGAAAGGTTTCATTGGCAAGCTGACTGCGCGTTTGCGTCAGGGACTGCTCTAGTTTGCCCTTCTCCCGTTCAAGACGTTGGCGCTCCGCTGCCGTGTCGTGCGCGACTTCGTGAAGGATTCGCAAATCGAGCGCGGCGTTCACGTGAATCGCCTGCGCCAGCCGTCCGGAGGAAAACTGGAACGCCTTCAGCCCGGCCAGGCGCAGAATCACCGCTTGATGGTGGCGTAACAGCTCAAGCAGACGCCCGTCGTCGCCGGCCACCTGCGCACTCGGCTTTTCCCGCTGCAGATTTCGCTCCGCTTTGGCGTTCCTGACGGCCACCACGAGCTCGCGGATGGTTTCGAACTCTTTTTCCGCCACCGCATCCTCCACGCTTTCGTTGACCAGCGCGAAGGACGTGAGCGAGATTGACGTTTCGGTCGTCGCGTGCGGAAGCGCGTGCGCCAACTCTTCGGTGATAAACGGCATGAAGGGGTGAAGCAAATGAAGCGCCGCCTCAAAGACACGCGTGAGGTTAATCCAGGCCGCAGAGGCTTTCGTCTCCCCGGTGGGTCTAGTCACCTCCGGCTTAATCCATTCCAGGTACCAGTCGCAGAATTCGTGCCAGAAGAAGTGATAGATGGTGTACGCCGCCTCGTGAAAGCGAAAATCTGCGAGGGCGTCGTTCACCTGCCGCGTCACACTGCTCAACCGGGAAAAGATCCAGCGGTCAGCGAGCTGCACGGGACCGCCGGCTGTCCCGTTCACTGGACGATAGCCAAGCTCAGGCAACGGCGCGAGTGCCGTCGCCAGTTGCTCGCGCGCGGGCTTCGGGAGCCGCCGAAGGTACATCAGAATAAACCTGCCGGCATTCCAGATCTTGTTGGCGAAGGCGCGGTAGGATTCCACCTTGTCATCACTGAAGGCAATATCCGTCCCCGGCGCGGCACTGATCGCGAGCGCAAAACGAACCGCGTCCGTGCCGTACTTTTCCGTCACCTCTAGAGGGTCCAGTACGTTGCCTTTCGTCTTTGACATCTTCTGCCGCTCGGCGTCGCGGACGAGAGCGTGAATGTAAAGCTTGCGGAAAGGCACATCTCCCATGAAACGGAGGCCCATCATGATCATGCGCGCACCCCAGAAGAACAGGATGTCTTCGCCCATGATCATCAGATCGTTCGGATAGAATCGCTTTAGGTCCGCCGTCTCGTCCGGCCAGCCAAGCGTCGCGAAAGGCCAAAGCGCGGAGCTGAACCATGTGTCGAGAACATCCGTTTCGGGGCGTAAAGAGCCAGATCCGCAATGGGGACACACGTGAGGACTTTCGAGCGCGACAATCTCGCCCGCTTGCTTCACGCCTTCCGCTGGTGAGCCCGTCAACGCATCTTCCCTATTGCAGTTGTCACAAAACCACGCCGGAATACGATGGCCCCACCACAATTGGCGCGATATGCACCAATCGTGGATGTTCTCCATCCAGTTCAAATATTTCTTCATTCCGCTTTCGGGAAGAATCTTGATCCGGCCATCTTCAACTGCTTTGATCGCAGGCTTAGCGAGGCCCTCCATTTTCATGAACCACTGCCTTGAAACTAGCGGTTCAATCACGGTCTTGCAACGCTGGCAGATCGGTATAGCGAATTTGAGTTGCTCCCTCTTTCCAAGCAAGCCCTGTTCATCGAGGTCCTGGACGATACGCTCGCGCGCCTTATAACGGTCGAGTCCCTCGTACGCAGCACCCGCGCCCGCTGTCATTCGCGCGTCAGGTCCAATCACCCTAACGAGGGGCAGGCTGTGACTTCGTGCGATAGTGTAGTCGCTCGGATCGTGCGCCGGTGTTACCTTCATGACGCCTGTTCCGAAGTCTCGGTCAACATAGGCGTCCGCAATGACAGGAATGACACGACTGGTTAGCGGCAACCTTACAAGCTTCCCCACGAACGCAGCACGACGCGGATCGGACGGATTGACAGCAACCGCGCTGTCGCCGAGCATCGTTTCAGGCCGCGTCGTGGCGACCGTAATGGACTCAGAAGCGTCTTCGAACGGATAACGGACGTACCAAAGGTGTCCTTCACGTTCGTCATGCGCTACTTCAAGATCAGAAAGTGCGGTTAGGCACCGCGGGCACCAGTTTACGATATATTCTCCACGGTAAATCAGGCCGTCTTCGTAAAGCCTCACAAACGCTTCGTTCACCGCGCGCGAGTAAGCCTCATCCATCGTGAATCGCTCACGGGTCCAGTCGACCGACGCACCGAGGCGCTCCATCTGCTTCTTGATCGTGCCGCCATTCGCCTCTTTCCATTTCCAGCAGCGCTCGACGAATTTTTCTCGGCCCATTTCGAGCCGCCGGCGCTGGCCTTCGCGCTGCCATGCGCGGTTCGCTTCGGGCCCAGGTCCAAGATTAGGCAGCGCTTCACGGCCGAGCTCACGCTCAACAATCATGTTCGTGGCAATCGAGGCATGGTCCGTGCCGGGCAGCCAAAGAACGTCGTCGCCGGTCATGCGTCGCCAGCGCATCAGGATGTCAATTTCGGTGTGCTCCAGCATATGGCCCATGTGGAGCGATCCGGTGATGTTCGGTGGAGGAATCACCAGGCAGAAACGCGGCCGCACTGGGTCTTCACTTGGGCGGTAGAGTTTCTCCTTCACCCAGGCGCGCGCCCACCGAGGCTCAATCTCGTCCGGCGAATAAACTTTGGGAATCTCGGTTTCCATCTATGCCTCTGCGGGCGATGCGATTGATTTCGTTGCTCGCGCCGGAATCAGAAAAACTCCGCTGCGCCGATGATAGCATACCGCGCGGACGTGGCTGAGGCCGCATACTGGGACAAGGCAGTTCGCGGTGAGCGGCGGATTCTGTTGCGACGCTGGAAGGAGGGTTACTTCAATTCGGAGAGCACTTCAGCCGTGATTTTGGTTTCCAGTTCGTGCCGCGCATCGGCCGGCAGCAGAGCAGGCGCCATCTTCGCTACAACCTTCCCTACGATCAGAGCCACCATGCGAGGCTCAGGACAGGCCAGCGGCGGGAGTGCAGGCAGTGGCTCAGCGTGCTCCACATCCTCCCAACTTTCCGCGTCCTCGCTGGGGAATGGAGGCACTTCCTGGTCTATGCCCGGATCGACCGGCTCGGACAAAGGAAGTGGTTGCTCCTGACCGGACCCGCTCAGCAGTGACTCCACCATGTGTTCGTACTGCGCTTCCGCCGCACCGGTCGAGCCGACCTCTTCGCTGCCGCCAGACTCGCGAGGTGTAAATGTGATCTTCGAATCTCCTGTCGTGCGCAGCACGGGCTCACCGAGCGAAGGCGGGTCAGGCGAGTGCGGCTCGGGAGGACCAGAGGCTGCAACGTTCCACGGCGGAGCGGAGGTCTCTGGCGGCGGGTCGGATGAAGCGCCCGCCTCCGTTGCTAGAGAAATGCCAGAATCAGGGACTCCAGGTTCGTCCAAAGGGGCGAGCTCCTCTGCGGCGGAAAAACTGGCAGTTGGCCAAAGCGGCTCAGCGGACTCCAGGGCGGAGGCTTCGGGAGTAGGTTCAAAGAACCCTGTGCCAGCCGAGAGTTGAGGTGTATCGGCGGGCGGCTCGCCGACCGCCGAGTTGAAAGGTTCGGCTACTTCGCGTTCCTCAGCAGGCGGCGGGCAGAGTGCTTCCGCCTGACCCAGATATTCCGTTACCATCGAAACGAGCTGCCGCTGCTCGAACGGCTTTTTCACAATCCCGTCCGCTCGCACATTCTTCCCGCGCTGCTGGTCATAAGGGTCGGCGTCGCTCACTACCAACAGCACGCGGACATAGTGCAGCTCCGAGCTGCTCTTGACGAAGTCGCACACCTCGTAGCCATCTTTCCCAGGCATATCCACATCCGCAAGAACGACCAGAGGCTTCGCTTCCGGCAACTTCCGAATGGCTGCCACGCCATTCGCCACGGTGACCACATCCATGCCTTCCCGGGAAAGAATTTCGGCGGCCATCCGTTGAATGGTCAGATTGTCGTCGGCCACCAGCACGGTGCGTGGCATGGCGCAACTACTCCTCTCAACTAGTAACTCAGCAATAAATAGCATTTAGTGTGGCACAAGTCAATAACGGCGGCCCGAAGTCTTGGCCCGGGTTTAAGGGACGGAGGCAGGCAGTGACTGATTCTGCTGGCAGAATACGTACCAACGCTTGAAGCAAGTACGAGCGATTTTGTTTGACGTTATAATAGTAGTTTTTGCCGGGTCGTTTCCTCGCCGCCAGGTGGGCGCGCTACGGAGGCTGACCCGACTCCGTTATTCCGGGTGCTGGATGGCACTCGCAGGATGCAGACTGGCGAAACAGAACTTCCCGCCGCCGGTCTTGCCCACGAAGGGCAAGCCGCCATTGTCGTGCGCGGCGCGCGCGTACACAATCTCAAATCCATTGATTGTGAGATTCCGCACAATCGCCTGACGGTGATTACGGGCGTCTCAGGGTCGGGCAAATCCAGCCTCGCGTTCGACACGCTATACGCCGAGGGTCAGCGGCGCTACGTGGAATCGCTTTCCGCTTACGCGCGGCAGTTTCTCGAGCGGATGGAAAAGCCGGACGCGGATGAGATCAGCGGCATTGCACCGGCCGTGGCGATCCGGCAGAAGAATACCACACGCAATCCTCGCTCCACCGTGGCCACTGCCACGGAGATCTATGATTACCTGCGGCTGCTTTACGCGCGGATCGGGGTCACCCTGTGTCCCGCCTGCTGCGAACCGGTGCGAAAAGACACGGTAGATGAAATCGCGACGCGCGTGCTGGCGATGCAGCCGGGGCGCCGCTTTCAAGTGATGTTCCGGTTTGCCCGGGCCACGCCGGAGTCACCCCGTGACGCCCTGCCTGCCGACGCGCCGCTGGAAATGCAACCGGCTTCTAAATCGCGCCACGCCCGGTCACGGCGAAAAGGCCCGGGCGGGTCCTCCGCCCCAGCGACGATTGAGGCTGGTGGTTCCCGCGTGCCGGACGAGCGAGAGAAGCAGATGCTTTTTTCGCTTCGCCAGCGCGGCTTTAATCGCCTGATTCAGGCAGGTCGCGTCTTCGAATTCTCCGTTCCTGAATCGCTTCTGGAAACTGACTTCTCCAAGCCCGTCTTCGTCCTCGTGGACAGGCTCGCGGTGGATGCCGCGAATCGCCAACGTCTGACCGATTCGCTCGAAATCTGCTTTCGTGAAGGCAACGAAGCGGTGCTGGAATTTCCGGGCGCCGGTCCGGATGAGGCTGCCGAGCGACACGTCTTCAACGAGCGCTTCGAGTGTAAGCGCTGCGGCAGGGGTTTCCTGGAGCCGGAGCCGCGCCTTTTCTCTTTCAACAATCCGTTCGGAGCTTGCCCGCGCTGCCAGGGTTTCGGCAATACGATTGATCTTGATCTCAACCGGGTAGTTCCGGATAAGAAACTGTCTTTGACCGAAGGGGCCGTTGATCCCTGGAACAAGCCTCGGTATCGAGAATGGCTTTCTTGGATGAAGCGAGAGGCGAAGGGACGCCGCATCCCGCTGAATGTTCCCTATTACGATCTCAGCGAAAAGGAAAAGCAGTGGGTCATGGAGGGTGACGACGATTTCCCGGGCGTTCGCGGCTTTTTCGCCGCGCTCGAGCGCAAGAAGTACAAGCTTCACGTTCGCGTTTTCTTGAGCCGTTATCGTGGCTATACACTGTGCCCGGAGTGTAAAGGCGGACGGCTGAGGCCGGAGGCGCTCAACATACTGGTGGGTGGAAAAAACGTCACGGAAGTCTGCCGACTCTCCATCGGCGCGGCGCGCGGGTTCTTCGAGGAGCTTCGCTTTTCTCCAGCCGACGCCACAATAGCCGGAAAAGTGCTCGAGGAAATTCAATCCCGGTTGCGATTTCTGGACGAAGCCGGGCTGGCCTACCTCACGCTGGACCGTTTAGCCTCCACCCTTTCCGGCGGTGAGTCCCAACGCATCCAGCTTGCCACCTCGCTTGGGTCCAACCTGGTTGGGGCGCTCTATGTGCTCGACGAGCCCTCGATCGGCCTTCATCCGCGCGACACAGATCGGCTGATTCGAATCTTGACGCGACTACGCGATCTTGGGAACACGATTGTCGTGGTTGAGCACGACCCCAATATGATAGGTGAAGCCGACCACATCCTGGACCTGGGCCCTGGCGCGGGCGAGCACGGCGGCCGCGTGCTTTACGAGGGCGACTTGAAAGGTGTGCTCGCGGACGCAAATTCCCTGACCGGCCGCTACCTTTCCGGAATCCTCGAAATCCCCCTGCCGCGTAGCCGCCGTGCGCCCGGGACGCGCTGGCTGACGGTGCGCGGCGCGTGCCAGCACAATCTGAAATCCATCGACGTAGCCGTTCCGCTCGGTACGCTCACCTGCGTTAGCGGAGTCTCTGGCTCGGGCAAGTCGACGCTCGTACACGACGTACTTTATAACGCTTTGCTGGCGCGGCGCGGAATGGCCGTGCCGCCCGCTCAGTGCTCGGGACTCGAAGGGGATCATGAAGTAGCGGACGTCATCCTGGTCGATCAGTCCCCGCTCGGCCGGACGCCTCGTTCCAACCCCGTGACCTACATTAAGGCCTTCGATGAAATCCGCTCGCTCTTCGCCGCCACACCGGAAGCTCGCCGGCGCGGTTACACCTCAGGATATTTCTCTTTCAACATTCCCGGGGGCCGCTGCGAGACCTGCCAAGGCGATGGCGTGGTGACAGTTGAGATGCAATTTCTGGCCGACGTGGAGTTGGTTTGCGAGGAGTGTCGTGGGCGGCGTTACAAGCCTGACGTTCTCGAAGTACGCTACAAGGGCAAGAACATCGCGGAAGTTCTGGATCTCACGGTGCGCGAGGCGATCGGCTTTTTCGCCGGTTCGCCGCGCGTGACGAATAAGCTGCACATCCTGGAAGAAATTGGGCTAGGCTATCTGCGGCTCGGCCAGTCTGCGACAACGCTTTCCGGAGGCGAGGCTCAGCGCGTTCGCTTGGCCGCGCACCTCGGGGGTGTAACTAACGAAGGTACGCTCTTCATCCTCGACGAGCCGACGACGGGTCTGCACTTTGACGACATTGGTAAGTTGCTCTCGGCTTTCCACCGACTCATCGATTCCGGCGACACCGTTCTCGTCATCGAACACAATCTTGACGTGCTCAAATGTGCGGATTGGATCATTGATCTCGGCCCGGAAGGCGGCGAGGCAGGCGGGCAGGTGGTAGCTGCCGGAACGCCGGAAGCGATCGCGCGGGAACCGGCCTCGCGTACCGGCCAGTTCCTGCGTCCACTGCTTGAACGGCAGGCGTGAGTCGCCCTCACGCGTTCTCTCGCCCGAGAGATTTTTGCGGCCAGCCGTATTTCCCGATCAGCGGAACAAACTGACAAGAGTCCAGGTTGCGTACCGCGATGCCCGAGACGGTCTTTTCCATCAGTTGGAGGCGCTGCAGACGAAACCCGCCCACCGGAATCACCATGCGTCCGCCAACAGCCAACTGATCGACTAAGGCGGGCGGAGGCTGAGGCGAAGCCGCGGTCACCAGGATAGCCTGGTAAGGAGCACCGGCCGAATAGCCCTCGCTGCCGTCTCCGCAAACAACTTCAACAGCACCGTAACCCAGGCGGGCAAGGCGCGCGCGGGCGCTTTCCGCAAGCTCCTGGACGCGCTCGATGGAATAAACGCGCGCCCCGAGCCAAGCCAGAACTGCCGCCTGATAGCCCGATCCTGTGCCCACCTCCAGCACCACGTCGCCCGGCTGCACTAAAGCCGCTTCCGTCATCGCGGCCACGATGTATGGCTGCGAGATGGTCTCAGCCTTGCCGATAGGGAGCGGGCGGTCCTGGTAGGCAAGCTCCATGAATTTCTTAGGGACGAACTCATGGCGGGGAACGTGGAGCATAGCAGCAAGCACGCGTTCGTCGCGGATGCCGCGCCGGCGAAGTTGGAACTCCACCATCTGGCGCCTTTCGGCCTCAAAAGGTTTTAGCTCTTCCATACAAGCACATCTCGGAAGTTCAGAGTGCGGCCCTCTAAACCCCGGCTTTTTGCCGCTGCTCGCGAAGAACGGCTTTGCGACTGAGCCGGATCTTGTTTCCGTCAATGGAAATCACTTTTACCAGAAGCTGGTCGCCCTCTTTAAGTTCCTTGCGAATGTCCTGAATGCGGTGCTCGGCGACTTCGCTGATGTGCAGCAGGCCGTCGGTCCCCGGAAAGATCTCGACAAAGGCGCCAAAGTCCGCCAGGCGCACAACCTTGCCCAGATATGTTTTTCCGATCTCGGCTTCCGCCAGCAGGTCCTTCACCATTTTGATCGCTTTGTCGGCAGCAGCCTGGTCCGTCGCCGCAATGTTCACTTTCCCATCGTCCTCGACATCAATTTTGGCGCCGCTTTGTTCCACAATTCCCCGAATCACTTTTCCGCCCGGCCCGATGAGCTCGCCGATTTTTTGCGGATTGATGCGGATCGTGAAGATGTGTGGAGCGTAAGATGAGATGGCGGTGCGGGGCTCGGGCAAGACTGCTAGCATCTTGTCGAGCACGTGGAGCCGGCCGACCCTGGCCTGCTCGAGCGCTTCCGCCATGATCTGCGACGTCACGCCGCTGATCTTGATATCCATCTGAAGGGCGGTGATGCCAGTCTTGGTTCCCGCCACCTTAAAGTCCATGTCGCCGTAATGGTCTTCAGCGCCGGCGATGTCAGTGAGGATGGCGTAACGGTCGCCCTCCTTGACGAGGCCCATCGCGATGCCGGCTACTGGTGCCGAAAGAGGTACCCCGGCATCCATCAGGGCCAGGCACCCGCCGCACACGGTGGCCATCGACGAGGAGCCGTTCGACTCGAGAATGTCGGAGACGACGCGAATGGTGTAAGGAAATTTGTCTTCACCCGGAGTGACGGCGAGCAGGGAACGCTCGGCAAGGTTGCCGTGGCCGATCTCGCGCCGTCCCGGACCGCGCAGGAATCCCACTTCGCCCACGCTGAAAGGCGGGAAATTGTAGTGCAGCATGAACCGCTTGAACGCTTCACCCTCCAGCACATCCAGGCGCTGCATGTCCTCGGCGGTGCCGAGCGTGGCGGTGACAAGCGCCTGCGTCTCCCCACGAGTGAAAAGCGCCGACCCGTGCGTGCGAGGCAGCATGCCGACCTCGCAGAAGATAGGCCGAACTTGGTCAAAGGCTCGGCCGTCCGGGCGGCGCCGGGAAAGGAGCACATCGTCGCGGAACAAGCGCTCGTAAAGCGAGTCGAACGCATGGCCCGCCGCTTTGATCTTTTCCTCGTCGTCGCTCGGGTAACCCTCCAGCAGTTGCTTGCGAAGCGCCTGAATTTCTCGCTCGCTTTCAAGCTTCGAGCGCTTCGAGGTGTCCATGGCTTCGCGGAGGGCCGCTTTGACCTTTTCCGAAACTTCCTTGGTAAGCGCCTGGTCGGATTGAGGAGCCGTGAATTCGCGTTTTTGGATGCCGAGCCTGCCAAACAGCTCGCGCTCGGCGTGTACGATCTTGCGGATTTCGGCGTGGGCATGCTCGATGGCTTCGAGGATGGTGGCCTCGGAAACCTCGCTGGCCGCTGCCTCCACCATCACGATCGCCTCCTCTGTCCCGGCAACCACCAGGTTGAGCAAGCTCGTTTTCATTTCCTCGTACGTTGGGTTCGTGATGAAGCGGCCTCCCACGAGCCCCACCCTCACCGCGCCAACCGGGTTCATGAAGGGAATGTCGGACAAGTAAAGCGCGGCCGCGCCCGCTACGACGCCGATGATGTCCGGGCTGTGATCCGAGTCGGCGGACAGCACCATGGCAATAACCTGCGTGTCGTCCTTAAAACCTTCGGGGAAGAGGGGCCGCACGGGCCGGTCAATCAGGCGGCTGGTGAGAATCTCTCGCTCAGTGGGGCGTCCTTCACGCTTGAAAAATCCGCCCGGTATTTTGCCGGCCGCATAATTGTACTCGCGGTAGTCTACGGTAAGCGGAAAGAAATCAATGCCTTCCCGCGGCTCCGCCGTGCAAGCCGTCGCCAGCACCACGGAATCTCCATACCGTACGTAGGCCGAGCCGTTCGCCTGCTTGGCGAGCTTGCCCCATTCCAATGTCAATGTGTTTGAACCTAGGGGAATACTAACCTGTTGCTCCATCGTTTTTATCCTCCGTATCTGCGGCCGCACGAACGCTGATGCGCCCCTCGCCTTTCGGACGCGTCGCTGGCCTGACTACTTGCAGGCGTCCGAAACGCGGATTCACCCATGCTTGTCGTCATTCGAGAATTGCAGTTGAGGCGGGAACCAGGGGCGAGACCCCGCATCATCGCGGGGACACAAAAAACCCTACACAACTTCGGACCGTCTGCAGCGCCTGCAGGGTCCTCAGATCCAATTGACTTGGTGATCCCGATACTGAGAAGTTGCAACCCGGCTATTTGCGGATGCCCAGTCTTTCGATGGTCTGCCTATAGTTCTCCGGGTCTCTGCGCCTTAAGTAATCGAGCAGGCGCTTCCGTTTGCCCACCATCAAGAGCAGCCCGCGTCGCGAGGCGTGATCCTGGCGATGAGCGCGGAAGTGCTCATTCAAATACGAAATGCGCTCCGTGAGCAGAGCGATTTGAACCTGAGGCGACCCGCAATCCTTTTCGTGAATTCGATAGCTCGCGATCAGGTCTGTTTTCTTTTCCGCTGTCAGCGGCATCCGCCTGTCTCCTCACTCCATCAAACTCAAAGTTTATTCTTTGGCCGTCAATAGATTAACATGAACCTTTCAATTTAGCAAAATGCAGCAAGTAACGGGGCTGCGTAGCGGCGACGGCTCGTGCCAAGGCCTCACGTTCGTAATACGTAGAGGACTCCGATATTTGGGGGTCTCGCCGGCCCAAGACGCCTTTCTGTTCGCCCAGCGCGCTCAACTCCTGTTCCGATCAGGAGAGTTCAAGTTCTTCCACTCGGTCATTGGATCGTTGTCCCACCCAAATAGACGTGGCGCTGCGCGGACTTCAACACCCTCAAGTGATCTTTTTGGCGCTGCACCTGTTCTTTTTGCCTCAGTTTCAACTCGGCCATCTGGCGGTTAAAACGGTGCTCCGCCGCCAGCCGCTCGGCACGAGGAATATGGTCGCGACGCACGGATCGCTTCCAGGCCTTTTCTTGGCGTTTGAGCTGCTTACGTTCCATCTTCTGCTGCAACTTAAGCGCCTTCAGAACAGTCAAGGGCTTCCTCGGGAATGCGAAAGCCACGGCCGGAGCGGTAAGCAAGACAATCATCGCGAGGTTGCTTTTTCTCATGAGCATTCGTCTCTCCCGCTACTTTAGGTGGCCATCTCGGACAGCTTATTACTCAATAAGATATTATCAGATATGGTGTCAAGCAGCCAAGTCAAATCACTGTCATAAGCCCGTCGTTCTGCCGGCGAGCCCTGGTATACTACCACCCTGCGGAATTGGGAGACTGTTTCGTCCGGCCCAAATAGGCAATTGCATCGCGAGGGAGCATTTTGACCGTCGAATTCATCAAGGCGTTACTGAAGCAGGTGCGACGCGGAAGCCTCAGCATAGACGAGGCTCTTGAGAAGCTACGCGATCTCCCTTACGAAGACCTCGGTTACGCCAAGATTGACCATCATCGCTTGCTACGCAAAGGTTTTCCTGAAGTGATCTTCGGGCGCGGCAAAAGCCCCGAACACGTGGAAGGCGTGGTGCGGCGCATGCTGCCGCGCCGGCATGACATCCTGATCACGCGTGGCGATCCAGAGCTGTTCGAGCGCATCCGGGCCCTTGCGCCGGCAGCAGAATTCCATCCTCTTTCCGGCGCTATTTCCATTCGGCTTGACCGTTCGGTGCGCGGTAAAGGGAAGATTCTGGTCGTTTCCGCCGGAACGAGTGATATTCCGGTGGCCGAGGAAGCGCAGGTCACCGCTGAGACGATGGGCAACCGCGTTGAGACGCTTTATGACGTGGGAGTCGCGGGCATTCACCGGCTGCTTGGCGAAAGCCGCGCGTTGCGCGCGGCACGAGTGATCGTGTGCGTGGCGGGCATGGAGGGTGCGCTGCCCAGCGTGGTGGCAGGGCTCGTTGGCGGCCCGGTGATCGCGGTTCCTACGAGCATAGGCTATGGAGCCAGCTTTCGTGGGCTCGCCGCGTTGCTTGGCATGCTTAACAGCTGCGCCTCCAATGTGGCTGTCGTCAATATCGACAACGGCTTCGGCGGCGGCTACCTCGCGAGCATCATCAACCGGCTGTAAGTCCCCGGCAGTTCAGTTCTCCCGCTGTTTGGCCTTCTTGTCGTGCTCCGGCACCGCACCGGCTATAATGGGGATCATGACGGATGAGCGTACACGGCTGACCGCAATGGTGAAAGCGGCGGGTTGAGCGGCTAAGCTGAGTCCAAGTATTTTGGGCTCTATCTTGCCACGACTGCCCCGCCAGTCCGATCCGAGCGTCGTGGTCGGCTTTGACACCGCGGACGACGCCGGCGTGTATCGACTGCCGGA
Organism: Acidobacteriota bacterium; assembly: GCA_021817045.1. GTDB lineage: Bacteria > Acidobacteriota > Terriglobia > UBA7540 > UBA7540 > RH2-MAG17b. Next base: position 56,970 of record JAKAWG010000012.1, read on the forward strand.
AAAGCTTACGCCGGGCATCGCCCTCGTTCAGACCGTGGATTTCTTCACGCCGATCGTGGACGATCCCACGACCTTCGGGTATATCGCTGCCGCCAATTCCCTGAGCGACGTCTACGCCATGGGCGGGCGGCCGCTCACCGCGCTTGCCATCGCCGGCTTCCCTAGTTCTGGTACCGATCTAAGCGTCTTCGAACATATTCTTCGCGGCGGCCTTGAGAAGATGCAGGAGGCCGGCTGCACGGTGATCGGCGGGCACAGTATCGCGGATGAAGAGATCAAGTTCGGCTACGCCGTCACCGGGCTTATTGATTCTGACCGCGTGCTCACCAACGCGGGTGCCCGCGCTGGGGATCGCCTGATTCTCACCAAGCGCCTGGGCACGGGAATCATTGCGACGGCGCTGAAGAAAGGTGCAGCAAGCGACGTCTCGGTACGCGCCGCCGTCGAATCCATGAGCGCACTGAATCGCTCCGCCAGTGAAGCGGCGCTCAGGCATGAAGTGCATGCCGCCACGGACGTGACCGGCTTCGGACTGCTTGGCCACGCGCACGAAATGGCCGCGGCCAGCAAGGTCAGCTTGAGAATTGACTCCGCCCAGGCGGAAGCTCTGCCCGGCGCGCTCGAATATGCGGCCCTCGGTTTTCTTCCCGGTGGACTGAAACGCAACGCGGAATTCGTTTCGGGCTGCGTCGAGTTTGCAGCGAGCGCTTCTGAAGCGGTCCGTAATCTGCTCCTCGATCCGCAGACCTCCGGCGGCCTTCTTCTGTCCGTTGAAGCCAAAGACGCACCATCCCTCCTCCGCTCGCTTTCCGAGCGAAATGTCCCGGCACGCGAAATCGGGTCGGTGACCGAGAAACGCTCCCCGCTTATCTCGGTTTGCTGAGAGCGTCACAGAACTGGGTCAGGGGGCAAAGCCTACAGGGTCGAAGGGCACGTTTCCGTCATGTTGTATGAATAATGACGTTGACAGCCCGAGAGTCAGCACGTATGGTATTTAAGCGCCCGAAATAAATGGGGGGTGGGCGGGGGACGAGGTAGTGCCCTGATTTCAGGGATAGCGCCGAGTTTTAGCTCGTCAGGTGTCGGCCTGAAGGCCGGTGCCACTCTCAGGTGAAGACACGGCCGGTTACGAAAGTGGGGTTTGCTTGTTGTTCCCGCCCCATAGTAGTAAGATTAGAAAGCTGAGGAGTATTGCTCCCGGCCAGAGGAGGAGTGCTGATGGACGGTTTATTTCAGCCGGTGCATCTGCTTTTTATTTTGCTCATTGTGCTGATTATCTTTGGACCAGGCAAGCTGCCTGACCTCGGTCGGGGATTGGGCAAGGGTATCCGCGAGTTCAAGGATGCGATCCGTGGCGGCTTGGGCTCAACGGAGAATCCCAAGCCCCCTGAGCAGAAGAATCCCTCAGCTTGAGGAGCGCTGTATGGATGGTTTATTCGAACCAACCCATATCGTTTTTATCTTGCTCATCGTGTTGATTATCTTTGGACCGGGCAAACTGCCTGACCTCGGTCGGGGGTTGGGCAAGGGCATCCGTGAGTTCAAAGAAGCGATTCGTGGCGGGATAGGCGCAACGGAGAATCCCAAACCTCCCGAGCAGAAGAATCCATAGCATTTCTTTGCTTGAGACGGAAAATTTGAGGTGGCTCCTGAGTCGCGAGATCACCAGGATGTAGCGCGCAGAACTGTGCGGCCGTTGCTTTGTGAGAGCGGGAGGACAAGAAGGCATGTTTCCTGGGCCCTTGCACGGCTGACTAGCCCGCTTCACTACCACCTTCCAGCATTCACCCATTCCTCGGTAGCTCAATGGTAGAGCATTCGGCTGTTAACCGAAGGGTTGCAGGTTCGAGTCCTGCCCGAGGAGCCATTCCTTCGATTTCCTTAAAAGAGGCGGTTTGATGAGCAGCAGAGCCGGGAGTGCCTGGAAGGAGATCACGCTTAATCTCCTTCGAATCGTGACGGGATTTCTGTTCATTCCGCATGGTGCGCAAAAACTCTTTGGATTGTTCGCTCGGCACCCTGCGCCGCTATTTTCTCTTTTGGGCCTTGCCGGCGTCCTGGAGTTCTTCGGAGGAATTGCCATCCTGACCGGCTTTTTCACGCGCCCCGTGGCTTTTGTGCTTTCGGGCGAAATGGCGGTAGCCTACTGGACGGTGCACGCGCACTACGGATGGCTGCCCTTTCTCAACCACGGCGAGTTGGCGGTTCTGTTCTGCTTCGTGTTTCTTTTCCTTTGCGCAAACGGCGGCGGCAGTTTTTCAATCGATGGGTTGAGAGGGCGTGCCTGACGCAGTTCTCAGTCCGCACTTAGCGAGGCTTTGACAACCGTCCAACGGTATAGCCGATTTCGTGCCGTTTCACGCTTGTAAGTTCCTTGCCTTCAGAAGGGATGTGCTGTTGAGGCGTTGTAGTGTAGACCTACGCCCTTGATCGGCGCGGCGCGAACTGAGGCCGTTCGCGCCTATCGCCTGGTAGAAATCCGAGTGCCCACGGGAGAAGAAGCGGTCGAGGCGGAGACGTTCACTTTTACCCTTCGCAAGGACAGGCTGCGGCAAGGAGGCCGCAGCGAAGGCCATTATCTGCTGCGCTCGAATCTTTCTGGGGAAGATCCGACGCTGCTTTGGCAATATTACGTTCGGCTCGCCGAGATCGAATCGGTCTTCCGCGCCCTGAGAAGCGATTTGGCCATCCGGCCCATTTACCACCAGAAGGACTCGCGTATCGAGGCGCACATCTTTGTGTCGTTCCTCGCCTACTGCATATACTTCAAGCGGCGCGAGCGCTTGCGGCCCCGGGCGCCCGGCTGCCGATCCTGCCGCGCTACACGCAGCCGGAAGAGGACCAGCGGATGTTGCTCCACCCGTTGCGCCTGCGTTTACCTGGTCAACCAGTTCCCAGGATAATCCTGGACGGGGCAAAATATGTCGCGGAGGCGGCAGCCGTGTAGTGAAGACCTTTCGTGAGCCCGAACGTGAAATCAATCACTTGCCGAGAACTTCGGCTCCAGTTGTCAAAGTGGGGCTAAAATGGCGGCGCTACAAATCAACGTGATTGCTTGGCCAAGCTACGAGACCACGACAGGCGACAGGAGTCTTGGATCTTCGGTTTATGGCGGCTGGCTGCGGAGCAGCTTTATTGAGCCCATTCGCCGGGCGCGCCGCTGGCCCTGAACTCTTCCTGAAGTTGTTCGAAGTCTACCTGGGCCTTTTGCACAGCTTGTTCGGCGGACTGTTCTTGCCGTTCCTTCGCGAGCAGGCTTGCGGCAATTTGAGTTCGTTTATTCGGGTCCAGAACTCGTAGCTGCTGGAGCTTGAGGAGGCTTATTTCTTCTCCCGTCAGCCGCTCCTGTTCGTTTGCGGTGGAAAGGGCCTGTCGCGCCGCCTGAAACCGCGCGTGCCAATAAGCCCGCGTGCCCGGCCTGACGCCTGGAGGGATCACGCTTTGCGAAGCCGGCACGCCTCCGATGGCCGCGCTTCCAGTCAGCGTGAGCTGCTGCTGGACGTCGCGGAGTTGCGCTTGCAAATTCTCGACGGCTTGCTCATCGTCCGCGACCTCCTGTTTCTTTTGATTGATTGCCGTCGTCTTCTTATTGATGTTGGACCGCGTATATTGCTGCATCATGCTTTTGTAAGGGTTCGGGTAATACTGCATCTGGTTCTGGCTCAGTTGCTGCTGGAGGACGGACAACTCGCGCTGGTCCATGGTCAGACGCTGCCGGGCTACGTCTAACTTGTGCTGCAGATATGCTCCCTTTTGAACCAACTCCGGGCTTGGCTTTTCGCCAAACGCCCCTTCCGGACTTTCTCCAGGATGAACGTTCGGCCCAATCGGGTTCAGGCCGACTGAGCTCAGGCTACCTTGAGTGGGTAGGTTACTGTTCGTGTAGAGAGGCGCCGCTCCAGGCGGTAGCTTTGCACTCTCTTCGCGCGTCTTCCGGGCTACTTCGGCGAGAGAGGGAGGATGAAGAGCCTGCTCGACTGCCTGAGCTTGATCGGCTTGTGCGCCGAACAGCCAGGCCGTCGCCATCGTTGCGATTCCCAGCACAGCAAGGGCTTTCATGATTTCCTTCCTGTTCAATAACATATCATCAACCCCTAATCTAGGCCCCCACAACGGTGAAATCAAGCCTCGTACCCTGCCTAGACACGAAACCCGCCAGCCTCGTCGCCAATATTATCGGCAGTTCCGGAAGATTTCAGCAGAGTTTCTTATAATGACTTTAGACCGATGAGCCCTGAGCCGAACAACCAGATTCCTCCGTCATTGCAAGAGAACGCCATTTCCAAACGCCTCAGAGTTGCTCTGGGCATCCTTTTGCTGCTCTTTGCCACATTCGCCGTCGTGGCGATCGTCGCACCCAGGATTTTCAAGGTTGACCGTTATCGCTCCGAGGTGATCTCGCTGTTGGAGCAGAGAACGGGCAGACGAGTGGAAATCCAGCGACTGCGTCTGGCTGCCTTCCCTACCCTCAGCATCCAGGTCGATGGCTTCGCCATTGGCAACCCTCCCGATTTTCCGGAGGGTAATTGGCTATCGGTCAAGCGAATTCGCGCCCGCTTGGACCTCGACGCGCTCTGGCACAGGCAGATCGTCATTCGGGCACTGGACCTCGAAGATCCGGTATTGAGCTTGCTCTCCGATTCACAGGGAAAGTCGAATTACGAAATGGCGCCGCCTTCTATGCAGCGCGACGCAAATGATTGTGCGACCGAGGTTGGCGTTGCATCAGGACACGGCTTCAGCCGTGCCAGAAGGCTCGCCCCTTACCCCATGCCCCTCTCTCCGCTTGCGCTCTCACCTATCGCTTTGCGGTCCCCCCACTCCCGCTCGGCGGGAGAGGGGACGGGGGTGAGGACGTTGCAGGAGAGGCGCTACGCGGCACGGCTGAAGCCGTGCCCTGATACACTAACTTTGGATACTCTGGATAGTAGCCAAGATCCGTCAAGTTCGTCTCATCCTAGCCCGGATCACGGGAATCAGCCCCTGTTTCAACTCCGCAAAGTTTCCAGGTTAGGTATCAAGGGTGGGAGCTTGACCATGATTCCGCACTCGACCGGACATCCATCCCCCGCTGTGATCGCCAGTGGAATCTCCGCCCAAATCCAGCACATTCTGCTCTCAGGCTGGTTGGCACCGGGAGAGGGCGCGAAAGCGGGAGGAGCGGCGGGCGCTTCTGGTCTGCTCGCGAGCCGAGCCACGGGCAAGCTGGCCATCGCGAACTTGGGTTACGGAGGAATCGAGTTGACTGACGTGAGATCCGGTGTGGAGGCTTCTCCGGAGCAGGTCATCCTGAATCCGATCCGGTTTCGACTTTGCAAAGGAAAGGGAACAGCGGCAATTAGCGTTGACCTGGCGAAGACAGGCAATCGCTATAAAACGCAGGCTACGTTTAGCGGCGTGGACGTGGCAAAACTCCTGACGCAATTGCCAGCCTGGCAAGGAAAAATGACGGGAACCCTGGACGGTAAGCTCACTCTGTCAGGGACTTCATCCTCCGCAACTGATCCGTGGGCCGACAAGCAAGGTGAGGGCGAGGTGGTGATCCGCAACGGGCGGTTTCCGCGTCTCAAAGTTAGCCCCACTCTGCTCCAGTTGGCTCGCGTGGCGCAGCTCGGGCCTTCATCAGGCAAAATTTCCTCCTTCTCGTCCATTGTGGCCCACTGGCGACTTGCGGACGACATCCTCACGACGCCCAGCATCCAACTCTCCGGCGTCGCGCTGAACGCGAACGTTTCCGGTAGTGCCTTGCTGGCTGGCCCCGGCCGGCTTGACTACCACGGCACGGCGGCCATTCCCGCCCGCATCAACTCGCTCACTAACATTCTGGCTCAAATTTCCGGCGCCCGATTAAGCGGAGGCAAGCTGACGTTCTCCTTCGCCATCCATGGAACGCTCGCGAAGCCTGTCTTCAGTCTCGTGCCGCACTTCAATATCAGCCACCAGCACGCTACGAGCCCGAATCAGGCGCCCCAGATGCTTCAGAACCTCTTCAACCTTTTCAAACCCCGAAAGCCTTAACATTATGAAGTCTGAAACCATCTCGAAGAGGCAGGAAACATGGCTGAATCGCAACGTAGTGGGGATGAGCATTACAAGCCTCCTCTCGGATGCCGGTCATGAAATGGCGACGGCTGTTCTTCCCGGTTTTCTTGCTGTCCTCGGCATTTCCCCGGCGATCTTAGGATTCATCGAGGGCGTGGCCGATTCAACCGCGAGTTTCACGAAGCTCGGGTCGGGTTGGATTTCCGACCGCCTTGGACATCGCAAACCCATTACGGTCGGAGGCTATTTTCTGACCGGCGCCTCGAAGGCCCTGTTTGCCCTTGCCCACGGGTGGCCGCTGGTGCTTGTGGGCCGAACCTTGGCTTGGTTTGGCAGAGGAGTGCGTGGTCCGCTGCGCGATGCCATGCTGGCAAATTCAGTTCCCGCCGAATCTCGTGGCAAAGCGTTCGGCTTTCACCGCGCAGGGGACACGATAGGCGCCATTATTGGTCCTCTCCTTGGGGTCTCGCTGCTGGCGTTTCTTCATTCGCGTACCAGCGATCCTTCCGAGCCTTTCCGGATCACCTTTTTGCTGACGCTCGTTCCGGGACTGGGCTCGGGATTCGCTTTCGCCTTCCTGGTCCGCGAGGAGCGCGATGTTCCTTCGGAGGCGAAGTTGTGGATGGCGATGCGAGCTTTGCCCGCGTCATTTCGCCGTTTTCTTTGGGGTGTGGGAATCTTCGGCATTGGTGATTTTGCCAGGACGCTCATGATTCTCGCCGCCACGCAGTTGCTCACCGCCCGGTACGGCTTCGCGCACGCCGCAGAAATTGCGGGATTCTTATACGTAGGCCACAACGTAGTTTGCGCAGCGGCTTCCTATCCCGTTGGTGCTCTTTCCGACCGAATGGGAAGGCGCGGATTGTTATCGATCGGCTATCTTTCCGGCGCGCTTTCGGCGCTAGGCTTTCTTGGAGCATTCTTGTGGAAGCTGGACACGGTCGTCTACCTTCTGGCGCTTTTTTCCTTGAGCGGATTTTCCATTGCCGTTGTGGACGCGCTTGAAGGCGCCCTTACGGCGGACCTCGTGATCAGCAATGAAATTCGCGGCACCGCTTTCGGCGTGCTTGGGACGGTAAACGGCGTTGGAGATCTCGCGGCCAGCGCCGTCGTTGGCACGCTGTGGACAGCCGTCTCTCCCGTCTTCGCCTTTGGCTACGCCTCGATCTTAATGGCGCTGGGCGGATTCGTCATCTATCGTGCGCGATGAGGGGAAAATGATGAGCCTGAGCTTTACCTGGTACTGGTTTTCCCCGGAGTAGTGGGCAATTCGGCGCCATCTCCGATCACCGTGTTCCAAGGGCGCACTCGCCAAGTGCGAATGAGTCCGTTGAGCACGTATGGATCGGTCTGAGCGAACTTTTCGGCTTGATTGCGCCCGCGAAAAACGATGATCGCCTGATCGGGAGGATCGGCAAGGGCGCCGGCAAGCACCACTTCGCCGCTTTCATACGCCTGGCGGATTTTCTTCAGGTGCTCAGCGCGGAAGGCCGCGCGCCGGGTCATGTAGTCCTGGGCAGTTTCGTAGAAGAGGATGTAGTGCATGGGCTCTTATTCTATCTCAACCTTCGTCTCAGCGCTTCCTGACAAACTCGCCGCGTGCATGTAATACTAATTTGACATTAAACATGTTGAGACCATTGGGTGCGGCCAAAAGCGGATTCCTCGTCCATCTTGCGACGGACTCGGAATGACGTCATTCCGAGCACATCGAGGAATCTGCTTTTGTTCGCGCGTTGCGAGGCAGCTTGCGGCTGGTCGTTCAGGGCGACTATTGATTCAAATGTCGAGGTGGACGGAAGCGGGTTTGGGGAGTTCAACCAGAAGGACTCCAAGAAAGAGCCACGGTTTCACTGTGGAGGACCAATCGTGAGCAGTGCGCTGGACAGGACGCCCGCTGACTCACCGGCGCGTTCTCCCCGTAGCCGGCCGTGGGAAAACGCCTTCAAACGCGGAGACGGAATGCTGGTGCTCCTTCTGGTCGTCATCGCCTCGCTTCCCTATCTCAATATCCTCGCCAACGGATTCGTTTACGACGACGATACTCAAGTCCTGATGAATCCTTACATTCGTGGTTTTCGCCACCTGAAGGCGATCTTCACGACCACGGTCTGGTCTTTTGCGGGCGGCGCTCGCGGACGCACGAACTACTATCGCCCAGTCATGACGATGGGATACCTGCTCTGCCACGCGGTTTTCGGCTATCGGGCGTGGGCGTTTCATCTGATCAGCCTCGCGTTGAATGTGGGCGTGGTTTGCTTGCTGTTCGTGGTCACACGACGCCTGTTTACGGACAGAGTTGTTGCGTTTGCAACCGCCGCCGTGTTCGCTCTTCATCCCATCCACACCGAGGCGGTGGATTGGATTGCGGCGGTGACGGACTTGGAGCTGGCTTTTTTCTTTCTGCTGGCTTTTTGGCTTTATCTCCGGCTTGAAAACACCGCTGGATTTCGCGCGGTGCTCACAGAAGCCGGTGCCGCCCTCAGCTTTGTCCTCGCGCTCCTCTCGAAAGAGCCGGCGGCCGTGTTCCCCTTGCTGGCCACGATCTACGAACACGCCCTGCGTCCTGACCGCGCCGCGACGTCGTGGCGAGTGAAGCTGATACGTTACGGACTGCTTTGGTTGCTGCTGGCAGTCTACGTGTGGCTTCGCACTCACCTGCTTGGATCGTTTGCGGCTGTCGTTCACCGGCCACAGATGCAATTTGACGGCGTGATGCTCTCTGCGGTCGCGTTGGTAGGCGAATATCTTGGCGAGATGCTCTGGCCCGCACACCTGTCCGCGTATCACCTGTTTCCGCGCGATCTCGCGGCACTCTTGCCGCGCATCCTCACGGGCACGCTGGCCCTGGCAGCGTGCACCGCGATCGCAGTCTATCTGTGGCAGCGCGAGCGCTGGCTTGCCTTTGGCTTCATTTGGTTTTTCGCGACGCTGGCTCCGGTGCTGAACGCCCGGTGGATGCCCCCGAACGTGCTAGCGGAGCGTTATCTGTATCTGCCCTCCGCGGGCCTGTGTTGGATTGCGGGATGGCTTCTGTGCCGCTTGTGGCGCGGCGCGGCGCGGGCTGAGGCCGCGCCACCCGTCCCGTCAGAACCACCCCGCCTTCGGCTCCCCTCCTTGCTAAGGAGGGGATCAAAGGGTGGTTCGGCGACGCTTCAGCGGCGCGCGGCCTTAGCAACAGTGTTCGTGGCCGCGACGGTACTATGTGTGGCGCGCATTGTGACCCGCAACCGCGACTGGAAAAATGACCTCACCTTTTACACGGCAACGCTCGCCACCTCTCCCCGCGCTGCGACCATGCACAATAACCTTGGAGTCTACTATTGGCAGATTGGAGACTGGAAGGACGCGGGCACACAGTGGGAAGAAGCCTTGGCTCTGCGTCCCGGGGGCACGTGGGTGCTGGATAACCTCGGGCTGCTGCGCATTCGCCAGAAGCGCTACCGCGAAGCGGTGGTCTTTTTCCGGCGAGCTTTGGCGCAGCAGCCAAAAGATGTTGACGCGTACACAGGACTCGGCGACGCCTACCGGAAAATGCATATGCTGCCGCAGGCCGAACAAGCGTTCCAAGCGGCCGTCCGGCTCGCGCCGCTGGACGCGAAGGCTCAGTTACGCCTCGGAGACTTGTATTTCAACGAAGGTAAGTTCGAGCTTGCCAAGCGCCATTACCTTGCCTCAATCCGGTCGGTGCCCACGTTAAGCGCCTACCTGGGGCTGGCGGTCGTGGCCGACGTGCGCGGCAAGATTGCTGAGGTCGAGCGCGATCTCAAAGCAGCGCGGAAATTAGCTCCCTCCGACAGCCGTCCCTATTTTCTGCTTGGCAATCTTTACAGTACGTCCGGCCGTAAGGCACAGGCCATCCACGAATATGAAGCCGGGCTAAAGCTCGATCCCAATGCTCGAAATGCACGGGCCGCTCTCGCCAAGCTGCGGGGTCAGAGCGGGGAGGGTCCAGCACCATGAACCTTCGTCGAGCGGCAAATGCGGCGTCTTCGGCCCCAAAGTTGTCCGACCAAGCGCTGGTCGGCCTGCTGGCCCTCGCCGCGGTGCTGCCCTACTTGAACACGCTCTTCAACGCGTTTGTCTACGACGACATGACGCAGGTCCTGAATAATCCCTACATCGTAAATTTCCGTCACCTGCGACAAATCTTTGGATCGAGTGTGTGGTCTTACGTTGGCCAGCAAGGAGTTACGAATTACTACCGGCCTCTCATGACGTTCGGCTACCTCCTCTGTTATCAGGTCTTCGGGAAGGTAGCGTTCGGATTCCACCTGGTTAACATCGTCCTCCACGCGGGCGTTGTGTGCGCCTTGTTCGCGTTGAGCCTCGCGCTGTTCAACGGGCACCGCGGCCTTGCCTTTGCCGCGGCGCTCATTTTTGCACTACATCCCATCCACACCGAATCGGTTGCGTGGATCGCGGCGGTCACCGACGTGGAAGTGACGTTCTTCTATCTGCTCACCTTTTTCTTTTTTCTCAAGATCGCGCTCCCAGACGGGAGAAGTTCCGGCCGGGCTGTGGCGGCGTGCGCTGGGTGCTTCGCGCTGGCGCTTCTTTCAAAGGAGCAGGCGCTCACGCTTCCGCTCCTGGCCACCATTTACGAGCACGCGTACCGAGACGACCGAGACGTGACGAATTGGAGGCAGAAGCTCGCGCGCTACCGCCTGCTGTGGATCATGGCGGTCGCATATCTCATCATTCGCGTCCAGCTTCTGGGAGCGCTTGCGCCAGTGAACCAGATGCCGGCGCTCCCTTGGCCGCAAGCTGTCTATTCAGGGTTTGCGCTCACCGGGCACTATTTTGAGAAAATGCTCTGGCCGCGCACCCTGTGCGCGTTTTATGTTTTCCATGTCAGCCGCAGCGCGCTCGGTGGTCGCGCGCTCGCGGGGTTCGCGGCCTGTCTGCTTGCGGCAGCGGCGTTTTTAGGACTGCGGAAGCGGGATCGCGCCATATCCTTTGGGTTCATCTGGTTTTTTGCGACGCTTTTGCCGGTGCTCAACGCGCGGTGGATGGCCGCCAACGTTTTCGCAGAGCGCTATCTTTACCTGCCCTCGGTGGGACTCGCCTGGGTTTTTGGCTGGTGTGCAGTCAGGATTTGGGACAGAGCGCAGGAAGGCTTCAGGCGCGCCCGCTGGGCGGCGGCAGCAGCCTTCGCGGGAATTCTCCTTCTGTGTGTAACCCGCATCGTCACCCGCAACCGCGACTGGCGGAATGACGTCCGGCTGTACACGCGAACCGTCACGCAGCAGCCGGAGGCCTACGAAATTCTCAACAACCTCGGCGCGACTTACTGGAACCAGGGCCGCATGGACGCCGCGCGGCGTGAATGGATGGATGCGTACTCGATTCATCCCGAGAACGCGGTGCTACTCAACAATCTTGGTCTACTCTATCAGCGCGAGAAAGATTTCGCGCAGGCGGTGAGCTATTTCCATCGCGCCATGCTGCTGAAGCCCGCTTACACCGATCCGCACCTCAACTTGGGAGAAACCTACGCCAAAATGGGTCAGCAACAACGGGCAAAACTGCAATTGAGAGCAGCCACAATGCTTGCTCCGCTGAACGTTCGGGCGCACAATGAATTGGGAAAGCTTTATTTACAGATGAAGGAGGCAGACCCCGCAGCCCGGCAGTTTCGCCTCTCCGCCCGCAGCGAGCGGAATGTGTTCGCGCTCGACGAACTGGGCAAGATCGACTCGCGCTGTGGCCGTTTTGATGAGGCCACGCGGATGTTCAGGCAGGCGTTATCGCTGAACAGTTATGACAGCGTCGCACACTTTGGATTGGGTGCAATCCTCGCCAAGCGCGGGCAAGCTGAGCAAGCAGCCCAACAATACCGGGCGGGGCTTGAGACTGACCCCAAGAACGTTGCGGCGCACGCGGCGCTCCAAGCCCTGACGGCAAAAACAACCGCGCCCAAGCAACACAAAACGGCAAAAGAGAAAGGCAAAAAGCAAAAAACAAATGTCAAAGGTTGAGGTTGATGTGGTTAGATGCCCTTTGTTTTTGACTTCTTACCGTTGACTTTTAATTTTTGGCTTGCCCGATGATACGCGTAATTTCTTCCAAAATGCGGATGGCTCGCCTGATGACGGCGCTCTGCATGATCCTCGGCGCGGCCGCCAGTGCATGCGCCGCGGACGCTTCGGTCTCCATCCATACCTACGTCCGCCGCTTTGAGAGAACTTACGGAAATCTGCGCACTCTGCAAGCCGACTTCACGCAGTCTTCTTTCGCTTGGGGGACGAGTAGGGTCGAATCCGGAAAGGTTTACCTTGCCCCGTCGGGCAAGATGCGCTGGGTTTACTCCAAACCCGAGGAGAAAATCTTTCTCAGCGACGGCCGGAGAACTTACTTTTACGTCCCGGAAGAAAAACAACTCACCATTTCTTCCATACGCGAAGTTCAGGACGCGCGTGTGCCATTGGACATTCTGGTCTCCCACTTGCCGCTCAGCCGCGTCTTCTCGCGCGTGAAGTTCGCGGACCAATCGCTCCATGCCGCTCCCGGTGACCGCGTGATCCGCGGCTACCCGAAGGCGAAGTACCGGAAGGACTATCGAAGCTGCCTGATCGAGCTGACGCCGGACTACAACGTGCGACGGCTGGTGATTTTCTACCCGGACAACAGCACAATGCAGTTCACCTTTACCCACATCGAACGGAATAAACCGATCAACCCCTCGCTTTTTGTATTTGTGCCCCCGCCGGGAACGGAAATCATTCACCAGTAAACACAAGGCAGAAAACAAGAGGAGGCAACAAGCCGCTGGTTTTTCGCTTTCTGCCTACTACCGGGGTTTTCATATCATAGTGACAATGTTTTCCGACGCGGCGCTCTCTGAGCGCCGACCTACCGGCGGCGAGACGCCGCCGCTACAACATTGGGAGTCAATGTAATCTGTAATCCTCATTACCTCCCGCCTACTGCTTACTGGTCTTGATAATGCCTGCACCTTCTTTAATGGTGATAATTCGGTTGGCCGGGAGGTTCGGAAAGCGTTCGATCTTCCAAGTGGTCGGCCACTTGACTTCAACGAGATCAACTCGTTGCGCCTGGCCGATACCGAAGTGCAGGCGCAAATCGCTTTGTGACATCACGCTGCCGCCGCTGGCGACCTCGTTCATCTGTCGATGCTTGCCGGTTACGACCCAGGCCCGAGCGCCGATGGCGGTGCGGTTGCAATGCGTTCCGATAAGCTTCAGTTTGATCCAATTCTGCTTGTTCCCGCCCTCGTTGCGGAGCAGCGACGGAATCTGATTCATGTTCAGCACCAGCACATCGACGTCTCCGTCGTTATCGTAGTCACCGAACGCGCAGCCGCGGCTTGAGTGGCGTGCATTCACTCCCGGCCCCATCATCTTCGAAACGTCCTTGAATTTCCCGTTACCCAAATTGTGATACACCAGACGCGGTTCCATGAACGTCTGGTCGAGATGGTACCGATCGATGCTGGGGTAGACCTGGCCGTTCACTTGGAAAATATCCGGCCAGCCATCGTTGTCATAATCCATGAAGCCGCATCCCCAGCAGACGTATTGAGTGTTTACGCCGAGGCCGGAGACGAAGGTGACGTCCGTGAACGAGCCGTCGCCATCGTTATGATAAAGATCCGGCGTGTCGTCGGAAAAGTTGGTTTTGAAAATGTCGAGGTTGCCGTCGCAATCGTAGTCTGCCACGCCCACGCCCATCCCAGCCTGCTCCTGGCCATCTTCGTTGTAGCCGACGCCGGCCATGACGCCCACATCCGTAAACGTTCCGTCGTGGTTGTTATGGAAAAGGATGCTAGGCTCGGAATCGACGGCAACGTAAATATCCGGCCAGCCGTCGTTGTCAAAGTCGTAGGCGACGGGAGTGATCGAGTAGCGCGGACCGGGCTTCAGAATCCCGGCCTTTTCGGTGACTTCGGCAAACGTGCCGTTGCCGTTGTTATGGTAAAGCTGGTTGAAGCCGCCAGGCAGCCCACGGGGTCCGCACATTACGGGAATACCCTTCCACTGGCAATAACCCGTCTGCCCGGGCGCGGGCACTTCGCTGATGTCGAAACGGATATAGTGCGCGACGAAGAGGTCGAGATGACCGTCGCGGTCGTAATCCAGGAAACAGCACCCTGACCCCCATCGTACCTTGTCCTGCCACAAGCCCGCTTTGCGGGTGACGTCCGTAAACGTGCCGTCGCCGTTGTTGTGGAAGAGGAGGCTGTGACCCCAAAAGTTCAGGAATATATCATCCCAGCCGTCATTATCGTAGTCGCCCACGCAGACGCCCGTTTGCCAGCCATGACGACCAAGGCCGGACTTTTCTGTGACGTCCGTGAACGTCCCGTCCCGGTTATTCTTGAGGAGGTGCGTGTGTGGCGCTTTGCCGGGAGGCCACTGAACATCAAGCCGCTGTAAGTAATCGTTGTCCTTCAAGCTGGGAAGCGGCTGGCCGGGAGCAAACTGCTTGAGCCGCGTTCCATTCGTAACGTAAATATCCAGCCAGCCGTCCTGGTCGTAATCGAAAAAGGCGATGCCGCTGCCCTTGGTTTCGACGATATATTTCTTGTGGTGAACTCCACCCCAGACGTTCTCCACCGTGACTCCAGCTTGCTTGGCTACATCGACAAAGATAACCGGCGAAGACTCGGGTTGGCCTCCGGCAGGCAACTGCGCGGCTTGCAGGCGCACCGCGTGGCCCCATTCGGCAAGCGGTGTAGAAAGAGCCTCGAGGAGCTTGTCGCCAAGAAGCAGGGCGGAAGAAGTAAGCAGATTACGACGAGTGAGTTTCATTCCACTTAGAGATGCGGAGAGCATCGCCTCACTTCCCTACTTCGGCTCTCTCGCTTCCCTTTGGAGCCGCGAGCGGCACCCTCCTTGGCTTTGCCCCCAGCGACCGTCAAAATCAATATTATAGTACATGCCTCCGCAGGTCCGACGAGGTTCTTACCGGAATAGGGCATAACCACGTCACCCGACAGCTTGTCAGTTCTGATCATGCGACAAAAAATGCTGATCGGCACATTAGATACATGAGGTCAAGTTGCGAGCCGCTTCGCGGCAATGCTATATTCGCATTTTTACTCGCGTCCGAGTGGCTGTGAGCCGAGCCACAACGCTTCATGGCGAACCGACCGTGGCCGTTTCTTTGACTTTCTTGAGAGTTGATCATCTAGGACGTTGTGCGAAGCGTCATCGCGTCGTCGTACGGAGGCTGGTTTAATGCGGAGATTATGGGTAATTTGCTTATCCTGCTCGCTCATCGTGTTGTGGACGACTGGCTGGTTCGCGTCCCCTTCCTCAGCGCCGCTTTCCCCTCACATCTTCTTCAGCGATATAACCAGCGGCCCTAACATCGGCGGCCAAAACGGCCAAGGAGCTTATGTGACCATTCGCGGCAAACGGTTCGGAGCCTCGCAGGGCAATTCTTATGTGACGGTTGGGGGCCAAACAGCGTCGAGTTATCCCATTTGGACTGACTCGCGGATTACCTTTCAGCTTAGCTCTTCCGCCCGCTCTGGCCTGATCGTTGTTCACGCGCAAGGCGGATCAGTGGAGAGTAACGGAATCCCGTTCACGATAAGGCCTGGCCGCATCTTTTGCGTGTCAACTTCCGGAAGCGACAGGAACAACGGGACATTCGCCCAGGGTTGCTGGGCCTCGCTCTACCGCGCCCGCAGCGCAATGAAGGCGGGAGACATTACTTACGCCGAAGACGGGGTGTCTGAAGCCGGAAACGACCCTCGGGCTTACAGCAGCCAGGGCGAGTCTCTCACCGTCAGGGACTGGAACGGAGGCGGCGCGCACTCCGCCACACCTTCGGACCCGATCGCCTTCGTTGCCTATCCCGGCGCCACGGTGACGGTTGGAAATCCGAACAAGGGCTATTACGGGGTTCGCCTGCTAGCGGCTTACTGGGTTCTGGCGGGATTTAAGCTCCGCTCTGTTGCCATCGCTGTTCAATTATGGAGCCACGACCGTCTTGTAAACAATGACATCTCCTGCCCTCGCGGAGACGGCTACGTCGGATGCGTTCTCATGTCGCAGGCTACCGATGTAAAGCTTTTCGGCAACAACGTCCACGATGTGTGCGCCCTGGCGCCGTGCTCGAAAATGTACCACTCTGTTTATGCCACCACGGATTCCAACGACATCGACATTGGCTGGAACACGATCGGGCCGGATAAGAGTTGCCGCGCTATTCAATTTCATTCGTCCCCGGTCAATGCTCGCACCGGCTACGACCAATACGGCATCTTTATCCACGACAACATCATCCACGATAATCCGTGCGACGGGATCAACTTGGCCACAGTGGATCCTTCCAAGGGCCCGGTCGAGGTCTACAACAACATCATCTACAACACCGGTAAAGGCCCAATGCCACCTGACGGGACCGCCAGCTACGCGGCCATCTACAGCGCCGGAATGACGAATCGAGGCAAGCCCGGAGCGGGCGACATCCTCGTTTACAACAACACGCTGTACAACAACGGCTCGGGGGTCGGCCAGCCGGGGATTAGCGCCAGCACTGCCGGCGCCCTCGCGGCTAACAACTGGGCGCCAAACCTCATCATGAAGCTCGTCAACAACATCATCGCGCAACGACCGAATGAGGCGTATTACTCGCTGAGTACATCGGTCAAGAATATCAACGGAACCAACAACCTGTGGTCTGGAAGCCGAGTGCAGGCCGCGCCGTCTTTTACGGCGAACAACATTCTCCGCCCGCCTCACTTCGTCGATCGAGCCGCTCGCGATTTTCACCTGATGCCTGGCAGCCCGGCCATTGGTGCAGGTGTAAACACCGGAGTCCCGACCGGTCGGGACGGAATCCTGCGGCCTCGGGACAAACCTTACGATCTGGGAGCCTACCAGGTTCCAGACCCTTCGGCGCCGGCAAGCCAGACTCTCTACCCGCCGGTCTTGCAGCCTCGTCCCCGGTAGTTGCCCACGCGCTTCCGAGACACGGCGCGAATTCTGAGCGAACATGATCCGCGCCGATTTACGCGAGGGATAAAATAAACGAGGCGTGGTTCGTGAGCAGCTCTCTCGCGACGGGAACTTTCGTGAGCCAATCCATCCGTTTCACGGCTTCGTATTTGCGATAGACAATTCTCGTGTGGCAGGAGCGGACGAGCCGTTCGAACTTGGCCAGAGACATGCGGTTGAGCCCGCCTTCAACTTCTTCGTATCGGGTGGCACCATCACTCCGGTACCGTGCTCTCACCCGCATTACGGTGTCCTCGCTGAATAAGAGGTTCACCCAAGGAAGGTTCGTGAAGAATTGCATGTGTGATCCGTAAGGAGCGAACCACGGAGGGCCGAAGGTAACCAGGATAGCGCCGTTCCGACTGACGGCCGACCTCATCTTCCTGAGCTCGTCATCGGGACTCGGGAAGTGCTCCATGCTGTTTTGGGAAATCACCGCGTCAAAAGTGCCTAAGCGTTCGCGCGGCACATCCCGGCCAAACTCAACTCTTTCCGCCACGCCAAGCTTTTCGGCGAGCGCCTTGGCCTTGCCGATCTTGTCATCGCTGAGGTCAATCCCCAGCACGTAGCGCGCGCCGCTGAGGGCCAAAGCAACCGATTGATACCCGAAACCGCAGCCGAAATCCAGGACGGACTTTCCGCGAATGAGGTCTAAAAAATTCGGGTAAACCCTGCGAAGTAGCGACAAGGCGGTCCCGACACTCCACTCATGATCTCCGTCGCGAACGCAGTGAGCGGGGTCTCTAGAGAATCGAACAAGCACCCACTCTCCCACTCGCATCTGATCTCCTTCGCGGCCGCAAATTTCGCTAATCTACGACCTCCGCTGTAATTATAGCGGACGGTGCCGTCCATTCAAGCCTTGGCGAGCATGGGCAGCGTGTGAGTTTGAGGTAGAGGCGGCTTTATGCCGCCATCAGGCGGGGTGAGCCTTCCTTGTACACCCAGTGGCCGAAACGGTACCAGATCACCGCCCACACCGCGGGGTTTCTCGGCGCCCGGACCCAAGAACTGCCGTGGTTGCGATACCTTGCGAAATCGGCTTGCATTTCACGAATCATTTCTTGCGCTCACCTCCGAAGGTCCATACCCCTCAGCCGGCTCGACCGCCATGGAGCAGGACTGAACCGTCTGGCCTGAAACAGGACGGGGTGAATCAGCTTTTCGACATCGAATGAGAAACGGAGGCTCTCGGCAGCCCATCGCAGGCACCGGAGTTTGCTCTTGCCGTCACGCAGCCAGGAGCGAGCGAGACGCCAGCATTCATCAGCGTAAGCCCGTCTTGACTCTAAGTCTCCGGAGATGGCTCGCGCTCTTAGGTGTTTCCTAAGAACACGCCCGGTGGCCGCGAGCATCTGCGGGCGATTTCCGGAGAGGCCTCGGCCTTGGTAAACGTAGAGAGGCTCTTTAAGCACAGAAAGCCTTTTACCGGACTGCGCCATGCGGATTGTCAACTCCAGTCCTCTCGCGATCTGAGAGACGCATCGTACATTCCCACTTGAAGAAGCGCTGCCTTGCGGAAAAAAGGAACGCGAAAGGGGTCCGCCCGCAAAATCGTCGTCTTCATGTTGACGGGGGGACGTCCTGCAGTCTTGATCTCAACTTGATCTTCAAGTACCCGCTTGACCGAGCAGGCGCACCAATCCGATTCTTCTTTCTCCATGATTCCTTCGGCGAGACGAATCGCGTCCGGGTGCAGTTCGTCGTCAGAGTCCAGGAACACGAGTAACTCTCCCGTCGCTGCCTTGATGCCGGCATTCCGCGCCGCGGAGACGCCACAGTTACGGCCCATGTGGATAATTCTCAGCGCGGGCTGGCTGAGCTCGTAACTTTTCTCCCATAGCAGTTGTTCACGGCCCACCAAGCCAGAAGTCCTGTCCGTCGAGCCGTCGTCAACCACAATGATCTCCTCCGGCGGCCTGGATTGTCGGCGCGTGGAATTGATTGCGGTCAGAATTGTCTGCTCGGAATTATACGCAGGAATTACTACACTTGTTTTCATGTCCCCTCAAGGTATTACCGTTTATTCAAATAGCAGCCGGGCGTGCTCCCGGCGAGGCGTCACGCCCCTCCCGGGACGGTGCCGGGCCGGGCGCTGCAACTTGCGACACTGTTATCTTTGCGTGTGTTTGTTGCGCAGGACTCCGCATCTTCCCCCTCCCGCTTCTTCACGCCTTTTTTTGGCGCTGATTTGCTAACTCCGAGTTCAGCAATTTTTATGCCAGCAGGACTCAGCGGCGTGGGCGTTGCGGGCTGTTGCGGATCGTCCTGAAAATCATGGGGTTGGATAGAAGGGCAACGCTATCGAAGCGGCGAGTTCGGGCTGGAAACACCCCGGGAATGTGAAGTCTCTTGCACAAAAAATGGCGTGAATTCACCAGAGCGAGCGTTCGTTAACCATTCAGGAAACATTCTTGCTCGAGCTGTTCGCAAAGCGATTAATAGCTGGATTAGGCCGCAGGTCATAATTCTTGGAACGCGGCGGTCTTTTGGGGATCACCGAATTAGAGGCCGCACGGCCAAAGCGCAAGCACTGCACTGCGCTGCTTACGGCACGCTAACTTGCCCGGTGTTCGATGGTGCGCTCTCGGTTGAACCATTCGTTGCGGTCGCGTAGTAGCAATAGGCACTGCCCGGACTCACGGCGACGTCCCGGAAATTTGTCACCGCGAGCCCGCTGCCGATTTGTGAGAACCCAGTCGGCGTACCGGTGGGGCACGTTCCTGCAAGGCGATAGACGTTGTAGCCCATCGCGCCTGGCGACGCCTTCCAGTTCAGCGACACGTAGTTCGACGGCGCCGTTTCGAACGCGCCAATAGAAGGCGGATTCCCGCGGCGTACACCCATGAAGTCCCGGCGCGGAGAAAGCGTGCTAGTCCCAGCCCCAAACGCCGGACTGCCGCTTTGCAGGCCAAAGTTGCCCGATCCTGGCGCATTCAGAAGCGGATCGGTCGTCACCTGGCTGACGGTCGCCTTCGCCGCGAGCGTGCTAATCGTGCACGACGATGCACAGCCGCCGTAATAAAGATTGTTGCTGCCCGTGATCGTTCCAAGCTGGCCAGTGGAGAAATAGCCGAGGCCACTTCCTACGTCGATGACGTTGTTATCAAAGTTCGCCCCGTAGGCGGTCCATTGTCCATTCGATCCGTCTCCCACGACGGATTGATTGTCGCTACTCCCGAGGTAGCAGTCTGACACGAACGGGTTTGGCTGGTAGATCGTGTTATTGTAAATCGAAAAAACGCCGTGACCCGGCAGCATCCCGCTCGGGGTGCGATTGACCGTGATGAAGTCGCTCGCATCGCTCAGATTGATGTCCGAGCAGATCGGACCGCCGATCGTACTGAGATTGTAGGGACGGGGAGCGCCGGCGTTGGCGATGATGTTGTTGTAGATCTTCGCCTCGCTGTAGGCTGTGTCCATGCCGGTCAGCGCAATAGCTGAAGCGCCGATCGTATCGAAATAATTGTCATGAATGCTGACTCCAATCGCCGGCCAACCGCCGGTCGGATGATCTTGAACAGTGTAAGCGCTGAACTCATTGATAAAATCGTTCCAGGCAACCTCATCGTGATCGCTGCCTTGCTTCTGGTAGTTTGCGTTGTAGTAGCCCTCGCCGAGATAGATGGAGTGGAAGAGCTTCGATCCCGCGCCGTTTATCTCCGTCGCCGAGTCGTGAAAGAAATTGCCGAGTATCTCAACGCCGGCGCTGCCTGCAGCAAGGGCGCAACCTGATTCCGCAGTGGTGGTGGGGCACGTCAGGTCATTGTCCGTCAGCCTCGTGCCATCGCCCAGGTTAACTCCTCCGTGCGAATCGGTATTCCCAATCAGGCGAAAACCGGAAACCACGCCTAGAGCGCCAGCGGCAAGCGGCTGAAATGTCGTGCTTGACTCGCTGTCGCCGAGGATTGGGAACGTGCCGGGGTAGGCCATCAGGTACGCATAGTGATAGGTACCCGAACAGAAATACCCCCAGTTGACTGCGGTGTGGCATCCCGATAAAGGATCAAGGACGGTGGCGTTCGCGGCGTCGTAAATGTAGCTGTTCGCCGGCGCGTACTTAGCCGCGTGAGGCAATGTTTGCCAGCATCCGCCGGAGAATGTGCCGGGATTAGTGTCGAGGCCCGAAGGAGACACGCAGTAGATGCTGCCCGTGCTCGTCACCGTAAACGGCAGCGGGTTACTCACGCCATATCCAGGAATAGCGACGCGAATCTCATGAAGACCGGCCGCCGCCGTGGACGGAATCTGGAATTGAATCTTGGTATTGGTCCACGTCTTGATGGCAGAAACTGGTGTGTTATCCAGCAGGACTTGAGCGCCAGAAGCCTGTGTGATGCCAGTTGTAACCGGCGACGCAACCGGACAGTAGAGCAGCGCGTAATAGAATGTCTGCGTGTTCTCGGTGACCGCCGTGGGAGCAACGATTTGGCTGCACGTATTTCCGGCAACCGACGACCAGCTTAACGTGGGAACCGTGCCGCTCGTGCAGCCGGAATTCACGCAAAAACTGACGCCGAAGACATTCGCATAGCCCGTCGTGCCGCTCGGCTCCAGCGCCGCAATCAGGCCGCCCACGTTTGATGTACCCGCCCAAATGGACGCGTAAGTCCCCGACGTCGCAGGCGCAGTGGTGCGCGTGTAATTCGTCCCGACTGCGACCGTGGCCTGGTAGTAATAGTTGCCGCTTCCTCCCGTCTGGATAAATATTTCGTAGGAGCCAAAGGTTCCAGGTCCGGCGTAAGGCGCGGGCGAGGCCACGGCAATATCATAGGCATCGCTCGTGCTGATCGTTACCGGGGTCGTAGCGCCCGCGAAAAGCGTTCCTGAAGTCCCCGTATATTCCAGGGTAACTCTGTAAGAGTTCGCGGCAATCGTCGAGCTTGCGTCCGTAGGTGTTGTTACGCTAGGTACCGGACTGCCGGCGTAGGGCCATGCTGCCGAGATCGTGCCCGCTGTAGATTTCACCTGGTAGGCATCCATCGCAGGCCAGCCGTTGATCGTGCTCCATCCGGAAGCGAATTCGCTTTGATTGGCCTGCGGGTTGAAGAGCGAATATACGAAATCGTTCGCCACGGTGGTAGCGGTTGACACGGTGAGATTTGCGTTCGCTGCGCCTGCCGTTGAAGAGACGTCCAGCGTGCTCCCGACGCCTTCGACCTCAAGCGGATTATCCGCGAGATAGTAAACTGCCCCTGAAGTCGAAATCGTCAGCGTCTCATGCTCGTTTGGCGTCCAGATTCGCCCTTCGACCGAAGAGCATGATCCTCCGCACGCGCCACCGTCTCCAGGCTGAATGAGTTGTGGCGTCGTTGAGCCGGTCGAAATTGACCCAAGGCCCAGATTGTATCCACCCAATGTCACGTACACGCCATTTCCGTTCTCGCCTCCGCCCGCCGGACCCTGTGTTAGGTCGGAGTAGAAAAGCGCCGGCTTCTGTGCGAAAAGCGCCAGAGGCGCAAAACAGAAGGCAGAAAGCGCTACAAGTACCATTGTAAGCTTCGAGTTCCGAGTTAGATGACTCTGAATTCTGAACCTGTGACTCTCTCGAACTCTTAACATTGAACTCATTATTGGTTTTTCCCTCCTGCCTTCTACTCTGAGCCTTCTGGCTATCTGAATGCCGCCACGATCTCAGTGTCACTACCGACGTTACCGGATGATGTCATCGTCGCCTTGATGGAACCCTGTGCCGAACTTAGACTTGCGTCCTCGCATACCGCGTTGCCCGCTGAGGAGGCCGAGCCGCTGGAAAAGCCGCGTAGTGTGCCTGTCGCGCTGCCTATCGTTCCTGCTGTATAAGTCAGGGAGTTTGTATCGCCGGCGCAGAAGACGACGAGATCGGGAACTGTGGTTGAAAACGTGCCGCTGGATAGAGCGGTGGTTGCGTTTTGGGTTGAGCCAATATCCGTATCGAGTGTCACTCCTGTCCCGCTGTACGCATAATCCAACACAATGAGCGAAACCGGGGAGTTTGGTGTGCTGCAGGTGAACGTCATGGACTGGGCGCCCGCGGACACGAAGTATTCCGAAGTACCCTGCGGTCCCGCACTCCCGTAACTCTGGTTGAGGATGCTGGTTAGACTCACGGATGGCGATGTAGAGAAGCTATTCGATGTGCTATGGCCGTAGCTGAAACAGAAGAGATGAACGAGGTCGCCGCTTCCAACGCTCATTGACGGAGTGGTGCAAGTATAAACTCCGCTAGCTGATTGACACTGAGTCGTTTGAGAAAACGTGTACGTCCCGGAAACTGGTGCCACCGTATTTGCTCCGGTGGCCATTGGGACCGTGAATTGAATCAGGGCGGGATCGAATACGAAAGCGTCCCAACCGCGTACCTTGAGGGTGGAAGGCAAAAGGCAAAAAGCACAAAAAAGTACAAGCGCCGGCAGTGCCACGATCTTCAAATGGCGATTTGCGATTTTTTTGATTGCACATCGCCAGTCACCAATCACCCGTCGCAAAGTCATCACTCTCCTTTGAAGGCTATTCCGGCGGTCAAATAGGTGCTGTTTCCAGACGGCGCCGTCCACGTCGGCGCCGCGTCGGACGAAAGATTGAGCCCGTGAGCGAACGCCAGGGTGGAATCGAGGACATACGGCGAACTGACTGCCGGAACATCATGCACATCCACACTAATCATTTGTAGTACCGCATCATCAGTTCCCGACAGCGCCAAAGACTGCCCCATCAAGGAGGCTCCAGAGCAGGCACCAGTCTGACTACCACTCACGTCAAAGGCTGAATTCGAACCGCTCCCATGAAACTCCTCTAGGACGGCGTAAACCGTGCCGGTAGCTCCGGAGAAATTAAGCGTGGTCGACGTGCTTGCTGACCGAGCAGATGCAATGCATCCGCCGTCTAAGTAGAACGTGGAGGCGATCTTAGAAGCACAATTCGAGCAGCGAGTAAACGTTCCCGTGCTTCCGCTTTCCGCCGAGATCGAAGAAAGTGCAACAGAATTTCCAGCCTCTTCGAAAATAATCAGAACATTCCCAGACGCAGTCGCTTGCGAAAGCGGGACAACACAAGTGGTCCCGCTGCTGCTGCCACACGTCGCAGCCTCGCTGCCCGGTGTTCCCAAGTCGAACTGAACCAGCGTCCAATTAGCCGAAGCAGTTGCCGTCGCAGTCGCTCCTGTAACCACTGGGACTGCGAATTGACCCAGCGCGGACTTGGGAACAATGACGGAAGACAAGAAGTACAGGATGGCCAGAACCAAGGAAATCGAAACCAGCAAGCGGAGATACGACCGTCCTCCAATGTTCCAGGGTCGGCGTTCCAACTTCGTCCTTCGATTTTCGAGTTCCTGCACCGGCGGTTACCTCGCGCTTACGTTCCAAGTCACGCTGGCCGACGGTGTGATGCTGGCGCCCGTCTGATTGCAAAGGGCCCAATTGATCGTATTTGCCGTCGGGTAAGCGGTGATGACCAGCCCTCCGGACGCTCCCCATCCGGTCACAGTGGCTGTAGCCGAAGTCGGCGTGATGTTAAAGGCCATCGTAGAGGTCACGCCGGTCATCGTGGTCGCCGTATAAGCAGTACAGGTATTCGCAGCGATAGCCGTCGTGCCGGTCGATATCTGAATATCTGCTGGCGCGCTCGAGCTGCTTCCCCCTCCGCCACCGTTTGATGCGTTCTCCGGCCACAGCCATACGTCCTGGGCACCCGTTCCGGCGCTGAGGACTCTGCCGCGGTTCTCGACGGCGCTGGGCGCCCCTGTCCCATAGTCGTAGCAATCGCCAGCCGTGCCGCCTGTCGGGACGATTCCAAAATAGTCGCCAATGACAGCAGTGTTCGAAAAGATGCACCGCGCCGGGCCGCTGGTTGCGATCCACACGGCCGAGCCTGTCGAGAATTCAGCAATGCCGATTAAACCGGTTGCGCTTCCGGCTGCAGCCACCGCGGCGCTGGTTGTGCCCGTCACAAGCAGATCGGGATAACCCGCGGCGATGCTGCTCGGCATGGAAATCTCAACTGGCGGTAGCATCTCGGGCAAGCCGTTGTTCACACCGCTTGCTTCGAGCCACGACCAAGGCTGGGCGGTCGTTGTGTTGCCGGGAACCATGTCCCAGTTGCCACTCGAGTCGTACCCAAGGCTGGAGCCGGTCGTAGGAGAACCAACCAGCGTCAGGATCGCATTCGCCGTAGCCTGCTGCGTCGTTGCAGCCTCGTTGCAGAGCCACGTCAACCCGCTCGGCATGTCGCCGCAGACCAGGTTGTAGCCCTGGATGTTTGTGCCGTTATATTGCAGAATCTCACCGGAGATTGGGTTGCTGCTCGAAAGCGTGATCGGCGTGTTGGACCCAAACTGAAGTTGCGTAGCCGGCCCGGACGTTCCCGAGACCCCGACGATGTTCGTGCCGTTATACTCCAGGTACTGGCCGGACGTGGGGTTCGTGGACGAGAGGGTGATCGGCGAGTTCGTGCCAAATTGGACAGCAGTAGCCGTTCCACTGCCTCCCGATCCACACGTCACCCCGAGGATATTCGTTCCGTTGTAGCCCAGGCATTGGCCGGAGCTGAGCGCCGTGGACGAAAGAGGAGCGGTTTGCGTTCCAAAGTGCAGTCCGGTGACCGTGGTGGCCGCATAGGTTCCGGTCACGTCCCCGGCTGGATTGGGAACCTGCGATGCCGAAGCCGTCCCTGACAGGTTCGAGAAAGACGGTTGCGCGAACGTGGGAGCGCCAGAGGTGCTGATTCCGGTCTGAAACTCACTTGTTGGAGCGGTGGCAGATTCCACACCACCGAGCGTCGTCGAGGTTGGTGCGGGAAGCTGAGACGCTGCAACCGTCCCGCTGATGTCGCCGAACGATGGCTGCGAGAGCGCCGGCACGCCACTGGTCGAAATTGAGTTGATCCACTCGTGCGCCACCGCCGCTGCTGACTCGATTCCGCCGAGCGTCGTCGCCGTCGGGGTAGGGATCAGAGCGCTGGGAAGAGCGGAGGTGTTAAATGTCGGAGCCGCGCTTGATCCCGTTGCGTTTCCAAACCAAGAGTAGGCCGCCGCGTTGGACAGCGTGAAGCTAAGCGCCGGCGCCGTTGTCGCTGTGGCGACGGAAGTCGTGAAGAGCGGAGATAAATTTCCGGCGCTTAAACTCGTTACCGTTCCGCTTCCCGAACCCGATCCGCACGCCGCGCCCGCATCCGTCAAAACCCCGCTCGACGACCACGTTGCGCAATCGCCGGAGGTGATGGTACCTGTAAATTGCGTGACGGAGGATGGAAGTTGAGTCACAGCGGCAGTCCCCGCCAAGTCGCTAAACGATGGCTGGGAAGCGGTGAAGACTCCTGTTGACGCCGTATAAGAATTCAGCCACTCGTGTGACGTTGCGGATTGAGTCGCCGCCAGCGTTCCGGAGAAGGAAATCGTATTATTCGGCCACGTCCCGGTGATGCTGATGCCCGCGCCAGCCGCGAGCGCTGGAGTCGTGGTTCCAGTTCCCCCGTTGCTGATGCCAAGCGTTCCCGTCACTCCACCGTTGCCAGTGGTGGCCAAGTTGATGGCGGGAAGGTCCGTGCTGACGAGCGAGCGAAAGGTTGGAGCTGCCGCGGAGCCCGAAGACGGACCCGCAAAGAACGTGTTTACGTTCTGAGAATTCAGGGTGAACGAAAGTGCGGGAGTCGTCGTAGGATTGGCAACGCTTGTGCTGAACAATGGAGAAAGGCTGCCCGCACTGAAGTTTGTCAGGGTTCCCGATCCGCCAGCGCTTCCGCAGGAGCTGTAGATGAGAGCCGTACCTGATGAATTCACCTGGAGACATTGTCCCGCTGTGCCGAGCGATCCTAGCCCCGTTCCCCCATTAGCTACAGGCAGGACGCCACTAAATCCAACGGTCTGGTTCGGCCAGGTTCCGGTAATTGAGATATTGGTACCGCTGACCAAGGAAGGCGTGCTGGTCCCGGTGCCCCCGCTGACGGTCGGAAGAACGCCGGTGAAGCCAACGGTCTGATTGGGCCAATTGCCTGAAATCGCGATGTTCGGTCCAGCAACGACAGAAGGCGTTGCTGTGCCGGTGCCGCCGCTTGTGACAGGCAGGATGCCGGTGAAGTTGAATTGAACGTTGCCCGAGGACGGATTGGTAACGACGATGTTAGTTCCGTTCTGGAAATTGAGCAGGCTTTGGCTTGCATCGTTGAGCCCATTAACTTGAAAGAGCGCTGAACTGCTTGACCCGCCGGATGAGCCGCACCCAGCAACGCAATCGACTTTGAGGGCCGTCGTGGTGGAATCGTAACTGGCGCTAAGAACCTGGTCCGCACCCGACGGCTCTTGCGCGAAAGCAGCGCCTGCCATGGTGAGAAGTAGCGCTAAGCATAACGCCTCAATCCCGCGTGTTTTCATCGAATCTCCTCCGGCTATCGGATTCTGCGTCGTCCCTGATTCCCGGGGGACGAGCCGCAAACTGAGCGCCGCGAGGGGATTTGGCGGTGGGTGGGTCAGAAAAGGCTACTACGAGCCCATGAATACGGCATCCATGAAGCTCCGCTTTGAGCTCGATCTGCCGCGTTGCGTGCTTGATTGGCAATCCGGCATTTGCTTCCTCCTGTCTGACCACGAGAAGAGCATAGCGTCCTTGAATGAGACAGTGGAGACAGATGAGACAAATGAGTCAGTTTTTTTTGAGCAGTATTTTCGAGGCACCTCGACAATCGCCACGCCGGAGATCATGGGAGCGAAGATTGGTCTCCGTTGATCCGAGGAAGGTCTGCATGAGGTATAACCTAACGGCTTTGAACCATCGGCGCGCACGAAGCTGAGTCAGACCCGCCGGCTATACCATGTCTCCGTAAGGATGTAGGCTTCGAGGCAGTTGCTCAGGCAGGCGTGCTGACGGCCTGCTCACAAGTGGGTGCTAAAGCATCACCTTCGGCCCTATCGGGGTAAAACAGGAAGTCCGCGACAAGCGGCAAATGGTCGGAGGCGAGGAGAGCTTTGCGGCTTCGATGCAGCGTGAGGCTTCTGAGTGTCAGGACGGAATTGAAGTAAATGTGGTCCAAATGAAATAGGGGCAGGACACTGGGATAGGTCCGGATATGCCCCAGACGTTTTCGAGTGCTCGAGCTATTAAATTGCGCGCTAAGCACACGCGACACCAGCCCTCGCGTCAATTCGTTGAAATCGCCCAGGATGATGCTCGGCGTCGCGATGGATGAAAAGCGAAGGATCTGACCGTTCACCAAATAGCGAGCCTGTTTGCGCCGCTCCATAAAGCCGGTGCCCAGGTGAACGTTAAACACGTGAAGCCGTCGGCCACCGTCAAGCACAATATCGGCCCGGAGAACGCCGCGAGGCTCGCGACCCCGAACGCTAATGTCATAGTTGTAAACGTGTCGTAGTGGGTAGCGGGATAACAACAGATTGCCGTAAGCCGCCCCTCGGTGGCGGCGATTCTCGCCATGCGCTGCGTAATAGCGCAACTCGTCCGCCACGAAGTGCGCGTGGTCCTGATGAAGGCTTCCGCCTCGGCCGGTCACCTCCTGGAGCGCAACAACGTCTGCGTCGATCTCGCGTAAGACATCTGCTATCCGTCCCGGGAGTACCCGCCCATCGAGCCCTCGGGACTTGTGAATGTTGTACGTCACAACGCGAAAACGCGGTGCTCGCAAACCTACACACGCGTTGCCTTGAATGAGCGGCGGAAAGGTCGGTTCTGTGGCAGAGAAAGACTTCACCACTCTTAATCGATGCGTTTCACCCCTCGGTGGTTTTATCGGATCGGATGGCAGTTACTTCCGGCGCCACCTCCCCCGGTGAAAGCGGCAAGTCCTCCTCTACGCCCCGGCGCTTTGTCCGACGGCTGAAGCGTAGCCTCAGGGCTTTGACGAGCAGCGCCAGACCCAGCCAAGTCGCCAGCAGCGCAATCGCTGTAGCCAAGGCTCTCGGTAAAAGAGTCGCTGTGATCGCAAGGCCAAACAGCAGGAGCGATCCGGCAAACATCAACGACGCCTCTGCGGGGCCGAGCACGCGGTGGTTCGTAAAGGCGGCGCCGAGCGTATTCCCGATGCGAAGGACGCCTTTCGCTGCCCAGCCAGTGGGTCCGTGCGTGCCACCGCGCGCTCTTGGAACAGACTCGCTGGCCGCCCGGCGAACCTTACGCCGTTCGTGCAAAACGATTTCAGTCGCGTGCTGAAGATCGTCCAGGTAGAGTACCTCCATGGCTTTTGAAAAGGCTTCGTCTTCGGCAACGACGTCAAGTTCCCAGTTCCCAATCCAGCTCGCCAGATTGAGGTTGGTTGAGCCAACGCGTGCCCATCGGCCATCGGTCACAGCGGTCTTGGCGTGCAACATCGGGCCGTCCCATTCGAAAATTCGTACCCCCGCTTCCAATAGGCCCCGATAACCCGCCCTGGAGACGGTGCGCAGCACGGGAACGTCGGTCGTCCTCGGCACCAGTAAACGAACGTCTACGCCGTCCAGAGCAGCGGCTCGCAGCGCCTGAACGTAAGGGGTAGTTCCCAAAAAGTATGCATCAGTCAGCCAAATGGACTGTCGCGCAAGCGCGGCGATAAGTTGGTCAAGGCGATAGAGACCGGCGGTGCTCGGTTCTGTGGCGATGACTCGCAGAGCGGTGTCTCCCTTTGCCGGTTGGACACGGCTTAAGCCGTCAAGCTCGGCAGCAGGCAGCAGGGGTCCCGTGAGCGCCCAAGTTTGAGAAAAGGCTCTCTGAATGTCGGCTACCGCCGGACCCTCGATTTCCACGCCGGTGTCGCGCCACGGCTCAATCTTCCGGTCAGGATCGCCAAGCCAGCGTTCGCCGATGCACAGGCCGGTAACGTATGCCAGACGACCGTCGACGGTAATCATTTTGCGATGGTCGCGGCTGAGCCAGCCAAGAGGGCTATCCAGCTTAGGAGGATTAAAACATCGCACTTTCACTCCGGCGCGCGCCAGCCTTCTCCAAAAAAACGGTGACGCGCGCCGCAACGCGCCCATCCAGTCGTAAATTACACGCACCCGCAGGCCTTCACGGGCTTTGGAAATCAATAGGTCGGCGAACTGGCGGCCGACACGATCGGAGTGGATCAGATAGCTTTCAAAGTAGACGGTGCTTTTAGCATTCTGGATGGCTTCGATCCATGCAGGATAATTCTGCTCGCCATCTTTCAGTAGACGAATTCGGTTGCCCGGAATAAGCAGTGACCCGGCCGCACGTGAGAAAGCCTGATCGGCAAGCATTCGCAGCGGCCTGCTCATCTCGCGTTCAACGTCGCCCAAGGAAGTCACCACGATTTTCCGGCCTCACGCACACGAACTTACCCGTTTAAGGGTCGCCTGTCCGTCAAGAACTCGCCTTCTGTTCTTCACCTGAATAGTCTAACCCAAGCCAGAGCTTGTTTCGACATTGTGAGGAACTGGAACATTCTCGGTGTGCATGGCTTGAATCCAGGCGGGAACCGCTGCCTCAAAAATACCACC
The DNA here is from genome assembly GCA_021817045.1 of Acidobacteriota bacterium. Taxonomy (GTDB): domain Bacteria; phylum Acidobacteriota; class Terriglobia; order UBA7540; family UBA7540; genus RH2-MAG17b. The sequence continues at coordinate 87,408 of JAKAWG010000012.1, forward strand.
TGACTCGATCCGTTCAGATCAGTTCGCGCCTCGGGACGAGCCAATGACCGAGCGGTTAGACGATGCCATTCATTCGACTCTATTACTCAACTGCGCCGATTTCCGAAGGCTGCCTTTTGAGCACCCCAAGGTCGACTTATGTTAGGCAGGGAGTCTTCTATCGCGGCTGCAGCGGGGGCCACATGAACTCGATTAACAACCATGACGTGTTACAGCACTCGACTGTCATTAGAGTCGAAGCGGCTAAAGCGATGAGGCATTAATGCTGTAGCATGGATTCGGTACCTTCCCAACGAGAGCGTTCGGACTCAGCGCCAGGCTATCTCCGCAACCATTACCTAGCCGCACGCAACCCACCCTCTGAAAACCGCACTCAGGCTGTCGCTTCTTACGACGAGACGCCTGCGTGGTATTTGGGCGTTTATATACATGACCCGAGGAGGCTCACACACTGCTGATCGCAGAGTTTTGGTGGCGGCAATATCAACGGCAGTCCTGCTTCTGGCCGGGGGGTTCGCTGTACCTAGGTTTTTCTTCTTTTTCGAGCTGGCAAAGTCGAGCATCTATTTCGCGATTGCAGCTCTTGTTTACTATTCCAGGTTGTACAGCGCAATTTATGGGTGAATTTTCGCCTGTGATAGGGAAGTAAAGGAAAGCGACGTCGGCGATGAGAGCAAACACAGGCCGGCGCCGCAAAAAGAGCGGCTGAGAAAAAACTGGTCTCCGTCGGTCGGGTGAATCTCGGATGGGAAGAGCAGAGAAACCTTCGGCGAGGAGACCAGCCATCCAACTGAACGTTAAAACGATTCTGAACAAGATTCAACCCCATGCCGGATTCGTTCTCCAGGATATTCGGCTCCAGGGTCGGCGAGGCCGGCCGGAGCGGATTGAAATCACGGTGAGAGCTCAGGCGAGCATGCAGGGGCGCTGTTCGCGCTGCCAGCGGCCGGTGCCGGGCGATGACCAACTGGAAGAGCGAGAAGGGCAGCATGTTCCGCTGTGGGCGATTCCGACCTGGTTTCGCTACGCGCCGCGGCGAGTCGAGTGCCCGGAGCACGGGGTGGTGGTCGAGTACATACCTTGGAACGAAGGCAAGCGCCGGTTGACGACGGCGATGATGGGCTTTCTGGCGCGATGGGCGCGGCGGCGGAGTTGGCGCAAGACGGCGCAAGTCTTTCAGGTCCGTTGGGAGGCGGTCTATCGCTCGGTCGCGTGGTTCGTCGCCTGGGGCCTGGCCCCTCGGGAGCTGAAGGAGGTGGAATCGATTGGCGTGGACGAGATCCACTGGGGCCGCGGGCTGCGAGCGAGCAACTTCCTGACCGTGGTTTACCAGATCGATGCGCACTGTCGGCGGCGGCTGTTCGTCGGCAAGGGGCGGTCGAAGCGGACACTGAGGCAGGGGCTGAAGGTGCTGGGGCCGGAGGTGGTCCAAGGCTTGCGCTTTGTCTGTAGCGCTATGTGGAAACCGTACCTGGAAGTGATGGCGGCGCAGGCGGGAGAAGCGCTGCAGGTGCGGGACCGCTTTCACATCACGATGCCCTTGAACCAGGCCGTGGACCAGGTGCGGCGGACCGAGAGTATGCGTCTGCGAGGGGCGAGCCCGGCGGCCGCGCAGCAACTCAAGCACACGCGCTGGGCCCTGTTGCGCCGGGGCAGCCACGTCCGCGGGCGGGCCCGGCAGAAACTCAACGCGCTGCTGGCCAGCCAGCTGCAGACCGCGCGGGCTTGGGAGTTGAAGGAGGCCTTCGCTCATTTCTGGAAGTACCGGTCGGTGACCTGGGCCGGAGCGTTTCTCGACTACTGGACTTGGCGGGCAATGCGCAGCCGCCTGGAACCGATGAAGAAAGTCGCCCGGATGCTGCGCGCCCATGAGCCACTCTTACTGAACTGGTTTCGGGCCAACGGTGAGATTTACGCCGGGGCGGTTGAAGGTCTGAACAACAAAATCCGAGTGATCACCAGACGTTCGTATGGTTTTCGCACCTTTGAAGCCATGGAAGTTGCGCTCTATCACACCCTTGGCCGCCTCCCCGAGCCGGAGTCAACCCATAGATACTGCTGAGGAAGGCTGAAAAGATGTTTGAGGGTTCGGAGAGGCTCCAACGGTCGCGTCTGCCCCGGCGTGACAATGTTTAGCGCCAAGTCAGCTATTTAAGACAGTCTTTGGGATTATTCCTGCCGCCTGAAGCCGTTTCCAGATTCCCGTCTCCACTTCGGCGTCCTCGACCTCGAAGCCGTGGTAGAGGTTTGCGCCCGTGACCACAAAACGATAGCACTTGCCTCGACCCTCGTGAAACGCCCACCGGTCGTCCGCGATCACTATTGACACCAACAGCAGGTATTGAGCCTGTGCCTCGTCGAGCGGCATGCACGAGACCTTTTGACCTTTAGAGTCGTAATACGGGTCTCTACGGTGCTTTGCGGATGGTTTGTAGCGGGGCAAGAGTATTTTGAACGTGTCAAGATTGTGCGCGTTCTCTACCAGAAAGGTTCCGCGTAGCTCGGTCTGCACGCGCAGTTGGTGTGACTCAGCGAGTCTGTGCCCGCCAAGACTAAGCCATCCTGAGTTTTCTTCAATCAGGCATTCATTGATCACGCCATTTATCTGCTCCAGACCTAACCCACGTGAACTAACAACTACCGTTATGACTCTCTCCGCGGCTGGACGCTCGGCACGGTTCCTTGTGTAAAAAAGCCACCGCTTCATCGTATCCCTGCCGCCGTATGCGCCCGCCAGTCTGTTCAAGCTGGCCCAAAAATTCTGGCCGCATTCCAGTTCTCGCTGTTCTAATGTACGGTCGTAGATTACTCGCGCGCGCTTCTTATTAAGAGCGGGAAGCAAATACTGAAAGCAATCCACCAAGCT
>JAKAWG010000081.1 GCA_021817045.1 Acidobacteriota bacterium
AAACTCTTACTCTACGAAATCCCAACTTCACGCAAGTTGGAAATCCAAACGCAACTGGAGTCGTAAACGGCACCCTCGATGAGACCCAAACCGTCCAGAAGTTGAGTTCAACTTACGAATTCGGGTTCATTAGTGCTTCGGCCCCCGGGGTCTATCGGTACGAAGAGGGAAGCGCCCTTGGCCGGACTCGGCGCGTGTTTCGAAAGAGCGAACCCATTACCATCCTGCCACCTGCCCGTTCGGAAGCTTAAAGACCTTAACCGGACAAAAATCCGGCTGGACTCAGCTTTCTCACCAACATCCCATCGAGAATTCTTCTGAATTCCAGGCCCCTAGTTTTGGGTGATGAATTCCTTTCAGGAGGTACCAGCATGTCTACAGCCGCACCCATCGCAATCGAATTCTTAGATACTCCGAGCGAGGATCTGGCCCGCAAAACCGTGTTCATCAAGTTGAGGCTGGGATTGTTCGGGAACAGCCGCAAGGTCAGCTCCTCGCAGGTCGAAGTGGACGCTGACAAAGACTCGATCCGCGTCTCCAAACACCTGGTAGCCTCGCCGGAACTCGAGGCCGTACGGCGCCTCGACGCCGAGATCCGGCGCTATCTCTATGACACCTGCCTGCCGTTCGAGCCGGGAATTCATCTCCTGCCCATCGGGCTGATTGAGACCGTGGACGCCAGGCTGCGGGAGTTTGAAGTTCAGCGAGGAGAGTTGGTTGAGACCTTTGTGACGGCGTATCCGCGGCTCTGTCGGGAAGCTTCTGGACGCCTTCGAAAGCTCTACAATCCGCTCGACTACCCGCCGGTGGATGAGCTGCGCACCGTCTTCAGTTGCACTTGGCAATATGTGAGTTATGGCGTGCCAGATCAATTGCGGGCCGTCTCGAGACGAATCTTCCAGGAGGAATGCGAAAAGACGGCGCACTTGATGGCCGAAGCTTACACCGAAGTTCGGCAGGTGCTTCGCGAAGCGATGGCCGAAATGGTCAGGCACCTGGAAGAGCGACTGGGCGACCAGCCCGATGGCAAGCCGCAGAGGCTCCGGGAATCGACCGTCAACAAGCTGCGCACTTTTCTCGACACCTTTGATTTCCGCTGATTTCCGCAACGTCACCGACGACCAGGAACTCACGGAGCAGGTGGAAAAGGCGCGAGATGTGCTCCTCAACGTGACGACGGACGCGATCCGGAACACCTCAGAGCTGAGGGCTCGCGTCAGGGCAGGGATGGCCGAGATCTCGACGACCCTGGCTCGCATGGTCCAGGACCGCCATGCACGCAAGTTTCGCCTGAATGAAGAGTGAGCGTTTGTGGCCGGGGCTCCCTGCGCCGGGTGAGGCGCCGCTCATCACGATTGCGTTATATTGCGTTACGCAGTATAACGTAATCATCGATGCGGAATCCCGCGTTACGCAGAAGGGAGTCCAATGAAGCGTAAGAACCCCTTCGTTTACGGGGAGATCGTCAAGCGGCCACAGTTCGTCGACCGGGGCGAGGAGATTGAGCGCCTCGAACGCGATCTCGCCGACGCTCAGAAGGTCTTTCTCCTCTCGCCGCGCCGCTTCGGAAAGAGCTCCCTGGTCGGCATGGTGTTTGAGCAACTGGAGAGACAACAAATTCGCACGGCAACGGTCACCGTCAGCGCGTACACGAGTTACACGCAATTCCTCGAAAGATTTGCGGAAAAGGTCATCCGAGCCGGCGGGCCGTGGCAGAAGGTCAAGGAATGGGCCGGACGGTTCGTCGAACATGTGAAGCCCCAGGCAGGCCTGGACCTCCAGACCGGCGAGATCACATTGTCTTTCGGGCGCGGCAGCGACTTCAAACCGGAGCCTGTGGCCGCTGAGGTCTTTGCGCTGCCCGGATGGATGACAGAAAAAGGTAACTTCCAGATGGCCATCTGCCTAGACGAATTCCAGCAGATTACGCAGTTTGACGGAACTTCGGTTGAGGCAGCTCTTCGGACCGCTGTCCAGCAGCAGCGGAAAGTAGGGTATGTTTTTGCGGGTTCGCAACCTTCTCTGATGAAGCAGATGCTGGTCCCGGACCGGCCATTCCACAAGTCCGGCCCCAGCTACTTCCTCGAGAAGATCGACCGAAGCGAGTGGGAGCGCTTTATCCGGGCCAGGTTCCAAGAACGAGACCGAATCGTTACCAAGGACGCGCTGGAACGCCTGTTTTCTCTCTCCGACCTCATTCCCTATGACGTTCAGCGGATTGCGCACGAGCTCTGGGATTATGCGGAACTGGGCAGCCAACGGACCCTTGACGGAACCGACATCGAGGAGGTCGTTCATCAGCTCGCCGTGACCCAGTCGGACTATTACGAGCGCGTGTGGGAGCAGCTGACACACCGGCAGCGGGCGGCGCTTCAAGCCCTTGCGGCGCGCGGGACGTCCGCGCTCTACTCGGAGGCCACCCGGAATGAGTACCGATTAGGCCCGGCGTCGAGCCTTCGCACGGCGTTGGCGTCGCTGGACGAGCAAGACCTGCTCGACCAGTACAAGGGGTCCTATTTCTTCGTGGATCCGATGTTTGCGGTGTGGATACGGGAGCTACGGTAGGGAGCTGGCGGGACCGGCGGCGCGGGCCGTGCTTGTGTCATGCCGGATACGTAGAGTTCGTTACGCGACATGCCCATTATACGGTTTCCTCTGTCGGCAGAGCGGCATGGTCGCGGGAAGCGGCGATCTGCAACCGTGCCCGCGCGATCACTGGCCGGCGCGGGGCGGGGACCTTTCGCCAGCCCTCTTGCTGAAGCCTTGCTGGCCCGCGAGCTACTCGAGCGAGACAACCGTTCGTTATTGCTGACCGCTTTTTCCGGCTCTGGATTCGACAAATGCGCCTTCAGCAGCATCCAGGCTCGAAGCATCTGTCGCCCTCCCCGGTTTTCGTTCACCTCTGATCGCTCTGTTTAGCCCCCCGCTCGTCGGCGCTTTTCCGATCACCTCTGACAACCACAGGCGGCGCGTCACACAGCGAGAAACCGAGGTTGGAAGCTGCTGACCCCTTTGCGTCGTTCAAGAGGCGGAAGTGATCTAGCGCCGTCCTGCTGAAGGAGCATTGCACTCCCCCGCAAGTCGCCGCAAACGCATCGAGGTCATCAAGGCGTTAATGGCGTTGTGGGTCCATGCAACCATGGCTCATCCACAAAGCTGTGGAAAAGCCTGTTCAAAGCCGGGGTCATCCGTCGCATAACGAGTTCTTAGCGCGACCGTTAGAGCAGAATGCACGGGAATGGTGCAACTCGCGCGGATTCGCGAAATACCGCTGGGCGTCATCGATGGGTGCCCGAGTGGGTTTTGAGTGTGGAACTCAACGGAGGATGGAAACCGCAAATGATCGAAATCGAATGAGCCTGTGCTCCGAGAATTTGTGTTGAGTGCGGCGGCGCAATTGAAGAGGGGCTGCATCGAGGGCAGCCCCCAACTGCGACCAGGTATTGCTTGCGATGCCGGGCGGCGCGTCAGTATGTGTGGCGGCCCGAGTATGACGCGTATTTGAGGGAGCATTATTACGGCGGGTTGAACCGTCGCTTCCAGGTACTCAATCGCATGATCCGGGAAACCGGCCTGCCGCGTTGGTATATCAAACGGCGCGCAGCAAGTCTGGGCCTCACACAGCATCCGGACAGCCGCGCATGGACCCGGGAAGAGGAGCAGGTTCTCGAAAATCTTCTCGGCAAGGTGAATGCGCTGACCATCGCGCGAAGGTTGAAACGCACCGAAGCGTCAGTGGCGCTGAAGATCAAACGGCACGGGTGGTCAAGAGTCGTCCGAGAAGGGTATACGATGCGTGACCTGGAGGCATGCTTGGGCGAATATCCGGAGAAGGGCATTATCCAGAGTTCTCTGTGAAAACATGGCCTGGGAAGCCATCCTGACGCGGGGAGACTCGCCTTCGTGCTCCAGATAATACTGCTCCTCCTCCGCTGATCTTTGGTGCGCCTCTTGCGCATTCAAGCGTAGAAACCGATCATCAGCCCCTCGATGAGGATCTTCCACGATCATTGTCAAGCGATGCCTGGAATCGCGAGATTTGGTAGGATGCATTCCCGGAGAGATGGAGAGGGAATCCCGGTTGTTTGAGCAACCGGGGTTCTTCATTGGCAGCCCCCGATCAAAGGTGCTCCAGCGCAGCGAGAGCCATCCTGGCATGATCGGCGCAGCTTGTCCAGTGTTCCGTCACCAGGCCCGTGCCGGCTGCCTGTTGCAGTGTCATCTACGAGTTCATTTGTCACTATCTTCCCTGCGGCAGGGTGTTCCACATCCGCTGCCACTGCTATCGCGGTCAGCGGTATTGCAGCTCGCACTGTCGAAGAGAAGCCCGTCGCCTGCAACGTCAAAAGGCCAATCGTCGTCATGAGCAGAGTCTGGGTGCCGAAGGGCGTGGGGATCATCGTGCTCGCCAGCGCGAGTACCGCCAGCGCCTCAAAGCCCGCGTGACAGATCAAGCTTCCCCACCTCCTTCCTCCTGTGAGATGCTTTCCGTGCCTCCGACTCTAGAGCTCATTGAGGCCCCCCGAGCAAAGAAGCCTTGGCCACCGCCAAGAGCCGAACGCGCGTGGACATGGATCGTGTGCGAGATCTGCGGGCGCCGAGGGCGCGGGATAGGCCTTCTTGCTGAGATAAAGCATGGCCCCTGAAGAAAAAGGCGCGCAAGTCCTTCATCCTGATACCTCTCGCGGCTCCGCCGTGCGAAACGACGACCGTGAGCAGACGGTAGCCCGTTTGTGGAAAAAGAATGGTATTTCTGCCGGGGCTGTAGCCAGATACCTCCAATGGGTCCGGCCATTCCGTGACTACTGTCAACGACGTGGCCCGGAAGAAACGTCCCAGTTAACGCTTGAGGAGGTAAGACGGTTCCTCCATGTTGTTGGCCCTCGCACGAAAGGACCCATTGCCCCGGCCTCGTGTCATGTTGCTCGAAATGCTCTTCATGCCTGGGCCTGGGCACTGGGCGCGCTGAGGATACCGGTTCCAGAATGGCGCCCACCGAGAGCGTCGGCTAAATTGACGCCGCTGTTGGCAGCCTACTGTGCCTATCGTCGCGCTCACTGCGGGATTGCAGAGAGTACTCTCCAGCGGGACATCTGGACAACGAAGGTCTTTCTCGCTCTGTTGTCGGCCGGAAGCAAATCAGTTTCCAAGACCAGTGTGGCCGATCTTGATAGATTCGTAAGTCATCTATCCGCACGGGTTTCTAGGCAGTCGCACGTCGTTGCGTTTCTTTGCGAGCATTCCTGCGATTTCTCCACGCCACCAACCGGTTACGCCGCGACTTGGCCAGTCATGTTGTGTCGCCTCGCATCCGGTGGGCCGAACAACCGCCCCGGGCACTTCCGTGGGCGGACGTACGCCGCATCCTCGGAGCGATTCGGCAAAAAGAGCCACCGGGCAAGCGTGATTTCGCCTTGTTGTTGCTGATGGCCACCTATGGGCTGGGAGCAGCGGAGGTCTTGGGTTTGAATCTGGAGGATGTGGATTGGAAGTCTGGAATCTTGCATGTGAGGCGTCCAAAAACCAAGGCCCAGACTGAGCTGTCGCTATTGCCTCCGGTGGCTAAGGCGTTGGCTGCCTACCTTCAGGCGGAACGTCCATCTCTCGCTCAGTCGCGGCGAATTTTCTTGAACACGACGATACCCTACACACCACTCAGCAGTGGCGTCTTTCGCAGTCGCATCCGTCACCATGCTCGCCAAACCGGAATCGACGTACCCGTCCTGGGTGCGCACGTGTTTCGCCACAGTCATGCGACTCGGCAGATCGATGCGGGCGCCAACCCGAAGGTGGTCAGCGACATTTTGGGTCATCGCTGTCCATCCTCTACCTCCGTGTATGTCCGCGTTTCCCTGGGGCGATTGCGCGAGGTGGCTTTACCGGTGCCCCAATGACCGCCCCGTTCCGTAGCCCTATGGCAGACGAACTCCAGGGTTTTCTGCAGTTCAAGCGGAGCCTGGCCTATCGATATGTACGGAAGGAATTCACCTTGAAGGAGTTCGATCGGTTTCTCCGGCACTACGCACGAGAACACCCAAGCTGGCTCTCGATCAAGCGATGCTTGCTTGGCTGGCCAGCAAGCCCCGTCGTAAGGCCATCAGCGTGTCGGCGGACGCCACGGCATTGCGGCAGTTTTGCTACTATCTCCGCAGGCTCCCGGCTCACGTCTCTGTCCCAGAACCACTCTGGCCGCGGTTGCCGTACGAGTCCAACTTCGTGCCCTATATCCTGTCGAAACAAGAAGTTCATTACCTGCTGAAACTTACGAGGAAACTCGACCGGTCACCGTTCCGGGCATGCCTGTATCGAGCCTTGATCCTGCTCCTCAATTGCACTGGATTGCGTTTCGGGGAAGCCCTCCGCCTGCGAATGCGAGACGTTGACCTTCGTGCACGAGTTCTTTTTGTTAAGACATTCAAGGGGCGGGCTCGCTGGGTACCGTTTGACCCCTCCTTAGCGCGAGAGCTGGAAAAACATCTTCGCGCTCGGTGCCTCTATGCCTCGGCTCATCTCGATGATTACTTCGTTTGTTGGAGCCAACCGCCGAACCCTGCCGACGCGAACGGCAGAGGGCACTTTACAAAAGCTCTTTCGGAAAGCCGGTTTGAAGCCCGCTCGCGGCCGGGTGGGACCGCGGCCGTATGACTGGCGCCACACCTTCGCAGTCCACCGCCTAACCCGCTGGTATCGCCAAGGTGTCGACCTGGACACCCGCCTACCATGACTTTCCGCCCACATGGGCCACGATGACATCCTCGGGACGGAGACCTACTTGACCGCCACACCGGAGTTGTTGGGTCTCGCCGGCCATCGGTTCCGGCGTCGGTATCTGCATGCCAATGAAGAGGAAGGAGCCCCATGATGACTCGATCAAGAGACGACAACCTGTTGGCGCTGGTACAGAACTTTTTCCGTGATTATCTGGGAAGCGTCCGAGAAGCCAGCGCTCATACCATCCGTGCTTATCGTGATGCACTCAAGCTTTTTTTCTCGTTTCTCGCTGACCGGAAGCGCCGGTCGATAGCAGAACTGAGGGTGGATGATATCCAGGCCGAAGCCGTGCTCAGCTTCTTGGTCTACGTCGAAAGCCAACGGGAGAATTCCGCCACGACCCGTAACTCTCGTCTCGCAGGTCTTCGCATCTTCGCCCAACACCTGCTCCGGCACGATATCGCACGCGCCGATCAATACGGTCGCATTCTGGCTATCCCCTCCAAACGGGCGGTCAGCCGCGTCGTCGGCTATCTGGAACCGGAAGAGGCCCGTGCCATCATCGCTGCCGTAGAAGAGCGAACACCTCTTGCGGCGCGCGATCGAGCCCTGCTGCTTTTCCTCTACAATACCGGTGCTCGAATCAGTGAAGCACTCAGTGTTCACCCTTGGCAGCTCCGACTGGACCGTCCCCGGCAGGTTCGGCTTTTGGGTAAAGGAGGCAAGGAGCGTCTCTGTCCGCTGTGGCCGGAAACGGCTGCGGCCCTCCGTCAGCTTGTGAAGACCAACGCCACCGACAAACCTCTATTCCTGAACGCCCGCGGTGCCCGACTGACTCGGGATGGTGCCGCTGAACAAATACGTTCGACGCGCCTCGGAGACGCGCTCAAGCCTCCGTAGTCGCCATGTGACACCGCACATGATGCGACACGGGAGCGCTGTAGGGCTCTTGCAGACGGGCATGGATGTCTCCGTCATTCGGGATTATCTCGGGCACGCGTCGGTTGCCACCACCAACCGGTACATCGCGACCAACCTCAAGATGAAGCGCGATGCTCTCCAGGCCTTTTGGAACCGGGCTGGACTTGCGAAACAGCGGCGTCGTCGCTGGCGCCCTTCGCCGAAGCTCATGGCATTCCTCGAGACACTTTGACCCACGTCATTATCTGGAGCACGAAGGCGAGTCTCCCCGCGTCAGGATGGCTTCCCAGGCCATGTTTTCAAAGAGAACTCTGGATAATGCCCTTCTCCAGATATTCGCCCGTATCAAGAGCTCCAGATACGGGCGAGGACCACCGCAAGGTCCAGCATTGGGTCGCGCGCGGCTGGTTGCGTGATCGGCTGCAAGGGACGCGCAGGCATAACGGGAATGGCGGAGATATCCACCGGTTCCGGGAGAGGGACATCGTAACGTTCATCCGAGCCCACCCGCAGGAGATCAATCTCGGGAAGCTCGATCCTGTTTGGTTTTTAGACTTGGTCCTCTTGAAAGGAAGGGAAGCCTAGGCATTGGCGACGCTTCGTGAGTGCAAATCCGAGTGTCCGGCGAGCCGGATGAACGGGGGAAGGTCGCCTGCTCGATGCCCCCAGAGAACAACATGACGGCACCAAGTTCTGCCTAAGTTTGGAGAACTTGCGCCCCCCCGCTTCGGGGCTCGACAAATAATCCTGTCGCAGTTGAGGGCAGGGAACAAGAAAGTTTGCAGACCAGCAGAGTATGGAAGGAGGCTCTTCGATGAGCGGAACAGTCAATCGAGTGATCTTGATCGGAAGGCTGGGAAAGGATCCTGAAGTCCGGTACACCCAGGACGGCACTGGCGTGGTAAATTTCAGTCTGGCGACGGACGAAACGTTCACCGACCGCGCGGGAGATAAACAGACCCGAACGGAATGGCACAAGGTTGTGGCCTGGAAAAGGCTCGGAGAAATTGCGGGGGAATTTCTCACGAAAGGGAAACAGGTCTATATCGAAGGCGCACTCCGGAGTCACAAGTGGAAAGATCGAGACGATAATCAGCGAACCTCTGTGGAAGTGGTCGCCAGCCGGTTAGTAATGTTAAGCTCGAAGAGCGGGGCTCGACAAGAGACCAGCGCGCCCGAGGTCAATAGTCATTCCGGGGGACAGAATGCGACGGGCATCGCTGAGCCGCCGTTGGACGAGGACGTCCCCTTCTAGGGTGCGGCCTTCGTTTTGGTGTCCATTTACTATGCACATTCGTCTTTGTTGCGTGCCTCCGTTTGTGTCTTGGAGACCATCCTGGCACCAAGGCGATGGGCCGCAGCGACTTGGCGGAGGAAACACTCTGCAGGCAGTTGCTAAGGAGACCATGCGGTGCTCGGGAGACCGCCTTGCCTGGGAGAACACCAAGGTCTGCGTTGCCGCATGTCGTGGATCATATCCCTGGCGGATCAGAAGTAATCGTCAGCGTGCCCATTGCGGTGCGCGCAGCTAAGTGCGCGTCGGCTGAAGACCGCGTTCTGGATTACGAGCGCATCTGAGAGCAAGCGCGGCGGTAGAAGACTCCTATCGCCGTGGCACGAGACAGTTCTTTCGTGGGTCGGGCGGCGTGTCGAACCGAACCTCCAGACAACCTGAACCGCTACAAAGCGTAGTGTGACACCTCGCTTGCCCTTGGGGAGCCATTGAATCACAGGTGTAATCAGCAACGATGGCGCCGGCGTTCCAACACGAGAAGTGATCAATGAGAGTGAAGAATAATTTTCACTTGTGTTGCCTATTTCTTGGACAGGATCCGCTTCCTTGGAAAGAGCCAACTGGATGGAACCCGTTCGTTCCGTGGGTGACGTGCAGAAGATGCGGGCAGAGATCAGCTCTGGTGTTTTCGTTTACACACGGATGGCTCACTTATTGGCCTGCGACCGTGCTAATGATTCTGCGCGGATATGCGTGGAGAATAAGGTGCTCTTTGGAACTGTGGCTCCACAGAAACGATCCGCCTCCATTTTGGGTTCTAATCCGAGCAGAGAACGAGGGATTAATCGTCGCAAGGCCCGCCGCGAATTTAGCCGCTACAAAGCTGGATTGACACAGACATCGACTTCGGCGTGCGCTCGCGAAGAAATGCTGGGACACGATAAAGAAGCTGATGCGCCAACAAAGTGCGGGCTCGTCGCCGCGCGGCAGCTTGGCCAAGCCTGTTTCAGTGCGTGGGGCGCTCCATCAGCCGGCGTGAAATTGAAAGGACATTCGACATGATTCGCTACAAGGATTTTGAGACCGGACGCAAAAGGTTCACGCGCGGCAGCCCCTGCGGCGTAGTGCGCGACGGGCTCAGGATCGAGCGCCTGATCGTCTTCAGGAAATCAGACGAGCTTCATATTCCTCTGTACTGCCTTGATGCCGAAGGCCGAAACGTCGCCGAGCAATTCCGAAAGAGCAAGACGAATCGAGAGGGAAGGAAAGCAAGCGATGAAGCGAGGCAGCAAGAAGGGCCCCCGTCGGGCGAAAAATACCCTTGTCTGGCTTAGTCGGGAGGAGATTAGAATTCTCATCGGGGCAACGCGAAGAGCAATGAAGTAAGCGGAGACCTTTATCCGGTCCGAGCTCCCACCTGGAAATCCAAAATCGCGATGGTGGAACGCGAACGATCGGGAAAGTTACACGAGAGCACCAGAGACCCGGGGGTCTGGTTTTATTGATTTCTGCATAAAGAATGCGATGCAATCCCCTTCAGGAGGGAGCCCGTATGCCTCGACTGAAGGGGAGTGGCGATTTGCTCGAAGACCGGCGTCGTCGTGCGCTGGCTTTGTGGGACACAGGCCTGTCTCTGAACGAAGTGGGGCGTCGCATCGGCTGCGCCCCGAGTTCGGTGATGCGCTGGCTGCGAGCGCGCCGCCGTGGAGGCCCCGACGCCTTGCGCGTGCGCTGCTCGCCGAGACGCCCACTGAAACTGGGCCGGAGTCAGCGGCGCCACTTGCTGCGCCTGCTGCTGAAGGGAGCCCCGGCGCACGGCTACCGGACGCAGTTGTGGACCACGGCCCGCATTGCCGAAGTCATCGAGCGCGAGTTCGGCGTGCATTACCATTGCGATCATGTCGGTCGGCTGATGCATAGTCTGAACTGGAGCCCTCAGAAACCCGAGACCCGCGCCGTGGAGCGCGATGACGAGGCTATCGAGCGCTGGAAGCGGAAGGACTGGCCGCGAATAAAAAAACGCTCGGCGGCTGGGCACCCATCCAGTTTTTGCCGATGAATCGGGCTTCTTGTTGGCTCCCTTGGTGGCCCGAACCTGGGCTCCCCAAGGATGCACGCCCCTCGAACGTCATCGCCAAGGACGCCGCGACAAAATCTCCGTCATCTCGGGCACCTCGGTCAGCCCTCAGCGACAGCACTTGGGCCTCTACTATTTGCTCTTCTTCGACAATATCGGGCAAGAAGAAGTGTGTCGATTTCTCCGCGAACTGCTCCGCCACCTCCGCGGCCCCGTGGTCGTTCTGCTCGACAACTCCTCCACCCACAACGGCCCACCTCTCGCCAGACTCCTCCGCCGACACCCGCGCTTGCACATCGAGCACTTTCCCGCCTACGCTCCCGACCTCAACCCCGACGAAGGAGTTTGGTCTCTTGCCAGACGGGACCTCGCCAACGGCTGCCCGCTCGACGTGGACCAGTTGATGGACTGCGTCATCGGTTCGATCAACGCCATTCGAAACTCCCCCGAAAAACTGCGCGGATGCATCCTTGAATCCGATCTGCCTCATTCTTTGTCCTAAATCGCTGCATTATTTATGCAGACATCAATAGGGAACTATTAGCTCGTAGTCTGGAGGGATGAAAACACAAACGTCCTTCAAACGACTGATCTTACGAGCAGTACTGCGCAAAGTGAGCCCCATGGTGATCCGGGTCTTGGCCATACCCGATTACCTGGGCCTCGCAGATTTCGATGAGGTCTTCCGGGCTGTTCTTGGCTGGGATGGCCTCGGTTTCAGCCTCTACATTCACGGTCAGGAATTCATCAGTTTTCTCCGGCGGAGCACGGTGCACCGAAAAACGCTGCGGGATTTTCAACTGCGGTCCCGCGAAACTTTTCTCTATACCTGCGGCGGTATCGATCTTTGGGAGTGGGAGATCCGGGTTCTGGACTCCCAGATGGGAGGTAACAACGATGATGTGTCGGTATGCCTGTGGCGGGTCGCGGCACGTCTCCGCCCGAGTGCTGTGGCGGGCCCAGGGGTTATCGGCTGATGCTGAAGCGACAGCAGGAAGGCGAGTCGATGGGCACGCCTGGACAAGTCGAGGCGGTGATCGCCATGCTGACGGCAGCGCATCCGGACCAGCCGACCAGTAGCTGGGACCTTCTGCGTGAAGTGATGGACGATGGCTTACGAAGCATTGACCAGCGGCTGGAAGAGTACGGGCCTTTGGAGCCGAATCGCTTCAGCTTAAAAGAGGCCAACCAACGGTTGGCGAAGCTGATGGAGCGCGGGAGGTACCGCGCATGAAATTCCGAGTCGAAGTGATTTGCGTAAGCGAGGACGGCACCGAGCAACGGCACGACGTGATGGAGATGAAACGGCAGAAGTTGGCAATGGAGACGCTGGGGTTAAGCATGGCCGAAGGGAAAGCCATCTTGCAGGGCGTGCAAGACTTCGTGGCCTCCCAACAAGTCAGCGAGGATCTCAAGCGCCGCCGCCGATGTCCGAACTGCGGTGTGCGTCACCACAGCAAACAAGCCGGAACAAGCACTATAGAAACGGTCTTCGGGCCGGTGGCGGTGCCCAATCCGCGGTGGGAGCGTTGCCCGTGTCAGACGGAAGGTCCGAAGACCTTCCGGCCCACGGCCACATGGCTGAAAGGGCGAACCAGTCCTGAGCGACTCTACTTGGAGAGCAAGTGGGGCTCGCTGATTCCTTACGAGAAGGTGGCCGATTTATTGAAGGAAGTGCTGCCAGTCAGCAGGTCCACCAATGACGAGACGGTGCGGGAACATCTGCAAGCGGTGGCTGAACGGATGGAGGCGGAGTTGGGCGAGGAAAAGCAACCCGATCCGGTGAAACCCGAACTGGATCCCGAACTGCCTTTACCCGATGGCCCGATGACGGTGGGACTGGATGGCGGCTATGTGCGAGCCGCGCACAAGGAAGGCTTTTTCGAGGTGATCGCCGGGCGGAGCGTCGTGGCGTTTCGTCGCAGAGAAGAGGATGCGGTCCCGCCGCGCAAATGCTTCGGCTTCGTCCAAACCTACGATTCGAAACCACACCGGCGGCTTTGGGAGTTGATGAAGTCGCAAGGGATGCAGGAAAATCAGCAGGTGGTGTTTCTATCTGACGGCGGCGAAGACATCCGGCAGGTGCGGGAGTATCTGCATCCGAACAGCGAGCACGTGATTGATTGGTTCCACATCGCGATGCGGCTGACGGTGTTGCAGCAACAGACGAAGGCGCTCGAAGAAAAGCAGCCGGCGGACGCAGCCGCAGTTTCCCAGCAGTTGGAAAGCATCAAGCACCTGCTGTGGCACGGCAATGTGGAAGAGGCTCTGGAGCGGATGAGCAACCTGTTCGTGGACCTTGATCTGATTGGGGACCATTCCTCATCGGCGGAGAAGCTGGCGGCGGGCGTGGCAGAGTTCCAGACCTATATTCGAAACAACCAGGAGTCCATCCCGAACTACGGTGAGCGCTACCGGCAGGGGGAAACGATCAGCACGGCATTCGTCGAATCCACGATCAATCAGGTCGTAAGCCGACGCTTCGTCAAGAAACAGCAGATGCACTGGACGCTACGCGGGGCGCACTTGCTGCTTCAACCACGGACGAAGGTCCTGAACGGTGAGTTGGAAGCGGTCTTTCGGCGATGGTACCCGCTATTCCGAGTTCAAGCTCAAGCTGCCTGACCCCCGAGTTGCTGCTGCTCTCCGGCTCTATTCAGATCGATGACACAGCCTACGACCACGACGTGGTGATCGATCTCGGCGAAGCGCGCAAGCGCAAGAAAAAACCCTCAAAGAAATTCCGGGGCGAATATGGCCGCACGCTGCTCTCGGCCGAGGAAGAGATACCCTCGAAATGCACCGTTTGGTCGTGGGTACCGGAGCTTCCGGCCTTTTGCCGGTGATGAAGGATGTGAAGCTTCAAGCCGAGCGTCAGAACATCGAATGTGGTACTTCTTCCCATCGTCGAGGCCATCGAGGCCCTCAGACAAGCCAAGGAAGACACGAACGCGGTCCTTTACGTCACGTGTTGAGGGATTGGCATGGGCGCTTTACCCAGCATTCCTGCCGATCTTTCCGATATATCTGGTAACCGTCCGCGTCGAAATCCCCAGTGTCTTAGCAATTTCCCCTTTCGCGACCCCGTCCCGAAGCATCCTTCGCAGCCTGCCACTGGCTGCTCTATCGAGCTTCTGAGGTCGGCCGCCCAATCTGCCCCATTTTTGGATCTGAGCTTTGCTGTAGCGCCTCGCTCTTGTGGTCCCGCCCCCTTCTGTCCATTTCATTGGCGGTGATCGGCATTTCGCCCATGCGCCGAAGTCTAGCAGGATGGGAAGTGGCTGTCAAGACATAAGGTTAAGTTACGTTATGTCTGATAAGCGGGATTATGTTAACTCGGCGGGCCACACGATTATTCCGAACTGCGCACTTGCAAGGCATTGCGCCATCCGACAAAATAGACTAGTTGAGACTGGTTGGAGGAGATACAATGGAAACCATAGGCGCATTTGATGCGAAGACGCACCTCTCGGGCTTGCTGGATCGCGTCGCAAGAGGCGAGAGGATCACCATTACAAGGCACGGGGTCCCGGCGGCCATGTTAGTGCCCGTTCGAGAGGTGCGCCGGAAGCTGAGTCATGAAGAGATCGTCGCCGGGATGCGGGCGCTACGGAAGCGCGTGAAGCCAGACACAATGAGCATCCGCGAACTGATTAATGAGGGGCGGCGGTTTTGAGCGACGTTGTGATCGATGCCTCGGTGGCGTTGGCCTGGTGCCTGCCGGATGAGGCCAGCGAATACGCGGACCGGGTTCTTGTTGCCCTAAAAGGACAAATGATCGTGGTTCCGGCCATATGGTCTCTCGAGGTTACCAACGCCATGCTCGTCGCTGAACGCCGCAAGCGGCTGAAGGAGCCGGAAATGTTGCGCTTCGTTGCTCTCCTTGAGGGACTTTCCATTCTGGAGGATCATCAGACCGTTGGCGAGAGCGTCGGCAACGGTCTGCCGCTTGCGCGCGATTATGGCCTTTCGGCGTACGACGCCGCCTATCTTGAGCTTGCGATCCGGCACAATGCTCGACTGGCCACGCTTGACCGCGGTTTGCAGAAGGCGGCCCGGCGAGCTGGAATCGAGATTGTTAGTTAAAGTAGCCATATCGATCAACACCGACAAAGCCAAGTGTTATGGGGCAGCGATTTCCGAGTCCAAGCAAGGAGGCTGTGCGCGTTGAAGAGGAAACGGGCAACTAGTACTACAGTGTTACAAACTTTAGCCGTGACGGCTCGGATGCTTGCAAACACTGGCGATTTCCACCAGTCGCTCTATATTCGCCACGCTGGGATGCCCACTATATCCTACGTGGATTGAGTCACATGCAATTTTGTAACACTGTAGTATTAGAAAAGACAGTTTGGTCGCTGGACCAATCGGAAAGAATGGCCCGGGAGGCGGTTGACGGGGAGAGCGACGTCTCGGATAGGGAGGAGAAACGATATCGCCTGAAACAGCTCCTGCAGTTGGGACCTACAACTTCGAGTCCGGCCACGGCCCGTGGAACTGCCCGCTCTTCGCCCGTTGGACAACGCAGGCCGATTCGCGATGCCGTTGGAGCAACAGGCTAGCCTGAATGCGCACTGATGGTCTTGCCATCTACGAAACGTGGGACTTGCGCGCCTCTGTAGTGCCGCCGCGTAGTCAGCTCTTCAATCTCAGTCCAATCGGGCTCGGCACGCCGATGGTGGAGTGCCTGACAAGCTATTTCTCGCGACTCGCCCACGCGCACTGTCTTTCACCTGGCGCGCTTACGCAGTATGAGCTAATGCCCCACGGTGCGGGTGCCCGACACATGTTTAGCCGTAAGACCCGCGCTCGTTCATACACTGCGGGCATCAACGGGAAAGATAACGTGGCCGCCAACTTTGTCTCGGTGCTCGGCAACTTGACCTCCAGGGGTGATCTCAAATACCTCACCATGATTCCCTGGAAGTCGCTCTTGCCATCGAAGTTCTTGATGCGTAACGTGGCCGCGTGGTGTCCCGACTGCCTGCTCGGTTGGGAACAATCCGGCAAGCCCGCTTACGTACCTCTGCTGTGGACATTGGAGGTCGTCAAGTTCTGTCCTCACCACCGGCGCGCTCTGCGGCTTACCTGCCCGCATTGCAAACGTCCGCAAGAAGTGCTCGGCCAGCGGTCGCGGGTTGGCTTCTGTGCCCGCTGCAGGCGCTCGCTGGCTTCAGATTCTGGTAAGGACGACTCCGAACGTTACTGGGCCCTCCAGCAGGAAACGCCGGAGTGGGAAATCTGGGTGGCGAACCAAGTGGTCCGGCTGATCAAAGCCGGGCTTTACTACCCGCCATTGCTGACTCGGGAGCAATTGTCCGAGGTGATTCGGGTCGCAACCGATGTCATAGGCTCAAGCGAATTTGCTCGGATATTGGGAGTCAGCGCCACCGCGGTCTATGAATGGCAAATCCACGGCGTTCAGCCAACCCTGATGCTCTATCTGCGCCTTGCGCGTGTACTGAATGTCCCCTTGGCCGATCTCCTCACAGGAAGGGCCATCCCAGCCAACATTTATTCCCTGTGTCTCATCGGCCTGCCGCACTGGCACAACGTGTGGGCTCCACGACACTCGACCTTTAACAATAAAAATGCGGCACGCCAAATGAAGGCGGCACTGAGAGGGGTTCCCCCACCATCCCCGATGGCCTTTGCGAAGAGGCACGGATATACCCACGGGATCCTCTGCGTAAATACCTTCCTGACCGATGTAGAGCGATCCAGCAGCGATATCGAGAGCATTACGCGGCTTGCATTGAACAACGGCGAACCGCAAGAATCGAGGAGTTTCGACGAGTCGCCCTTCGATTGCACAACGACGGGACGGAACTAACCCTAAATCGCATACTCACGCGGATGTCGACTAAACACAGTCTACGTTATCCCATCGCGCGCGGCATCTTGATCGAAGTCAGGCGGGAGATAGCGAATCGGAAAAGGAACCACGGATGTTAATTCACTCCATGTTGCCTCGAAGCACCGTCAACGGTCCTGGAGCACGCGCCGTGGTATGGCTTCAAGGCTGTGATTTGCGTTGCACCGGCTGCTGTAATCCATCGAGCCACGCGTTTGATCGCAGCCTGGGCAGGCCAGTAGGGGAAATTGGAGCATGGATTCTCGCCTGCCCTGGAATACAAGGTGTAACCTTTTCGGGCGGCGAACCATTTCAGCAGGCCCCGGAACTTCGACTGATCTGCGAATACCTGCGAGTGCGACGGCCAGCTTTGTCCATTGGAGTGTTCACCGGCTACACACCCTGTCCGAATTGGTTCAGGGCCGTTGGCACTGGCGGACCCGCGTCGGCGGGTGGACCAAGGGCAATAGCCGTCTGTTTGATCAAATCAGGCGGTTTTTCGATTTTGCCGTATGCGGTCGGTTTCGGCAGAGGGCGGCTTGTAGCGACAAGCCGCTGTGCGAGCCACTCAACCAGGAGGTCGTGTTCTTCACCGATCACTATACTCGCCGCAGAACCTGGAACCGCAAGGATACGAGGTGACCATAAGTGAGAACGGCGCAACCGCAATAATTACCGGGTTCCCGCCGGTGGACTGATGGCTCACTACGGTCCGGCTGCGAATGCCGCAGCCTTTTGTAGCATGATTGGCAAAACTATGCTTCCAATTTGGCAAAAGTATGGGTGAAGCGACAGCGCCCTGTGGGACAATCAATGATAGTGTTCAGATACAAACCTGCTGTTTAGAGGGAGCCCGCGGCGTGGCGAGTGTTTCAAAGGACGAACGAGTGAGCGGCTTGGCTTTGGCAACACTGCCGCTGGCTGAGCGCCAGGCGATTGTGGCCCGCTTTGAGCAAAGAACCAACGAAGCAGTAAGAGCCTGTGCGCCGACGCGGGATTGGGTTCGGCGGGCTATTCGCCGGCAAGGCGGCCTGCGCTGCCCGGTCCGGCTGAAGCGGCTGTCGCTCGACGTCATCCTCCGCCATGGCGACCAGCTTGCTGATCTTTACTGCCGCTATCCTGACGATGTCATTCACCTGCAACCTTATGAATTCTCGGTGGGCTATCAGCCGCCGGAGTCTCGAGAGCATGTGGACGCGCTCCAGGCCCTGACCGAGCCCGGCGAATGGGCGGACGAATGGGGCACCGTCTGGGCGCATCGTGCCGGAGGCGTGGGCGCCACGCCCGTGGATGTCCCTCTTAAGGAATGGTCGCAACTTACGGATTATCTCGCTCGGCGAATCCCTGATCCTAACGCGCCGGGGCGGCTTGCAAGCGTGCAGCCGTTGCTCGAAACGCACGGCGCCACCAAATACTGCGTGGGCGTTATTCACCTGGCATTGTTCGAGCGCTATCACAGCTTGCGTGGTATGGAAAATGCATTTCTTGACCTCTACACCAATGAACGCGAGGCGCACCGACTCCTGGAGGCACTCGGAGATTATCTGGTCTCGCTCGTCCGCCGGTGGGGTGAAACGCCGGTTTCCGCCATGTTCCTATGCGACGATTGGGGTTCACAGAATCAACTGATGGTTTCCGTCAGTATGTGGCGAAAGTTTTTCAAGCCGCATTATCGGCGGGCTTTCGACGAAATTCATCGATTCGGAAAAGACATCATCTTCCACAGTTGTGGAAATGTCGCTGGCATCATCCCGGAACTGATTGAGCTGGGAGTGGACGTTCTCGACCCCATACAGCCGGGGCCGATGAACCTTGAACAGGTGGCCCAGCAATTCGGCGGGCGGATTTGTTTCTGTGGAGGAATCGACGATCAACGGCTGGAGGAATACACTGCGGAGGAGGTCCGCCGCGTCGCGCGCCAAACCATGGAGACGCTGGGGAAGCCGTTCGGGAACGCCTACATCGTGGCCCCTGCGAACTTGGTCCCACCTACCGTGCCAATCGAAAATCTTGCGGCATTGATCGAAACTGTTCATTCGGACTAGCGCTATGGTTCCCCCAATATGGCCAGGCCTTACCGCCGAGCGAGTAGCGAAGACCTGCTCCCAAGGTCTTCGGCTTTTAGAAAAAAAACTGTCTCATCTGTCTCAACCATCTCATCGCAGTCTGATAGAATCCCCTGGGTGACTGTGATGCAGAAGATGGAAAGGTGAGGGGAAAGAGGCGGCGCGAAGCAAAAAGTTTCAGAACGAAGCCTAGCAACCCTTTAGAATCAACAACATTAAAATTCTCTCATCAATCACAGGCTGGACAGACCGGCGGCACAACCGCCAGCACGCTGCCCGCTGGACGGGGAAGCCTCGCCCGCCTCGGGCGAACCTCGTCCTTCGCGAGTCCCTGGGTTCTGATCCCTGCCCCCGTTTCCGCGCTAAGCACGCTTCACTTGATGGCATGGACCCGACCTTGAATCCGAATCCGCTCCTCGAATCCGGGTCGCCGTCCCTCACTGGGAGGCTTACCTTTCCCGTGATCCACAGGCTAGGCGCGCTCCAGGCAGCTACTATCCAGGCGCGCACGCCGGAACACTTGGTCTGGCCTGAGCGCGGAAGGCACACTGATCTTGCCGCCGCAACGATTCTTTGGGATATCTTAGTCCGGCGGTCCCACAACCCGACTCATCTCATCCTTCCCAATCACGACCACCTTACGAATCGAGGGGCGAAACTGCGTGCGGTTGCACCTTAGCCCGTTAGACTGGGCGATAATCGCGAGTTATTTCTTCGTTGTCCTGGGTGTGGGCTACTACCTCAAGGACAAGATGAAGACCTCCTCGGATTTTCTGCTCACCAATCATTCCTTGTCCCACTGGATCACCGGCATCGCCTTCATGTCCGCGAATCTCGGAGCGCTGGAGGTGCTCGGGATGACCGCGAATGGCGCCAAGTACGGGATGCGCACCAATCATTGGTACTGGACAGGCGCCATTCCCGCCATGGTCCTTCTCGGCCTTTTCATGATGCGCTACTACTACTCGAACGGCGTCCGCAGCGTGCCAGAATACTTGCGTCTCCGCTACGACCATCGCGCGCACGCTCTGAACGCCCTGAGTTTTGCCATCGTGACGATCCTGATGTCAGGGATCAACATGTTTGCCTTTGCGGTCGTCTTCGACAGCATTCTCGGCTGGCCGTTTACTGTGAGCATCCTGGTTTCGAGCGGTGTGGTGCTGATTTACACATTCTGGGGCGGGCTTTCTTCCTCGATCTACAACGAAGTCTTGCAGTTCTTCCTCATCGTTGGAGGTTTTTTGCCGCTCTCGTTGATTGGGCTCCATGAGGTGGGAGGCTGGAAAGGGTTGGTGGCGCGCCTTCCGGCCCAGTATCTGCACACCTGGAAAGGCATGAACAAACCAGGCGATCCTCTCGGTGTGAGCTGGTGGGCGATGGTCATCGGCATGGGCCTGGTGGCAGCGCCGGCTTATTGGTGTACGGACTTCCTCCTGGTTCAGCGCGCCCTCGCCGCGAGAAATATGGATTCAGCGCGCAAGACTCCGCTCGTCGCTGCCGTGCCGAAGATGTTGTTTCCCTCCATCGTCACCTTGCTGGGCCTGATCGCCCTTGCCGTCGGCCCGAACCTTGTGAAATCCGATTACAATCTGGCCTTGCCCATGCTCATGGGCCGCTACTACCGCAGCGGCATGTTGGGGCTGGGACTGACGGCGTTGTTGGCCAGTTTCATGTCCGGCATGGCTGGAAACGTCACGGCGTTCAACACCGTGTTCACCTATGACCTTTACCAAACTTATCTCGTCAAGAACCGCCCCGACTCTCATTACTTGCGGGTCGCCAAGCAGTGCACCATCTGGGGTACGCTGCTGAGCGCAGCCTCAGCGTACATCCTGCTGGGCTTCAACGACCTGATGGATTACATGCAATTGATTGCCATCCTCTTTATTTCCCCGTTCTTCATCGTTTTCTTCCTTGGAATGTTTTGGCGGAAGCCGTCGGCCACGGCGGGCTTTTGGGGCATGGTGGCGGGCGTTTCCGGAGCCACGCTGGAGTATGTCTTGTACCGCGTTCACGTTCTGAAGTTCTCTTCCCCGATGGCGTCCAATGTCTGGACCGCGGTGTGGGGTTTCGCTTTCGGGCTGAGCGTCACGCTGGTCGTTACTTTTCTGACCAAGCCGCCGCACGAAGAACAACTGAAAGGCCTCGTCTATGATTCGAGCCGGCACGAGAAGAGGACCGAACCCTGGTACACTTCGCCGGAATTCTATGCGGCGGTGGTTCTGGCTGGATACATTTACCTGAACATCAAGTTCTTCTGAGGCGTGG
>JAKAWG010000082.1 GCA_021817045.1 Acidobacteriota bacterium
CGCGCACGAGGTTCTCCTGTTTTTCAGAAATTCGCCGCCCCAACCGCGGCGTTCGAGCTTCGTGCGTACTCCTGTGCATTCAAAGTTCCAAACAAGAAGTTTTGCAGCATCCTGCTAGAGGGCGCGGCGCTGGCAGCCTTCGCGGCTAAGTGTAAGTTTATTGGTCTCTCAGGGAGTCTATCTGCAACTAAACATGAGCTTGCGAGCTTGATGGTGGACTGGTCTGCGACCAGCGATCCGATCGCCTCCGCGCGTCTGGGCGAACTACGGCAGATGGTTCGCGACAAAGCCGGTCACGCAGGGACAGATCGGAACCTCATCACGAGGGCGGACATTCTTGCAGCGCTGGGCGTCAGTGACGCAGAAGGCCTTCTGCCGTGCCCGGCCGCGCTCGCGGAGGTTGGGCCGGTTGTTCAGCGCGAACAGCTCCGTGGTGCGGTTACCTTAGTCCCAAAGCTTTCAAGGCCATTGCTCGTTCACGGGTGTGGGGGCGTTGGCAAGTCTGTCTTTATGCAGAGCCTCGCGAGCGCCGTGAGCGAACAATCGGAGGCTGTGTTTTTTGACTGCTTCGGCGGCGGAGCTTATCGCTCACCCGAGGACGCACGCCACTTGTCCAGCCGGGGGCTTGTCCATGTTGCCAATATGCTAGCTTTTCGTGGCTTGTGTGACCCGATTATACCAGGTGCCACCGACGTCACGTCATTGCTGAGAACGTTTCGGAGGCGGCTCGATCAGTGCGTCGGGACCGTGAGAAGGATAGCGTCGGAGCGGGGGCTGGTTCTATTTATCGACGCAATAGACTGCGCTGAGTTGTTCGCTCTTGAGCGCACCGAACAGTCGTTTCCCACGCTTCTGTTGGAGAGCCTTCATCACACTCCCGTGCCGGGCGTGAAATTGATTGTCTCCTGCCGAACCGAGCGCATACCGTCTTCGATACGGGCTTCGTGCCAGGAACTCTCGCTTCTACCATTCAGCATCGCCGAGGTCGGCGCTTACCTGCGTTCGCGTGTGAAAGACGTTTCGAAACTGGAAATCGATGTCGCGCACGCACGCTCAGGGGGGAATCCGCGCGTATTGGAGTACCTCGTTAATAGCGGCCGTGGCGTCCTTGATGAGACTGAGATCGATAAACCAGTCGAGTTGGATGATCTCATTCAGCAAAGAATTTCGGATGCCCTGTCCGCCGGGCTTCGACGTGGGTATAAGCAGGAAGACATCGACGCGTTTCTGGCCGGCCTCGCTGTGCTGCCGCCCCCTGTGCCACCTGACGAATACGCAGGGGCTCAAGGCATGCAGTTAAGTGAGGTTGAAAGTTTCGCCGCCGACCTCCGACCGTTACTGGAACGAACGAACCAGGGAATAATGTTTCGGGACGAGCCGACCGAAACCCTCCTCCGCAACCGCTATGCTTCGTCCAATAAGGCGTTGCGCCAAGTGGCGTCGAATCTCCTAGGGCGGCAAGACGTGTCTGTTTATGCCGCACGAGCACTTCCAGCCCTGTTGCATAGACTTGGCGACAGCGAGAGGCTCTTTGCACTCGCTTTCGACGACCGTATTCCAGCATCGATCACGAGCACAGTCGGAAAAAGGAATGTCAGGTACGCAAGGCTTAAAGCCGCGACTCTGCATGCTGCAATTAAGCAAGATTACAATCAACTCGTCCAGTTATTGGTCGAGCTTTCAACCATTGCCGAAGTGGACCAGCGCGGGGCCGACTACATCCTGAACTGTCCGGATCTAGTCGTGGCTGCGAAAGACGTTGATGCGAAGCGGCGCCTCTTCGAAACGCGGACCGCCTGGCCGGGCACCCGCCGCGCAAGACTCACCATAGCGAATTGCTTGGCTGGCGAACTCGAGGAAGCATCACGCCATGCTATTGCGACAAACGAATGGATCGACCATTATAGGCGAACCGTGGACAAAAGAGATCACGCATACCCAGACCAGTGCGATCTCGCTGCCATACCTCTCTATTTGATTTGTTCGAACCGGCTCAAAAATGCCGCCGGCTACCTTAGGGAGTGGAAGGATTGGTGCACTTTCGAAATAGGCGAATACGTATTTGCCTACTTTCACTTAGCGGCATCGATGCGACCGTCATCCGCGCCGAACCTTACCCAATTCGTTCAGAGTTTAGTCGGTGTGGGTGCACTGACGGCGGCGCTTTCATTCCACGACCTATCAACGGAAACAATAGAGAGCCTTATCGCCAAGCTGTCCCGCGCGTGCAAGCAGACAACGAAGCTGGACCTTCCAGATTCATTCGAGCGCCGCCGCACGTATGAGATTCAGGATGGCTTGCGCAAAGCGTCCGCCCTAGCCCTATCTTTAGGATTTCCCCGGCGGGCGCTGGCGATCGCCGCGCTTGCTCCCCATGGCCGGCCCGAGATGTGGTCACTGCGGGCTGACTTCTATCGCCAAGACGTATTTCCATTCGTGTTTCAAACCGCGCTCACGGCTGCAGCAAAGGGAAGAGAGGTGACAGAAAAGGATGTGATTCCGAGGGAACTCGTCCCTGTCTGCCGTGCTATCAGTCGGAGGCTGACGGGTGACGCTTTTCTGAGTGGGGTGCAAGAGAGAATTCCGAAATATCTAAGTACTGAGGTTGACGACAGTGGAAGGAAGAAAAACCCTCGCATGCTTAGCCGCAGCGAGAAGGAGGAGGCCGAGCGTCTTGTTAGGTATCGTCTACAGCCCCTTGTGAGCCTGACGAAAGCACTTGCGCACTTTCTAGCCGCAGATCCACGATCCATCGACACCTCGTTTACCGAACTGGTCAGGGCCTGGGAAGATGCGAGCAGGTGTCGGGACCCATACGAGACACGGAAAGTCGACAATTTGTTCCGCATGTTGGGCCTCGAGGCAGCTATCTTGGGTCTCTGGACCGGCATGGAATTGAAGTCTACATCAGTCAGGAAGTTTTTGGGTGTCGCCCACAGCCTTGACATCGGCGCCGACAGACTGATTCAGGTCGTCTCCATTTTGGCATTGAGGCCCGGAATGCAGGCTTTGGCAGGCGAAGAGTCGCTCAAGGCACGCTCCCTCGTTCAAGATGAAAATGACATTCCAACCCGAGCGTCTCTTTTTGGCCGTCTCGCTCGGGCGTTATTGCCGGCAAGCATCGATGACGCCTCTGCCTATTTCCGGATGGGGCTCGAGCAGATGGACGCCATCGGATCAGGCGACTGGGATTTTACTAACGAGCTTCTTCTGTTCGCATCGGCGATCAGAGGCCTAGAGCTCGATGAGCATGACTTTCACAGACTGACAAATATTTGTGAGCTTAATATTCCGTACGAGCCTGAAAAATTCGGTTGGGGGAACTTCGCACGGGGTCTGTCAAGAACCGCTGGTGTAAAAGGCTTGGCAAAACTTAGTCGCTGGGATGACCGTTCAAAGATTCGTTTGAGCTACACACTGCTACCGTACCTGACGGCACTTGTTCAAGACGGGAAGATGGAAGTCGGTCTCGCATTGGCGCTTAATCGGCTCGCAAATCCGGTTGAGTACTGGTTTGACGGCACGGCCGAATTCGCAAAAGCCATCGAGGGCACAGGCGGCACCGACGGACCCCAGATACTCGCCGAAGTGATAGGCCAATTCGAGGACGATAACCCCACGTTATCCGTCGAAAGCGCAGTCGAGGCGCTGGCCTCGCTTGCACAACGGACTCTTGGCAAATCCGCGGAGACGACGGCTTACCTTTCTGCCGCCAAAAAACATCTTGCCAAAGAACGCGGACGTACGAGCAACCATGTTACCTCCGGCAGTGGAGCTCTCGCGCCCATCCGCTTGCACTCCGACAAGCAGGATCGTCGCAAGCGGTTGGAACTCAAGGCCCTCGTTTTGAGTACAAACCCTACTGATCCAACCTCGCTTGCGAAAGCGATCAAGCTGCTTGAGGACCTTCAAGACGTCGGGCGTTCGAAGACAGAGTTCTTTACTTCGTTGCGGAACAAGGTGCCATTTAGTGCTCGCGCCCAATACGTCAGGGGCATATCTGAGTTAGAGAACCTCAATCTTTACTCGAAGATCGCTGAACTCAAAGAGTGCAGCAATACCTGGCGAGCATCCTCGCCAGGGCTCGATGACGCTATCAAGCGTACAGCAACAAAGCTTGTCCGGCTCCATGCTGACGACCTAGTTGGCGACGGCAGGTTCGCGGGTTATCAGCTAAAGGACATTTCTGATGTGACCGGCATACCAGTCGCTGACCTTGTGCTAGAGCTTCTCATAATGTGCGCACGCGCGGACCGTGCTGTGTCGGGTGCCGTCTGGCTAGCATTTGCATCCTCCATTTGTTCTAGGGCAGGTGTCGGCCAGGGTCAGGTGGCCCTTCGCCGAATGCTTCGCAGCCAAGCCGCCACACTTGCCGACAGCGTTACCGATGGAGCATGGCTCGAAGGTCTTTACCCCAAGGACAGCGATAGCGTTCAAACAATTGCGGCGGGGCTGATCTGGCGCATGCTCGGCTCCCCCTATGCCGAAGATAGGTGGCGTGCCGCGCATAGCATCCAGTGTTTGGCGAGATTTGGATTGTGGAACATTGTGGATGCCGTTGTCGCCAAAATTCGCGAAGAAGCGGCTGGTTCCTTTCAGGCTCGCGAGCTGACTTTTTATTATTTGCACGCCCGGCTCTGGCTGCTTATTGCCCTCGCGAGAATCGCGCTCGATCACCCAAGAGAAATCGCCCGCTATAAGGACTCACTCCTACCCATTGCCACTGAGGCCGAGAAACCTCACGTCCTAATGCGACATTTCGCGGCCCGCGCTTTGCTGGCATGTGCTGATTCGGGCGACCTTAGCTTGGAGGCGGAGATTACGGACGAACTCAAGTCGATCGATTCGTCTCCCTTTGCACGGGTTAAGAAACGAGCCAGACGGGCCGGCGATTCTTACGAGGGCCACTCAAAGGAAGGATCGAAACCGAAATTCAGGTTCAATCTAGATTACGACTTTGAAAAACTTGATGTTGATAATCTCAGCCGAGTCTTCGGTAAGGCACGCTGGGAAGTGGCGAGCCTGTTGACGCGGATGGTTCACCAGATTGACTCGAGTGCTACCAGCATGTACGAGGATGGCGGCCGCAAATCCCCGCGCAGGGATTCGTTCGGATTGACCACGGATTATCACACATACGGACAGCAGCTTGGGTGGCACGCGCTATTTCTGGCTGCAGGACAGCTGCTCAAGAAGTTTCCGGTGACCGACGATCGGTATTATGAAGACGATCCTTGGGGACATTGGTTGAAGGGGTACCTTCTTACCAGAGACGACGGGCTCTGGTTGTCCGATGGGACCGACAGAGTACCGCTTGACGCTGCCCGTGCCCTTCTTGAACTTCTGCTCACCGGTTGCAAAGACAGGATGTTGGAACTCGCGGGGCTCAGATCTCAGGTTGGTAAGGACCTCATTGTAGAGGGCTACTGGCGATCAGCCGATGACATCAGGGTTGACATTTCATCGGCTCTGGTTCCTCCTGAAAATGCACAAGAACTGGCCCGGGAGCTGACGCGCGAGGATCCGATGCGTATCTGGATTCCGGTATACGAGTCGAGTGAAATTGATGGCGAATATGCCCGGGGCGACAAAAAGGACTACACGCCATGGATTGTCCGCCCCTCAGGGGAGGCGAGGCTTGATGAGCACGATCCATTTGGCGCCCCTTGCGCTAACTCGAGGCCGCGTCTCTCGCGCGAACACACCTCTGCTTTGTCGCTCGCAGCGGCAGACCCTTTCGGTCGCTCGTGGCAGAACAGGCAGGGGACAGTGGCTCTGCGCGCACAGGCATGGGGGAGGGACGACCGATACCGCGAACGACGACCCCACCCGGGCCAACGGCTCTATTGTTCAGCTGCCTCCCTCAAACGTATCCTCAACAAATATGAAAAGAGCTTGCTCTTGGTGATCAGATTGCGACGATACGAAAAAGAGGGCAATAAAGCAGGCGGGAATTTCTCACATACGCTTGCGGCGGTCACGATTTCAGAAGCGCTTGACGTTGAGTACTTCAAGGGTCCCATTAATTTCCTTCAGAGGCCTCGCAACTAAACCGCTCGGCCTGGTTCATTACTCGAAACACTCACGGTGGACGTGTAACGGCCTATGCTGAGATGTGCTCGCCCGGTCCCAGTACGTCCATCGCGCTGATAGCTACCGCCTCTTTTCCGGGTAAGGTTTACTTATTAAGTTCCTCCCCTTGACCCTGCAGGGTTCGTCGCGTTCGGATAATCTGCAGGCAGCTTGTTGGCAGCAGTTGTGGCAAACACATAAGATGCGGTAGGGATAGTGTCAACCCACACCGACTCGTGGCCGGCGGCAATCACGCGGCAGCATCTGCCGGGTTGTCCAAACTTATGCGGCCGCCGACGACGTAAAGAATTCGATCGGCCATTTCCCAGACCTGCGGCGCATGACAGATGAAGATCACCTGGTGAAATCCTCCGATCTCCATCGCCCGCCGAAGCATTCGGACGTATTCCTTGGCGTTCTTCGCGTCGAGTGCCCCAACTGTTTCGTCACGAAATAGCGTCTCGTGCCGGACACTCTCGGCCTGCCGCATGTTGTAGATGGCAATGCCCAAATTGACTGCCTCGTTTACCAGTACAAACTGCCCTCCTGAAAGCTCATCCACCAGGCAGATGCGGTCCAGCGTTTTGTTCCGTACCTCGATGTCGAAATCATCGACCATGCCTTTGCCATCAGCTCGCGGCCGCTGCGTGCGGAAGCGAACTTCAAACTTATTGTCGAAGCAGCCCTCCAGTAAGTCGTTCACCACCGCCGAGACGGCAGGGCCGGCGGCCTGGATTTCGCAGAGTTGAATCTCATCCGGGCCGAATGCACGAGCGAGATAATCGTAATCATCACGCTCGACGCGAGTCTGCCGCAACTGTGTCTCAAGCGCCTGTGCCCGCTCGCGCGCTTCTTCGATCTGTCGCAGGCGCTGCTCGGCCTGCGCCTTGCGCTCGATTAACCGCTCCCGCTGTTGACGCTGCTGGCCCAGACGGGAAGCAGATTCCAGAAGTTGCCGGTTGACTTCGGAGATTCGGTTGTCGAGGCCGTCGAAAGTCCCAAGGTCGTTGGCGAGTTCCTCGGCCTGCCGCTCGAAACTTGCTTTCTCTTCCATTAAACGCTGGCGAGTGAGGTTTCGCTCTTCAACCCGCGCTTCAACTATCCTTCGCTCTTCCTGCTCGCGGCGAACGGCTTCCAGACTTCGCCGCTCCCGCTGGCACTGCTCTAGCTCTTTCATCAAGTTGCCCGGATCGGCCGGTAACACTCTGAGTCGCGCTTTTTCCGATTCAACCTCCTGTGCCAGCGTCAGAATTGCTTTTTCGAGTTCCGGAAGGCTCTCCCGTGCCTGAATTGATCGTTGGATCTTCGGACAGGCCGCATACCAACCCTTACCGCCGCAAGGAACCGCCTGCAATTCGGCTGACTCCCGCCGTGAGCGTTCGAGTTCGCCGCGCTTTTCACGCAGGCTGACGTCGGCCGCCCGTAAACGAACGTCGACTTCGCGGTTCGCCGTCTCGATGACCTTCGTTGCTTCCATCTGCCGATGAAGTTCATCAATCCGGCCGTCCACGGCATGGACCTGCCCGGTGATATCGGCGGTTCCGGCCTGCCTGGCCAGGAACTTGCGGTCCTCGGCCAGTTGCCGCTCCAGGTTGCCGGCGGCCGTCAGGATTTTGCTGACTTGTCCGATGAGGTCCCGTCGCTGTGACTCGATGGCCTTCCGCTCGACCTCTTTCTCCCGAAGGCCAGCCAGGTCCTCAGCCAATCCGTGGCGCTCAAGTTCGATCTTTTCGACTTCCTGCGTGACCGTCTCAAGTTCGACGGCCAGGGCGTCGGGGTTTTCAATCTCTGGGGCCGCAGCCAGCATCTGCTCGATCCCCTTGCGTTCCCCTTCCAGGCTCAAGACTTGCCGAGTCCACGCATCAACTCTCTCCCGCGCGGCTGCCGAAATCCGCCGCAGCCGCTCCAAGCCAAGCAGTTCTGTAATGAACAACTGCTTCCGTTCGCTGCGTTCCAGACCGAGGAAGTTCCCGGTGCGTTTCTGGCTGGAAAACAGGCTCGCCAGGAACAGTTCCGGCGTTCCTACCCGTTTGCTAACCGCCTCCTGGAAGGCATCTTTCTTCCCGCTGGTGAGCGCTGTGCCTTGACCGTCAAAGAGATAGCTTTCCATCTGGCGCGCTTGAGGATTGATCTTATGGAGCGCGCGATATGTAACTCCTCCGACGCTGAATGTCAGGTCGATTTCAGGACGAGCGTGCGTACAAAAGTCATAAAGCGACCGTTTTTGGCCGGGCAATTGGCGGAATAGGGCGGCAAAGATGCAATTGATCAGGGTGGATTTCCCTACGCCGTTCTTGCCCACCAAAGCGACCAAGCCGGGTCCAAGCGATCCAAAATCAACCGCCACCGTCTGGGGAAAGGCCTCGCTAATTCCGGTGACTCCAAGGGAGTGCAATTTCATGTTCGTCTCAGGCGCGATAGCACCACTCGCAATCAAAAAGGTGAGAGTTCAAGACAAGAAGAGTCTTTGGGTGTCGGTTTGCGCTGTATCTGGCGATCAGCCTGACCTTCACTAAATACGCCTTGAAGCGGCGGGGTGGCCCTTGACGGGTTGTTGCCTTCTTACTGGCGCGTCCGCGAAGCACTTCCGCGGCTAGGGCTGTCAACCTTACCGCGTGGGGCCAACTTCCGAGTCGCCGTGACCCGTCAAGTAGGCAGAAGTTAGCAAGTTTCCGCAGGCGGATCTGACCGGAGTGCAGCAGCCATCACTGAGGTATAGTAGGGTTGTGTTTAGAGCGATCGGGGTGATTTGCAGGAGTTGCGGAAGAGCGCTGGAGATCGAAGATGCGTATATTCCCGCTGTGCACACCGCAGCGATGGCCGCTACATTATATCCAGGCTTCGGCAGAGCGCGCGGATTTAAGCGCCGGTTGGGCGAAGACGTTGACCTGCGTATACTGCGGACAGAGGGGCGATTACCGTGGGCACGATCTCATTTTGCTGCCGAACTAAGTGGAGCGGAAAACAATGGCAACGGATCTGGGTGAAAAGCGGGTGAGTTTCGCGGAACAACTCCGCCGAGCTGTAAGCCTTCGCTCGATGGCACTCGTGCGGGCCTTCGCGACTGTTTCTCGGGAGCACTTCGTCGGACCGGGCCCTTGGAAAACCCTGGCACCACCTGATCCTACATACCACGACACGCCTGGAGGCGACCCGCAGTACATCTATGACGATGTACTTGTAGCGATCGATCCGTCGCGAGGAATCAACAATGGCCAGCCAAGGGCACTCGCTCGATGGCTCGACCTGCTTGAGCTAAAGTCGGGGGACCGATTTCTTCACATCGGGTGTGGCGTGGGATATTACACGGCAATCGCGGCCGAGGTTGTTTCCGAACATGGGACCGTCGTAGGCATCGAAATCGACGAGGAAATCGCGGAGCTTG
The DNA here is from genome assembly GCA_021817045.1 of Acidobacteriota bacterium. Lineage (GTDB taxonomy): Bacteria > Acidobacteriota > Terriglobia > UBA7540 > UBA7540 > RH2-MAG17b. The sequence goes on from JAKAWG010000082.1 coordinate 9,458, forward strand.
CCAGCCGGAACTTGCGCGAGTATGCAAATGCGGCAGTCATTCGCGGCGATGGCAGCGCGTTTTGTAGCGATGCCTACGATGCCATTCTCGTGAACGCAGGGGCTACGGAAATCCGGAACTGCTGGCTCGACCAGCTCCGCCCCGGTGGACGTCTCCTCGTCCCGTTGACTACTTCGGTACCCGGCATGCCGGTCGGCCTCGGCCATATGCTCTTGATCAGGCGGGAACCCCGCGGTCACACGGCAGCGTTCGTGTCCCCCGTCGGCATCCTGCACTGTGTCGGTGCGCGCACGGAAGAAGGTGAACAGCTACTCAAGCAGGCGTTCGCCGCACACGGGGAAGATCTCGTCCGCAGCTTACGGCGGGAAGATCATTATCCAAATGACCAGTGTTGGCTTCACCGTCCCGGATTCTGCCTTTCACGTTTGAGCCTCGGGAACGGCTGAACGTGACGCCGATCCTACTGCTCAAGACTGACCGTTCTGAGCGGAACTCGGCCTTGTATACCGGCTTGGTAGAGACCAGCCCTGGGCGAAGACGCAGCATTCGCAACTGTAATGCGCAGAAAACGGCCGAAACAGCGGACCTCTCAGAACGTGCCGCTGGCAGTCAAAATTCTTGCCGGGCTGATTCCGTCTGTATGGTCGGCGAGTCGGACAATATCCGAGCGGTCAGTTGAGGGTGATGTCCGCTTGTCGGAAACTCGCCGCTGCCAAGCGCATGTTCCACCCAAATACACATCTGCTTATCGCGTTGTCCCTGAACGACGCCTTCCGATTCAATACGGAGAGTGCCAAGTTTCAGGAAACTGTGGAGTCTGATATACAGTTTGTACCGCGACCCTGCCGATGAGGCCCTTAAGGCCTAGTTCCCCTAAGCTGTTGATTGTGGGAGCCTTTTTATTCCAGTGCTGACACAGGATACTTGTGATGAAGAGATTCTGGGCGACTACGCTCGTTCGCTGAGCGCAGCCGTCTCAAGTTCAGCGAGCTTGACAAGCAAGCGTTCCTGAATGGTGGCTTCAGGCTCTCCCCTGAGCGCCCAGTAGGCCCGCAGCTTATCGGCTGCTGACCGTGCCTGAGTCAATGGGGCGGTGTCGACGGCTTCTTCTGTCTCGTGCTCGATCTTGACCTTCAGTTCACCCGGGCTCGCGGCGAGCAATTGAGCTTTCAGCCGCTCTTGTTCATCACGGCTCAGAGCGCTGTGAAGTTCGCTCGGTACCGTCACCACGACTTTCACGCGTGCATCTTTCAACTGTTCTGGATCGGGCGCTCTGGCGAAACGAAACTCGCCGTTCTCATATCGAGCCTCGAGCACTGTCATCGCGCGCGTTGGCGATTGCCGAAATGTAACGGTAATATCCGATAAGTCGGCCTTTAGATCCGGCCCGTCGAGGGTCACCAAGTGATAGCCCTTAGCTTCCGTTTCGCTGTAGTCGCAGCGCGAGAGCGATCCGGCGTACCAGACCCTCGGTGCCAACTGCTGTCGAAGGTGAATGTGGCTGAGCCCCACGTACTGAGTCCGCAAATCACGCAAAGGCTCCAAGGGATATTCCGCACATCGCCCGGCAAGCGGCTGGCCGCTGGAAATCCGGGCGCCCGCCACACCAAAATGCCCGAAGAAAAGCCGGTAAGCGCTGGGGCGGTCGTCATATTTTTGGTTAAATTCCTCGAGCTTCGTGCCGAAAGCCTCTGCCAGCCCGCCGTTATTGCTCCCGCTCACAAAGTCCACCTTGCGCGGATACGGGAACACCGCGATGGCGGCGTCGTCCACGTCGAGAAAATCTGGCTCAGTGCAAAGAAAGATCAGGTGGCGCCCCTTCAACTTGGCAAGAGGATAGAGATCGCCCTCCTGTTCCTTTCCGTGATTTCCAGCCACCAGCAGGACTGGCGCGTGATCGGCCATCCGGATAATGGCATCCACCCAGAATTTTCGCTCCTGGATCGTCTGCTTATAGGTGGTCAGATCGCCGTTGAGCACAAAGAGTTGAGTCTGGTGTTCGATGCCGTCGTCAATCAACCAATTGATGCACCGCGCGGTATCGGAGAAATAGTGATCCTCCTCGATGTGAAAATCGCCCGAATGTATAAAAGTAAATGACATAGAAGGACCTCTGAAACTGTGACGACGTGACCATCGGAACCATAAACTGTCTCCAGCCACGTTAGTCGAACCGTGCTTTCAATTGTCAGGAGAATGAGACTCACCGTTCGGTGCGTGGGACTAATAGAATTTCGAGGGCCTCAAATCGAATCGTCGGGAGTTCCGAAATGGTTGAGTGAGTGAGGGATGGGGTCAGTGGTCCTCATCCCTCCACAAAGCGCTCCAAGACGTTAAACTGACGGCCGTTGTTGCCCGTTAAGGAGACCTCCACGGCGCCTTTGCGCCCCTGCCGCCGCGCAATTTCAGGAAGCAGGTCTGCGCGGTTACACAAGACGGTTGCTCCAGACCCATTTGCCGAGATTTTGAAAACGACGTACTCGACGCCCCGCTCACTGCGTCGCACTGTATTCCCAGCGGCGTCGGGCTCCAACGGTCCTACAATTCCCCGGAGCGTCGTCGTGGTCGGTGCCGGCGTCCCCGGAGCCTTTGCCTTGTCAACCGTCTTTGCCAGCTCGCCAGACGGTGGTACGCTTCTCTCATTTCCTCTGCCAGCAGCCGCCGTTGGCACAGCAGGAACGGATTCCGGATCCGATTCCCAAGGTGGCGTTGTGGCCGCGGGAAGCTCTTCGCTGTCGGGAGGCGTTGAAGGCTCCTCTTCGGCGGTCATGTCCCAGGGGACTTCGTGTGCATCCGTTTCTTCGCGGAACGCCGCTCCCGCTGACGTCTCTCCAGGTTGGTTGATACCTTCCTGGTTGTGGTTAGCCGAGGAAGTTTCATCCGAACCTGTGTAGAACTCCGGCGCCAGCTCTGAAGCCTGATCTCCTTCGCCTTCCACCACTTCTAGAACCCGCCCTTCACCAAGCAATCGCCGCGTCTCGACAAACACCCGGGCATTCTCCGTCAGATTGGCAGCCAGCTTCCTCATGTCTTTGCCGGCTACCTCCAGGCTCAAAGCCCAGATCGTCGTCGACTTCCTCCGCCGTTCTTTGGAATCGAAGTACGCCGTCTGTTCCGGCCGCACCACTAGCTTTGCGGTCAGACCGGCCAAACGGCCTCCGGTGAGACTCTGAATCTCCTGGAGAGCGGAGTGCACCTGGCGGATCGAGCGATAGGAACTGGTGTGGATCCGGCAGATGCTGCCCAGCCGGGGAAAATCGGCCAGGATGAACCTCAGATCGCCACTTGGTTTGCACTGTCCAGAAGCCAGTTCCGGGCATCCGTTGCCGCAGGGTTTCCACGGCTGGCCGCCAGGCCTCTCCGGCGTTCGCCGCGTCGCCCGTGCGCCATCTCCCCAGCACTTGCGCTCGACCGCGCTCCACCAGGCGAACGAAGTCGGGAAGACGTTTTCAATGTCGTCGTCGATCAGCATGATCCGGACTGCCCGGCAGTCCGAGCCATATTGCTTCGTTAACTCCGGGTCCGGCTCCCACTCGACGCCCTTGGCCGTTCTCTTCTTACGGAGAAAGACGAAATGGTCAAGTTTGGTGGGATGGTTGCGGTTGCCATTGGGCGGCAGACCAATGGCCAATTTGGTTGAAACTGACAGCCGCTGAACGACGCGGCCGTCAACATCGTGAGTAACGCCGATAATCATTACGGGTCACCTCCTTGCACGCTATCGATTGGAATAGCCCGCCGGCCTATGCGTGCCGGGCAACACGGCTAGCCGAATCCTCTTCTGATATGAGTTAAGACCCTTACTTTTGGGAAAAAGGGCACTTCCTAATCACTTCCCGCCGTCTCGCGACGACCTGGCGAAGCGACAAATGATCTTGGCTCCCGCCATACTGCTTCAAAGGTGAATTCAGCAACCGTGCGCTGATTTCCAGCGGCATACAACCCCTATTCAACGACGATGGGATAATCGCGGAGGAGCGGCAGTGTGTGTCGTTTGAGCGCGAACAGAAAAGAGCGTAGCGACAAGAGCTCAAACCGCGAGTTGAATGAATCCTCCGGTCGGCAGAAGCGGAAATGTTGGGGTGAACTTGAAGCGGGTGAGAGACGCCCTTAGCCTAAAACCTCAGCGAGGGGAAGCGAAAATCCTGGCAGCAGCTCAGGTTCTTCAAACTTGTCTCCGGCTTCGGCGGCACGAACTTCAGGTTCGCGCTTGCCAGGGAGGTAGCGATAGGCGACACGGGTGTTGGGGTACACTAGCCAGACGGCCTGAGCGCCCGCTTCAAGGTACTGGAAGACTTTCAACAGTAGGTCGTCGCCCCGGTCGTTCTTGGACACAATTTCGATGGCTAAGTCCGGTGATATCGGGAGCGGGGATTGGTCCAGGTCAATTCCTTTGAGGCGCGCCGCCTGAATAAAAGCGATGTCCGGTCGGCGCACGACTTCACCCACCAGTTTCATGTCCGTTTCGCTGGTCACGTCGCCCAGGTTTTGAGTCTTCACAAAGAGCTTGAGAGGGATATATAAGCGGTCGCGGATGTTATTATGAAAGAAACTCGCTGAAGGCGTCACAATCAGCTCTCCGTTGGTCAGTTCATACCGCACGCCCGCCGGCTCGTCGAGCGCCGCGTAGTCTTTGACCGTGAGCAAGGTTTTGGTAGCCATAGGCCAACTCCTGCTGCCTCAAGATTAGCACGGGCGGTGAGCGCTGTCAGCCAAAGCAAGCAAACGCGGCATGGCGATCGCTCCACCGTTTCGTCCCTACTTTTCCTCAACGGCATGCATCCCTGGCTGAATTAGAACTGGCTTGCACTGAGAGTGATTCCTCATTCTCAGCTTCGACGTCCAGCCTGCGCCCGTACATCCAAGGGTTCGGCTTGAGATTCACGAGCCAGTCCTGGAGCGTTGGAATCCGGCCGAGATCCTCGCGCAAATGCTGCTCCCCGACGTAGCGAACTGGAACAACTCTGGTATCGCTATTTGTGAGAGAAACTCCGAATAGCCGCTCGGCTAGAAAGCTCCCGGCTGTGTGATGGTACAAGGCGCGATGCCTGAAGTCCGGGAAATACGCTTTCGACTCATCTAACCACCGGTGAATAGACAGGTAGTCCTCGGGTCGTCCTCCAAATTTACGCGCGGACGATTCGGCATGGCGAAGGGGGTGGGCCACAATTACACCTCGTAGCACTGGTTTTGCGTCTCGATAATGTTCCAATTGGTATCCACCGTGATGCGACCGTGCTCAACGTCGAGGGTCACGACACCGGAGCTTCCCTCGTTGTCTTCGTACCCATCAGGTAGCAGAACGTCGAAGGTCTTCTCAAGGTTTGGAAACTCCTTGCTCAGCGAGGCTGGCTGTCGTTGTGCGTCCAGGAACTCGATCTCCTCGATCCTGCCTTCGTCACCGTAGCCGCTAAAGGTGGCGATGACCTCGCTCACTCCTGCGGTCCGCAGTTGATCGACTAAAGCCAGCAAGGCGACTTTAGCGGCCTTTTTCTCCTCCCGCTGCCGCTCTTCATACCGCTCAAGCGGCCCCTGCATTTCATCAGGCATGGTCAGGACTCCTTTGGGTTGAATATCCGATTGTTCCTCGTTTCGGATAACCTTTTTCATTCGCATTGCACCGGTCGCGCATCGGTTAGTGAGGCGATTTTTTCAGTGAGAACACTCGTCTCAAAACCGGCGCTGCTTTACCGTGCTGGGTGGTTCTTCATCAAGTAGGATTTGGTAGCAGATATGAGATCGGGCTGAGTCCGTAGGCGGGCAGCCGTTACGCGCGAGCACCCTTCCGCATTGCTTGCATTTCAGCACGCCGGCCTTCTCGATCAAATCGTCAAATTCCGGCTTAAAAACGTAGAGCAGGCGTATTGCATAGCCCAGGGCATCGACTTTCCACCAAAGCATCTGCGCTCTCTCGGGATTTAACTCCTGACTTGCCCGTCGAATCCAGCCCGACATCTGGCATTGGAGATTACTGACCAAATTTTCGTAAAGGTGAGGGTTAACTTCCGTCTCAGTCTGTGCGTTGACGGATGCGCCGCTCGTAGAGGCCGACAGGCCTGTCCGGACCGCGCCGCCTATCTCCTCCGACACCGGTTGGTTTGTGGTGTGCTTGCTCATAGCTTCTCCACCGTTTCTTCGCCTGTCTTGAGGCGGATGGGCGCGATCTATTGTTCTGTGGCACGAATCAGGAAGCCTCCCATCGGCGGCCTGTGAATAGGGCCGTTGTTTCCTGGGAATGACATCCTCACTTCGCCGGAGACCGTGCGAGATCCACGCCAGCCACCCCTTTTCGGGGGTGGCACACGGAGGACGGGCAGGCCGAGTGCCACTACTTGGCGCAGCCGCAAATTTCCACAACACGCACCAAACCCTTGTTCATTCATTGAACCGGAATTTCCGACCCACGCGGTCGGAGGTCATGACTTCAAGCCGAGTGGCAATCGCCGCCATGCCTTCTCGGACATGCGCCCGAAGATCCGTCGTGTTACGAATCGCATCCGTGGTAGTGCCCGCCAGGAGCCCCCGCGCCCGCTCGACCTGCTCTCTAAGCTCTTCATCGTTGGTCACGTTGCGGAAATCGAATGTGTCGAGAAATTCCCTCAGTTTCTGGACGGTGGACTCGCGCAACCGTTGCGGCGTACCGTCCGGCTGGTCTCGGAGGCGGTCGCGAAGATGGGCGACCAGTTCAACCATCGCTTCCCGCAAGACCTGTCGGACCTCCGTATAAGCCTCCGCCATCCGCTCTGCCGCCCTCTCCCGCTCGTGCTGAAACATCCTTTCAGAGACCGCCCGCAGTTGCTCCGGCACACCGTAACTAACGTATTGCCAGCCTGCGCTAAAGTCTGAGCGAACTTCCTCGACTGCCGGATAATCCAGCGGATTGTAGAGCGTGCGCAGGCGTGATGCCGCTTCCGCGCAAAGCCGTGGGTAAGCCACCAGAAACACTTCCACCAACCCTTGTCGTTTTGCAGCAAATTCTCGAAGACTCGCGTCTACAGTTTCGATCAAGGGAATCGGGAGCAAGTGGATGCCTGGTTCGAAGGGCAGGCACACGCCGTAGAGATAACGCCGAATCTCGCCGTCCAACCGGCGCACAGCTTCAAGTTCCGGCGAATCGAGGAGAGTTTTGCTAACCTTTACCAGCCGCTTGTCGGCATCAACTTCAATCTGCGATGAACTGATCTTGCGGCTGTTGCCCGGCAAACCCAGACGGAGCTTGACGAAAACGGTTTTCCGCGCCAGGTCCTCGCCTGGCGATTGAAGATCAAGAATGGGCGCTGTGGCCATGGATGAACCTCCGGGAGCAGGATTGGCGTGCTACGCGAGCACGCGAGATGCCAGCACAGGATGGCGGTAGCGTTCGGAATGAAATAGGAAATTGAGGGAGGTTAGAAGGACCGACTGTCTTACACGCTAGTCGTTCCCGAACCACTTCCGCGAAGAGCGGGTTGAATACGAAGTGGTTCTCTTCATACCGGCCGATGATATCTTTCGATGGCCGTTCCTCGTGTTACGCCATTTAGCATAACGCCAAATGGCGTAATAAACAATCGTTAGGCGTGCGCGTCACCCGGCTGGTCGTTCCGGTGGAAGAATCACAGGTTCAACCTTCGGTTGAGCCATCTGCGTCATCAGCGATCCTTCGCGCCTCTTCGTCCGTAGGCCACAGTACCCTGCCGTGCTGCGAGTGGAAGACCAACTCATCCGCTGGATTCCTAATACGCACCTCAAGTCGCCGACCGATATGGTCGCGCACCAGGATCCGCATGGCTGCCTCCAAAGTGGACTCATCCGCAATCTCCGTGGGGTTCCCGTACCGGCCATTCTCATCGTAGAGGTACAGGAACAATGGAAAACTCGGGACTGAGGGTGCGCTTACATCAACGATGATCACGGAAAAACAACAACGTATGCTGCCCAGGCTAATCGAGCCCAGGGGCGACACCTCTCATGCTTCACCACGTGCAGGGGGTATTACGGTAAGAGGCTGGTCGAGCCGGATCATCCGGCGCGGAGTCGTCGCCGCTTCCTCGTCATAACGGTACACCCCCGGCTTCGAAGCATTGAGGAACTTTCCGGACGCCGTCTGACGCAGTGCCTTGATCTGATCCGCCGCAGAGCGGAAAACCGGAATGATGTACTCGGAGGCCTCCTTCAAACTCATCTTCAACCGGTGCGCCTTGCGGCAACATTCCTTGATTTCCGCACCCGTCCAACCCGGGTCGCTCGGCAGTTCCCCTGAGACATTGTACTTCTTCAGATAGATCTGCCAAATCGCGTCGCGCTCCTCCGCTGTCGGCAAGTCAAAGAAGAAGGTCCCCAGCGTGAACCGTCGCCGCAGTTCAGGCGGCAGGCTCGCAATGGAGTTGCAGGTCGCAATGAACAGCGCGCGTCCCTGCGACACGGCTTCGACAACCTTCAGCGCGCTCCGCAACCGCTCGCCCGAGGCTCCGACGAGCGAGCTTTCCATGGCGGTCAAATCGAAGGCAATGGTTGGAATCCCGGTGCTGTTCCCGGCGGCCTTCGCTGCGCCGGACTTACAAACGCCCGGCGGACCGATGGCCAGCAAACCGTCCGCCCCGTGATCCTGCATCCAGGTAAGCATCGTCCCTGCCATCTCGCTTTTCACGCCGGACAGGTCCGTCCCCGTGCCCGCAAACGCCTTCTCGATTTCGTCGATAAAGACAATCACCCTGGGCGGGTCGACTCCTGCGAGCACCGCGCGCAAGAACCGCTTCAGATTCTGCAGTCCACCCAGATCGTCAAAGGTCTCGCCACCGCGCCACACTGAAAGTCCCGGCGTCTGCTCGATCATCTGCCGCTTCCGCTCCCAGAGATCCTCGGCATCGAGTTTCCCGTTGGTCAGCGACATCGCCAGCGCCTGTTCAGCCGGAAAGGCAGCCAGGCCAATGAGAGCATCGACCGCGTATTGCAGGACATTCCCCTCCGGCTCATCCAAGCCAGCGTCTTTGAACGTCTCGTTCGTGATGCGCTCCAGATCCTTGGCAGTGGGCAAAGGTTCATCGATTAGGAAAACGTCTTGGACAAGCTCGGGCGGAAGCGTTGCGCCAGGGGACGCTAGCAACAGAAGCATTCGGCCATTGGCCTTAAATGCATCGCGCAGGTTCCAGATGCCCTGCATGACGCTGGCCTCGTTCCAAAACCGGTGAGCGTTGGCGTAGAAAACGATCGCGTCTTCTCCAAGCGCCCGAGCCAGGAGCAAAGCCTCGGCAGGCCCAACCGTGCTTGGCTCTCGATCCCCTAAGACCTGCGCCAATTCTTCGGCATTTTCCTTTCCCACCGCATAAAGACCACGCATCACGTCCCAGGCCACGACCGCCGAATGCGTCTTTGCACCCATGACCGCCTCCGTGACAAACCGGACGGTGCTCGCCGGGTCGGCCGTTCGCACTGTGACGAGAGGCGTTGAAACTACGCGCGCCGTGCGAAATGCCGAGGCAAACTCTTCCATAGAGCGAACCATGGCAGTGTCCTTTCATTAGAGATTGAGGGAAGGAAGACACGGAAGTGTCACTTATGACCGGCAACTGGTATCAGAAAGGCAGGCCGAGGGTGGGGAAGCCAGTGACCTCAGCGAGGCCACTCTGGTCGATGTGTACTTCAGTCACCTGCTCTTCGAAATCGGCTTCGGAGTACCGTCCGGAGAACAATCGGAGGACCTGGTTGCGGCTGCTGCGCAGCGGCTCGTCGCCGGGTTGAAGGTGATTAAACCGGCCAAGAACTGCGAAATCGAGGTGCGAGCGGATCGCTTTCCAGAGGATAACTCTTTCCTGAGCTTTCAGTTCGCTCCGCCAGATCACGTAGCGGCCTTTTGCCAGTTCGCGCTCCGTGTAACCGCTGAACATCCCGAAACTCAGCCCCGGCGTCCTTTCCCGTAGCCGCCGCATCACGGCGAGTACGCTGTCGGCCTGCTGCATCGGTTCACCGCCAGAGAACGTGACCCCTTCAAGGCAGCGATCACGGTGAGCACAAATCACCGCCTCTGCCACATCCTCTGATGCGACTTCAATCCCTCGAAAGCGATGCGTCGAACCATTAAAACAAAACTCGCAGCCGAGGCTGCATCCTTGGACAAAAACCACCGTCCGCATTCCTGGACCATTGGCGCGGCTTGCGGCAAAGATCGCGTGAATCAACATGATGTACTCCACGTTTCGATTACGGCAGGCCGGGTCATTCAGCGGCTGGGTCTGGGCGACGCCCCGTCTTCTCAGCGCGGAGGGCTCGTTCCAGACTTCGCCAGGCGCGACTATAAAGGATCGCCCGGTGTGCGATCCGAGACATCAGGCGAGGCATCGTGGCGATGCAGGCTGCGGCCACACCTCTCCAAAAATGCTGGTCACTCTCAGCGAGCTGGTTAAACGCAGTTTCGCCATGATGGCTAAATTGACTGTAGATTTCTGCTGCCAGCCAATCGGGATCATTTGCCTCGGTGTTTCCTTCGAGCGCGTACCCGTTGTTATGAAGATCGCACGAAATTGTATCCACGATTATGTGCTCGACCTCGCGGCTCGTGCGTCCAAGAGAGCCAATCAGCGTCCGCTCCATCAGTCGCGCGATCTGGGCGCACATCTGGTATTCCGGCGGGTCAGAGTTGCAAGGTAACATTGGGGGGTTCACTCCTTTATTTCTCTCGCGTTCGCCAACACCGAAGCCGTCCCCGTGAACTCCCTTCTCCTCACGAAAATTCCATTGTCAGTGGCACAGGACAGGAAGCGCTCATGCGATGAGCCACTATCGAAATACACCTTGTGATTTCAATGGCTCAATGGTCGAAGCGAACAACTATTATTAACGGCGAGTCCGTTCGTGATCGGCTTGCTGCTGGGCAAAATACGCGGACTTTTTCCGCTCGAGTTTCACCGTGTCTCCGCCGCGGAAGTCCTCAAACGCTTTCTCGCACTCGTTGCCAACGAAACCTTCGAGATCGAAGGTCGTCGTTCCTTGCTCGTCGATGGTAATTGTGATGGTCTTTTCCGGCATGGCACTCTCACCTCCGCACGACAAATTGCAGGCGAACCTGGTCGCCGGCCTGCGTCTTGACGACCTCGCGTTTCTTGAGGATGTACCCTTTGGCGCGGGCCGCAGCGAGCGTCTGCTTCTCCTTGTAGAGTTGCCGCACACGCCCCAGCCACTTCGTCCCGTATCCACCGTATTCGTCGATCTCGTCGGCGATCATGCGAAATCAGATGGCTTTGTCAATCTGATTTGGCCCCTTTTGATCATCTGATTTGGCCCCACCTAACTGATTGATCTTTCGTGGTGCTTTTGTTTTCCCTTTCTTAAGTTCCTGGTCTTTCCGGATCTTTGGTGTTGCC
>JAKAWG010000173.1 GCA_021817045.1 Acidobacteriota bacterium
AAGTGACGGGTGGAGAAATGTCAACCTATCGCTGCTTGGCGTACGTGGCCCAGACGATGGAATATCGTTGGAGTTTTCATCCCCTCTCTCAGTGGGCATCGGTTTACACACAAAATGCCGCTTGACCCCTTTGAGTGAAACGAATAGGGCGGCGGAGCAGGGATTCGGTCGTTCCAGGTCCAGATAGTGTTCCAGCAGTTGCACGGTTTCCGGTGCGAGCGGCAGGAAGCGATATTTATTGCCTTTGCCGTGAACGCGAAGCTGGGCTTCGGAAAGCAACGCATCATCCCGATTCAGAGCCAACACTTCGGCGGACCGTAGTCCTTGCGGGAGCATTAAGCCGACGATGGCCAAGTCGCGCGCGGTGCGGAAACTGGACCAGAAGCGCGCCACTTCATTCACCGAGAGCCGCACGATGTCACGTTTCGGCACTTTCACGCGCAGCCGGCTCAGAGCCATCCGCGGCCGACCCAGGCCCATGGGCCTTCGCCGCAAGAACGCTTGATGAAAGCCGCGGGCGATCTGGCAAGGAGCCTCCGGGAACTCGTTGCGGAGGGCGCGATCAGCGACGGCGACGCGGTCATTGATGATGGAGGGGAAAGGCCGAGGCTGTTGGCTGGACTGGAAGCGCACATATTCCAGGAGGGTGGACTCGGTAAGGTCACCTTTGCGAATGTCGCCGGTGTGATGAACGCTCTCCCACCAGCGGACGAAATGCAGCAGATTGTAGGCGTAGGTGCGCAGGCTGGTGTTCGCCAAGCGGCGAACATATTCGCGATCCAGGTAACGATTGATCCAGTCGACAGCATGGCCCGTGGTTTGTTCGACGACACGAACCGGACTTTGTGCGTTGGGGGAGGTCTGCTGATGGATCAGGCCGAACTTCATGGCCGGGCAACCTCCAGTAGAGTCTGGAACTGCCCTGCATCACCACCCTGGCCAAAGAAGGAGTTTGGATCGTGTCCCTCGGGCAAGAGCACGCGGCGCGGCGATGCTCTGCGCCTGTAGTTGATACGTGAGTCGCTGTGAAGCTTGTTGACCGCTGCCGCTGGTATCGACATCAAAGGTGAGATAAACGGTGCGCGGGCGATCGCACAACTGTTGAAACTGGTGAGGGCTGAGATGTGTGCCGAAGGAGCAGGTGACATGGCGAAAGCCCGCCTGCCACAGCACGGCATAGTCGAACAGCCCCTCGACGAGAATCACCTCAGGACATTGCTGAACCCACTCCCAGGCATACAAGCCGCCCTTCGAGCGGGGGAGGAATCGATGAGCGACGGCGGCAGTGATACTGCGGCCGTAGAGATTGATGGCGCGTCCGCCTTGGCAGCAGGGGAAGACGACGCGTCGGTAGAAGGCATCGCAGCCCCGTGCATTGATCAAACCGAGACGCCGCAGGAGATCGCAAGAATAGCCTTGAGCGGTGAGATGCTGGCGTAAGCTTCCGCCAGGGGCGTAGCCGATGCGCAGTTCCTGGATAACGGCCGGATCGTACAGTCCGCGTTGTTTCAGATAGCGCAGTGCCTCGGGGCAGCGGTCGAGTTGCTGTTGATAAAAAGCAACCGCTTTTTCAAGCACGGCGGCAGGATCAGCTGGAGGTGCATTGTATTGCTCGAGGTAAGCAAGGCTTTGGCGGAAGGAGAAGTGCCGTGATAACTCCACAAAGCGGATCAAATCATTGCCCTGGCCGCAACCATGGCAGTAAGAGAGATTCTTGCGGGCGTTGACATAGAAAGAAGGTCGCGTCTCCGAGTGCAACGGGCAGAGTCCCACGAACTCCCCGCTTGGTCTTACAGGCCGGGCGGTCCAATTCTGCTGCCGTAAGTAATCGAGCAGAGGGAGTTGTCGTTTGAGTTTCTCGAGATCCTCGCCCATGGCGCTATTTTTGCCTCTGAGGACGAGCTTAGGAGAAAGCGGGGCAACGCTCCCAGGCGAGGATGGTGGGCGGAACAGAAATCTTCAGAGACGCAGAGGCCAGAGTACCTGCAGGACTGGAGTCAGCGCCGATAACGGCTCCGCCTGTGGATCGGCCGATGAGCCGAGTCCCAGCCAGTGAGTGACGCGGATGAGCGTTTGGCGGAGAAAAGAAAGAGCCGGTTGGGAGGACTCCAACCCACGAGACCAGCGGCGGAGGGTAGAGGGACCGGGCACCCGGTCCGGACTCTTAAGCGTGGGCACGGCTGCTTCCCAGGAGAGCTGCTCGACAAAGTGCCGCCGCAGGGCCTGGCTGCGCGCTAGCAAGCTGTAGTGGGTATCAGGGAGTGAAAGCCACGGCAGGAAGGTGAATGTTTTCCTGCAATCGGGGCAGCGACCGCGCTGGATGCTAATCCAATCGTGATACTCATCGTGGGCCTGCTTGCGACGGCGTCCGTGACCGATGATGGAGTCGCGTTCGCAAACCGGGCATCGCCGTAAAAGGACTTTGCCGCAGTCGCGAGCCCATTCGCTCTCGACCTTGTCTAGCGGCCCAGAAAATGGGATAAAAAGAATCGTAGTTCATGGGGCTCTGCCCCGGCGTTGACCCGCCAAGATCTGAGCTGGAAGCAGAGCCCTCCTCCTGAAGAGAAAAATCCCAACTGGAAGAGAATACAGCAGCTTCCTCTACGGCTCTTTTAAGGGGTGCAATTCAAAAGATTGGCCGGTAATAATGCGCCACTCGGAATACCAGGTCCCTCTCTGTACTCAAGATAATTCAAGATGACCCCTATGCGACACCCACGCAGGAACGGGCAAGGCTAAAATTGTGACGCGCGTCACTGATGCGCACCACAGCTAGCGCGAGCATAATAACGAATGGCTTGCCAAGGAGACGTGTCATGAGACCAAGCAGATTCCTGTTGTCTGTTTTGATTATTCCGCTCGCCATCGTGGCACCGGTGGGTCAGCAAAGCCCAAGCGAACCGCAGGAGCAGTCCGCCCCGCCGAACGGCGACGCAACCTTACAGCAGCCACATAATTTCAACCTTACGCCGGCGGACAAAACTCGGAAAAACCCGATTCGGTTCACGGATATCTCGGTGGCACGCGGGAAAGATCTCTTCAAGACGCAATGCGCCATGTGTCATAGAGAAAAGGGCGACGGAAAGGGCGATTTGGCGGATGCCATGAAGGTCACCATTCCCGATTTTACGAAACCCGATGTTCTCAGCAAATGGACGGACGGCGAACTCTTCGCCCTTATCGGCCAAGGATGCGCCCCCATGCCTGGACAAAAGGAACGGCTCACAGCAGATCACGTGTGGGACCTTGTGAATTTCCTGCGAGACGTCGAGGGCCTTAAGCCTGCCCTCGCTACGGCGGAAGAAAGGGAAAAGGCCAGACAAGCGAATACCGTAATAGTCCCTGCCAACTGAACCTCATGAGATGTAACGTCCATGGTGCCGTCGACTTCGTGATGCTATGAGAAGGCTCCCTACGGGCCGCATCGGAACGCTCACGCTGGGGACATCCCTATCTGCGAAGCGGACATCTAGTGTGCTGTCCCATTTAATTCTTTACAACGGCGCACTTTGTCGAGGATAACATCTGCCGTAGCTTTCCAGGCGAAAGCCCGCGGCTTTTGGTTCCAGGTAGCCAGCCACGGGTAGATGGCCCGT
>JAKAWG010000083.1 GCA_021817045.1 Acidobacteriota bacterium
CCGCGTACAGTTCCGCTTGGGAAATGGGTTTCGTCAAGTAGGCAGCGACGCCAGCCTCGCGGCAGCGGACGGCGTCGCCCACCTGTCCCCCCGAGGTCAGCATCATGATTGTGGTCGTGGCGGCCAGTTGAGGGTCTCGTTTGATTGCGCCGGCTAGCCCAAAACCATCAGTATTGGGCATATAACAATCGGTCAGCACCAACGAGAAGGGCTGGCCCGACTCGTTGGCTCGGCGTATAGCGCTGAGAGCCTCCTCAGCGCCCTCTGCCAACGTTGGTGTCATGCCCCAGCGGGCAAGAACGTCCTTCAGGAAGTGCCTGTTCGTCGCGTTATCGTCCACCACCAACACCGGAAGGCCAACCAGGCTCGGCGCTGCGGCCGGGTAATTTGGTTTGCCTGCCTGCGCCCGGCCGAAACGGACCGTGAAATGAAACTGGCTGCCGCCGCCCACCTCGCTTTCCACCCAGATCTGACCTCCCATCATCTTAACCAGGCTCGCCGAAATCGCCAGGCCCAAACCCGTTCCGCCAAACTGACGTGTCATCGAGCCGTCGGCCTGTGTAAATGCCTCGAAAATCGACTTTCGCTTTGCCTTGGGAACTCCGATCCCCGTGTCGCGCACTTCAAAGTGAAGTAAGACGCTATCGGTCTGCCGGGATTCGCTCCTGACTTCCAGCACCACTTCACCTCGCTCGGTGAATTTTAGGGCGTTGCCCAGAAGGTTGACAACGACCTGCCGCAAACGTGTGGGATCGCCAACCACGCGCTTCGGCACGCTAGGCCCGACGTTGCAAACAAGTTCCAGACCCTTCTCGTTGGCTCTTACGGCAAACCCTTTCGTTGTTTCTTCGATAGAGTGGAGCAGATCAAACTCAATCGGGTCTAACGTCAGTTTTCCCGCTTCGATCCGCGAGATGTCCAAGATGTCGTTAATCACGGTCAAAAGCGAGTCGCCGGAAGTCTTAATCATTTCCGCGAAGTCTCGCTGCTCAGCCGTTAAGCTCGTATCCAGCATCAACTCGGCCATTCCGAGAATGCCGTTCAAGGGCGTACGGATTTCATGGCTCATATTGGCAAGAAACTCGCTCTTCAGTCGATTCGCTTCCTCAGCGGCCCGTCGTGCCTTTTCCATCTGCTCCTGTGCCAGTTGGTCTTCGATCAACGGGCCGATCTGGCCGCTGGTGATTATGAGCATTTCCAGAACGCGCTCGTCCGGCGGCACGCTCTCGCGATTGAACAACTGCATAACGCCCAGCACTTCTCCTCGAGTAAGGATTGGGAGAGTCACAGCAGTGCGGAGACCGGCCTTTGCGGCGAGCTCTATGTGACCCTCCAGAGCCGTTATGTCGGGAATCCATGAAGGCTGGGCCGTAGCCCAGGCTTTTCCCGAGAGGCCAGAATCTGGAGAGAAGGTGATCTGCCGCACGGCGGTCTCCATTTTGGTTAGCTCCGGCGATTCATGGCACCAACCGCCGACCCAGCGCAAGACGTTGGCCTGTCTGTCTACGCCCCAAAAGATACTATGTTCCCAGCGCAGGAGCTCACAAATCACGCGAAGGATTCTCGATGCGGCTTCAGCCACTGTGCCCGATTCCGCAAGCGCACGAGCCGTTTCGTACCCGATCCTCAGGCGTGCTTCAGCCCGTTTCTGTTCGGTAAGGTCCAACAAGAATCCGATGGCTCGTTCCTCCGGCCCTTCGAGCATCGCGAGGCCAAACAACGCCGGAATGCGCGTGCCATCTTTGCGGATAAATTCGCCTTCAAACGGTTCGGCAAGCCCGAGTGTTCTAACTTGACGCTTTAAGCGGGACACCAAGTTAGATTGCTCCGGCGGAATCATCGCGTCATAGAGCACCCTGCCGGAAGTTAAGTCGTCTCGAGTGTAGCCCATCATTTTGAGGTAAGCGTCATTGGCCTCCACCATTCTCCCGTCAAAATCCGCAACCATCACACCCAGGATGTTTGACTCGGCAAGCCTTCTGAACTTGGACTCGCTTCTTTGGAGCGCCTCTTCCGCCCGCTTGTGCTCGGTCACATCGCGCTTGATGGCAATGAAGTGGGTGATCTCGCCGTCGTACCCACGCACGGGCGTGATGGTCATTTCCTCCTGATAGAGGCTTCCGTCCTTGCGGCGATTGACCAGTTCTCCCTGCCACACCTTCCCTGAAAGTATGGTGTCCCACAAGTTCTTATAGAAGGCTGTGTCCTGCTTGCCGGACTTCAAAATACTCGGGTTCTGGCCTAGCAATTCGGCGGCGTCATACCCGGTGAGCTTAGTAAACGCGGGATTAACCCAGACCATCCGGCCTCTGCGGTCTGCGATGACAACCGCATCAAAAGCGGATTCCAAAGCCTTGGTGCGCACCTGAAGGGATGCTTCCGGCCGCTTCCGTTCCGTCACGTCCTCAGTTACCACGAGTGCGGCGTTGCGGCCTCTCAACTGCATCAGGTGGCTGGTGATCTCCACATCGATGACGCGGCCGTCCTTCAACCTGTGCCGCCGAGGGCCGGAGTTCCCTAACGCACGGCGCAACGCGGCCAAATCTTTCTCAAGGAGGGCGAGATCCTCGGCGGGGCGGATATCCTTGATGGTCATTTGATGGAATTCGTCGCGGCTGTAGCCGTAATGCGCAACCGCAGCGTCATTCACTTCCAGAAATCGCAGCGAGTCGACGTCATAAACCCACATTGGAAGGGGATTATTGGCAAACAGGAGCCGAAAACTCGCCTCGGCCCGGCTACGCTCGGTATAGTCGAGAAAGCTGACGACCGCCCCGGTCACTCTGCCGGCTTCCCGAATCGGATAAGATGCGTACCCCACCGGGAAACTGCGGCCGTCTTTGCGCCACATGACTTCGTCTACGATGCGCACGGGTTCCCCGCGCTGTGCGCTGGCAAATAGGCGGCAATCCTCCTGACGGAATGGGCTGCCATCCGACCGGGTGTGATGAACCAAGCGGTGCATATTCTTGCCCAAAAGTTCGGAGGAGTCTTCATAGCCGAGCAACCGCAAGCACGCCGCGTTCGCAAAGGTGCAGTTACCCGCCAGATCGATGCAAAATATGCCTTCGGGAGTCGAGTCCAGCAAGAGGCGCAGGAAGCCTTCGCTCTCGCGCCGATCTGTATCAGGTGGCTCTGTACGCAGTGGCTCGCTCATGGCAAGGAACGGAATCAGAGATTCCAGGTGTCCCCCAGGGGAGTCATCGGCATGCGAGGTCAGGGACATGAGAAATGATGATATTTTTCTTCTTGGTGTGCTTGACGCCGGCCAGTCTCCCCATCACACTGAATTAGACTGCTTTAAGTGGGCCTGTAGCTCAGTTGGGAGAGCACCTGGTTTGCAACCAGGGGGTCAGGGGTTCGAGCCCCCTCAGGTCCACCACTCAGTTCAACGACTTACTGTTTTGTGGCTTCCTGAAAATGGCCGTTTCTGCCGTGGTTTGTGCCGTAACCCCCCTCGAATTGCGCGGCTTGTGCCGCAGGGTTAGCGGCTGAGAGAGCTTCCAGCGCCTTCCGCTTGGCATCCATCCGCGTGTGTGAGTAGTGCTCCACCATTCGCTTGGAGATGTGACCGGCGATGCTCATAATCGTTGCGCGCCACCAGTCGGTTTGCCGCGGCTTTCATCCGAAGCCGCACCTACACAATCACCCTGTGTTTAGAGGTGCTCTTGCCCCTTACTTACGGTCTTGCCAAAGTCGAACATCTTACTCCTCTCAGCCCGGCCCTCCGCCGTTGAGGCACATATTTTAGTCCGGCAGTTAACGCCACGACATTTGCAATTGATTTCCCTCGTCTAGCCTTCAATGACAATTCCGCTCGTCGGCCTGGAATTGAACAAGCCTATCTAATGAATGCCGGCCGAGCACTTCAGCCGCTCTTCTTTCGCGATCCACTGCCTCAACCTGTGACGGAAAACGGCGAACGCGTAATGAATCCCGATCGCGTATTCTCCGGAAACGGGTCTGTCGTTCAAACATCCTCAGCACCGATTGAGGCGATTCCTTTCAAACCTCGGCGCGCGCACAGGTTCCGACCAGAAGTCGCCTTCGAGTATGTTCAGAGGTCTAGCTGTCACGGGCACCGTCACCCAAGGAAACGCACGGATTATACCTGAAATGCAACGGCTAATCCGTACGAGCTATGCTCATCCGTAATGAGCGAAAGGGATTACGGCCCTCAAAAAATTTTCGCTGGCCCTCGTTTGGCAATGAGGCTGTGCGAGCGGAAGGCGACCGGAGTACCTAAGCGGAGCGCGCAAATGGTGTGGAATGAATGCGATCGAACCTAACATCATGTTGATTATCAGACATAAGATGCAGCCACGTTGTAGCTTGACAGCCCGACTTTTTCGGATGTACCTTTGGGCGCATGAGCGAAAAGCCGATGACGGTTGCAGAGATGGCACGTATGGGCGGGCTTGCGCGAGCGAAGCGGTATCGCAAGCCCCAGCTTCGAGCCTGGGGCAAGCAGGGCGGGCGACCGACCCGGCTCACGCCGAAACAGCTTGGACGAATGGAGCGGATGCTCGCCCAAGGCGGCCCTCACGATGAAATCGCCACGCGGTTTGGAGTATCCTTGAGAACCGTGGGCCGCATGGCGGCGAAGACGCGGAGCAAAAAATAACCGAGAGGGAGCGATGGCTGTTCACCTCGGCGCTCCTAGTAGTCTGCAAAAGCACTTCTCTCTCTGTACGTCAAGGAAATTATGGATGTATGTTAAGAGGGCACGTGGATAGATTCAGGGTTGACGGCCTTCGAAGCGGTTGGCATTAGGCCGGCACTCTCGATTCAAAGGATTGCCCGCCCAATGCCGGTGTTGGCAACAAAAGGTGTCGTGAAATCGCCCACCGGTCAGGGAGCGTTTGCAAGGCACCAGAGATTCAGTAACGTTCGAAAGGAGCGACTCAATGGCCAAGTGGGTTTTCGAGCCCGGACACACGTCTGCGGAATTTCGTGTACGTCACATGATGGTGACGTATGTGCGGGGGCATTTCAAGGACATCCACGGGACAATGGAATTCGAGCCCGACAATCCGACCGCTGGTTCCCTGGAAGCTAGGATCGAGGCGGCGAAACTGTGGACGGGGGAGCCCAACCGGGACGCACATCTAAAGAGCGCCGATTTCTTAGACGTTCAAAAGCACGGTCAAATCGTATTCCGTGGCACCAAGGCCCGGCGGATGGGCTGCAATCAATTCCGGGTTGGTGGCGATCTGACGATTCGCGGCGTTTCACGAGAGGTTTGGCTTGACGTGGAGTATCTCGGGCAATGGGACACGCCGTTCTGGGTGGGTGAGAAGGATTTCGGACCCGTGACGCGGGCAGGGTTTGTCGCTACAACGGTCATCAACCGGCACGATTTCGGAGTGAGCTGGAGTGCCGCCCTGGACCACGGCGGAATCGTCGTGGGGGACGATGTTTTCATCACCATTGACGCCGAGGCAATCCGCGAAAAGGAAGGTTTGAGCTTGCTGTCTTAGCCGGGAGCGGGTGGAAGCTCTACGCTTTAGATTATCATCTTCGCCAGACTACTGCCTCCAATTGTTCGTGCCTCGGCCGCACCCACATCGTGTAATATCTCTCCGTCGTCGTGATGCTGCTGTGACCGAACAATACTGACATTCATTCGCGGCTCCTGGGCTGATCATCAACATGAGGGTCCAGGAACGCCGTCAGGACTACTTGCTTGCTGTAGCAAGGGATGTAGGGAGCTTCGGTTCCCAGATGTATTGCCGTGGAATGGTTCCAGTGAGAGTTCTGAGCCAGCTTGCAATCGACTCTATTTCTGCAGGGCTCAATGTCCTTCCCGTTTGGTATGTCCCCATTTCGGCGATCGCCTCATTCAGCGTCGCCACTTTGCCATTGTGGAAATATGGAGCTGTTTCCGCGACATTGCGGAGTGACGGTACTTTGAAAACAAACTCGTCGGAAGCTTTCTTGGTCACATCGTATCGGCCCTTGTCGGACACGTCGGGATAATTTTTCGCCAAGCCCAGTCGCTGATAGCTGTTGCCGCCCACCAACGGGCCATCATGACAACGGCTACACCCGGCGGCGACAAATGTTTCAAAGCCCTGTTTCTCTTGAGGGGTCAGAGCTGTCCGGTCACCTCTGAGGAACGCATCCCAGCGCGAAGGCGTTACCAGGCGCCTCTCGAACGCACCGATGGCTCTCGCCATATTATCAAACGTCACCGGATCGGTTTCGCCAGGAAATGCGCGCTGAAAGGCCGCCACGTACCCGGGAATCGACTTGAGACGGGCTTCGACTTCCTGGGGAGACTTCATGCCCATCTCCACCGGATTCAGAACGGGGCCTTTCGCCTGCTCTTCAACGTCCGCGGCCCGGCCGTCCCAGAATTGCACGAACTGGCCGGCGGCGTTGTACACGCTTGGCGAATTACGTGTGCCGTGCTGCCCGTGTATGCCGTCAGACGTGGGTTCGTGGTCTACACCATAATGCGAAAGCTCGTGGCAACTGTTGCACGAAATCGAGCCGTCCTGCGACAGGCGCGTATCGTAATACAGCATGCGGCCCAAGTTGATCTTCGCTGCGGTGATGGCATTGTTTTTAGATTGGAATTCTTCGGGCAGCGGAGCAAACGCCTTCAGTTGGGCAGAATCGATTTCAGCCCGCGCATTCCGGCTCGCGGGCGCCGGACCCGTGAACAGAGCAACTGCCAGGCAACCTGAAGCAATCAGAAGGGTGCGCATGTCTCCTCCTTTTCCCAGCAGGCGTTTATTGCTAATCATCCGGCAGGTGAGGGCCGGCGGCGGTGAGCGGCGTCACACCGGAGCCGGCACGTTGGGAGGCGTAGCTTCGGAGCTCCAGGGTCCCAAGTGAACGCCGAAAGGTTGGCGCAGGCCGGAACCGCTCCGACCTCTGCGGCGTTCCTAGAGGTAGAGCCGACTCCGTGCCAACTCTCCGTAGTGAGTCTGGCAACACGCATTAGAATTTACTAATATTGGCCAAGGTATATCTGTGACGCCGATCACTACTACTTACGAGCGAGAGGCCGACCCCGTAATCGAGCTTCAACTGGAAAAGAGGGGTGTGAGACTGGCCTACCTGTTGAACGCCGATTTGCGAGCAAAATGATCTAGCGTGGCTCACCTGCTGCTTTGGCTCACCCCTTGCCGCATGAGCTTTCTCGTGTGGAGCGGCTAGTGCGCATATTGCTTACAAACCGACAGACAAAGCGAGGTGACGCATGGCGATTCATGACCTGGCGAAGAAAGAGACGGCGCACGGGGCTGTGACGGCGGTTTGGTACGATGACGACGGGGAGAACTTTGTCGTCCAACATGCGTTCGTCCACCTGAGTTTTCACAAGCGGGAGTTCGAGGCGTTCCTGGGATGCCTCTACGACTCCTGGGAGAAATATCAGAGGGATCATGGGACTCGTTAGCAGTCTTTACCGAATCACTCGGATGGCGAATGACGTTCGCGTGCTGTCGAGCGGGAACCCGAAGCGCATTGCCCGCCACTATGCGAACAAGGCTATCGGGCGCTACGTCGTCAGCCGAATGTACCTGCGGTGAGGAATCGGACACGCCGTTGGAATGCCCCGCCGCGAAGCGCAGTGACGCGCTGGCGCGTTTTCTCCGGCCTGGAGAAATCACCCATGAGGCAAGGTTTGGGGATGGTTTGGGCGCACTTTCCGCACACGAAAATTTTGTGCCGTTATTTGTGTCGCCCCCCAAACAATCGCCTGAATCGTATGCTTCGCAACAATCGCGCCATGAGACGCGAGAGCGAGCAAACCCGTATGGATACTGCGTTTAATGCGAATCATGCGGACTACTGCGAAATCGGGCTGTAAGTTTGCAACCAGGGGGTCGGGAGTTCGAACCTCCCCAAATCCACCAAGTATCATTTCATTTCGCACTCACTTGCGTTACCCTCTCCTCTCGCAGCTGTGGCATCTCGGAGGTCACTGTGCTAAAAAGGAATTCGCATGGCCGGATCGACATGTCAGACCAACCCAATTGATCTTTACAAGCTGCTCTCGTCGATGATGGTCTTGATGTCGAAAAAAACCTCGGAGGAGTCAATATGAGAGTGAGGGAGGAAACCATGTGGGAGCCAGAGAGCGAGATGCGGTGGATAGTAACCGGGCTGGGGCTGTTTTTGCTGCTTGTTCTAAGCCTCAACGCTACCGGAAAAGCCGCGGACCCAAGAGCGGGGTTAGCGCAATCCGGCCAAGGATCCGGACCAGGGCAAATGGTTTGGAGGATTGGCCGCTTCGATCAGTCGTCGGTGGAGTTTAACCCTGGCGCGGCGCCCATGCCCGCGCCGGTTTATGTAATTGGGAAAAGCACTCCCGCCAAAGACTGGTATGCATTCCAGCCGGGCACGGGAAACGGCCCGGCTGGCGATCGCCCCCACCCCGTCACCATTCAGTTTGATTTGCCGGGCGCGCCGCGGGGCCTTTATTCGATGAAGATCGCCCTGTTGGTTGAGCACCCGCGCATTTCAGCACTCGATGTGGACATCAACGGGCACACGGGACGCTTTTATCAGCGTCCTAAGCTCAATGACGCATCTGGAGACGTTGTTTGCGCCTTCTTGCCGATTTATTCCACCGACACCATCCAATTCAATTTCCCGGCTTCCTTTTTGCTCCAGGGGACTAATCATATCGTCCTGACGGCGGTGGATGAGCCTGAGCCGGGAGATCAGACCATTTCGGACGGAGTTCCAATCGGAGATTCCGGGGTGGTGTACGATGCCCTCGAGCTCGACCGCGAAAGCGGCGGCAAATACGAACCGAAGGTGCTCAGCGCGCGGCTTAGTTCCACAATCTACTACCGGCGGGAAGGCGGCGAGTTGCGCGAGATCGTGGATGCCGTTGTTCGTTCGCACCAACCATTGAGGCAAGGCCGCGTCGAGCTGCGGATGAACGGCAAAGTCTTTCAGCAGCCTTTGTCGAGCGGCCGCGCTTTCGGCGAACAGCGGCTCAAATTCGCCGTGCCGGCGTGGACCGGCTCCGCCCAGGCCACCCTGGCAGTTCACTTGGGCGGCAGGACGCGGCGCTTCCGCGCCCAGCTTACTCCCGGTAAGGAGTGGACGTTTTACCTGGTCCCAAGCGAGCACCTCGACGTGGGCTATTCGGACTATCAGGCAAAAGTTGCGGTGATTCACAGCCGGGTGATTGATGAAGCGATGAAGCTGGCCCAGAAATATCCTGGCTTTCAATGGAGCCTCGATGGCGCCTGGGAAGCCCACCAATTTCTCCAGAGGCGAACGAAAGCGCAAAAGGCGGAGCTTGCCCAAATGATTCGCGAAGGCAAGATTCACGTTCCGTCACAATACGCCAGCCTTCTCACGGGCTTTCCCTCGGTGGAAACGTTGATTCGTTCCCTCTACCGCGGTTATGCCATTAACCAGAAGTACGGCGGGCCATGGAACTATGCTTCGATTACCGACGTTCCGTCTTACACTTGGTCCTATGCCTCCATCCTAGCGGACGCAGGACTGAAATATTTTATTGTCGGCAGCGATAATTACCGGGCCCCGGTCCTGCTCTTGGGGCACCTGAACGAAAAATCGCCCTTCTGGTGGGAAGGCCCGGACGGAAGAAAAATCTTAATGTGGTATTCGCGTCATTACATGCAAATGACGCTCCTATTTGGTTTGCCTCCGCAGATCGCCTCCGGCCATGATGCGCTGCCCATTTTCCTCCAATCGTACGACCATCCTTGGTACAAAGCCCATGCGGTCATTCTCTATGGAACGCAAGTGGAGAATACGGATGTTTACCCGCAGCAGGGTGCCCTGGAGGCTCAATGGAACAAAATTTATGCGTACCCGAAGCTCGAGTTTTCGGGCTTTGCGAAGGCGATGAGCGTAGTCCAGAGTGAGTTTGGAAACTCCATTCCCACTTATCGGGGGGATGGAGGTCCGTACTGGGAAGACGGTATTGCCTCGGACGCAGGCTACGCCGCGCTGGAACGGAGGAATGAAGCGCGCGCCCTGACGGCGGAGAAGTTTTCGACGGTAAGCGCGTTCGTCGACCCGGCGCTTTCCCCCGACCGCACGAAGATTCATCACATGTGGAACGACATGGTGCTGATGGACGAGCACACGTTTGGGGCCTGGGACAGCATCTCAGCGCCCCACAGCCGCGAAGCGGTCCAGCAGTTGGCGGTGAAGAATTTGTTTGCCATTAAAGCTCACGAACTGGTTAACGGCCTCATGAAGAGCAGCCTAGCAAGCATCGCGAACCGCGTGAAAGATCCTTCTGAAACTGTCCTGGTTTTTAATGGACTCAATTGGGAGCGAAGCGGCCTGGTTGACTTTGACCTGGATCATGGATGGAGACTTGTCGACCTCGCCACCGGCCACGCGGTTCCTTACGAAGTCCTCAGAAAATCACGGTCGTACTCGCTGATTCGCTTTATGGCTTCAAACGTTCCGGCGGTGGGTTACAAGGCATACAAAATCGAACCAACCCAAGCAAAGCCGCCAGCGCCAACCGCCGTCGGCGGTGACGTTTTGGAAAACCAGTATTACCGCATCACCTTGGACCCCGCAAGCGGGGCGGTGCGCAGCATCTACGATAAAGAGCTGGGGCGGGAACTCGTGAACACCTCATCCGCTTACCGCTTCGATCAGTACCTTTATGTTACCGGAGCAGATAAACTCCCTAACCGGATTATTCAGTACCGGCTTGACTCAGCTCTTCCCGTTCTTCACATCCATGCCGCCGGCAACGGAAAGTTGACGTCGATTGTTCGGACGCCCTTCGGCACGGTGGCCAGATTAGAAAGCTCCTGCCTGAATACTCCGCGGATTGAAACGCAGATCATCCTTTTCAATCACGAAAAGAAGATTGAGTTCATTGATCGGATCGAAAAGAAAAAAATCTACCGCAAAGAAGCGGTGTATTTTAGCTTTCCTTTTGCCATCGCCCAGCCGGAGTTTCGGTATGAGATTCAGAACGGCGTGGTCAATCCGGCCAAGGATATGCTGCCCGGCGCTGGCCTCGAATGGTTTTCCGTGCAGCATTGGGCCGCGGTTGAGAATCCCCACGTTTTCGCGGCGATCTTGCCGATAGATGCTTCGCTTGTGACGTTGGGAGATATATTTCGAGGCGATTGGCCGACTGAGTTTGGCAAGCGCCCGGCGACGATCTTCTCATACGTCATGAACAATTATTGGGATACGAACTACATCGCGGCGCAGGGTGGTAAATTCACCTTTCGATACGTGCTGACGAGCGGAAGCCAGCTCCATATTGGCGTGCTCAGCCGGTTGGGCTGGGCGGAAATGACTCCGCTCGAGACGGACCGCATAACTCACCAGGATAAAGCCATGAATTTGCCGCAGCCTTTTAGCAGCGTCGAGAGCAGCTTTATCCAGGTGAACCAGCCGAACGTGGTCCTTCTCACCTGGAAAGAGGCGGAAGATGGCCAAGGAACGATTCTGCGTTTTCTTGAGATCGGAGGAAAAGCCGCGCGAGTCGGCGTGGAAAGTCCGCTGCTTGACGTCGAGGCGGCCTGGCAATGTTCAGCCATGGAGGCGAACCAGCAGCAGCTTCCACTCGATGGCCCCCATGGGTTCAGTTTTGAAATTCAACCGCACCGGATTGTTACCGTGCGGGTGAAAGCAACCCCGGTCGAGCAGGCGGCAAGCAATTAGGAATGCCAACCTGGAATCTTCATTTCGGGCCAGCATTCACCGGATGGATTCCTTCGGGAATGGCTTGGCGGACCGGGTTTTCGGTGCCCACCACCGCTTCCGCGCGCTTGAGCGCTTCCTGGCCAGCCGACAGCACCGGTGCGCCATGCCAATATCGGAATAAAGTGCGGATGCTGCCCGGACGCCACCTGGGTGGGGCGGGTACGAGCTGACGGGCCTGGCGGAGATCAAACTGGAGAGCCGGGAATTGACGCTGGAACGGCGGGAGGAATTTAGGCGTGCCAAGGTTCGAATTAGGGTGTTCTCGGAGCATCCCCAAGACCGTGCCACAGTGCCCACTGTCAGGAAAAGTGTTGTACATTTACAGTTGGACTTGTCATTGATTGAACCCAAGTCGAGTGCCTGGACCAATCAGCGATCCGTCCTCACGACAGGGCGTTTATTGGCCTTGGACTTCTGAACCAGGAGCCGAACAAGGGTTGGTGTGTACGTGAACGGAGACGAGACATGGCAGTGGATGTGTTACTGCTGAACACCGCGGTTGTGGACTTCCGCCGCGAAGACTTCTACTTCACGGACGACTTGGTGGGCGAAGGCGGCGTGGCCCGATGTGAGACGCGGGATATGCCTGCCTTCTCTCAATCGAAATTCCAACAATGGATCGACCAGGGGTTTGCAGCTCCTGGCGGGCTGGGGAATGCGGCTCCATTAATCGCCGCGGCTGGCCTCAAAGTCGCTGTGGGAGCGAATCTGGGCCGTGGCAACGCCTCCGGGCTCGACGCGCAAGGAAATTTCTTTCGCAATCGAATGGCGGCTTGTGGGATCGACGCTTCGGCTTTGGTTTCACACGCTTCGTTGCCGACCGGCACGACGTTTATTCACCGCTCGAAAGGCTGCGATAGGCCCGGAATTACATACTTTCCAAATGCCAACGACGATTTTGACTTTCAAATTTTCGCGGCGTATGTGGAGCGCCTGAAGCCTCGCGTTGTTTACTACCTGTACTCCGGGCTGTCCAAGAGAGGCGATGCGAACGAGGGGAAAGACCTGGCTGAATTCATGCGGTGGTGCCGTAGTCGCGGCGCTGTGGCCATCGCTGACAGCCACACCCTCACCGGAAAACCCCAACATCTGATTGACTCGGCCACCCCGGTGGCCGGCTACAAGCTGTTGGAGCCATTGCTTCCAGAGTTGGACATCTTTTTCACCTCGTCAGACGAAGCACGGCTGATACAAAACACGTTGTTTCCTCCAATTCAAGCAACTGAAGCTACGGATCGTAGCTACTCGGATTTCCTCAGTGTGCTCGCTGACAAGTATGCAGGTCGAGGCGGTCGGACAAGGTTGTTGGGTGTAACGGTGAGCGATGGGGCCTACGAAAAGCACATCCTTCCTAGCGGTGATGCCAGCGTGCCGGCGAAGATTACCTCGAAATTCATGGCTGGAGAAGTCGTCGATCTCGTGGGAGCCGGTGACGCATTCCGGGCTGGCCTTGTCACCTATGTAGCCCGGAACTTGGCAGCTTTTCGGAGCGGAGAGATGGACTTTTCAGAGGCGGTGCAGATGGGCAATCTATTTGCTTCCTGGTATATTAAAGCGCCGCCGGGGCGGAGGTACGCTATTGAGCCGTATGAACAGATGATCGGAAGGGTTCGCGGCGAGACAATGAGCGAAAGTAAAGTGAAGCCAGCAAATTTTGAGTGATTGGCAAGGCGATTTCAAACCTGGCAGTAAATGGAGTTATTGCTTATGACTGATTCCGGCAAGTTACTTCGTCTGAACCGCATTCTGAATCCACAGACGCAAAAAGGCGTCATGGTGGCCTACGACCATGGCCTGATGTTGGGGCCGATTCCAGGTCTCGGCCCGACCCGCGAGCGTCTCCGTCAATTTGTTGACGGCGGCGCTGACGCAATACTCATGCCGCCTGGGACGTTGCGGGCCTCCGCCGATTTTTTGGCGGGAACGCGAGTAGGAGTCATCGTTCGTTTGGACTGGACCAATATGTGGCGTGCTTCCGAGTTGCTGGGATTCCAGGAAGGCCGGACTTGCCCGATCGCTGCGGTCGAAGAGGCAATTCGTTGGGGCGCCGATGCGGTGCTGACGTACCTCTTTGTGGGTCTGAACGACGCCGCGGCGGAGGCGGAAGAAGTTCGCCGCAACGCCGAGGTCAATCGAGCCTGCGAGCGCTTCGGTATGGTGCATATCATCGAATCGATGGCTCGCGGCGCGCGCGTCGGGTCTCCAAATCGCAAAGAATTCGTGGCCCTCCATACGCGACTGGCGGGAGAGTTGGGAGCCGACTTGATCAAGACGGATTTCCTCGAAACCGAGGAGGAAACCGCCGCAGTCGTTTCAGCCAGTCTTGTACCCATTTTGCTTGCCGGGGGACTAAAGATGGACGATACGCGCGCCTTGGAGGTGATTGAACGCTCGGTCCGCGCGGGTGCCGCCGGAATCATTTTCGGCAGGAATGTGTTTCAGGCTCAGGATCCGGCAGCTTTCCTACGCGCCGCGCGGCAGGCGGTCCACGGGTCTGAAGCTGAGGATTTAAGAGTCGGGACCATTGCGGCCGCTAGGCGCTAGTTTCAAATTCACACGCGTTCCTGAACATAAAACAACGACGAGGAGGCCGGCAGGGTCAGACGAACCCTCGTAGTGGGAACGCCACCCTGCGTGTGATGCTTGGCGCGAGCCTGCTCTCGCTCGCCGGTGTGCGGATTCCAAATGTGCAACTCCTTCTTGCCCCGAAGAATCACGTCGGTGTCAATGGCCTTTCCTGAAGAGTTCGCAAAGAAATAGATATCCTGGTTATTCTTTACCTTGTGTAGGTACGTCAGAGCTCCATCGTACGCCAGCCCTTCTTTGATCGGCCACATCTCTTCGCGGAACTCGACGTCGCGGACCGGAAGGACTTCCTTCAACACCATCTCGATCCGGCCGGGGTTGGGTTTCGGAATAAAGAACGCCGTGCCGCCGTCGTTACGATGCACTAAGTATCCCGAACTCTCGTCGACCTGAATGTTGCCGCTCGTCACGGCTTTCACCGAGACGCCGAAGATCTGGCTGATCACTTGTTGAACCTCCTGGTCGTGGCCGAATTCCGCTGAACGATGAGCAAGCCCGCTCGTGGCGACGAGAGTTCCACCGCTGTGGTAAAACTCTTGAATCTTCCGGGCAGCCTTGTAAGAAAGCGTGTCACCGCCGGGAACGATCAGCACGGTAAACTCTTCGCGGTTTTCCTGGTTGTTCAGCACCAGCTTTTTGCCTTGGATCAGGCAACGGCTCACCAAAATCTCGGGATGAAGGTAGGTGTAGTCCACGCGAAGCTCGCGGAAGAGAATTTCGCCGATGGTTTGATAGTCAATCTCCGCCGGCACAATTCCACCGTAATAGGCATATTCCCAACACGGGCCCAGTATTTCACCCAACCCGCCGACGGAGGTCCGTTTTTTGACACTTTCTGGGATGGGATCACAGGCGAAGTGGTAGCAAGCCTGGAGCGCGGCAATGGGATAAAGCACGCCGATGTCCGCTACGTGGCGGCCGTGTTGTAAGAGATAGGTGAGCCGGCCGACATAGGCATTGAATGCCGGAACATCCGGGGCGCGGCGGGAGATGCTGGCGGCGGGAATTTGGAAATTGATTCCCATTGCGAATTGATCCATGGCGACGCGAAACAGCATCTGCTCATCCATCTTCTCGTAAGCCGCATAGGTCTCGCACATGACCACCGGTTTATCGTAGTTGTAAGCAGCCGACGTCACCACCTTGTAACCCAGGTTGGCCCGGCCCAGGTAAAGAATGTCGTCGTGCCCTGGGATATCCTGGTGCTCGAAGATCTTCATCAGGTCCCCATTGATTGGAACCGGATTGGTTGCCTCCTCCTGGTCAACATGGCCCGTCGATAACATCCCGTGCTCGTGACACCAATTGCGGATTCTGCCGACAAAATTCTCCGCGAAGAGCACGGCGCGGAAACCGTAGAGGGCATTGCGCGCGGCCGCTGTGTCCGACCCGATGTCGTACCACAGCGCGGGGTAGTACGGCATCGGCGAGTGCCCGAAGCGCTTTTCAAACTCTTCATTGAAAGCGGGCGTCCAGGTCCGGCCGTCGAGCCAGTGCAAAGTGGGCTCGTCGAAGAAGGACATCTTGATGACCTTTCCAAAGTAGTCCTTCAGATGGGCATAGAACTTGTCGTAAGTGAGGGAGAGGAAGGCGTTCATGGCGTCTTTGCCGAGATAATCTACCAGTCCCGGATTGCGAATCTTCAGGACGGCGTCAAGGTTCAGATAAAAGACCATAACCTTCCAGTTCCCTTCCGGGACGCTGCAGGAGAGCCAGTCCTCCCGGATTCTGTGGCTGCTCACATCAACTCGCTCGAAGGTATTCTTGTTCATCATGACGGCCCCAATGTAAATCCCCTTGGGGATAGCCAGCATGATCTTCGCCGGTCCCCTCACGTCTCTTTCGGTCATGTCGAGCCGCTTGGCCATGTATTGCGGATACTGCATGTAAAGCTGGCCCGCCACCGTGCCGGTGGGGTATTCGTAGTCGTCATATAGGACGTTCAAAGGGAGTTGTTTCTTCAGGCCCTCTTCAATCGCCAGCCTGTAAAGCCGGAAAAACTCCTCGCTCATGAATTCGATGCCATCGTCCGTAAAATTGAAAAAGGGTTTTGCAGCCGCGACGTAAGCCGGGTCGAGGTTGCTGCCGTTGCCGCCATCGTTGGTAATCAGGAACCCGCCGTAATGCTGTCGTGCCAGATCATCAACCCCGGCAACGATCTTGCTGCCGGTCACGTTTGACAGATCGTAGCCCCACATGGTAGTTCCGCGGTACCGCTCCGGCGATTCTTTGAAGATCGAGTAATCGAGAACGGCTGGCGCCTCCCCTCGGACGTCGCTATCGAGGAGCGGCCACGCTACAAGGGACCCGCCGACCGAACGAAGGAAGGCTCGGCGACTGGTCTGAAGCGAATCGGATGAATGGCCCATGAAAAACTCCTCCTAAGGGTAGGTGGTCTGGCACGGCTTCAAACTCGGGAGCCGAGGCTGCGGACGTGTGGGTTTCTGGAGCGATGGCGACGGAGTCGCTACCGTGAGCTGGTGTCGGGCGGGATTATATTCCTTCTGTGTGCAATCCCACAACCGGGCTTGCGCGGGTTCGGCATCCGCAGCGTTTTCGGCGATGCGAGGGAACCAGCACCGCGGGCTAACCGCCGAAAGCACAAGTTCGAGGAGAATCCCACGGTCCGTCTGCCCGCCTGAGCTAGCCGGACACCGAATTCAAGCAGAAGCAGAACAGCGCCCCTCCTTGCCAGGAAGGGGTGCGCGCTGGCATCGAAGCAGGGCTCTCAATCAATCTTGGTCGCTCGCTGGATTTCGGGATCTGTGAAGAAATCGCTTTCATCGGTGCTTGTGCTTGAAAACTCCGAAACGATCGCGCCGTTTTTGCCCCCCTGAAACCAGTGCAGTATATTAGGAGGAATCGTGTATTGGTCGCCCGGCTTTAGAACGGTCTCCTTCCAGACAGTGAAGGTGTTCTTCTTGTCCACCGGAACCTTCGCCTTCGGCCGGCGCGCGGGCTGGCCTTCCGTGTAAAGGTAGACTTCGCCGTACCGGCAGCGAAAAGTCTCCTGCTTTCCCGGGCTTTTGCCGTTTATCGCAGGATGCCGGTGTTCAGGACAGGTTTGGTGGGGCAGAAGAACAAGTTCTTTAGCGCAGTATCGGGCGTTATTCTCATAGACGACGATTTCCAAACCGATTTCGTCTAGCCGGGCGAGTCCGAAATCGGCAACCTCGATGGAAGCTTTCTCTTTCTTGCTCAAGGCAATCTTCGCCCGTTCTAAGTACTTAATGGTATGGCTCTGGTACTCCTTGTATTCACGCTTCGAAATCATCCCGTACCTCCGTGGTCTCAGTCGTGTGCCTGAATGCACCGCACAGCGTCCATTATAGGGCAGTTAAAGCGCTACTTCCTATTGATAAACAGATGCTTTGGGAAGGGCAGGGTGCAAGCGTCCCTACAGTGTTCGCCGTCGTTATATTCAGAATGTTCACTTACAGCAGGTTCCCTTCGCTGCACTCAGGCCCGTTCGCAGCAGAAAGCTGAACGGGCCCAGGGTGACACATCGCAGAAAAAGGAGTGTACCTGGTGGAACTAAACGTCGACCGCACTGCATGGACCCCCGGCCACCATCCACACCTCTACGAGATCAACACCTGGGCATGGCTGGAGGATCTCTCACTGCGTTATGCCCGGCCCGTTACACTGGGTTCTGTGCCGGAAGAGGAGTGGGACCGGCTGCGCTTCCTTGGATTCGATCTGGTCTGGCTGATGGGCGTCTGGAAACGGAGCGCGGAGGGCAGGCGCATCTTCCGAACCAACGTGAACATGTTTCCGCTCTACGATGCCGCTCTGCCCGCTTGGTCATTGGATGACGTGACCGGCTCTCCGTATTCCATCCAAGACTATGCTCCCGCCCCCCGCATCGGCTCATGGAGCGACCTTGACGCCGCGCGCGCAAAGCTTCACGAGCGACATATCGGCTTGATCCTGGACTTTGTTCCCAACCACACCGGTCCTGACCACCCATGGGTTCAGTCGCACCCCGAATATTACGTGCAGGGGACTCTGGCCGAGTTTCGCAAAAACCCTGAAGCCTTCTTTCTGGCGGAAGCCGATCGTTCCGCTCGGTTCATCGCCCACGGTAAAGACCCCTACTTCCCGCCTTGGCCCGACACCGCACAGTTGAACTATTACAACCCTGAGCTGCGTTCCGCCATGATCGACGTTCTCAGGAGTGTTGCGAAACATGCCGACGGCGTGAGGTGCGATATGGCGATGCTGTGCCAGAACGACATCTTCACGAGAAATTGGAAATCTTTGCTCTCGAGGTCCAAGCCGCCGTCTGAAGAATTCTGGACCCTGGCTTTTGCCGCGGTTCCGGGATTTGTGTGGATTGCCGAAGTCTACTGGGATCTTGAGTTGCAGTTACAGGAGCTTGGTTTTGACTTCACTTACGACAAGGGATTTTACGGCCGGCTGCGCGACTCTTCTCCGCGCGATGTGCGCCAATATCTGGAGGCCAGCGCCAGTTCCGGCCATCGTATGGTGAGATTCCTGGAGAACCACGATGAGGTGCGAGCCTTGTCAGCCTTCGGCAAGGATCACCTTTACGCTGCTGCCACGATCATGGCGACGCTTCCCGGTTTGCGTTTCTATCATGACGGGCAATTAGAAGGGAAGCGACTGCACATGCCCATCCAACTACGTCGGGCGGTTGCGGAGCAGCCGGATCGGGAGGTCTCCGCGCTCTACGCCAAGCTCCTGCAAATTTCCCGTGATCCTGTCTTCCACCAGCCGGATTGGAAACTTCTGGAAATCAACCCGGACGGCGACACAAGCAGTGGGAACCTGATTGCTTACCGATGGAAGGCCGGACGGGAATTTCGCGTTGTTGTTGTGAACCTCGGAGCAACCGCGGCACAAGGCCGGATTTTCTTGCACGAGGAGCTGGAGGCTTCTCACCGCTACTCGTTCCACGACCTGCTCGACGGCAGCGAGTACGAGCGTGCGGGCAAGGATCTGATCGAAAACGGTCTCTTTGTGCGCCGCGAAGGCTACCAGGCGCACCTATTTGCCGTGTCGACACTTAATTAGTACACCTTTATGCACGGTTAATGCGCCCCAGTGTACCTACGCCGTCAGAATCGGTCCGGACGGAAGGGATGAAAGAGACCGTTCCAGCGGAAGCGAGCAGACGTATACTACTTGGCGGTCTGGAAAGGAAATAGGGGGCTCCAAATGGACAGAAGAGAATGTGTTCAGCTTGCGGTGGCGGGCGCTGTGGGCGCAGCCTTGCCGGCGCAGCCGGTCGCGGCCCAGGAACAGGAGGCCCGCGCGCGGCGCGGCTTGCCGACGCCCATCATCAAAGATATTCAAGTCATCACAACGCAGCCCGGCCCGGCGCGCCTGGTGGTAGTGAAAGTCGTAACCGATCAGGACGGCCTCCACGGTTACGGCTGCGCCACCTTCACTCAGCGCGCCGATCTGGTGACGCCCGCCGTCGAGAAATATCTCAAGCCGCTTCTGCTCGGCAAACCTGCAGACCGCATCGAGGACACGTGGCAGGCCTGTTACAACAGCTCCTACTGGCGCAACGGCCCGGTGCTCAACAACGCGATCAGCGGGGTGGACCAGGCGCTCTGGGACATCAAGGGCCGCCAGGCCAATATGCCGGTATATCAGTTGCTCGGCGGAAAGGCGCGGGAAGCTGTCCTGACTTACGACACCGTCGGCGCCGTGGAGGCCTCCGAGGCGGTCGAGCGCGTTCGCGCCTCTATGGAGAAAGGATTCAAATGCGTCAAGGTCATGGTGGGTGTGCCCGGCATGTCCGCATATGGTCCCAGTAGCGGCCCGCCACTGAAAGGGTTGCACTCGGGCCCCGTGTTCGAGCCGGGTCCGTACATGCGCCGCGCGCGCCAAATCCTCGAAGCGTGCAGGCAAGAGCTTGGCGACGA
>JAKAWG010000084.1 GCA_021817045.1 Acidobacteriota bacterium
CGCAGTTGTCAAGGTTCGAGAAGTAAATGACCGCTTGTTGCAAAGTCTTTGGTTCGCTCATTAGTCTTTGTCCTCACAAGGAAAATAGTAGCAGAAAACAATGGGCGAGTCAAGTAAATTATTGCCCTAATTAGAACGGTTGCGTGGGTCCGATGTCTGTCCTTGTCGAAGGGCGGAGACTTGCCAAATGTTTTCGCGGCTACTCGGTGGTGGTGCGAAAGCCGAAGCCGGAGGCCAGATTTACAACGCGATCAATTATCGACCTGCCCCGAGTGCCCATCCGCGTGCGTTGCCGGACACTCGCTCCGACGCGCCGCATCCAGGCGAGTTCCTCATCCCTCATCGGGCCGAGATCCAGAGCACGCATGGCGCCGTCAAGTTCCACTCCTGTCTTTGC
Organism: Acidobacteriota bacterium; assembly: GCA_021817045.1. Taxonomy (GTDB): domain Bacteria; phylum Acidobacteriota; class Terriglobia; order UBA7540; family UBA7540; genus RH2-MAG17b. Next base: position 398 of record JAKAWG010000084.1, read on the forward strand.
CCCGGTATAACACGCATCGATGTAGGGGCTCGACAACACGAACCGATAACAGTCGGCAGCGGTTGGAACGCGCTCGCCTGCCGGGGCTAGCGCGGGGTTGAGAAGCTGTGCCCAACTCGTGGTTGTATACGCAACAATCCCCGGTCTTGGAGTTGCCAGATATGGGAATACATCCTGCTCGGCGCCGGGATGAGCTGCATTGTAGCGAATCATAAGCATGCTCACGCGTGGATCGCGGGCCAGGACTGGGAAGTTAGGCCGGTTATGGCTGGAAATCATGATGTAGCGTGCTTTCCCCTGGTGGATGAGCCCGGCTGCGGCATCGAGTAGTAGTTCCGGCGGTGGCAGGTTCCACCACCCCAGCAGCAGTACGTCCGTGTAATCGAGACTGAGTTCTCTCAAACCCTTCTCAACAGAGGTCGTCATTCGATGGGGAGAACGAGCATACGATTGAATAACTGTAACAACCTTCTCGCGGCCCCGCTGTGCGACGCGTTTGAGCGCCCGGCCAAAATCCGCCGGACGCGGGAAAACGGGTGCGCGCAACGCTCCCCAGTAGAAAAGGTTCAATCCTCGGTCGAAGGCGCGCTCGACCTCTTTACCTTTGATGCCGTAGGAAGCTGCGAGACCAAGCGGCACGACCGCAAGGTCGGTAGAAGCGATTTTCACTCGGGTCCAGGAACAGGACATGGAGTTTCTCCCTGCGGATTTGGTTATTCCACTTAAGTGAAACCTCATTTAAGAGTATAGCGCCGACAAATTCGGCAAACAATTTGGCCGATCGGTCAGCAGCCTGGAGTTCTTGAGCCACCTTGGCGCGGACAGTCGGTGTGTCAAAGCGTGCGGGAGATTCTATGTGGTTGGCCAGCTACTCGCAAACAATCTGAGTGCTCACTTTGACGTATAGTCGGCATACCACCCCTTTGACGTGATGCTTGAGGACGACTGGTCAAGCAGGGTTAGGCTGTTGCTCGGCAACCTGACGCCGAATCGGCAGACTTCCGAGTAAGCCGTCCGCCCGCGACCGGTGACCCCTTTAGGTAGGCAATTCAAGAGTGCCAAACCGAGCCCGCGATGGGCCGTGTTGCCAGGAATGCCCAGGCATGCGCCATCGGCAGTTTCTCAGGCAACGGAGCGTCCTGGTCAAACAGGACCACCGTAACCTCTGCGGCCGTTCCAAACAGACAGTACGACTGTGCTCTGTAACACCATACGGAACGGCCCATCCATTCAGCGGAAACACCTGAACCAACCTGATCTACACGGCCAGCACCACCGCTCTGCGGAATCACACGAGGATACGCCATGCCGTAGCCGAACGCGTTCTGGCGTTTTTTGATGTCGCTCAGGTTGATGTCGGAAGCCGCAACGCGAATGCGAACTTCTCCGGGTGATGGGATTGGATGTGGCATCTCATCGACCACCAGCACTTCGCGAGCCGGCCGCTGCTTTTCGTACCACGCTGCCCTCATCTAAGCTCCTTCGAGCCTCACAACATGTCTCACCAACTCCGTGGGCAAGCCACGCATGGACGTTCCTCTCTGAGTTAAGCTGTTCGGCCCGCACGACAGAGGCTCGCAGAATATAGTGACGATTGTTGCTGTAGCGGCGGTCTGCGACCGCCGGCTTTCCGGTGCTCATCGAGCGCCGCTACAGAGAACGATTCACTATACTTTGCGAATCTCAATAATGCCTCAATTGAGCTGCAAGGCCTCTATTTTGCGAGTTCAGGCCGTCTACGGCGGACAGCCGTCCGCCATCCACCTGGCGAATAGCTCAATGCGAGATTGAGGCCAGGACCTTCTCCTCTTGGGCAAGGCGTTTAACGTGGCGAGCTATGATGATGTCAAGGCGCAAGCGGCTGGACGTTCATTTCCTCGGGGCGAAAAGCAGGATATTCAACACCGGGTCTGCGGATCTACAAGACCTCTGTTGTGAGGGAGCTTTCGGGCCGGATCTGAGCGATCGGACACCCGTTTGATAAGCGAGCAAACTTCGCAAACTGTACATTGAATTCTCTTTCATTCCGCCCGCCTGGAGCCTTTGCAGCTTTGCCAAAGTTGAACACTACCGCAGTTTTCACATACTCTCCAACGGTTTCATATCCGCGCGGAAACGGAATCGCAACTGGCTTCGGCACAAAACCCACAAACTACAGCGCGAGCCAGTACCCACAACCGGCTCCATAAGAAATATAGACAGAGCGCGAGCTAAACAGTGGGCCCATATCCATTGTCTGGCCCGCGCCATGGAATCGTGAGAGTGTCACTTCTCTTGCGACTTCAACGCCGAGCGCAGCTTTTCGGCCAGTGTGCCGACGCCGTCGGCGGGAGGAGCATTGCGCTCCGTCCACTCGCGCACTTCCTCGGCCTCGCGCGCTTCCATGGCTGCCTTCGCGCTCAGCCGGATGCGCCGGCCTGAAGGGTCGATTTCCAGCACGATGACCTCGACGTCCGCCCCGACCGGAAAGGTTCGTCGGAGATCGCCTTCCTTCGCGATGCCGGTTTCGCTCAAGGGAATGACACCGGTACGCCCGGGGGCCAGAAAGACGAACACACCGAATTTCTCGTATCGCACGACCTTCCCCGTCAGGCGCACGCCGGGAACGATGCCGGGCCGGGCTCCCATTGCACCCGCGGCCCGCCCCCAGGCTTCCTGAACCAGCGCCACGCCGATCCGTTTCTGCACCGGGTCGATGGTGAGAATCTCGAATGTGGCCATCATCCCAGGAGCGACCTGGCACGTCCAGCCTTCCGGTCGTCCCGTGGGCTCGAAGGTGGAAGCATGGGCCAGGGCCTCAATGCCTGGCTCGAGCTCCACGAACGCCCCGAACGGCGCGACACGCGTGACGCGGCCTGGTCGCACTTGGCCTATTTTGTACACCTCCGGCGCTCTCGACCAGGGGTCGGCGGAGAGCTGCTTCAACCCGAGCGAGATCTTCTGCTTTTCCTCGTCCACGCGTAGGACCTTGACCGTGATCTCATCGCCCGCTTTGACGACCTCCGCGGGGTCCGACACGCGGGACCACGCCATCTCGGACACGTGGAGTAGCCCCTGGACACCGGCGCCAAGATCGACGAACGCGCCGAACTCGCGGACAGAGCTGACACGGCCGGTCATGACTGCACCGGGGACGATCTTGTTGCGGACCTTGGCGGCATTCGCCCGCTGCTCGTCCTCGAGGAGCGCACGACGGCTGACGACGATGTTCGAGCCGCCTTCCTTATACTCAATGATGCGGAATTGGTAGACATGCCCTTCGTGCACCGAAGTGTTTGCGCCGCGGACGTCGATCTGGGAAATCGGACAGAACGCGCGACGCCGGCCGACACGCACCTCGTAACCGCCCTTTATCTCCCCTTCGACCTTCCCTTCCACCGGCAGGCCGCTTTGGAAGGCAGCTTCGAACTGCCGATCGCTCGCGGCCGCTCCACTCAGCTTGCGGGAGAGCGTCAGCCCGCCTGACGTCGATACCACCGTCGCCTGAACCAAGTCGCCCACTTTGACCTCGAACTCGCCGTCGGCGTCCTTCACTTCGGCGATGTCCATTACCGCCTCACCCTTGCCACCAACGTCGACTAACGCCACCTCCGGGCCGATGGCGACGATCCTGCCCTCGACGAGTTCGCCTTGCTCGAGGCGCTTGCCCTGGACCGAAGCCTCGAACATCGCCGCAAAGTCTTCCGACTGATCAAACACAGCATGCTCCTCGTCATGATTGGGCTTCGCCCGACGGGACTCGTTCCCTCGTGCGTGCAGGAACGGACAACTAGGGATTGTACCAGCAGGATCAAATCATAAAAAGAGCGAACTCAACCGCCCGCCAGCAGCAACCAAGCCGGTTCCGGCGCCACATTCGGTATAGCCGGAGCTATTGTGGTTGCTAAGGCCATGCAGAACATGCTGTTCGTAATCCTCCCTCGATGCCCGAACGTACTTCGTCACGGGTGCTGTACTCCTTGAACGATGTTAGCCTGTTAACCGGCCACCACTCACGAGGCCAGCGTCATTCAGACGGGCAGGTAATTCTGTTCGGGCCGGTCCAATCTTGCTTCGCTGTGGTCCTCAAGACGGACGGAAATTTAGATGGGGAGTCAGTCGGCTTACCGTGGCTGCCTACGACGCGCTTGCGATGAGGGCCTCGGGCTATTTGCCCAGGACCGTATCGATTCCGGATAGCACCAAACTCAGATGGTTGGGGGGCAACTTGCCTACGCGCTCCGCGAGGAGACCCCTATCGATGCTGACGATCAGCGAAACATTGGCCACGGAAGGCTTCGGCAAACCGGTGAGCCGTGGAGATAGCTGAACATTCCCCGGTGCGAGAGCCCATTTGAGATTGCTGGTGAGCGGAACGCAGACAACAGTGGCGATACGACTCCGATTTAATGCGTCGCCTTGCACGACGACCATAGGCCTTCTGGATCCCGGACCGGAACCCGTTGGAGCGGGGAGATCAGCCCACCAGACCTCGCCTTGCGAGACTACCACTCGCTGCGCTCCAGGATGCGGCGCGTGGCGGAGGAAACGAACGGATCCTCCATTTCGCTAACCTCGGCGCACGCACGGTTCATAGCCTCGGTGACCTCGTCCGGCGCGTGGCGCGCCAAGTATTCTTTGAGGGCATCGCCGTAGAGCCGGCTTCGCGACTTCTTCGTTCGCCGGGCCAGACGCTCCGCTTCCTGGTAGACCATATCAGGGATTGATATAGCGGTTTTCATACCATGAGTATAACCATATCCTCGCAGAGGCACAAGGGAGCGGTTGGGGCTGAAAAACACACGTCGAACGGCCGCCGCTTTGGCAATTCGGCATGCCATTCTTATGCCTTGCGCCATCCCCGCGATGAGCCGAATGCGAGGTTTGCCGTTACACGTCAAATCACCGGCCGCTGCCCAGCGCGTCATGTCGGCGGTTAGGCCGTCTATCGGCAACTTTGTGCTCGACCGCTCAACTTCCGAGTGGCGCGTCGGACCGCAAACGCGGGAATTTGGAGTCCTTCACGACATTGGACGAGTAAATTGGTGATTCTGCACTCGTCCACGAACGCGGATCGAAATTGTTCGAGTGAAGCCATTTATGGGAATTGATCGAATCTGCTGAGATGATTTTCACGATGCGGACATGCTAGCCCGCGAAGTGTTGGAACGATTTGTGATGGCGAAAGCGAAGATCAGGCTTTGGCAGGCGTGAGGGCGCCAAGCTGCGTCATCAACCCAAGAGAATCCATGAGGATGCGAGTATCTTTAATACGGCCCTGCTCCAGTCGATCTATGACGACTCCCCAAACTCGGACGAAACGTCCGGTCGCCGGAACTCCAAGAAACTCTGCCTTGTGGGTGCCGGTCCACTCGAAACGGCTGGCGACCTTATCGCCTTCACAAATCTGCTCGTGGATGGAGAAGTCCAGATCCGGAAACGCCGCCCGCATGGAGCGAAGAACTTCTTTCAAACCTTCGAGCCCGGGACCCTGTCCAGGGAAAGGCACCTGCTCGACGACGTCTTCCCAAACGAACTGCGCCGTTGTGTCGATCTTCCCCTGGGTGATCACTTCTTCAACGAAGCGACGAACGATCGTGGCGTTGTCGTGCGCCATTGAACTCTCCTCCTGCCTGCATGCGCTTCAGCACCGGAACTCAGAAAGACCACACCTCGCAATCAGTTCTCGCCGAAAAACCGGCGACGGGCCGCTTCGTCAACAGGCATATCCGGGCCAGAGAATAACAAGTCAGGCTGCCGGGTCGGGTCTTCCGCGATCAAAGGCATTGCCCGCACGCGGCGGGCCTCCGCTTCAGGGCCCGTAGCGAGGAAAAATTCGGTGTACCATCCAACGACGTCGTGAACTGCCTTGCAGTATCGGTCGTGTTCTTCGGCATAGGCGTGGCCTGCCGCATCCCAATCGTCATTCGCGAGCAACTGATCGCGCAGGACTCGCACATCGCGCAGCGTCATAGAGAGTCCCTGGCCCCAACTCGGGTCGCTTAACGCCGCCGCATCTCCCACGAGAGCAACCCATCTCGATATGGATGTCTCACGTCCGTGTCGGCTCCTTCGAAACTGGCGAGCGGCCCACCCGCTTCTACCCCATCGTACCAACTGGGGTCGGCGCCCGTGCATTTGCAGCTCTCGATGAAATCAGGAAAATCTGAATCGCCTTGTATCCGCTTCCGCGAATTCTTATGGTAGCAGAAATACGCACGAGCGCGGCCTTTCCCTTGCGGAAACAGGGCTGCGATACGGCCCGGGCCGAAGCCGGAGGTCTTCAGTCTGAGGCTATAACTTAGTCGATAACTCTTAATTAGCCCTCTATGTAGAGAGGTACTTGCCAACGCCTACCGGCCGGTAGAGACTATCAGCACGATAGCGTCCGCCTTGACCGTGCGGATGCTGTAGTGGGGGAACGCCCCAACTCAAACCTTTAACTGAGTTCAATCCAAAACCGAGGAGGCCGAAGATGAGCGACCAAGAGAAAGACAGGCCGCAGGAAGTCGCGGCCGAGACGCACAGCGAGGACTTTCAGTTTGTTTTGAAAGCCCTCCTCGAAGCGTACCAGCCCATTTTGGAACAACAGCTTAACTTGGTCAGGAACCCCCAGGAACTGCAAAAGGAGGCCGAGAACAGCCCTCCCAACTGTGTCGACGAAATTGCGGAGGCCAACCGCATTTTTGGAAAGCTTTTCACTGAGGAAGTCGCGCTCCGCATGATTCCGGCAGCGCAACGGGAGCGACTCGGGCCCATCGAAAATTGGCGGTGGTGTTTGCAGCACCTCCGCTGTTGCATCATTTTTGGGTGGCTGGTCTGCCGCGGTCCCCGAACGTTTCGAGCCTGGGCCTACTACGCGTACCAGTACTGGCTGTGCATCCGCGAGTCATTGGGGACGCCGGTGTCCAGTCCGCCCACCGAGGCGCAGCGCCAGGATTTTCGGACCCTCGTCGGAGCGCTGGCAGCGGCGTACAAACCGTATCTGACGGACCAACTGGCCAGCGTCGAGTTTCCGGCCGGAATCCCCGACGAAGTGCTAAACGGGCAGATCGATTGCTTCGAAGGCCAACAGGATGTGTGCGAGATTTTCGACCGCCTACTCACCACCGACGCCGCGCAGGCCCTCTTGGGCAAAGAAGCCTTCACCGCCCGCAGCCAAGACCCTAACTTCTGGTTCTGCCGCTGCTGGTGCTTGTGCCTCATTTGTTTCGGGTGCTGCCTGGCGCGGGCGCGCAGTTTTAACGATGTGTACTGGTGCCTGGTGTATTTGTTCCGCTGCCTGGCAGACTGCCTCCGGCCGCTGACGTGCGATATAACTGCTCCCTCGGGTTGCGTCCAGGAACAGGAGTTTGACAGTGTCGGCGTCTTCCGCGGCGTGCAAGTTTTTGGCACAGCGGCCGGCGCCGCTTGCGACCATTACACGTTGCAGTGGAGTCAGGGCGGCGGTCCGTGGCAGAGCACTGGCGTCGTCTATCCAGGGGGCGCTGCTGTGGGCGCCTGTGGCGTGGTGGGTGGCCTGCTCGGATACCTTACGACCTATCCTTGGATTTCTCCCGGTACTGTGGACATTCTTCTCACTGTCTATTCCAGCGTCGCCGGAGAAGGGCCGTGCACCGCGACCGGATCATTCCAGTTGGAGCGAAATCTTGTTTGGATACGCGGCCTTGAAGGGCTCAGCGCAGTGGACATATTCGATCCTACCTCGCCCATTGTCGATGGCACAGGCCTTGAGCGCTCTTTCGGAACGGCGCTGCGGGTATTTGGTTCTGCCGAGGTCGGCGGAATCCCCAGCGGCGGATGCCCAACCATCAAACGGTTCACCCTTAGCTACCAGCCCGGATTCACCACCACGACGGCTGGCGCTTGGACCCAGTTCTGGGAAGTAGACTACTACACGTCGCTAGAACTCGATGCCGGATCGAACTTCATCTTTGAGGATGTTCTCACCAAGTTATGGGCCGAGGAGAACTGGAAACACACCGTGCTTTTACCGAAGCCGCCTCACAAGGTGTGCACGGTCATTGGCAACTATCCTTCCGAAGCCTATTGGAGCACTCAATTCCCGCAGGGTCCTTTCCCGGTCAACTATCCCGATCCACCGGTGAGTTGTGGAGAGGCCCCGGTGTCCACGTGGAACTCCACTCCTTTACCGGCGCCAGACTGTCAGAGCGGTCGCTATACGCTGCGGCTTACCGTTGAAGATACCGGCGGCGACAAGACTGATAGCCTCCGTCACGTCTGGTTCGACAACAAGAATATTTACGGCGAGATTTCGCACATTGGCAGCATTCCAGTTTGTTCGACCATTGACCTCTCGGCGTTTGCTGGAAGCTCCGTCGATTGCACCAAATCTTGGCCGGCTCCCCTGTGGGGGATTGCCTACGACGAGTATATTGAGGAAGGTAACTTCGCTCCGCCCAGTGATAACTTTGGCGGCTACTCGCTGCAAATCTGGAAGGATGGCGGCAGTGCGCATTCGATTCCCATCCCCGGTCCGGGCGGCCCGCCCTGGGGTCCTCCCTTCGTTGGCACGAGCCGCGTCGGGGACCCCGGAACCCGCTGTCCGACAGCCGTTCCGCCACCCGGCCCCTACTCCTTTATGACCAACATCCTCGCCATGTTGGACATGCGACGGCTGGATGCTGTGTGCAATACGAATCCGCTGGATGCGGATCTGGTGCTGCAACGCGCGACCGCCGATCCCACTGGAAAGGTCTGTACGCCAGGGGAATGCTGCGGTTTTGTGATCCACTTGTCAGTGTGGGACACATCCATTTGCCCGAGCCTGGCTGGTGACCATCACCAAGTCGATGTTTACTTCCCGTTCTGCATCTGCAATGACTTGCCACCGGTGGTGGTGCCGTCTTGCCCATGAGTGGTGAGGTCGTGTGTGGGTATGAGTGACCTTGAGAGATGTACCAATTTAACCCTTGGATCCGACTGGTGCTGGCCGTCCTCGTAGTCTGGCGGGTGACGCACCTGCTGGCCAGCGAGGACGGCCCGGCGGATCTCATCGTGCGGCTACGCGCTTGGTTGGGCGCCCGCTGGGCCGGCAAGCTGATGGATTGCTTCAACTGCCTCAGCTTCTGGGTCGCGGCCCCGACCGCGCTGTTCGTGTCGCGCAAGCCGCTCGATTGGCTGTTCACTTGGCTGGCGCTCTCCGGCGCGGCTTGCCTGCTGGAGCGCGCTGGTCACGAACCCGTGATTATTCGACCCGGTTCGCAACCAGCGGAAGGAGATATTCACAATGTGCTGCGGTCAGAAGCGCTCGGCGCTGCGGAGCGCTCCGGCGACGGTGGCAACGTCTGCAGTCCGCCAAGGCGCTAGCATTTTCCGGCCTGCCCTTATCCCTCAACCGACGCCCGGAGTCCCGCAAAACGTCCCCACTGGCATTCCCAAACCTGCCGGCGGCGGTGCAGACATTTCAACCCCGCTCACCGCAGTGAGTCTCCGCTACCTGGAGAATTCGCCAATTAGCGTGTGGGGCCCAGTGACGCGCCGCCGGTATGACTTCTCCGCCTCCCGCCCGGTCCAGGCCGTGGACCCCAGAGACGCCTCGGCTCTGTTGCGGACGCGCTTCTTTCGCCCAACCCGATGAGCAGAGCGGGCTTCTGCAGCGGCCTGGAGGAAAACCTCGACCACCGGATTCCGAGCGCCAGTCTCGACACCGGCTACAGCCCGCTCGGTCCGGCGGCTTATACGCGGGCTGTCCGCTGGGCACTTGGCCGGATCGCCCTTGACGGTGCAGGGTTTATCCATCACAGCTCATTTGACGATAAGTCGGCATACCACCCCTCTGATTTGATGCTTGAGGACGGCCAGTCAGAGCAAGGTTAGGCTGTTGCCCGGTAACCTGACGCCGAATCGGCAAACTTCCGAGTAAGCCGTCCGCCATCCACCTGGCGACTAGCTCAATGCGAGATTGAGGCCAGGACCTTCTCCTCTTGAGCAAGGCGTTTAACGTGGTGAGCTATGATGATGTCAAGGCGCTAGCGGCCGCCATTTACGACCGGATTCGAGGAATCGGCGGCGCCGTCATGCCGCCCCCACCGCATCACGAGGGTAAAGGTCTCAGCGCAAGCTGTACCTGCCGGATACTTGCCCGCTCTCACTTTTGACCTTCTGGAGGCCGAACGCAGTTGTCAAAGCCTGGGATTGTGAGCTCGGTTTGCCCACAGGAATACAGGGACCAATTCGCAGACATTCCTGGGTCGGCATGCGCGCCCGAAGCATAGCGTTCTTGGTACATTCGGGCTGCCGCGGAATCGGGCGAGCGGATTTCTGAGGCCACGAGTTCTAGATCGCTGAGGTCGTAGCTATGCACGTGGTACCCGGCTGCGAATCGACGCTCGATATCCCAGGGAGTTTCTTCATCGACCGGGTAGGAAACCGGAGGCGTTCCCCGGGCGAGCTTGAGGCGGATCGCGGCGTAGTCAATGAGGGCGCCGTTCGCTTTGTTGTACCAGCCCACCTCGAAGGCGGGGTTATTACGATAGATTGGGCTGATCGCAGTAACTATGTGAATAGGACAGAGCGGTGCGTGTTGGCGGTCGCTCAAAATACGGAAATCGTCGCGGTGAATGTGGGCCGCGTAGATGTCGACCACGACGCCTCTATAGCGAGCTACGGTGTCGATGAATTCGCGTTGGCAGGGCTCGCTCCACAATGGCACGGTTGTTTTCTTCTGTAACGTAGAGGCGACGTCGATCCCAGGCGGTATGTGCATTACGAGGGTCGCCGTCTCTCCATGTTTGGACTTGATGGCGGCGAGAGTCGAGCCAAGCCAAGCGACCTCCTCTCCCCCTGCATCCTTCTGTGAGCAAGTAGACCCGGAGCGTTGGGACCACAAGCCGGTATTGAGGATCACGAGCTCGTTCCCAGGAGCGGAAACCCCTGGCATAGTGACCCGGTAGTATCCCCTAAACGGCTTGGGTGAGTGAACGCCGTGGCCGCCCGAGATCAAAGCGCGCCTTACTTTGCTGAAGAATGCTTTGCTCGGCGTGTTGTAGTCGCCTCGATCCGAATCGTTATTTCCTAGGGCTCCGAAAACCGGAACTTTTGGGAAACGATGCCGAATCATCTGCGTAACAAACTCGATGATTTCCAGGGATTGCTGCGAATTGCTGCCCGCTCCCCCGGCAGCATTTATCGAAGGCGCGCCGCCGTGGTAGGTGTAGTCGCCTGACACAATGACGTAGTCGTACGTTAAATTGCAGCGTTGGGCGAACGCCGCCGCATGGTCGATTGCGGATTTCAACAAAGGGTAGCGAGTATCTTTTCCGTAATTTGAAATTTCTGTGTCCTTGCTGTGGTCAAAATCTCCCTGCCAGTCTTTAAGCGGCTCCCCTTCAGGCACATTGATCTTGGGGTCGTCAAAGGGATCGAAATGGATGTCTGACAGCATGAGGAATGTGCCCGTATCGCGATCGGAGGTTCTAAGCCTTTCGCATTGCGTCCCGGAACTCGGCTTGGCGGCTGCCCGCAGCAATCCCGGCACGAGCGCGAAGAAAAGCGGGAGCACTATTGAAATATCAAAGAGTCTTCGGCTGTTTTTCATGTATTCCTGCCCATTCTATCACCCAGCGCGGCTAGGCCTCAGAACGTGTGAAAAAATCCGCCATGCACGTCATCCTGATCCGGCAGGGCGCGAGAAGGCTGGACGTGGCCCTCGAAGCCCTGTACGGCTGCTTCCACGAGCGGAAGGCCACGGTAGACAGAGCGACTAAAGTTGCCGCTCGTACTGTATCAGGGCACGGCTTCAGCCGTGCCGTAATGGAACGCTTGGATTCATAGGGCTTTTGTTCCTGATCGGCGGCTAAAGAGTCTGTGTGACAAATTCGGTTTTTCTGCTGTAGCGGCGCTCTATGAGCGCCGAATCTATTAAAGAATAAAGACCGGCGGTCATAGACCGCCGCTACAGCCGCAGTTGTCACGCAGACTCTAAAGCCGCGTCAATCGACGGTTGGCGAACGGCACGGCTTCAGCCGTACCCTGATACGCCGCCAATCACCGACGAAGCGTAGCAGATTCAGGGCCGTAATGGACCGCTTACGTGGCCAGTGCCTGATTTCGCTCGCGCTCAATTAGAAAACGGAAAATCAGTGAAGGCAGGCGGGTGCTCGTCTGTGATTTGACTACAGCGTTACACCCAACAGAAGATTCAGAGACAGGCTCTTCGGTTCAAGGGTCCTGAGCGAGGAGGAAAAATGAGAGGAGACGCTCTATCACGGAGACAGTTCCTGAAGGAAGCAGGGAAAATTTCCGCGGCGTACCCGGGGGTGGCAGCGTACAGGCGGCAGACAAGCAAGCACCGCCGGACCTTGCGCCTGGGTGGCCCCATCTTTGTCCGTTCTGATGACCCGGCCGTGCTGGCGGAGGCGCATCGCAAGCTAAGCTATCGTGCGGCTTACGCGCCTCCGGTCGAGGCGACGGATCGAAGCCGCATTCAGGCAATCATCAAAGAGTTTGCCCGCCGTGGTGTGATCATCGCGGAAGTAGGCGCTTGGGTAAACATGATGGACCCCGACCCGGAGAAGCGCCGCAAGAACATGGCTTACGTTCAGGAGCGGCTGGCGCTCGCCGAAGCGCTGGGCGCGCGATGCTGCGTGGACATTGCAGGCTCCTATGATCCCAAGGTCTGGTACGGTCCCAACCCCAGGAACATCAGCCCGGAATTTATTGAGCGCACGGTGGAAAACTGCCGCAATCTGATTGACGCTGTGAAACCCAAGCGCACGAAGTTCACCATCGAGATGATGCCCTTCAATTTTCCCACCGGGCCGGATGATTACCTCAAGCTCATCCGGGCGGTTGACCGCACGGCATTCGCCGTCCATCTCGACGTCTGTAACGTGATGAACAGCCCTGAGCGCGTGTACCACAACGGCGCTGTCATCCGCGAATGCTTTCGTAAGCTGGGTCCCTGGATCGTTTCCTGTCACGCCAAGGACCTTCAGTGGGAAGAATACGTCCAAGTCTGCCTGCGCGAGGTCATCCCAGGGCGGGGCGTCATTGATTATCGGGCCTATATCGAGGGGCTTGTAGACCTGCCTTCCGATGTGCCCCTGATGCTCGAGCACTTGAAGACTGCTGAAGAATACGCCGAGGGCCGGCAGTATATCGAGCGCGTGGCGCGTTCGCTCGGTGTATCATTCGGCGCGGCGTAGTTTTTCTTCAGGGTTATGACGGGTCGCTCTCCTCGGCAGCCTGACTCTATGCCTGGTCGTGGGCTTCGGTTTTCTTTCCCTCGCCTGCGATACGGCGAGCACGTTCGCCGCCATCTTTGCCTTGCCTAGGTGGTCTTCCCAAGGCGAAAGAACCGGGAGGCCGAGCGACACTGATTCGACAGATTGTTGTACGAACGACCTGGCGCTGGTCTCATGTAGAGAAAACGACGCCATTGCGAAGCAGTACGCTCGGGGAAGATGAAGCACGTGATTTTAGTCTGATGTCAGAGAAGTTCGTTATACGGCCAGGTTCAACGCGCAACTCCAGTAACGCGGATCAGGGTGTTCATGATTCCTTGTGCCAGGCGACGTCAACTTTCTGGTATACTGATTGTGTTCAGAGACGAATACCATCACGATCTCAGTTGCGCGTTTCCCGGTACCCCGAGGAGAGGGCTTCAAACAGCCGGGCGAGCATCTGTTACGAACCGAAGGTTGTCGCGGCATTTCACGCCTCCTTTCCGCACTTCTTTAACCTTCACGTGTAGGCAAATCGAGCGAACTCAAAGTGAGGTACGCACAATGGCAGGAAGCAGTCCGACCCAGAAGAAACGTCTGCGAGAGATCAAGTTGCGCGAGAAAGCACAAACCAAGCGCGACCGCCGCCAGCAACGACAGGCAGAGAAGAAACTTGCGCAGGCGCAGCAGCCACAGCGGCTAAACGACCCGTTCGTTTCGGCTGAAATCGAGATGACGGATGTAAGTGTACCGACTATCGAGTCCACCAGCAATGACATAATTACCCCCGACGCCGAAGACTCTGGTCCCAGTCCAACGGTCCGGACGTCAACAGAGGCGAACTCAGAAAGTACATCGCAAAATGGAGGAATCATGGCTTCGAAATTATTTGTAGGGAATCTTCCCCGCAGTGTTACGGATAGTGAGTTGGCCGACTTCGTGACCAATGCGGGTTTCCCGGTGGCATCGGCACAAGTGATCCGGGATAGGACGACAGGCGATCCCAAGGGATTCGGGTTCGTCGAGCTTGCCGAAGGCACAAACCTTCAGCAGGCCATTGAACGGCTGAACGGCCAAACGCTGCAAGATCGCCAGTTGACCGTGAATGAGGCTCGTCCTCAGCGTCCCAGCTTTTCGGGATCGCGCGGCGGCCCAAGCTTTGGTGGTCGCGGTCGTGGTAGCTTTGGTCGAAAACGCGACTACTGAAAGCCGCGTGAAATGATATCGTGATTCGGGAGACCTCATCAAGCGGCGCGGCGTATTCTCCTGCTGTGGCGTGGCCTGTGTGGGGTGTCAAAGCCATATCCGCGCACATGCTGCAATGGGACTCAGCTGAGGGCGCTCGAATAACCGAGGAGTCTGGTCTGAAACACGCGTTAAATCAGTCTAAGTCACGTATCACGCCAGTGAGGGTGGGAGACGCAGCCGACCTTGTGCGCATTTATCTCCATGAGGCAGGGCGTGTATCCCTGTTGACGCGCGAAGCAGAAGTTAATGTTGCCAAGCGCATCGAGCACGGACAACTGAAAACCCTCAAGGTCCTCTCGCGTTCCCGGATGATTGCCCGCGAAATGTGCCGGTTATTTCAAGAATTGAACGAGGGAAAGATCTCGGTTCAAGAGACCGCGTTTTCGTCTGACGAGGAAGCGAATGATGAGCTCGTGGAGGGACGTGAACGGGCAGTCAGAGGCGCGATCGAGAACATCGAGTGTCTGGAATGGCAGTTGGCGAAATTGAGCGCAACCCACAGTATTAAGCCGATACATGGAGTCGCTAACAGATGGGCTGTGGGCCGGCGGCAGGTGCGGATTTCACGATTAGTTCGGTCCATCGGCCTTGGGCACGCCCACCGGCTGGCATTTATCGAAAAGATCCGGGATACGCACGAAGCGCTGCAGTCTATCGAACGCGAGGCGGAAAGCGTCAAAAAAAGGCTCCAACTCAGACCACGCGACAGGAGCCTGCGAAACGAGCTTCGCCAGTGTCGGCGTAAACTGGCTGCGATCGAAGAACGCGCCGCCTGCTCGGGTGCTGAACTCAAGCGGACGTGCCAGGAACTTCGAGCGGCCGTCCAGGCTACGGAGACAGCTAAGAGCGAACTCGCGGAGGCAAATCTTCGCCTCGTCGTGGCCATTGCCAAGAAGTTTGTAAATCGCGGTCTCGAACTTGCGGACTTGATCCAGGAGGGAAACCTGGGGCTAATGAAAGCTGTCGACAAGTTTGACTATCATCGCGGGTACAAGTTTTCAACGTATGCGACATGGTGGATCCGGCAGTCGGTGATGCGCGCCATTGCCGACCAGGGACGAACGATTCGGGTGCCTGTTCACATGTTTGAGAGGATCAATAAGCTCACACGCACGGTACGTCAACTGGTTCAGGAGCGCGGCCGCAAGCCAAAAGCTGAGGAGATCGCCAAGAGCATGAGTCTTCCTCTAAACGAGGTTCAGAACATCCTGAGAATCGCGCAAGCGCCCATTTCGCTCGATATGCCGATCGGCAAAAACGAGGAGACTCACTTCGGTGATTTGATAGAAGATCGCGGCATTATTTCCGCGGACGAGGTCGTTATCAGCACCAATCTGAAGCAGTGCACGCGAGCAGCACTGAAAATTCTGACTTCGCGCGAAGAGAAGATCATCAGGATGCGCTTCGGACTCGAGGACGGAAACGCTTGTACGCTCGAACAGGTCGGTGAGAGTTTTGCCGTAACGCGGGAACGGATCCGGCAAATTGAAGCCACAGCTTTGCGCAAGCTCCGGGGCCAATCGGGTAAGCTGGAGTTGCGAACCCTCATGGATGCGTTTTAGGTCGATGATAGTCTGGTGTGGCACTTCCGCTGGTGAGTTTACCAGCTTCGTCTTTTGACGGGACGGTGTTTTTGTCGATATTCGTCCAGTTCCAGATTCGAAAGAGTGGAGTGGCCCGGGAGAAGCCGTTCCGAAGCTTCCAAGCCAAGCGCGGTCTGCAATTTCTGATAGCAAAGGCCCGCAGCGTCCTGGTAGGTGACGCGCTTCTCAACAAATGCTTGGTTCGATATGGTAAATGTGAACTCTCGTTTCTCTGATTTCGCGTCGATCACCCGGTAAAAGTAATCCCTGCCACGCGGTGTGGTTTTAAAGCCAAGGTATTGGATCTGCATCATCGTTCCTTTGCGGCCGAATGCTCTCGCCCGCGCGGTTTCGTGAGTGTCCGGGCGGCGAGTCTGCCGTTCCTACCGTTTTGCCGTGTTCTCCGCCCCTTATTCGTTTGATTACCCATAGCTCTTTATGGTACCAGAAAGATGCGGTGATCTGCCGCTGAACGGAGTATTCGAGGATGCGCTGCACCAGAATCGAAAAGAAGGCAATCAGTATCAAACCTGCCGGAAGTGTGTGAGGTAGCAGAGAATGGCGACAGCAAAAAGTTCCCCGATGGACGGCAGTGCTCTGTACCGTCTGCCCGATTTTCGTTGGGATAACCAGCTTTGAGGGGATACAAAACTCGGCGTAGGTCACCGGACCGCACCGAATAGTTGCTCAGGTCACAGTCGAAGTCTACTGCTCCACGGGGACAGGTATCACTTCGCGAACGTGCCGAACGCGTTCCAATTCGCTCTCAACCTTGCGGGCCAGTTCCCCGGCGTAAGGAATGAAGTGCTGGCCGGAAACCAGGATGGTTACGCCCATCCAAAGCTTCGCGCGATTCAGTGGGAAACGGGTGAGGAGCTTGAGGAAATACTTCCAATAGGCTTTCCGATATGAGGAGCGCAGGCCTTGAAGCCAGATTGACCGCGCCAGAATCCCCGCAATGGCCAGAGCCGTGGGCTGCTGGGCAGGATGCTGGCAACGCTTTGACTCCCAGCTCCGGAGAGAGCGCCAAGCGCGCGCGTAGAATGTTTCCGGGTCGTAGATTGCCGCCACCGTACTGCCAAATCCTCGAAGCAGGACGTCCGGTTCCATGAGAGTCCTGAAATTGGGAGGCGTGCCGTCACTGCTGCTGCCGCGCGATTCCAGGATGCGCCCTTCGCGCTGCATGCGCTCGTAAAGCGCCGTGCGCGGCAGCGCATGCAGGAAGTTGATGAGCGCCCAGGGAATCGCCGTGCGCTCGATGAATTCCACCTGCTGCTCGAAGATCCCTTCCGTGTCCGAATCGAAGCCGACGATGAACCCGCCGGTGACCCAAAGGCCCTTCTTATGAATGACGTCAATGCAACTCACCGCATCCATAGCCAGGTTCTGCAGCTTCTTCACTTCCTGGAGGGACTCTTTGGAGGGGCTTTCGATGCCCAGGAATACGTAGAAGAAGTTGGCGCGCACCATCGCTTCCATAAGCGCGGACTTGCGCGCCAAGTCCATCGAGGCTTCGGTGTAAAACATGACGGGATAATCCCGCGCCTGCTGCCATTTCTCGAGCACCCCGCAGAGTTCGAGGGCGCGCGTATGATTGCCGATGAAGTTGTCGTCCACCATGAAGACTTGCTTACGCCAGCCCAGGCTGAGCAGCGTGTCGAGTTCGGCCAGCATCTGCGCGGGGAGCTTGGTACGCGGTTTGCGCCCGTAAAGGATGATGATGTCGCAGAATTCGCACTGGAAGGGACAGCCGCGGGAAAACTGCACCGACATCGAAGCGTAGCAATTCAGGTTGAGCAGGTCGAAGCGGGGCGCCGGAGTCCGGGTGACGTCGGGCTTGTCGGCGATTTCGTAGAGCCGGCGCGCGTTACCCTCCTCCAGGTCGCGGGCGATTTCACCAAACACTTCGTCGGGCTCGCCCACGACGACGTGGTCGGCGATGGCCAGCATGCGAGCAGGCTCGCCGCTAGCGTAGGGCCCGCCCACTACCGTCCGCCGGCCCAGGCGTCGCGCGCGCGCCAGGACTTCCTGGAGTCCGTCGCGTTGCACCGTCATGGCGCTCACCATCACCAGGTCGGCCCAGAGGATGTCCTCGTCGGTAAGTTCCTCCACGCACTGGTCTACAAGGCGGAGCGTCCAGCTTTCCGGACACAGGGCCGCTACGGTGATCAGTCCCAGCGGCGGCATGACAACCTTCTCCGGTAGAAGTTCCATCATTCCGGTGAACGTCCAGAATGAATTGGGGATCCTGGGCCAGACGAGAAGCGCTTTGACGCCCTTGCCGAGGGGAGGGAATGTCCTCTCGGCATCCTGCGAGGAAGCGAATGCGCAAGCCATACGTGATTCTTTCATGTGAGTCTCCCGCCTCCGGTTCGCATCGGCGTTACGCGTAAGGTCGGTTATATTCCGTTGTTAAAGCGCTCTGCAAATGGAAAAGGAACCACACTTACTGCTTTTCCAGGCGTTTCATCGCCGGGACGACGTTTTTCAAACGACCCGTGAATGGGAATTCTCTAAGCTCTTGGCCCGACAGACTCGGAGTGTATACTGGATGGCGCTCGGATACAACGTCGAATATCGTGCCCGAAATCTTCGGGCAGCAGGAATGCCTGCCCGCGACCTAAGGCCTATTCTTGAAAACCGAGTGGCCGCTGAAGCGACGTAGCCGCACCGTCAGCATCTCCAAAGCCAGCGCCCCCAAACGACTGTGGGTGTTGGAAAATCGCCTTCCCATAAGCAATCATGTCACGCTCAACTAACGCGGTTTAATTCTACGAATGTCACTCGGCCGTATTGTCAGCTTTACCGGCCAATCTCTTCCCATTTTCAGGGTGTCGTGAGCTTGCGCACTTCACTGAGGATTTTGGTGAGGCGGTTGGAGAGCCGATCGAGACGCCGGCGTGGAGTTCCATTTGGCAGCGCGCGGCTGCTGCAGGAGTTCGTCCTGCTCTGCCGTAAGCGGGCGTGGAAGTCTTTGCGGGAGGCGCGGAAGGTCCTCGCGACGGATCAGATGGGCGAGTTCAGGAAGCTGTTCCATCCATGCGAGCTCATTGAAGATACCACGCAGAGCGATCAGCCGGTTGATACAGGATGCGGTCGTGAGCGGTGGTGTTTGCGACCGCAGCCGGGACATCCAACCCAGGATGTGGGGGGCACGGCGCAATTGGTTGAGGCACGTCACCTCAGGATAATCGGCACCGAGGCAGCTTAGGAAGTGGTAGTGCGGTATAAAGTGTGTAAACGGACCAGGAAGGAGAGGGGGCTGAAGACTCCAGAAGTGATATAAATCTTTTGTCGGAGAATTAAATCACTCAGGAGGACAACGGCCGTGATGAATCTTAGCACAGAAGGGAAGGTCGAGAAGAAGGAGAGTAAGGAGGAGAAACAGCGGAAACGCTGGCTGAAGAGATCCCTATTGGAAAAGATGCAGGCGTGGATCAACGGTTTGTTGGAAGCGGAGCGGGATGAATTTTGGGGCC
>JAKAWG010000013.1 GCA_021817045.1 Acidobacteriota bacterium
CGGGCACCATCTTGCTGGCCCGTGAAGTGCTGAATCCTCCGCAGGCGTCGCTCGGCTTGCTCGACATCACGATCGAGCGCAATGCCTACGGACGCCAAATCGACAGTGCGATACGCGAGGGTGAATGCCCGGAACTCTCGTCTGCTCCGCTTGAGATGGTCTTTATTCGCGCCCCGATCATCCGGCGAGTGGGTGAAGGTGTGCGAGTGCTTGGCAAGGCAGAAGGTTTGCCGGTGTTGGTGGAGCAAGGGAACGTGCTTGCCGCAACCTTTCATCCTGAGTTGAGCCCGGACGAGACGATCCATCGGTATTTTCTGAGTAAATTGAATTCTTCGGTCGGATAACGCCGGCTTTTTGCCACCCGGATCGCCTAGCTTCAAGATGCCCAGCCTTGCACCGGCGGTGAGGGGCATGGAGGAAAACAAGATGCACACGTTGCCTAAGCCAGACCACCACGACGCCGAGATTCTGCTCCGCCTTTACGAATTGCGGCGGGAGGAAAAATTGCGCGCTGCCCGTGACTGGTTTCTTCGCGAATTTCAGGCGGAAACGTTTGATGAGCTCATGAAGCGCTACCCGTACGGCACCCAGGAAAACGCATACTTTCGGATGGTTACAGGCTATTGGGAAATGGTTGCCTCCCTCCTGAATCATGGATTAATTCACGAAGAATTGCTCTTTGAAAATACGGGCGAACTGTGGGCGGTGTGGGAAAAGATCAAGAAGTATGTCCCGGCCTCGCGCCAGGCGTTTAAGAACCCCAAGGCTTTGGAGAACCTTGAGCGGGCCGCCCAGAAATATGAGGAGTGGATGAACCATCGGGCGCCCGAGGCGCTAGCGGCCCGGCGCGAACTGACGAACGCTCACCTCGCGAAAAAAGAAAGGTGATAAGCCATGAACCGGAGGCAAGTGCTGATTCCCACGTTGCGCGAAGCGCTCGCGGTCAGCGCGGATTATCGTCATCCGGGTAGTAAACGCACGACCGTCGCGGGTATTCTTAACTAATAAGCCCGCGCAAAGATGCCCTGTTCGATTGCCGGCTGGCCGCAGTAAACACACTTTCCGGATCTGCGCTGCTGCTCTAACGGAATGCAGCGCATCGTCGCTTTGGTCTCTTCCTTGATTTTTTCCTCACACGGAGCGGAACCACACCACCACGAGAGCGCAAAACCGGTTTGGACAGCCTTTTTGAATTCTTCGTAGTCAGAAGTCGTCACCGTATTCTTATTTCGAAAATCAAGCGCGCGGTCAAGGAGAGATTTCTGAATTTCTTCCAGGGCGTTCCGGACAGCCGTTTCAAGTCCCTGCTGAGGCGCGATGGATTTGCCTTCTCTTCCGGGACGGTCGCGACGCGCCAGCACGACGGAACCCTTGGCCGCGTCTCTGGGGCCTAGTTCAAGCCGCAGCGGCACGCCTCGCATCTCCCAATCATTGAACTTGAAGCCCGGACTTATCCCTTCACGACTGTCCATCTTCAGGCGAATGCCGGAATCGGCGAGCGTGCCCGAGAGCTTCTGCGCCAGCGGCAAAACGACGGCTTTCTCCTCATCATTCTTGAAGATCGGAACGACCACCACTTGGAATGGAGCCAGCCGGGGCGGCAGGACTAACCCCTGATCGTCTCCGTGGACCATAATGACCGCGCCGATAAACCGCGTCGAAAGCCCCCAAGAGGTTGTCCAGCAATACTGAAGCGCGCCGGTTTGATCGAGATAGCGAATTTCAAATGCCTTGGCGAAGTTCTGGCCCAGGTTGTGCGAAGTCCCCGCTTGCAACGCCTTACCGTCACCCATCATCGCCTCAATCGAATAGGTTTCGTCGGCGCCGGCAAATCGTTCCGCAGCGGACTTGCGGCCTGGAATGACGGGAATCGCCGCATCTCGGACCGCAAAATCCGTGTAGATGTCGAGCATCTGGCGTGTTTCCGCCTCAGCCTCGGCGAGCGTCGCGTGAGCTGTATGCCCTTCCTGCCAGAAGAACTCCAGCGTCCGCAGAAAAAGCTTGGTCCGCAACTCCCAACGGACCACGCTGTTCCATTGGTTGATCAGAAGCGGCAGGTCACGGTAAGACTGAATCCATTTGGCATAGGCGTGACCGATGATGGTTTCTGAGGTCGGCCGAATGACGAGTGGCTCCTCCAGTTCTTCACCTCCACCGTGCGTGACGACGGCAAGCTCGGGAGAAAAACCGGCCACGTGCGACTTCTCCTTCTCGATAAAACTGCGCGGAATGAGGAGCGGGAAGGCTGCATTCACATGGCCCGTGGCCTTGAAACGGCGGTCGAGAGCCTGCGTGATGTTCTCCCAGAGAGCCCAGCCATACGGCCGCACGATCATACATCCGCGCACCGGAGCATAATCGGCCAACTCAGCCCGGAGAACTATCTGGTTATACCACTCGGAGAAGTCCTCCGAGCGTGCTGGGAGTTTTAGCTCAGACATCGGTTTCTTCGCTCTTCTTGCGCCGGATTTTTGGGAAGGCGCGTTGGGATCGGAGATGGTGCAATCACCGATGAGCCAGATTAGAAGAACAGACCAGAAGAAGTCAATTCGCGGGACGAAAGCGGTGGTGCCAAGCTGCGCGTGTAACAACTCGGAGGATGCGGTTTCGCCAGACTTCATTGAAGCGGCTGAAGATGGCAAGCGCAGACCTGCGTCTTTTAAGGACCGCAGCCCGTGGGCTGTGCGACGAAAGCCCGGCGCTGCGCTCACTTCGGGCGGTTGCACGCAGGGCTCGCCCCAGCGCTCCCAATGGGATGGAGGTCAAGCTTGATTTCGGCTCATATTTCTCGTTACTGGCTATTGGTTTATGTTGCTTGTTTTATATAACTTATATGTTTTACAGCTTCTTCCCTAGCCCTTATAAGTTTATTATTCTAAATAGCTTAATTCATTTCATGCCGAAAAGTTTGGGTTTGCTTTTGGGTTTGGTCGTCATAAGCAAATTCTAATGTTGTTTGTTTTCATCAACTTGGTGGGTTCAACGAGCAAAAACGGCGCCTTAACTTCGCTCAAAGTCCCTAGCCTAGGAATTATTTTCAGACTCCTAGGATTGAGCCTCGGCAGGACAGCTTGCAGCCCATGGCTTAACGAATTCGTTGCTGGGCAGGCAGGATTCGCAAGGAAAATGGCAGACCTCCAAGCCGGTAATTCTGCGAGGGGTCTAGTGACTTAATAGTACATACGTTGGCGGAGGCTGTCAAGCTCACGCCGCAGCTGCAATAGCCCGGGCCACTCACGAAACATGCTTATAAATTTAATCAGGACACGACTTGGTATGCAAGGAGAAGGAATTTACTGTTGCACGGAAGGAAAAAAGAGAGCCAAGGTCAGCCGGATTTAAGAAAAAATGGGTGAGTGAAGCCTAGGTCTTCAAGTCGAGTCAATCTGGAAGTGCGACGAGCGGCTAGCTGTGGCATAATTCCCGCCTGTGCCGCAACACCTCAAATCCCAGTATGTCGGCCTCAAGAGACTTGCCAGCCGTCACCTAGGAGACGACCGCGTAACGGATTCGATCTGCTTAATGGCTCTACATGCACGCGAGCTTTTAGACCGTAGCGAACACGTGCGGTTCAAATCAATGGTTCCCGGAAAACAGTATTCCGGATTTAAGGCGAAAGAGGTATCGCGGCCTGTTAACAATGGGCTTTGGGTCGCAGAGGATCAGGAATTCTTCAAGTGCTTGGACCACCTCCGGCACGGATTCAATCGGGTGCATCCGGTGGAGGTTACCCGCGACGTGTATAGCATCGCGTATTCCATATTCGCCGCCAACGATATTTATTCGGTTGGCCGGAAAGCGTCCGCCACGTTCTTTGAGATTCTGATAGGCCACATCATTTCTCAGGTCATCGGAGCCAGGCCGCGAAAGCGCGTTAAAATACCAGAGTCGGGCAAATACCTGCCAACAGATTTCGTCTTCGATCCTGACGAGGACAAGCGGAAGATTCATCTTCCCATCAAAACTTCGACACGTGAACGCGGCGTCCAGGCGTGGGTTCATCAGTTGGTGCTCGACCGCATCTTTGGTGACGACGTGTATCTTGGGATATTTGTGGTGGGATCGGAAACAAAACGCGCTGTAAAAACGTGGAAAATCACTGAGATTTGCGTTCCCCACCAGTTCAGGATGTTCCAGAGGCGGCTTGCGAGGCTGACGCGGATTTACTACCTTGACCCGCCCGACGTTTACTTAGGCTTGGCGAAGGAACTGCCGGTGCGGTTGTTTGGGAAGGCGGTTAGCGAACTGCCAGGGCTTTTGCTCTGACGCTTCTTCGCTGATTTTCGGAAAACGAGAAAGTAGGAGTGATTCTTGCGGGCGTGAATTTGGCGGATAACGCGGCTCATGCCGGGGCGATTATTCCGCAGGAGGACGAACAAGTCCTCGATCACAAATCCATCTTTGGTCAACTCGTTAATAATCTCCACGTGCGTTAGACGTTGCTGGTTTGCGCAGACCTCATCCCCGCATTTGAGGATGTAGACACCCTCGTTCTTAAGAACGCGCTTCGCTTCTTTGGCTGCTTGGAAATAAAGGTCTAAAACCGCCTCGTGGTACTTCTTGCCCGATCCGTTTGCGGCGGCGTTATTGCGGTAGTAAGACTCGTAGTTTTGGTGATTGTCATGGGCACTCCCGCCGGGTGTGTGCATGTATGGCGGATCGAACACAACGCAGTGTACGCTGGAATTCGGGTACGGCAGGTCGCGGGCATCTACGCCGTCCTTGATGTCGCTGGCAAAGAGCGAATACACATTTTGGGGAACGTGCTTCCAGAAAACACCTTTCCCGTAAGTTACGTCAGCCACCACGCTTCCCTCCGGCACGTAAAGCCAGAGAATACGGGGAAATAAATCCTCGTTGCCTCCCTGATGGCCGCTGAAAACGAGCTTATTGGTTGGGACTCCCGCAGGAGACTTGCGAGGCTTTTTCCCATTTCGCTGTACCAGCTTCA
The DNA here is from genome assembly GCA_021817045.1 of Acidobacteriota bacterium. Lineage (GTDB taxonomy): Bacteria > Acidobacteriota > Terriglobia > UBA7540 > UBA7540 > RH2-MAG17b. The sequence continues at coordinate 4,952 of JAKAWG010000013.1, forward strand.
CGCCGCTCATACCGTCCAAGCGGAAGTCTAGTAGAACCAGTTGAAAATAACAATATCATGTTTCAAGTGATTTTAGGACACTACGCAAATCTTCAGCCACTCGACAAAGAAGTTCCGGGATGCTACTCTGCAAGAAATGAGGGGTGCGCGTGAGGAGGCGCTCTATGATCGCGAGTTCGCCTGCCAGGGCGCGTCGCGTACCTGCCCGCGCGCAATCGGGGCAAGGATATTTCGGGCTCTTTGTAACGCTCCTCGTGCTGGCGGCGGGAGGTTTTGTCGCGCTTCAAGCGGTTCCGGTCTACGTGCACAATTTCGAGCTGCAGGATTATGCGCACAGTCTCGCCGAGAACGTCGCGGTGGACCGCGTTCCCCCCGCTTCCGTTCCGTCTGAGGTCGTCGCTCGGGCTCAGCAACTCAACTTGCCGGTGACCGCCGATGACGTGACGATGCCGGCCGGCGAAGCGGCAGTGAAAATTCGCATTCGGTACACAGTCCCGGTCGATTTGAAGTTTTACACCTGGTCTCTGCACTTCACGATTTCCGCCTCGGCCCCGCGGCTCGTTTACTGATCGAATAGTGGCTTCACAGACTCACAACCGTAAGAAAGGTCTCCGCCCGCCGCGCCGAGCGACGGTGACAGCAGCGCTCCTTCGCATGGGACGAAACCATGCCAAGGGCCTGCTGGCTGTCGCGCTCGTGTTCCTGATCGCAACGAGTATTATCTTCGCGTATTACTACGTACAATTCTCCCGCATGATCGACGACCGGCTGAGCGGAAGAATTTTCCACACCGCTTCGCTCGTCCTCTCCGCACCCACTCCTCTCTTTCCAGGCGAACAGATCAATCCTTCCGCTATCGAAGATCGGCTTCGCAAGGCCTCGTATTATGAAGACGCAAAGGCGTCCCGTGTTGGCAGTTTTGCTTTCAGCGGAGACCGTCTTATCGTCCGGCCCGGACCCGACTCGTCTTTCACAACCGGACCTTACAGCGAAGGTCCTGCCGCTATCGCATTCCAAAACGGCAAGATTGCATCGATTACCGGATTGGACAACGGACAGCCGCTCGATCATTACGAACTCGAACCCGAGATCATCACGACCCTTTTCGACCAGAGAAGGGCCAAGCGGCTGCTGATTACCTATCACGAGTGCCCGCATGTGCTCGTGGATGCGGTATTGGCTGCGGAAGATCGCCGCTTTTTCTCCCATCCCGGCGTGAATCTGTTCCGCATCTTTGAGGCGGCAATCGCGGACATTCGCGCCGACGCCCGCGTGCAAGGCGGCAGCACGATCACGATGCAGCTCGCCCGTAACTTCTTCCTTACGCCGCGGCGGACCTTCAAACGCAAGCTGAAAGAGATTTGCCTTGCGCTCCTCCTTGAGCGGCGCCTAAGCAAACAGGAAATCTTCACCTTATATGCCAACAAGGTTTACATGGGCCAGCGCGGGAGCTTCTCCATCTACGGCTTCGGCGAGGCTGCGAACGCCTATTTCAACAAGAACGTGAAAGACCTGACGTTGCCGGAAGCCGCGTTGCTGGCCGGAATGATCCGCGGACCCAACATGTATTCCCCATACCGCGATGGAAAGCGGGCGCTAGAGCGCCGAAACTGGGTGCTCGGGATGATGTTGGAAAACGGTTTTATCAGGCGCGGCCAGGCGGTTAAGGCTATGGCCGCGCCCCTGGCTGTCGCGCCACGCAATGTAGGCGGTAGCGAGGCTCCGTATTTCGTGGACATGGTTCGCGACCAGTTGCTCCGCCATTTTCCCGAACACGAGCTCATCACCCACAGCTACCGCGTCTATACGACGCTCGATCCCGCTTTGCAGGCTGCAGCTTCAGACGCCGTGCACGTAGGAATTAAGGAAGTCGATCAGCGGCTGAAAGGGAGGCGCGGTAAACCTGTCGGACCCGACGAGCCGCAGGCTGCACTCGTCGTCCTGGACCCGCATACCGGCGAGATTCGGGCAGTCGTGGGCGGGAGAAACTACTCAAAGAGCCAGCTCAACCACGCCCTCGCCTTGCGCCAACCCGGTTCTTCTTTCAAACCCTTTGTTTACGCCACGGCTCTCAATTCCGCTATCGACGGTTCCCGGCCGCTCATCACCGCGTCTACGCTGCTTCCCGACCAGCCCGATACTACGTTTCAATTCGGCGATCAGACCTACATGCCGAAGGACTATAAAGAGGAGTATTTCGGAACGGTAACGGTCCGCGAAGCGCTGGCGCTTTCCCTGAACGTGGCCACAGTCCACCTTGCGCAGGAAGTAGGATTCGACAAGATCCGAGACTTGGCAATTGCGGCGGGCATCAACAACGGCATTCAACCGACGCCGGCCATTGCTCTCGGCGCCTACGTGGTTACCCCGCTGCAAATGGCGGGCGGATATACCATCTTTGCCAATAGCGGCGTTTACGAAAAGCCGCGGTGCATCGTCGCCGTGAAGGATCAGTCGGGGAAAACCCTATGGCAGAACGCGGCTGTTTCGCGCCCTGTTCTCGATCCGCGCATCGCTTATCTGGTGGTCAACCTGATGGAAAGCGTCATCGCTCACGGCACAGGCGAAGGAGTCCGGGCGCGCGGCTTTATGGCGCCGGCGGCCGGAAAAACGGGCACGTTACACGATGGATGGTTCGACGGCTTCACTTCCAACCTGCTTGCGGTTGCCTGGGTCGGTTACGACAATAACCAGGATCTCGGCTTGGTAGGTGCCGATTCTGCGCTTCCCATCTGGACCGCGTTCATGAAGGCGGCAGAGCGCCTGCCCGCCTACCAGAACATGCAGTCCTTTCCTCAGCCAATGGGCGTGATTGCCGCTCCGATCGACAAACAGACGCTGGCACTCACCGCGAACGACCCGCTATCGGCCGATGAAGACGTCTACATCGACGGGACGCAGCCGATTTCCGCCAGCCCCTCGTCCGGCTTGAGAAGCTTGATCAGCAAGATCCTGCCATTTGGTAGAGCAAACCGCAGCGGAGAGCGCCCGGGCGGACGCCATAGGGCCGTCGCACCTCAAACCTACCAGGCAACGCAACCGCAGCCCGCTCTCTCCGAGCCGGCCGGCACAGCCCAGGGTGATTCTCCTGCGGCCTCGTCCCATCCCGCCAAGCCGCCGGAAAAGTCGCCGGGCATTCTCAAGAAGATTTTCTCCATCTTCAAGCACCACAAATCAAACCAGCAGCACCAGTGAAGTTCGCAAGACGAGTAACACCTGCTGGTGCAGAGGCTGCGGGCAAGCCTATTTGGAGCCTGCAGAGAGAGCCGGTCCCCTTGAAGGTGCGACGGGCAAGCGAATCAAAACACCTGGTCGCCTCATCCAAATCAAGCATGGAGGAATACTATGAGCATAAAAGACTACGTCACCATGGGAAGATCAGGGCTCCGCGTGAGTCCGCTTTGCCTCGGAACGATGACCTTCGGTAAAGAGTGGGGGTGGGGCGCGGAGGAAAGCGTCTCTCACGCCATTTTCGACCGTTATGTTGACGCGGGCGGTAATTTCATTGACACGGCCGACGCCTACACCAATGGGACGAGCGAACAGCTCGTCGGAAAATTTGTCGCGGAACGCAAACTGCGTGACCGCGCCGTGATCGCCACAAAGTTCACCTTCAACGGCGACCCGGGTAACCCGAATGCGGGCGGGAACGGACGGAAAAACATTTATCGCGCCATCGAGGGCTCGCTTCGGCGTCTCAGAATAGACTACATTGACCTCTACTGGTTGCACGCATGGGACACCGTCACTCCCGTGGAAGAGGTCATTGCCACGCTCAATGACCTTGTACGCGAAGGAAAGATCAGGCATTACGGCTTTTCCGACACGCCGGCGTGGTACGTAGCTCGAGCGCAGACGCTTGCGGAAAAGGAAGGCAAAGAGCGGCTGATCGCGCTTCAGCTTGAATACTCTCTCGTGGAACGAAACATCGAGCGCGAACACATTCCCGCCGCGCAGGAGCTCGGCATCGGAATCTGCCCGTGGAGCCCGCTTGCCGGCGGTTTTCTGACTGGCAAGTACAAGCGGGACGGAAACACAGGAAGGGGCGAAGGCCGGCTCGAAAGCATGAAGGGCACCCGGAATCCGGCCTTTCAGAAATTCTCGGAGCGCAACTGGCGCATTCTGGACACGCTTCTCGATGTTTCGGCGCAAATGAACAAGCCGCCCGCGCAGGTTGCTCTAAATTGGGCTGCAACCCGACCGGGAATCACTTCGACAATCATTGGCGCCACCAGCGTCAAGCAGCTTGACGAGAACTTGGCCTCTGCCGAGTTCTCGATACCTCTCCATCTTCGGAAACGTTTAGACGACGCGAGCGCTCTTGAACCAGCTCATCCTTATGTATTCTTCGGTGGTGAGATCGGTACGATGATCTCAGGCGGAACTTCCGTCCAGGCCTGGATGCCGACCCAGATCACCGGCACACCCGCTCCCGCGCCCACGGCTGCAGCAAAAGCGCACGCTGGGGATTGATACCGAGGAAGGGCCGCGACGTTACGCCGTGGATCTCCCTTGCAATTAGTCCCGCCGCCCGGCGATACTCTAAGTTTTCGTGGGTCGTTCGGAAGGAAGCAGGCTGCCGGCTCGCGAACTCATTGTGTCGTTTACTGAGGCCTCGACTGCGGCATGTCCCGTGCAGCCGATAAGGCCTGTGATTCAACCACCTTAGGGACTCGATAATTCGATGGGTGCATCGCGCAATGATTCGATAGCCTTGCCTCTGGTCGGCATCATCATGGGGTCGAAGTCGGACTGGGAAACCATGTCTCACGCCGCGACGACCCTGGACGAATTGAACATACCTTATGAGGTGCGCATCGTCTCGGCCCATCGCACACCGGAGGCGATGTTCGAGTACGCAGCGACCGCGGAGGCCCGCGGCTTGGAGATCATCATCGCTGGGGCCGGAGGCGCCGCTCACTTGCCGGGAATGACTGCGGCAAGGACGGTGATCCCCGTGCTCGGCGTGCCGGTGGAATCCCGCGCGCTACACGGGCTGGATTCACTGCTTTCTATCGTGCAGATGCCGGCCGGCGTGCCGGTGGGCGCGCTTGCGATCGGCGCGGCGGGTGCAAAGAACGCGGCGCTGCTGGCCGCCGCCATCTTGGGCACGAAGCGCCCGGAAATTCGCCAAGCGCTGCGCCGTTTCCGCGAGGCCCAGACGCGCGCTGTCCTCGATCATCCCGACCCGCGATTACCGTAAGATCGTCACCTGAGCTTGCTTTGACGGCATCATGGAGATTGGTGTTTTAGGAAGCGGACAGCTTGGCCGCATGATGGCCCTCGCCGGCTATCCTCTTGGTTTGCGTCTGCGGTTCTTCGAGTGTGCCGCCGACTCTCCCGCCTGCCAGGTTGCCGAATGTGTTCACGCTTGTTTCGACGACCTCGACGCCCTTGCTTCTTTTGCACGCGGCGTAGACGTCGTCACTTACGAATTCGAAAATGTCCCCTTGAGTGCCGCCCGGCATGCCGCCGAACACGCGCCTCGCTTTGCGCCACCGTTGCGGGCCCTCGAGATGGCCCAGGACCGCTATATCCAAAAACGTTTCTTCCAGGAGATTGGAGTTGCCACGGCAGTGTTTTGCCCCGTGAATTCGCGCGCCGAGCTTACGCCGGCCATTGAAGCCACCGGGCTGCCGGCGGTGCTAAAGACGAGGCGGTGGGGATACGACGGCAAAGGGCAGGTTGTCTTGCGGGAGCAGGCCGATGTGGACCGCGTCTGGCAGGCCATGGAGGGCTTGCCGTTGATTCTTGAAAAGTGGGTACCATTTCGGCGCGAGCTTTCGCTGATCGCGGTTCGCAGTGTTCGAGGCGAGACTCGGTTCTATCCACTCACTGAAAACGTCCACCGCGAGGGCATACTTCGCCTCTCGATCGCTCCGGCGCCGGCCAGCTCCGGTCTTGAAGGGACGGCACGAGCCTTGGCGGAAAAGATTTTTGCCGCGCTGGATTATGCGGGGGTGCTCACGCTTGAGATGTTTGAAGCGGACGGCCGCCTCTTCGCCAACGAGATGGCAACCCGCGTACACAACTCCGGCCACTGGACCATCGAAGGCGCCGAAACAAGCCAGTTCGAGAACCATCTTCGTGCCGTCGCCGGGCTACCGCTCGGATCTGTCGCCCCACGCGGATGCTCCGCCATGGTGAACTTCATCGGCTCGCTCCCTGAATCCGCCGCCGTACTCACCATTCCCGGCACGCACCTCCACCTCTACGGCAAAACTCCGCGCCCTCGTCGCAAGCTGGGCCACGCCACGCTCCGTGCCGCGAGCCACGCCTCCCTTACGGCCTCGCTGGGCAGGCTTCTCAAGATAGCGGGCGAGGATACACTTGCCCAAAACCCCGCCCTCATTGAGACCTCGTGGGCTGGGTAGAGAAGCAGCGGACCTGAAAGTCGCAGGTCCGGGCCACTCCGGGGACTATGAGCGGGAATCCGCGGCAGGGCTTTGCCAGAGGGCCTTGCCCACGAAGAAAGGGCCCATGCTCGCTATGTAACGTGAAGTTTGTTGGGTGCGGCGCATGGCCTGAACACAGGCGGAGATCGGATGAAGTTCGCTTCCGATGAGGCCGATGACGAAATCGTTGTCGTTCTTATCGAGGCCGAAACAAGCGAGGCGAACGTCGTGGGCGTAGTCCGCTTCGCCGAACGCGTGGCCGATGCGGCCGTGCTCGCTCAGGATCGGCGCCTGCTCTTCCGGCGCCAAGGCGGAAAACGCTCCGGCGCGCCGAAGCGGGTACCACACCGCCCAGGGCCACTGCGGATTCAGCACCGTACGGCGCGGTTTCTCGAACAGCCAGTCATCAAGGTCCGGCTCGTGCCCGATGGCGTACGTACGCCCAAGCATGGAATATTCAGGTTTGGGAGTGAGCGAGGAAAACGGCGGAGCAAGCAGAAATGGCCGGAGACACTCCAGAAAGAAGCGCGGATCGCGGTTCCAAGTGAGCAGCGCCACCCCGCGCGGGTCGTTAACCTCTTCGTAGAGCACGCTCTCAAAGCCTGCTCCCGCCAGCGCTTCCACAAGCTCCGGCTCGTCCTTGCAGTCACCGAAAGCCAGGAGCTGCATGAAGAGCCGGCTGTCCGAAGTCAGCCTCTCTCCGTCGCGAACCGCCCCTTTTTCTCTGAGATCGGGTGGTGTAGCCATACTCGAAAAGCTGCAGCGGCGCCCGGAGAACGCCGCGCTCATCAAAAACTCACGACTGACGACCCTGATAAGGCTGCCGTCACGACACGGATTTACGCGTGCTCGCCTGTGGCGCGCTCGGCGAAACGATGGGTTTCTCGATAGGTGTGTACCACTCGATGCACCACGGTGACGTGCGAGAGCACCACGATCACCCACAGCGCGGCCGCCATGCGGTCGGTCAGCGCGCCGATTATCAGCAGGACGATGCGTTCGGGCCGCTCCAGGAAGCCAACCTTGCACGAGCCGATCACGTTTTCAGCGCGGGCGCGCGTGTAGCTGGTCATGACGGAACCGATCATGCAGACAGCCACCAGCACCACGTACCAAAACCTCGTGGCGCGCGCGTAGAAAACGAGCAAGCCCACAAGCAGCAGAAAGTCGGAATAACGGTCTAAAACCGAGTCGAGGAATCCCCCAAAGGGAGTAACGCGCCGGCTCGTCCGCGCCACCGGCCCGTCCGTCAGGTCAAAGACGGCGGCTACGATGATCGTGACGCCGGCCCAGCGAAAATAGCCAGTACCAAAAAGATAGGCCGCAGCTCCATTGATCGCAAGCCCGATTAGCGTCAGGAAATTGGGGTTGATGCGCATGCTCACCAAAGCGCGCACAATTCGATCAAATAAGAATTTCCCGCCCTGTCCGATTTTCGCGGTAATCATGCTTTCCTATTTTACGGGGGAATCATAGCTGAGGCCAAGAGGCTGAGCCTTCTCACGCTCCCGTGCCGGCATGCGATCTGAGAAGATTTGTGACGGATTGGCTTCGCGGACAGCCGGGTACCAGCGAGCCAGTCGATCCGCCGGTATGCCAAGCGAATAAAGGCCCTGGATGGCTACCCAGGCGAAGACCGTCAGGCCTGCGCCCTGCATTCGCCACCGACGGTCGGAAACCACAATCCGGCTCTTCAAGCAAACCGTGCGCCCGAAGCGCTCCATGCGACGAACGAACTCATAATCTTCCAGCAAGGGCATTGAACGGAATCCTCGAAGAGCCTCAAACACACGGCGGCGCACGAAAATGCCGGAATCGCCGTAATAAATCCCGAGACGGCGCCTCGCAGCGTTCGCCCACGTGAACAGGCGGCTAGAAACAAGGCCGCCGCTGAACAGCAAGCTGAAATTTCCGCCAATCACTTCCGGGTTCTGAAGTGCACCTTCGACCGCGCAAACGGCGTCGGCGGGCAGCCGAGCATCGGCGTGGACGAAAAGCAGCGCTTCGCCGCGGGCTGCGACTGCCGCCTGATTGAGTTGAAGAGCGCGAGGCCGCGACGAGTGAAGCAGGCGGAGCGGACGCGGAAAACTGGGGATCAGCTCCCGGACCAAGGTGGCGGTTCCGTCTTCGCTTGCTCCGTCCGCAATCAGAACCTCGTATTGGCCCGCAACCCGGCCCACGGTCTGAAGCGATTTGCCAACGATTGAAGCTTCGTTATAAGTCGGAATGACGATACTGACCACGCGTTCCGCCCTCTCGCTCCGGCAGAACCGTGATACGCCGGGGCACATTTGCTATACTCGCACAGAACGCGCCGGGCGAGCGAAGGCAGCTTACCGAAAAGAGGCAAACGCGGCGATGGCTCAAAGAGGCTTGCTCGCGCAGCCGAGGAAGATTCTCGTGCGCGCTACAAACTGGATCGGCGATGCCGTCATCTCGCTGCCCGCGCTCGAAGCCCTGCGGGCGCGGTTTCCCGAGGCGGAAATCGCCCTGGTAGCGAAACCTTGGGTTAGCGACATCTACCGGCATCACCCTGCCTTTGACCGGCTAATCCTCTACGATCCCGAGGGCAAACACCGGGGAATCGCGGGATTCGCCAAACTCATCCACGAATTGCGGGAAGAACAGTTTGACACGGCAGTGCTCCTTCAAAACGCCTTCCACGCCGCCTGGATGGCATGGCGGGCGCGCATCCCGGAGCGCATCGGTTACGCGCGCGACGGCCGCGAACGTCTCCTCACGCGCTCCCCGGAGGCGCCGCCGCCCGCCGCCTACGTGCATCAGGCGTACTATTATCTGCATCTTCTTTTTCGTGCTGGAATCATCGAACGGCCGGAGCCACCGCGTCCGCTCGAACAAGTCCGCTTGACGGTCCAGCACGAAGAGAAGAATTGGGCCTTGCGGCGGCTTGAGGCGCTAGGACTTCACGGGCCGCGCTTTCTGATCGGGATCGTGCCCGGAGCTTCCTTTGGTCCCGCGAAGCGCTGGCCTGCCCAGCGTTTCGCCGAACTCGCCGACCGTCTGATCGCTGCCTTGAGCGCGGACGCCCTGATTTTCGGCGCGCCGGCTGAGCGCGATCTGGCTGAAGAGGTGGCGCAGGAAATGGAACATACGCCCGTGGTCGTGGCGGGCGAGACAACCCTGCGCCAAGCCATGGCGCTGCTCGAAAACTGCCGGCTCGTTGTGACGAACGACTCCGGGCCAATGCACGTCGCCGCCGCACTAGCCTTGCCGGTTGTGGCCGTATTCGGCCCAACGGATGCAAGCGCTACCGGACCACTCGGACCTTATGCGCGCGTGGTCCAGTACCAGGTTGAGTGCAGCCCCTGCGGTTTTCGAAGCTGCCCGATCGATTTCCGGTGCATGGAAAACGTCAGCGTGGATATGGTGCATCGGGCAGGGCTCGAGCTGATCAAGCGGCTCGGCGTCAAACACGACCGCCCCGCGCCTCAACTCTGAGTATCCAGTTATGAAGATTTCCGCCGAAAACCGCACCGTCCTGTTGAGCCTCATCGAGCGATTCCCCCTGCAGAGAGTCGTCATGCTCGGCGATCTTGTTGCGGACGAGTTCATCCACGGCGAAATCGCCCGCGTCTCGCGGGAAGCGCCCGTGCTGATCTTGCGCCAGAAAACAAAGCATATTGTGCCAGGCGGTGGTGCGAACGCCGCCAACAATCTTGCCGATCTCGGCGCGCGCGTCGATCTGATCGGAGTCGTCGGCGAGGACGAACCGGGCGACGCTCTTTGCTCCTATTTCGCCGCCAAGAGGGTCTCGACACGACGAGTCCGCCGCGTGCGCGGCTACACCACTCCGACGAAGTCGCGCGTGCTCGGCGGGCTGGGCCACGGCCACCTGCAGCAGATCGTGCGCGTGGACCGCGAGCCGAATGAACGCCTGAGCCTGCGCTTCCGTCGTGAGCTTACCCGGGCGGCGCTGGCTTCGCTCAGTCCCGCCACGGCAGTGCTGGTTTCGGATTACGGCTACGGGGCTGCGGACGCCAGCGAAGTCCGGCGGCTCGAACACAGTGTGAAGAGGCGGATGCCGCTGACGGTGGACTCGCGCTACGACATCCTGAGCTATAATGGCGCGACGGCTTCCACCCCCAACGAACAGGAACTCGAGGCTGCTTTCAGGCGCCGGATTGACGACAACGTGCAATTGCTTCATCGGCTGGCAACGCTCCTGTTAAAGCGTTCCGGTCTTGAGGCGCTCCTCGTGACGCGCGGGCGCGAAGGGATGGTGCTTTACGAGCCTCACCGCAAGCCAGCGCCTCTATCCATCTTCGGCACGGATCAAGTAGCGGATGTGACCGGCGCCGGTGATACCGTAATTGCGGCTTTCACGCTGGCGTTGGCAGCAGGGGCGAGCTTCTTGCACGCGGCCATGGTCGCGAACTGTGCCGGAGGTCTTGTTGTGATGAAGAGCGGCACGGCGACCGTGAGCGCAAGGGAGATCGAGGAGGCCATTCGCAACTCGTGAATCCGAAAATCATCTCGCGAAACGACGCCGCGGCGCTCGGCGAGCGGCTGCGGCGTGAGGGACGGACCATCGCCTTCGCGAACGGCTGCTTTGACCTTCTGCACGCCGGCCATATTCGCTTTCTGCGCGGCGCCAAAGAACACGGCGAGATCCTGGTGGTGGGCGTCAACAGCGACCGGGCCGTTACAACGCTCAAAGGCGCGGGACGCCCCCTGCTGAACGAGCTGGCGCGCGCGGAGCTCGTCGCCGCCGTTGCCTGCGTCGACTACGTCCTCATTTTCGACGACCTGACAGCCGAGGCTCTTCTGCGCGATCTTCGCCCACACGTTCAGTGCAAGGGAACGGATTATGCCGCCACCGGAGTGCCCGAGAAGGCAATCATGAAACAGCTCGGAGGTGATGCGCGCATCGTGGGTGACCCCAAGAACCATTCCACGCGACAGCTCCTGGCAGAGATCAGGAAGCGATTCCAGAAGTAGCGGCGGCATGACGAGTCCGTGCGAAGGGTCGCGATTCCTGCCATTCCGAGGAGCCGCGGACGACGAGGAATCTCATCATGCTGTCTGTCCGCTGCGAGATTCCTCGCTCGGAATGACGGAGTTGAAGAGCGGTTTCACACAGTCTCTATGCCGCCACGTCTAGAATGCACGACCTCCGGAAAATCCTGGTGATCCGACTCAGCTCGATTGGCGACGTCGTTCACGCCCTGCCGGCGGTGGCGGCACTTGGAACGGCCTATCCGAACTCGAAAATTACCTGGCTCATCGAGGCTCGTTATGCCGAGATCCTCGAAGGCAATCCGTTTGTTGAGCGCGTGTTGACCACGAACACCCTTGCATGGCAAAAAGAGCCTTTGTCACGGCGAACGCTGCGCGAAGCAGCCCGGACGGTGCGGGCGCTTCGCGAGGAAACGTTTGACGCGGTCATTGACTTTCAGGGACTTATCAAGACAGGGATTATTGCCCGCATCGCGCGCGCCCGGCGGCGCATTGGCCTCGCTTCCAAGTGGTTGAAAGAGCCTGGCGCCGCCCTTTTTTACTCGGAGCGCGCGCCGGCACGAGGATCAAGACACGTAGTGGAAGAAAACCTGGCGCTCGTCAAGTGGCTGGGGGTACAACCCGGCCCGTGGCAATTTCCGCTTCCCCGATCTGAGGCCGGTGAGCAATGGGCAGAAGCGCAACTTGCGCGCCTGGGGGCAGCCCAATTCATCCTCGTAAGCCCCGGGGCAGGCTGGGCCGCCAAGCGCTGGCCGCCCGGGTGTTACGCGCAACTGATCGGGATGCTTGAGCAAGAAGGCTGGACCGTAGTTCTGACCGGCTCGGCGGCAGAGGAGAACGAGATTCTCGCTATTTTGCGGGAATCAGCGGCTCAGCACGCGGCGTATGTTCCAGCCTCCATCCGCCAGTTCATCACGCTCGCTCGGCGCGCCCGCCTGTTTATCGGCGGGGACACCGGGCCCATGCACCTGGCGGCGGCTGTCGGCACACCCATCGTAGCGATGTTCGGGCCCACCGATCCTTCCCGGAACGGTCCTTTCGACCCCGCCGACATCACCCTGTCAAATGGAGAGCCCGTCAACCACACGCGGCGCGCGAAGACTCCGCGGTTCCTGGAAGGAGTCTCAATCGCCGACGTGGTCGCGGCCGTCCATGAACGCCTGGCCAGAAACCATGAATGTTGACTACGGCGCATGGGCGGCGCGCTGGCGTGTGCCGCTCGGTTTTGGTTTCGCTCTTATCTTTGCCGTGCTCAGTCGTCCTCGAATGCACCTGCTTGTTGCCGGGGGCACGCTTGCACTCGCTGGGCTGGCGTTGCGAGCAGTTGCTGCCGGGTATATCGAAAAGAACCGCACGGTAACAGCGTCGGGCCCGTTCCGTTATACACGTCATCCGCTCTATCTCGGGAGCTTCCTCTTGGGGCTGGGATTCATGATTGCTGGCGGGTCGCCGATTTTGGGTGGAGCGTTTGTGGTGCTTTTCGCGGCCATTTATGCGCCGGTGATGCGCCGCGAGGAGGAATTTCTGCGGCGAACGTTCGGCACCGAGTATGAAGTCTACGCACGGCGTGTTCCGCTCTTTTTCCCCTGGACAAGGAGAGCGCCGGCGAATGGAAAGCGGTTTGAGTGGCGACACTATCGCGCGAACCGAGAATATCAGGCAGCCCTAGGTTACGCGGGAGTCATGGCTTTCCTCATGATTAAATGGATGTTACGATAGCGATGTGTCCGGTTGACCTTTCGTCCTTTTAGGGCGTCTAAATACTGTTATGGTATTCCACTCATGGCGGAGATTGTTTTTATTTCCGCTCGCCGCGGCGCTCCTCAGCGCCACCGCATTGACGCAACCCTCAGCTCCCCGTTTGCCCTTCGCGCCCGGCGAAACACTGACCTACGACATCAAATGGTCGGTCTTTCCTGCCGGGCAGGTTGTGGCGTCTCTGAAGAAGTTACCTGAGGGCGCAAAAGACGCCTATGAAGTTGACACTACCGCGCGCTCGCAGGGCTTCGTCTCCCTCCTTTACAAGATCGACAATCATTACCAATCGGTTTTTGATCCGAAGACGCTGTGCTCCCGCGAGATTTCCAAGACGATTAATGAGGGGCGTCGGCATAAGAGGACGCAGATCATTTTCGACGCCACCCGCAGGCTGGCACTGCTCAGTGAGCGGGATCTGTCCAAGCCCGCTGACCCGCTGAAACGCGCCACACACGCCATCCCTCCTTGCGTCGAGGATATTGTGACGTCGTTCTACGTTTTGCGACGCGCCCCGCTACACGTCGGCGAAAAGATAACCGTTCCGGTGAACGATGGCTCAAAGACTCAGAATGTGATCGTAAACGTGCAGGACCGGGAGCAGATCAACACCGCGCTTGGTCCGCGCTACGCCTTCCGCATTGAACCCCACGCGCTCGGCAAACTCGCCAAAAAAGGACGCATGTTGATCTGGATCAGTGACGACAAGCAGCGCCTTCCGCTCCGCATCGAGGCCATGATGCTTATCGGCACGATCTCCGGCAACCTCGTCTCGGTGACTCATACCAACCCCGTTGCCCCCGCCGGCGCCGGTGATTAGGGCAACCTCACGCCGTCTCCTAATAATTCAGACGAGGCGATATTTTTCCGTCATGAGTCGCTTGAATTTTGAACCGTAGATCAGATCGTACGTGAATTCTTTGTCGGGAAAGAGGCCGAGCGCGAAGCGACGAGTATTAGCAACCAATTCAGCGGCTTCTTCCACCGGAATGTCCGATTGCCACAAGACGTTCATGACCAGGTTGACCACAATCTGGAGTCTGCGCACTTTGCGAGCCTCTTCCAAGATTTCCGCTTCGGTAGCCACCTTATCCTCGGGCCTGCGCACCCTCCGACAGCGCTGGCATCTTTACTTTTCTTACCCAATATTACATCGCCTGCGTGCGAACAAGCGCATTATCCCGCGAACCATGGTGTCGCGAGGGTCATCTGAATACGGAGTGTGGGAGTTTGCTCCCGCTTTCATCGGCCGGAAGCTCGCTTCCGGCCGTCGCGAAGTAGCCCGCCGCTTCGCGGCTCCCCTCCTTGTGTAAGGAGGGAAACAGGGCGTTGCGGCCAGTAAGCTGGCAGGCTTTGAAAGCGGCGGCAAGCCGCCACACACCACAGCGCCGCCCAGCCACGAATCGACTCGGCGCTACCACCAGGCAGCGCGGCGCGAGTAAACGCTGGCCCAAGTTTTGTCAGCCTTCATTTCAATCGTTACCGCACCTTCCCTGTTTGAAAAAAAGACCTGGGCACCGGATTTTTCACACTTTCGAAGGCCGTCCGGATCATGCTTTGCGCCCGCGCCGGAATCAAAACCAAGAATCATGCGCGGGCGAATGACGGAAATCCGGGTGCAGAGCCGCTTATAGGCGGCCGCGGAGCGCGGTGCCTGAAGCACGGTACTCGCGATTTGGCTCTTGGATGAAAACAAGGCGCCGATGGCCGCGCGGCTCGCATCCCGCGCGAGAAGCAAGGAACCAGAGGAATTTGCGATGCGCACCAGGGCTCCAGGATAGTTGCCGGAGCTTTGTCCGCTCGCGCCCGGCCCAAACACATGAATCACCGAGCGCGAGAGCGTGGTAAGGTTTCCCGGCGCGAGCCACCGCACGCGCGCGCCTCGCTCGTGGGCGAAGCTCAACAGAGGTGCGGCCTGCGGAGCAGCGGCTGCCGCAACCCACAACTGGTGAACGTGGAAGTTTCGCAGCACCGAGGCCGCCGCCTGTAACGAAGCGCCGCCCGTGTCCGGAATCATCAGGGCATCCAGACCAGAAATTCCTCTTGACCATAGGTAAGGCGAAACGATATTTTCCCCCGCATCCCATCGCGCCGTTCGCAAGGGATCGCGGTCTGCCTCGCCCGCCCGGCGCCCGCCGCACGCCCCGACCAAAATGGTACGCCGGTCCGGTAGCACAATAAAAAGGCCTTCTCCGCCGCCACAATCAAGGCTCGTCACTTCGAACCCGCCGGTTGGGATCCGCGCAGCAAACGGGTGCAAAGCGATCAGCGCGCCGAACGCCGCGCCGGAAACAGCGGCCACTTTAAGCAGCCTGGGAGCGCGCGCCAGCGCGAAGCCGGCAGCGACCAAAGATAACGCAAACCCCCAGGCCACCCAGTCCGAGGGCGTCGGAACGCGGAATGAGAGCCACGTTGAAAGCCGTGGCAGCCGGGTGAGAGTGAGCAACGCCGTCATCATGACGGCGAGCGCCTTCGCGAGCAGGACCGCAAGCGGCGGCCACACCATGTTCAGCAGAACCGTTGGCACAGCGACGCCCAGCAGAATGGTCATCAGAGGGACGGCAAGCGCGTTTAACCCGATTCCCGCCAAAGTAACGCGATGAAAGATATCCGCCATCGGCAGGAGCAATCCAAGCTGCAGAATGGCGGAAAAAATTACGAGCTCCACCACCCACAATCCAGCCTGGATTGGCAGCGTTACGGCGCGCAACGTCCCTTCTTCATGCGTCTGAAGAAACGGTCTCCGACGGCTTAGCCAGCTCGCAAGACTTCGTAGGTCGATTCGGAATTGCGCGACGCGTGGCGCACAGTTCGTATCCCAATTCATGTCGCCCAGGCGGGCGAGGCCCCGTCGATATAACTCGATCGAGCGATCGAGCCAGGGCACGGCAAGCCCGGCGATGAGCAGGGCTGCGGCAAAAGAAAGCTGGAAACCCGAATCGAAGAGCCACGCTGGCCGTCGCATCAGGAGAATGAGTCCGGCAATGCCGACCGCGTTCAGCGCAGCCTGCCTTCGGTCCAACAGCCGCGCAACCAGATACGAGGCGATCATCAGGCTGGCGCGTAAGGTCGGCGCGCGCTCTTCAACCAACCCGGCGTAAAGGGCAAGGAAGAACAACAGGAGAACAGAGCGCGAGAATTCGCGAAGGCCCAGCCCGCGCAGTAACAACTCGGCCAGCAGCATGAGCAGTCCGACGTGCAATCCCGCGACCACCAGAAGGTGGTAAAGCCCGCTCTTCCTGAAGTTTTCGACCGTTTCGGAATCAAGGGCAGAGCGGTCTCCAAGCAGCACGGCCTTCAGCACCGCTCCGTCGCGACCCTCGACCGACCAAGGCGGGTAAAGCTGGTCGATGCTCGCGAGCAACCGCATGCGGATGCGACCCAAAAGTCCGTGGAACCAGACTGGCCTCGCGCACCGTAACAGCTTGAACGAGTCCCGCCGCTCCACACTGCCTTGCCAGGCAATGTCCTGAATGGATTGCAGCCACGCGCGATAATCGAACTCGCCTGGATTCTTGTATCGTGGCGGTCGGTGCAAGCGGGCACGCACGCGGATGAGGTCGCCTTCCACCAGTTGCACGGGCGTTTGCCGGCCCTCCGCAAGCTGGGCCATGGCAACGCGAAGCCGGACTTTCCCCGTTGCCTCTCGCGTCCCGGCATCCGACGATACTTGCGCAACGTCGAGATCGAATTGAAGGCCGTAAGGTGTTTGCAGGGGTGGTGTGAGGATGGTACCCGTCAGTCTCAGCGGCGCGCGAAAATTCAGACCCCACCGCTCGAGATGAGTGATGTCAGAGACCGGAAAACGGTTGGCGAAGAGCTGCGCGTCAGCCGCTCCGGCCAGGACGAAGCCCGCAAAGACTAAAGCAACCGCAACTCTATCCCAATTGCTGCGCCAGGCAGCAAATCCGGCCAGGCCGCACGTGCCGCACGCCGCAAGCAGCCACCAGCACCCGCTTGGAGAAGCCCGGGCGGCGAGGATGCCAAGAGCGAAGCAGCAAGCGACCGGCAAAATGGGGCTTTTCATAGACAAGCCCTCCGTGGCCGCATATGACTTCGCTCCTCGCCTCGCGGCCTGTTAACCCAACGTCCGATCACCGCTAACTTGTCGTGGCAAGCGATGAGGTGCAGTGCGGACAGCGAACCGCTTTTATCGGTATGGACGAAAAACAAAAGGGGCAATCCTTGACCGTCGGAGCCGCCGGCGCTTCGGGTTTCTTCAGCGAATTGAACCATTTCACAACCAAAAACATGACGAACGCGATGATGATAAAGTCAATCACGCGGTTAACGAACTGTCCGTAGGCTATCACGGCAACTCCAGCCTTCTTCGCCGCAGCAAGATTCTCAAAGTGTTTTTCAGACAGGTTGACGTAAAGGTTGGAAAAGTCAACTTTGCCGAGCAGCAACCCGATGGGCGGCATAATGACGTCGTTCACCAAAGATGAGACAATACTGCCGAACGCTGCGCCTACGACGAAGCCAACCGCCAGGTCGAGCACGGGTCCCCGCATAGCAAATGCCTTGAATTCGTTCCACACGGCACACCTCTCTTTTCGCGCTTGGAATTATGGGTAAGACGGGTGCATTGTGCCAAAGGCAGGCTGGCAAAGCAATGACGAAATTCAAGCTGCCTGCTCCTGAGGGTTACCTAATGCAGTTACAATCCGCCCCCGTAGCGCCGCCGTCTCGGCGGCATGTTTTCGAGCCCGGCCGGAGGCCGGTGCTACACGAAACCGTCGCTATATTATGTAACCCCATTGGCGGGTAGCCATCTCCGAAACAGCGATGTCGTGTCAAGCGGCTTTTGACCTGGTAGCAGAATCTCTGCGATTGAGACTCTGCGGCTTGGTGTAGCGTGGTTGGCGCATGCCGCTTTGCGGCGTGTCTACGGACAAGGAACATGCAGCGAGTGGCGCTCGCCAAGGCCTGAATGTTAGAGAAAAAAACTGTCTCGTCTGTCTCAACGGTCTCATCGCAGTCTGATAGAATCTGGAATATGATGCGGAACATATACAGAGCGGCGTAAATAGTTGCGCATAGTTGGTTGGCGGCGTATCAGGGCACGGCTCCAGCCGTGCCCTGATACACTACGCGCAGTAACTTTAGGCGCTCTGTAAGGTGAAGGGAAGGAGGGGCGCGAAGCAAAAAATTTCGGAACGAAGCCTAGCAACCCTTTAGAATCAATAACATTAGAATTCCCTCATCAATACCAGACTGGAAAGACCGGTTTGCGGAAGAACGGCTATGAGTCCGAACGATGTAAATGAAGCGTGTAGCCACGGCACCGTCTTGTTGTTGCGCCGGGCTATACGCCTGGCATGCCGCCCTGAAGGGCGGCGCTACAGTTAAACGTATTCAGGGAACCCGGGCAAGTGCGACAAATCTGACGAAAAGTCTATGAGGGAGGCTAAGGTGGCTGAAAATAAGTCCCATTCTATTCTCAGTTTGATTGCGATTCCCGCTCTGTTCACGCTCGCGGTCACCATCTTGCGCTTGGTCGGCGAATTCGAGCACTGGCCCAGACCCTGGTTTGACTCTTCGGCTGGCGGCGGAGCCGCGCTGGTAGGTATCTCTTGGCTGCCGATCTTCTTTGGCCCCTATTTCGCCGTAAAGCTGGCGGGCAGAGGCGAAGGGCCGTCCGGGATGGGCAAGGCCGCTGGATTCATGGTGCTGGGACTGGTGATATTTGTCGTCGGAGGGTTCCTGACCCGGCTAATATTCGCAAGGTCGCCCTCCGCGGCTCTGATCACCCTTGGCGTGATCGGGTTCCTGTTGATGCTCGGTGCGGCATTTGTTGTCCGGATAGGCTGGCGGCGGCTCGGGAACACGCTGCTCGCCTATGCGCTTGCCGCGCGCATTCCGATTCTCGTCGTCATGTTTCTGGCGATGGTCGGACACTGGGGAACGCACTATGATGCCGTCCCTGCAGGATTTCCCGGGAGTACACCGCTGGTCCCGAAATTCCTTGAGCTCGCCGTTTTGCCGCAAATGACCCTTTGGATCGGATGGACAGTTGTCGTGGGCGCGTTGGTCGGCATTATCGTGGCTGCAATTGCGCGCGCCGGGCGCCGAACCGTACGCGCTGACGCGGGATAGCAGTCCGCGGCGTCTGGCCACACCAGGCGGCAGCAGTTTTGGCTGGCCGGGCAAGCTGACCGACCATCGCGCGGCTTGAGACGCATGGCGGCGAGTCTACCTTGCCACGTGCGGGTCCGGCGGGACTACGCGGCCGCACAAAGAGCCTGTGTGGCAACTTCGGTTTTTGTGCTTAGCGGCGCTCGGAGCCTGCCCTGACGCAGGAAGGGAGCACTGAATCTATTGAGGACTAAAGACCGGCGGCCATACCCTGCCGCTACATCGGAATGCGATGATAACCGCCGCGCTATGCCGGCCATCAAGGCGCGCAATAGTGTATAATCGAAGCCATCGCGGGTGCGCCAGGATTAGCCGCGGTTACGGTGGGGAGTGCAAGTGATCCTCCACCCGGAAGGGGATAGGGTCGCGTTGTCGAGAGGCGCACGAGCTTGAGTCACAGTCACCACCATCGAGCGCTGAGCGAGGCTGTCCTCATCTTCTCCTTTCTTTTTATCCTTCCGCGCCGGGCCTTGCGCGCGGGTCAGATTGTGCCTGTCATGGATTCCCAAGGCCAGCAAGTATACATCAACGTTGAGGAGAGAAGATCGCCAGCCCCTTCTGCGGACGCATTTACTGCCTCCCCATCTTCTTCGGTTCCACAAAGTCTCCGAAGGCTGGTGAAGCGTACGGCGGGACGGTACAGAGTTGACCCGAAGCTGGTAGACGCCGTAATCCGGGTCGAATCCCAATACGATCCCCGCGCTGTTTCTCCCAAAGGAGCGATGGGTCTCATGCAGCTTATTCCGGCCACGGCGGAACGGTTCGGCGTGGAGAATCCGTTTGATCCCCGCCAAAATGTGCGAGGTGGCGTCAGTTATCTCCGGTATCTGCTGAACCTGTTCAACGGCAACGTACCGTTATCGCTTGCCGCGTACAATGCGGGCGAGAACTTGGTCCTGCACGATGGAGGGATCCCACCGATTCCCGAGACGGTCAACTACGTGCGGAAAGTAACCAGCATTTATCACGACGTCCGGCATACGATTGCTCCGGCGGCAGCCACGGCTTCAGAGAGCGCTCCGATTTACGAGTACCGCGACGCCGAAGGTGTGCTGCACTTTACGAACGACGGAGGATTTTAGGCAATATTGTTCATGAACCTTGGAGAAAGGTTCGAACGGGGGAAGCCTCTATGACGAGAGGGCGTGGAGCTTTTGTTGTGGCCGCACTGCTGGCCGCGGCATGCGTTGCGCGCGCCTCCCTTAGTGCTTCGCTCTCCGTTCGCCAGCGGGCTGCAGCCGCCTACCGCCGAGCCGTTCAATTGCGAGTAGCGCTGGAGAGCCGCTCGCAACCGCCGATGGTTGCCTACAAGAGAGCTATCGACGCCTTTCGTCTCGTCTACCGTATCGATCCCGCTTACCCGAAGACACCAGCTTCCCTGGCAGCCGCAGCCGAAATTTACCAAGAGATGGGCCGGCGTTTTGCCGACGACCGTTATTACGCGCAAGCGATCAAAGCCTTTCAGTTTCTGGCTTCACAGTATCCCGGCGAATCGGTCTCGAGCGACGCCCTATTCACCGTTGCGGAAATTTACCGGACCGACATCGAAAACCCTTCGCAGGCGCGCGCCGCGTACCAGCAATTCCTCAAGGAGTATCCGTACGGAAGCAAGGCTGTAGCAGCCCGGCGGGAGATCGCCCGCATTGACTTGAAACTAGAGCGAGGGCAGAACACCTCCAGGATGCGCCCCCGCGCGACCAGCCGGGTTGCTCCGCCCGCCACTCAAAGCGGAGTGCCAACCTCCACGGCGAGCGAAGGAAACGCTTCTCGCATGCCCGAGCTCGAGGGCATTCACGATTGGGTAGGCCCGAACTACACGCGGGTTGTCATTCAATTGAACGGCGAAGCGAAGTTCAATGCCATGCACCTCTCGAACCCTCCTCGCCTGGTGTTTGATCTATCCGACACGCGGCTCGCCTCCGATTTGGCTCGAAAGGTTTTTCCGGTGGAAAGCGGCTTCTTGCGGCGCATTCGCGTTGCGCAGTTCCAGCCGACGGTGACGCGCGTCGTGCTGGATGTGCCCGAGATCGAGGACTATTCGGTCTTTTCCCTTCCCCACCCGTTTCGACTGGTGATTGACGTACACGGATCAGCGCCGGTCGCGACGGCGCGCAACGCCCGCACGCCGGCCAGTGCGCCCGCATTTCACGGCAGGGGCGCGGGGTCCGTGGAAGTTTCGCCGCCCGCCTCCGCGACCACTTCCGGCACGCCCTCACTGACCCGAGCGTTGGGCTTGAAAATTCGCCGAATCGTCATCGATCCCGGCCACGGCGGTCACGACACGGGAACCATCGGTCCGGGCGGGCTTGAGGAAAAGAACGTGGTGCTGGGCGTGGCCTTGCGCCTTCGCACGCTGCTCCGCGAGCGCATGGGTTGTCAGGTGTTCATGACGCGTAGCACGGATAAATTCATTCCGCTCGAAGAGCGCACCGCCATCGCCAACCAGGATAGGGCGGATCTTTTTATATCGATCCACGCCAACTCCAGCTCTGATCCACACGTGCGCGGCATTGAGACTTACTATCTCAACTTCACTTCCGACCCCGCCGCCCTCCGGCTTGCAGCGCGGGAAAACGCTACTTCTCGCGATAACGTTTATCAATTACAAAGCCTCATCAAGAAGATCGCGCTGACCGAAAAGATTGACGAGTCGCGGCAGTTCGCGAGCACCGTGGACCATCAACTCGCGATCCATCTGAGCGACGATGGCTACGCGCAGCCGGACCGCGGCGTGAAAACGGCTCCGTTTGTGGTATTGATCGGCGCCAATATGCCTTCCATCCTGGTGGAAATTTCTTTCCTCTCAAACCCCCGCGACGACGAGCTTCTGCGCCTCGGCTCTTATCGGGAACAGATCGCTCAGGCGCTCTGCGACGGGATCGTGCGCTACGCGCATACCCTCGGAACGATCCGAATCGCCGCCCAGCCGCACGACGAAGCGGACCCTCCCCGTTTCTGATATTCTAGGCTTGATGTCGGCGCTTTCCTTCTTTTATCCAGTCACTCTTTGCCTTTTCCTTGCGGCTCAGCAACAGCCAGTCCGGCCCAATCGAGTGGTAATCCCATTAGTTTCCACTCCGAAGTGGGAAGTGGCCAGCGTCAAGAAGATCGATGTTGCCCAGCTCGCTCAATTTGGGGACGACCTCGCCGTGGACGCCGAATACGGCGTGCGCTCCGCCAGCAAGCGAAGTTTTCGCAAGGGCGGCCTTAAAGCGACGGCGATTTTTGAGGAGGCCGCCGACCCCTCTTCTGCCTATGGCCTGTATACGATTTATCAGACGGAGGACATGCACCACGCTCCGGGAATCCCGCTGGCTCAGGTGGGAAGTCGCTTCGCGTTGATAGCACGCGGGCGCTACTTCATCCGGATTCAGCAGCCGTCCGCCGAGGCCCTCTCCGATCGAGACCTCCGTTCGCTTCTGGTCATGATCGGCGGAACGAAACTATCCGAAACTAACCTCGAAAGCTTGCCAACTCCCTTGCCCAGTCAGGGCTTGATACCTGACACGGAAAAATATCTCCTCGGCCCTCAAGCGGCGACACGGGTGCTGGGAAGCTTTCCTGTCAACCTGATCGGCTTTCGAGACGGTGTCGAGGCGCAGGTGGGCCGGTACCGCCCCGGCAAGTTCAAGTTGATGGAAATCAGCTACCCCACGCCACAATTGGCGCGATTGAGTTACACCGCGATGCAGCGCAACCTCGGGCTTAACCGCAGCCAGAATTCCGGCGCAACGTATGGCGTTCAACAAGGGTCGTTTATAATTCTCGTCCTCGGCGCACCGACAAAAGAAGCGGCAGACAGGCTTCTCAGCCAATTCAAAGTGACCCAGACCATCACGTGGAATGCGCGCTATCACGGCAAAGGGTCTTTCACGTACCAGATGATTCGGCTGGTCATTGCCAACCTCGAACTGGTATTCATCATCGGCGGTTTTGCATTTTTAGGTGGATTTCTGATCTTTCTCGCTAAGAGATTGATTTTGAAGTTCTTCCCCAACGTGTCCTGGCTGAGGCCGGACGAAGAGGAAGTTACGAGGTTGAGACTTATATAGAATAAAAACTTCATTATCAATCGCTTACATAAAAATAGTGATCTAATAGATGAGGTTGTCCTGAAAGGCCCGGGGCGCAACGCCGTGCTGCAGTTTATCGTCGTAACTAGCAGAAAATAAAGACAATATATCGACAAAAAATCTTGGAAAATTCCCTTGACATCGAGCCGTCCGATTCAATAGACTCCCTTCGAGTTTAGTTGGCGGAGCGCGTCCGCTCTTCTATTCTCCTCTTGACGACTAATGCTCACCCTCAGGCGGGTCAACGGTGCCAACCTGTCGGGTGAGCATTTTCGTATCTGACATAGGCCGGCGTAGCTCAGTCGGTAGAGCAACGGTTTCGTAAACCGTAGGTCGGGGGTTCGATTCCCTTCGCCGGCTCCATACTTTCAAACACTTACATGCCATCCGTAAATCAAACGTGAGCAAACATGCGGGATGTCGACAGGGTTCTCGGACGCTTCTCCACAGCTAAACTGAGTGCGGCCGAATGAGCTCAAAGCATCGGACGTTGCCGTCTTGACGATGAGCTTTCGGTAGCGGTGCGTAGCTTGCCCAATTCCCAGATCGTGAGGCCGCCTCGCCTATTCACAATTTGCCGCGATCACAAATCGTGGTCGTCACACGCCTGGAAAAGAGCGTCTTGGATACAATTCGTGCAACGGCTTCCTCGGAGCTGTCCACAGCTCGGCGCCCCGGACCTCAAATAGGCTTATCCCATGCTTGCTACCCGCTGCTGTGATAGGGGACTAGCAGGCGGAATGAGAGAGGAGGCAGGTGAGACAGTGTTTTATTGCGCTTGTTCGCTTGCAAAGGTCAATGGACCACGACGATCAGCCTGCAAACTTCACGAATGATCTAATGCAAACGCAGAATATTATATTGTTACGGCGACGCTCGTAGCCGCGGGTTTATCCCGCCACGGGGAATGGCGGCATAAAGCCGCCTCTACAGCAAATGTCACACAACTTAATGCGTTTGCGTCAGGCGTTGCCGATGCAGCGCTGCACTCGCCCGTCGAGAAGCTGCCAGACTAATGACTCAGGAATGAAAACGGGCTTCTGCAACATTTCAACGCTGAGCGTCTGGGCGGAGGCCTGGTAGGTGACCTGAAGCTTCACACCCTGGTAGTCTATCGTTCCGCTGTCACCTTCGGGGGGAGTTATGCCCATCGACTGGAGTTCGCTCTTGAGGCAATCGAGGGTCTTGGGCTCGATGTTCGGATAGTCCTTCTGTTGCGCCATGCGGTGATCTCCTTTGGGGGCAAAGTGCCCTGAGGCACTGCCGGTTTTTTGGCCTGGCGCAAACAGCGCCGGCCCGTCTCTTGAAGCCTTCTTGAACTGTCGATATAGTTTAGGTTGAAGTGATTGATGAGTAAATGGTGGGCGATACAGGATTCGAACCTGTGACTTCTACCTTGTGAAGATAGCACTCTACCGCTGAGTTAATCGCCCTATCGCTTTCGGGCGGGGAAGGCAGAGGCACCGCACACAGAACGCGGCCTCAAGCCTGGCGGAACGCGCCTTCTTGGATGTTCGCCGAGCCAGGCACGCTCATCCGCCCATGTTTGCAACCATGTTGAAATTAACAAATTTCTGTTCTCTTAGCCAGTCCAGAGTGGAGAAGCCGGGAAGCGGGCGTGACACAGCGTGATTTCAATCAAGCTTCGGCAGTCGCAGCCGACTTACTGGCGCAACTCCAGGCAACCATCGGCGACGTGATCCGCGGCAAGGATGAGGCGATCCGCCTTGCGATTGTTGCTTTGCTGGCGCGCGGGCACCTGCTGATCGAAGACGTTCCCGGAGTCGGCAAGACGACGCTTGCGCGCGCCCTGGCTCGATCGATCAGTTGCGACTTCCAGCGCATCCAATTCACTTCCGATATGCTGCCCTCGGATGTGACGGGCGTCAGCGTCTTCAACCAGCAGACACGGCAATTTGAGTTTCGGCCCGGCCCGATTTTCGCCCACATCGTGCTTGCCGACGAGATCAACCGCACCACGCCCAAAACGCAAAGCGCGCTCCTGGAAGCGATGAACGAAGCGCAAGTCACGGTGGATAACAAGACCATGCCCCTGCCGCGGCCGTTCATGGTGGTGGCGACGCAGAATCCGGTCGAGCACCACGGCACCTTCCCCATTCCCGAGTCGCAGTTGGATCGGTTTCTGATGCGGCTGGAAATCGGGTATCCGCCGCCCGAGAGCGAAAGACAAATTCTCCGAGCCGCAAGCTCCGAGCCCGTGGTGGACATCGAGCCGGTCCTGACGGCCGAAGAAGTGGTGGAAATTCAGGAATCCGCAGCCCTGATCAGCGTGGATGAAGACCTGCTTGGTTACGTGTTGGCGCTGGTTGAGAAAACCCGCCGGCACGAGGAACTCAGCCTGGGCGTGAGCCCGCGGGGATCAAAATCTCTGGTCCGTGCCGCGCAGGCGATGGCCTTGCTCGACGGGCGCAGTTATTGCATCCCGGATGACTTCAAGAGTCTTGCGATCCCCGTTTTCGCACATCGCTGCGTTGTGAACTCACGCCACGCATCGCCGCTCAAGAAGGCCTCCCATGCGGAGGTGATCCTGCGGGAAATTGTGGAAGAGACGCCCGTACCGTTATGAAGCGGCTGCGCGGGCCAGTGGCCGGGCGCTGGAGCGACGCGCACAAAAAAGTCAAAGGTCAAAAGTCAAAAGACACCCGTATGCGTCATCGCACACCTCCCAAACACCGGGATGTATGCGCCACTCCGAATTAAATCTCTATGTAGGTCGTCAAATTGGTATCAAAGGTCAAAAGTCGAAAGTGAAAGGTCAAGAGCCGCGCTCGTGTTGTGCATGCTTTTAACTTTTGATCTTTGACTTCTTCGCAAAGACCGGCGCTCCAGCAAATAGCCGCCAGGGACTTATGTCTGAGGGCCGCGATCGTCGCAATCCCCTAAACTGGAAGCGCATTCTCGGGGCCGGCGTGGGCTTGGCCGCTTCCTTCTTTCTGGCCCTTGATGCGACCGCGTTGGAGCAGCACGGACGTTTCCGGCTGGGAGCGCTGCTTGCAGGTACGGCGCTGTTGGTGGCCGCAATCGCCGCGATCACCGTATTGCCGGGCCTGGTGAAGCGGACGGTTTTCGGCCGCTGGATGTCGCGGACGCGTTTCGAATTGACCCGCGAAGGCGCGGCTTACCTACTCATCATTCTGCTCATCACTCTCGCCTCTCTCAACACCGGAAATAACCTGCTATTCATGATCCTTACCATTCTGTTTGCAGGAATTCTTGCCTCCGGTCTGTGCTCGAAAATGGTTTTGGCGGGAATCGAGCTGGAGCTGAGTGTTCCTGAGCACGTGTTCGCGGGACAACCAACCTCGGCTCGCCTGAAACTGAGGAACACCAAGCGCCGCCTTCCTTCCTTCTCCATCACCGTAAGCTCAGGAACCTCGAAGCCAGGCCGAGGAGCTTCGTCGATGAGGCCATTACAATCGCCCGGCGGCGTCCTGAACGAGCCCATATACGCGCCCTACGTTCCCAGCCGTGGAACCGTCACGCAGCATGTGACGCTGAAATTTGCGCGGCGCGGACGTTACGGCCAGGATGCGTTCATGATCCGCTCAAAATTCCCTTTTGGGATCTTGCGTTGTGTGCGGTTTTTGCCGTGGCGCTGCGAAGTGCTCGTCTTTCCGGCAATCCTGCCGACAGCGAAGATTGCCCGCCTGCTACATCACTCGACCGCGGAACTCGAGCGGGCGAGAAAGGGCCGAGGAGAAGACATTTACGCGATTCGTGACTACCGGGAGGGTGACTCCGCGCGGCACGTCCACTGGAAAGGGACGGCAAAGACGCAGCGGCTGAAAGTGCGGGAATTCAGCGAGCAGGAAGAGAACTGCCTGACCCTCATTTTTGACACCGGAACGGCCGGAACAGACGCCGCGACGCTCGAAAAGTTTGAAAAGCTGGTTTCGCTTGGTGCTTCGGTGGCCTGGAGCTTATCCGAAACGGGGGTGCGGCTGCAATTCTTGAGCGCCGGCTTTTCGAGCCCGATGGCGCCAGCCGCGGACGTGATTTATCTGCTTCTCGAATGGTTGGCTACGGTCGAGCCGGACTCTTCGCCTCATGCCGGCGGGTTTCTGGCTTCTGTCAGCGCGGCGACTGACGGATTCCCGGTCATTTTCACAATGAAGGAGGACGGGCCGGATATCCCCGAAGGGGCGATGGTGGTTACCCCCAATTAGCGCCGACTTGACTCTCATTGCGTCACGGCACGGCTTGAGCGGTGCCCTGACACATCTCAGGCTCGGTGTCAATAGTGCCCGTGCTCTCGCACCTGGACCTTGCCGGAAAAAGTTCGATGGACGTAGATCATGTATAGAATCACCGCCACCATGCCGACGACATTGGCCAGGAGCGAATCGCGCAGGGCGCGTGGCGAAGAGGCGGCATTGTAAATGGTGAGGCTATACGCGGGGTTGAGGGTTGAAGTGAGCAAATTCGGATAGACGGTGAGGGCCGCCGAGCCCAGTAGGCCGGCGATGACGGCAGTGGAAGACCATAGCGACAAGCGATCCCGCTCGTTGGTGCGCGCGATAAATCCGCCCACGAACCCTGCCACCACAAGCAGCGGCAGAACAAATCCCTCGGGATAGGCTAGGAAGTTCACACCCGCGTCCTGGCGCACTGCAAAGGTCGCAACCGTGGCGGCAAGCGTGAGTGCTAGCGCCACCCAGAACAGCACCGATGCCGCCTTTCGGCTTCGTTCAAGCATTTCGCCTTCCGTTTTGACGCGAAGATAATTCGTTCCGTGCCAGGCGAGTGCGGCCAGAGCAAAAATCCCGGTGAGGAGGGAGTAGGGGTTCAGAAGGAGGGTAAAAGTTCCCTGGAAATATCCGTCTGCTCCCACCGGCAGGCCGCGCAGGACGTTTCCCAGCGCCACGCCCAGCAGCAGGGCGACGAGAAGACTTCCCAGCCAGAAACCGGTATCCCAGAAGGTGCGCCAGAGAGGGTGGGGTAACTGGCTGCGGAACTCAATAGAAATGCCCCTCAGAATCAGGAGCCAGAGCACGACCATCAGCGCCAGATAAAAGCCGCTGAAGCCAGAGGCATAGACACGCGGGAACGACACTACCATCATTCCTCCCGCCGCCAGTAGCCACACCTCGTTTCCGTTCCAGACGGGTCCGATGGCATTCAGCGAGGTCCTCCTTTGCTCGTCACCACGGGCAATCCAAAGGTGAAGGGTGCCGACCCCCAGGTCGTAGCCGTCGAGCAGCGCGTAAACCGCTAGCATGCCGCTAAGAACCCAAAACCAGATAATGTTCACTGGCTTACACCTCCTCTGGCCCGTTCCAAATAATTCGCCCCACCAGGAAGCAGAAAAGCAGCCCCAGGAGGAGATAAAGCCCAGCGAAGCCGAGCGTGGTAAAGACCGTCTCTCCAGCGGCCACGTTGGCGGAAGTACCGGCGGCTGTTTTCAACAGGCCGTAAACCACCCAGGGCTGGCGGCCCACTTCCGTCACCACCCATCCCGCTTCATTGGCGATATAAGGGAACGGTATGGCCAGCATAAGCGACCATAGGAACCAGCGGGTCGAATAGACTTTTCCCCACAACAGCAGAAACAAGCCCACCAGCATTTGCGCGATGAAAATGGTCCCGAGACCTGCCATGATGTGGTAGGTGTAATAGGTCAGTTCGACCGGAGGCCAAAGGTCCTTGGGATAACTATTCAGGCCCTCCACCGTGGCCCGGAGGTTGCCATAAGCAAGAAAACTTAAGAACTCGGGGACGTAAACCGGATCAATCAGGCGCTGGTGCGGTGTGTCGGGCATGCCAATGATCGCGATTGGCGCGCCCTTTTCCGTTTCAAAGAGGCCTTCCATGGTTGCCAGCTTCAAAGGCTGGTATCGCACCACGTCGCGGCTGTTCATGTCGCCGGTGGGGAACAGTTGGGTGAGCGACAAGATGACGCCGGCAACAACCGCTACCTTAACGGACAGGCGAGCAAAATTCGTGTGCCGCCCGGAGAGGATATAGAACGCACCTACGCCGCCCATAACAAAAGCGGCCGCGAGCAGCGCCCCGTTGATTACGTGTGCGTATTGCCACCCCGCAAAGGGATTGAGAAGAACTGCCCAGAAGGATTGCAGTCGGATGCCTCCAGAGGGCTCCAAACTATAACCGACCGGATGCTGCATCCAGGCGTTCGTGGCGACGATGAAGTAGCCTGACAGAAGCGACCCTGCGGACACTCCTACTCCCGACATGCAGTGAACCCAGCGCTTGACGCGGTTCTCGCCAAACAAAAAGAGACCGAGGAAGCCCGATTCCAGAAAGAAAGCGTAAACACCTTCGAGCGGCAAGGTCTGACCGAAAACGCCTCCGCCCAAAGCTGACATGCGGCTCCAGTTGGTTCCGAATTCGAATTCGAGCGGAATACCGGTAACCACGCCCAGCGCGAAGTTCACCGCGAAGATTCGTACCCAGAATTTCGCCGCATTCATGTAACGCCTGTCTCCGGTGATCAGGTGCAGAACTGAAAAGAGGGCAATAAAAAAGCCCAGGCCCATGGTCAATATTGGAAAGAGATAATGAAACATCACGGTCAGAGCGAACTGGATGCGATGTGCAAAGACCGCTGTCTTCATGTCAGAATCCTCTCCTCACTCGTCCGGCAGATTTCAAGGGCGTGCCGTCGCTTTCGGTTTGCACCGTCACGCGCGTCATTCGTGCCGTCTATGCGCAGGCACACAAAGGTAAGATTGCCACGTTCCCCAGATCGTGTTCTGGCTGGAATGCCGGCAGGCCAGAGATATGCTAACAGAACGCGGCTGCTTCTGCTACAAGGTGTGACCGCGACTTGTTGACGGAGCGAAGTTCACGTGCGACCATTGATATCGGTGAACATACGAGATATTAGTGTAACGAGATAGGCGTGTGAATACCGAGCTAAAAATGGGGGACAAGGAACCAGGGGCCGTGATGACCGAGGTTCCTTACGGACGCGGACACTGGCGTCTGAGGCTGCCGTCAGAAGCGGCGGTGGAGACGCTGTCGTCGCGCCGCGTTACTCCGCTTGCCGACCCGATGGCTGCTGTTCGCGATGCTCTGAAGCAACCCATTGGAACGCGCCCGCTTCGGGAGTTGGTACGGAGAGGCGAGCGAGTTGCCATTGTCGTAAACGATGTGACGCGCCTGGTCCGCACCGACCTCTTCCTGCCCGTGCTGGTTGAAGAACTCAATGCGGCCGGCATTCCCGACCGGGATCTTCTGGTGATCTTTGCGCTTGGGAACCATCGCCGCCAGACGCCGGAAGAGCGGCAAAGGATTGTCGGCGAGAGCCTCGCCGGAAGACTTGAGCTTGTCGATCATGATTGCCGCGAGGCCGAGAACCTGGTACACATCGGGCGGACGAGGCGTGGAAACGAGGCGTGGGTTAACCGTCGGGTCTGGGAGGCGGACCGCGTTATTCTGACCGGCGAGATCATTTATCACCTGATTGCCGGGTACAGCGGAGGGCGCAAGAGCCTTTTCCCAGGCGTCGCGGGCGCTGAGTTCATCCGTGTTAATCACCGGATGATTTTCGAGCCGGGTTGCGGAGTTGGCGTCCTCGAAGGCAATCCCGCGCATGAAGACCTTCTTGAAGCGTGTCGCCTGTTTGACCCCGACTTCATTCTCAACGTCATTCTTAGCCCGGCTGGCGAACTCCTGAACGTGGTTGCGGGCCATTACGAACTCGCCCATCAGGCCGGTTGCAATCTAGTTGATCAGATTTACGGTGTTCGGGTGGAGGGTGCGTATGAAACCGTTATCGCCAGCGCCGGAGGCTACCCTCTGGATCTCGACCTTCGGCAGGCGAACAAAGGAATGGAAAATGCCGCGCGCGCCGTGCGGGACGGAGGAAGCTTGCTTTACTTTGCGGAATGCGGGGAAGGGGCTGGAAGTCGCGCGCTGGAGGAATGGGCTGGCCGGTTCGCCAGCGCGGCGGAATTCGAGAAGGCGCTTCGGGAAGACTTTGTGGTTGGCGCGCACAAAGCCTACTGGCTGGCGCGCCTGGCGGAACGGGTTCGAGTTTATCTGGTTTCGAGCCTCGACCCGGAATTTGTTCGCAAGTGCCGTCTCCATCCGGTCGAGCACCCCGAAGCACTGGCCAAAGAGTTGCTAGCCGGGCGCGGACAACGTATTGGGTATATGCCCAGCGCGAGTTTTACCCTGCCGGTCGCAACCGCCGGGGATGAGCGCGTCCGCACTGGCGAATGTTTGAGTGTCGGAAAGGAGTGACACGATGGCAACCGTTGTGGCAGAAAGAAAGGAGTTTCCGCTTTGGATCGGGGGAAAGCCGGTCAAGACAGATCGTTTACGCACCATCCGGGTGCCGTACGATGGAACTCCGGTCGCTGACGTTTGCGAAGCCGACGAGGCAATCTTCGAGCGCGCGGTCTCCGGCGGCTAGGGAGGGCGCGCGCGCGATGGCCGTACTCACGCTTTACGAGCGCGCCGAATTACTCGAACGCATCAGGGCCTTGCTGGCGCAAGATGCGGAAGAGTTCGCGCGCCTGATTGCGAGCGAAACCGGCAAGCCGATTCGCGAAGCGCGCGTGGAAGTCGAGCGGAGCCAGCAAACGCTTTTGGCTTCGGCGGATGGTGCTCGCAACCTGCACGGCGAGGTGATTCCGATGGAAGCGGCTCCGGCGGGTAAGGGGCGCTGGGCTATGACCGTCCGCGAGCCGGTTGGCATTGTGGGCGCCATCACCCCATTTAATTTTCCGCTCAATCTGGCGATGCACAAGGTCGGACCCGCACTCGCCGCCGGAAACAGTGTGATTCACAAACCCTCGGAAAATACACCCCTGAGCGCACTGCGCTTCGCGCCGCTCGTTCACGAAGCTGGCGCTCCTGCGGGCGCCTATAACGTGGTGACAGGACCGGGCGAAACGGTTGAGAATTGGCTGGTGACGGACGAGCGCGTGGCGATGATCACATTCACCGGCAGCATTCCGGTGGGAGAGCAGATTCGCGCCAAAACCGGCCTGCGCCGCGTAGCGCTGGAAATGGGAAACAATTCGTCTTTGATCGTGGAGCCGGACGCGGATCTTGACTGGCTGGTACCGCGCTGCGTAACCGGCGGCTTCTCACATTCCGGTCAGGTCTGCATCTCGCTTCAGAACGTCTATGTTCACGAAAAGATCGCTGATCATTTCGCGGAGCGATTTGTGGAAACCGCCCGAAGCCTCAAGATCGGGCACCCGCTCGAAGAGGATACGGCCATCTCTTCTCTGATCAGCGTTGAAGCGGCCGAGCGCGTGGACTCTATGGATCGGCCAGGCGCGGAGTGCCAGCAGCCGCGTTCTGGCCGGTGGAGTCCGTCGCCAGGCTACCCTGGAGCCAACGATTCTCGGTGATGCCGATCCTCGACTGGACGTATGTGCGAAAGAGGTTTTCGGCCCTGTTGTTGCGCTTCACCGGTACAGGAAAATCGAGGATGCGATCACGCAGGTGAACACCGGCGATTACGGGCTGCAGGTCGGCGTCTGCACCCGCGACCTTGGTCGCGCCTTCCAGGCCGCCAAAGCCCTGCGATTCGGTGGGGTCATCCTGAACGACGTTCCGGCATATCGCGTCGATCAGATGCCGTACGGAGGCGTGAAGAAGAGCGGCATCGGCCGGGAAGGGCCGCGGTACGCAATCGAAGAAATGACGGAAATGAAGCTGATTTGCTGGAACACGTGAAGGAGTGCACCGCCGGTTGGCGGCCTCCAAGCGGCTGAGCGGTGAGGGGAGAAGAAAAATGAAGCTGAGAATTCCTGAGAATCTGACGCAACGCGCGTACCGGGCGATTCGGGACGATATTGTGAAGGGAAGGCTCAATGGAAAGCAACGGCTGACGGAAGCATTTTTCGTACGGAGATTGGGAGTGAGCAAGTCGCCGATTCGTGAGGCGCTGAACCGGCTAGAGGCAGACGGCTTAATCGTCATCGAGCCTCGCAAGGGGGCGTCGGTGGTGAGTTTGTCGGTTGAAGATGTCGACGAGATTTACGAGTTGCGCGAGATTTTGGAGGCGGCGGCCATCCGGAACCTGGCAGCGGAGCCGAAGACGTGGCCCCGGCTGCGGGCGTCGCTCGATGAGGCTAAGCGGGCGTTGCGGGCGAACGATAAGGCGGGTTACATTCTGGCGGACGCGGAGTTCCATGGTGTGATCGCGAAGGCCAATACGAATTCGCGGCTGCGGCGGTTTCTGGAGAGTATGCACGGGCAAATGCTGGTACTTCGGCACCAGACCTATGAGCTTTCGAGCGGCCGCTCGGTGGTGGACCATGAGCAAATCCTGGAGGCGCTGGAGGAAGGTAACCACGAGCGCGCCTCGCGGCTGATGACGGAGCACATTCACGCCGTACGCGCGAAGCTGGTGGAACACCTGAGGAGCTACTCAAACAAGATTACGCCCGGTCGCCGCACATGATACGCCGCGCCCGCCGGACCGAGGAACCCAGCTTGGTATCCAAGCCCGACAGGATGAGATAAACCGCAGCGATGCTCCCTTTCGCTGTCGCCCGCGGTACCGTACTGCCGGCTCTTATCACGGCCTACCCGGTGGGTGCGAGGTTCGGATGCGCTTTCGCCCAGCGAAGATACTCATCCACTGTGTAGAAGGTCCTGTACCTGAATAGCCGGGCCCCATCTTCCACCGGAACCGTCCAGTCCAGGCTCCACGAGTCCCCAACCTCTTGCATCCAGCGTTCCAGGCGGTCTTGCATTGTGTTCCTGACCGATCTGGAGGCTGGGTCTTCCACGAGATTATGCATTTCGTAGGGATCGTTCTTCAGGTCGTAGAGAACCCAAGGTTCGGACTGCCGCCGAGCATACATATGACGCTCCGTTCGCACGCCGCGCCACGCGTGCGGCACGCCTCCTCCGTGATAGGGACCGAAGATCTGGAAGAATGCGGAATCAGGCCCTTGGTCCGTCTTACCAAGAACCACTGCGGAGAGATCCTTCCCTTGCATGTCTGAGGGAACACTGATTCCGCACAGAGACAGCAATGTGGGCGCGAGATCGACGACATGGCTGAAGAGAACGTCTTTTTGTTGCCCAACCTTCACTTGGCGAGGATACCGAAGGACACCCGGCACGCGAATCGATTCTTCCCATGGCTTGCGTTTCAGGATATTTCCCTGCGAACCGAGCATGTTGCCATGATCGGACGAGAAAAACACGATCGTATCTTCCTCCATGCCAAGCTCGTTCAAGGTCTTCATGAGCTTGCCAATTTGCTCGTCAATGGCCCTGATGGCGCCGTAATACAAGGCGATATCCCTTCGGCTTCCTCCTCGCACACCAGGGACCCAGTTCGGGCGCATCTTCAGGTCATCCGGGTTATATAGATTTCAAACTTTCTGCGGCACAATGTAGGGATCGTGGGGAGCGCCGGGAGCAACCATCAAGAAAAATAGCTGTTCGTTTTGTGCCTCGTAAAGAAACTCGGTCGCCAGGTCGGTCCATACATCCGGCATATATCGTGTCGCTATGATCGGCGCGTCAGCATCGCGAAAGAACCAGTTATAGAAATAGTTATGGTTGCATTCATTGGCAGCCCAAACCTGATACCCGTGGCGCCGCGGCCCCGGTGGAACAAATCCCGGCATGCGAGGGCCACCGTCGAGGTGCCACTTCCCAACATAGGCGGTTCGGTAGCCGGCACGGCTAAACAACGTGCCCATTCCGATCAGCGATTCGCGCAAACGTAGATCGTTCGCAACCATTCCATTGCGGCTTGTGTACATTCCGGTCTGGATGTTGGCGCGAGCGGGGCAGCAAACTGGCGTGTTGGCCAGGGTATGCCGGAACACAATGCCATCGGAAGCCACCTTGTCAAGGTGCGGCGTACGCACATCGGAGTTTCCCATGCAGCCCAACGCCTGTGCCCGCCACTCATCGGGCAGAATAAACAGAACATTGGGCCGGCGGTCCGGTTTACCTTTGGGTGCCGACGGCTCCAGGGTCAATCCGGCAGTCCCCGCACCCATCTGCTGCAAAAACGTTCTGCGGTTCAAATTATGGTTCCTCTCTTCGGGCATCTGAGGTCTCCACGGCATCGCGTCTTACGTTCTATTAGCGCACAGCCTTAGCTATTTGTACCTACCTGGAATTTTCCCTCGCGAATCTCGTTAAGCAGTTGGTGGTATTCCTTTTCAGTCCTGTTATAAAGCGGAATAAACTCGGTGAAGTCGTATTTCCAGGAATCACCCGCTGCCCACATGCGCTGCGCTAGTTCTTCGTCTATGTGTTGCTGGAGTGCCCGGTGCTGCGGCAACACCTTTGGTTCAGTCCACCATTACCAAATCCGCTGAACCCTGAAATGCCGACGGTTTGCAAGATGTCCGATAACACGATTCCCAAGAGTCCTAACTGCTGTGTGAGGTCTTGCTGGCCTCTTTCTCGCGCGGTTGATGAATAGTCAGGGTTGGCAGGGCATTACTTTTAGTCTGAATGCCGGGAATAGTCAAGCTCTTTCTTGACCCGAGGTGTCGTCCGGAGCGAGACAGAACGAGCGAACGTTGGCAGGACCACGGTTCGTTATTTCGCGGATTTGTGTGGCTTGGCTGTGGCCTGTTTCGAGAGCTGGTGAGGGGTGTGTTTCGAGCTGTGCTCGGAGGAAATGCCGGCAAGCTCGTGCATTGCCTTGGTGATTTGTGGTTGCGTCTTGATCTTGCCGTCCAACATATCCATGAAAAGCTTGTTCAGAATCGCTTCGGCGCGTGGTCCTGGTTCGATTCCAAGCGCGTGCAGTTCGGCGCGCGGCAGCCGATCTCGAACCTGCGGTGCCCTGACCAGGAAACTCTTAATGCGATTTTGAATCGTAGCTTTGGGATGACGAACGAGAATGTAGATCAGCAGCGGAAGGGGCTGACCTTCAAGCAGGCGATAAGTGAAGCTGGGGATCGCGCCCTTGGAGCCTGCAAGGGCTTTCGCCAGTTTGCGCGCCGCGCCGTCCATGCCGGTGGCCAGGCGCTGGATGGGTGGGTAAACCAAGACCGTCTTTGCAAGCTGCTTCCGGTGAGCTGGGGGGAGCGGCTCGACCAAAGTTTGAAAATAGACGACAAAGGGGTCCGCGCCAGGGGTGGTGCGCGCGACGGAACGGATCTTTTCCAAGCGATCGTAAAAGATCCTGGCTGATGTCAGGCTGCTATTCAGCCCCTGCAACAGTCCTCGTTGCGCGAACTGACGCAGGACTCGCGCGGGGTGTTCTTCCTGGAGCGCGGCACGCAGTTCACGCCCCTGCGATTCCGGGTTGAGCGATTTCCAGGCGCCTGACTCGATCGCCGCCTCCAGCCACTGCTGAGTTCGTTCCTCCAGTTTGAAACCAAGGCGCCGGCTGAGCCGCAGAACACGGTAAACGCACTCTGGCGCGTCCAGAAAGCCGCGGCTGTTCAGAATGCGAAACTCGCGGCGCTCGATGTCCGCCGCTCCATTGGTCGGATCCAGCAAAAGTCCGCGTGAGTTGGGATGAAGGGAAATAGCCATGGCGTCAGCGGAAAAGTCGCGCCGACGCAGGTCTTCGAAAATTCCGGCCGGAGCGATCTCCGCGTCGCGCCCCGGGCGGGGCCGGACTTCGCGGTGCGCCATAGCAAGGTCGGCTTCCACTCCGTGGGCATATATGAGGGATGCGACCTGGCGGCGCGAATTGAAGTGCGATATCTCGAGTTTTGGGCTTAGCTCATTAAACGACGGGCCGCTTCCTTTTTCCCGTTTCTTCTTTTTTCCGTCATCCGCCGTGAGGGCGCGCAAGAGCTTTTGAACGTTGCCCTCGACAGTGAAATTTAAATTGCGAATGTAGGGTTGGCCGCACGTCAGATCGCGAACCGCACCTCCCGTCAGATACAGGTTCAGCCCCATCCCGGCGGAGACGCGGCTAAGATGATTGACCACGCGGAGCTGCGCTGGGGAGAGCCGGATTTCCATTAGGAAGTTGTAGTCGCTCATCGCAGGTGTCGGCCACTTGCTCGATCCCGCCGGTTCGCTCACCCTTAGGCTCGCGGGTGATGTGCCTGGTAGACCTGTTTCAGCCGCTCCTTCAGTACGTGGGTGTAAATCTGAGTAGTAGAAATATCGCTGTGGCCGAGCATGAGCTGGATGGACCGTAAATCGGCGCCACGCTCGAGCAGGTGCGTGGCAAACGAGTGACGCATCACGTGAGGCGTCAGCCGTCCCGAAAGTCCGGCTGCGCGGGCGTATCCGCCCAGAATCTTCCAAAAGCCTACGCGGGAAAGCTTCCCGCCCCGATGGTTTACGAACAGGAACGGGCTCGGCTTGCCGCCACCCAGTTCTTGCCGAGCGAGGCGCAGGTAAGCTTCCACCGCGCTGAGCGCCGATTTGCCTACTGGAATCACCCGTTCTTTGCCGCCTTTGCCCGCACAGCGAAGAATGCCCAAGTTTCGGTCAAAATCCTCAATACGTGAGCCCACAAGTTCGGACACTCTCATCCCAGTGGCGTAGAGAAGTTCGATCATGGCCTTATCTCGCAGCCCCAGCGGCGTCGAAGTCTGGGTCTTATCGAGCAAGGTGTCTACTTCGCCGATCGCGAGAAAACGCGGCAGCTTCTGGCTGATCTGCGGGCTATCAACCTCTGTAGACGGATTGCCTGAGACGGCGCCGATGATCTGTAGGAACTTGAAGAAACCCCGCAGCGAGACCAAGTGGCGCGCCACCGAACGTGCGTTCAAGCCCTGCCCGTAAAGTCTGGCCATGAAAGCTCGGACGTGGCGTCGGTCGATTTCCGCCAACGTCAACTTCCCCGCTAAGGCAAACTCTCGAAATTTGGCAAGGTCGCGACGGTAGCTCAGGATGGTATTCGCTGACAACCCCTTTTCGACTTGGAGGTAGTTTAAGAAGCGACCGATTTCAGCCACAAGCTGACGGCGACCGCCAAGCGGTTCCGGGCTGGTAGGAGGAGTCGGCTTCAAGGGAGATGATCGAAGATCCTTTCAGCGCTGTTCGCTACGTAGCCCTCTTGTCCGGCGTGCTAGTTTCGGGCCGTGGTAAGCCATAGCGAATATGCGATTTTCCTTCCTGTAACGTCCGGCGCACGCTCCACGCATCTCGTTTAAGCGCTACATCTATAATATTTTCAAACAGTTATAGCCAAACCGCGAGGAAACTCGCGCGCCTTCGCCTGCAATTCGCCTGTTTTCAAGTGGATACTAGCACAAGGAGGTTAAGGTTGCAAAGGTTTGCGGCAAGCTTATACAATTAGTTGAAAATAATGCGGTTATTCCGCGACGAAAAGTTTGCCATGGGTTCTGGAAGACGCGACTAAGTCTCGGCTTGTCATACGCTTATGAAGATTCTTACCGCCAGTCAAATGCAGCGGATTGACCGCCTTACGACGGATCGCTGCGGCGTTCCCAGCTTGACGCTTATGGAGAACGCGGGAGCGGAGGTAGTGAAGTTTCTCGCCGAGCGGTTTCGGCCACTTGAAGAATCCAGGATCGCGATCTTCTGCGGGCGGGGAAATAACGGTGGGGACGGGCTAGTCGTTGCCCGTTTGTTGACCGACATGGGCCTGACGCCCCAAGTATTGCTTTTCGCTGACCCCGCGCAGTTGAGAGGTGACGCTGCGGCAAATTACGAGCGCTTCGCAGCCATCGCTCTTCCCGAGGTGGTGAAGGACGCGCCAGGGTGGTGTGCCGTCAAACCCTCACTTTCGAGTACGACCCTGATTATTGACGCTCTTCTCGGGACCGGGCTGTCGAAGCCGCTTGAGGGCTTCCTGCTGGAGGTGGTGCGTGACCTCAACACTTCCTTCCCCGGCGCGCGCCGCGTGGCTGTGGATCTCCCTTCGGGATTGGCCGCGGACAGCGGAGAGTTGATCGGCGAGTGCATCAAGGCGGATGCCACCGTCACGTTTACGGCCCCGAAATATGCCCACGTCTTCCCGCCCGCCTGCGAGTGCGTGGGTGAGTGGAAGGTGAAAGAGATCGGTACGCCGCCGGAGGTCCTGGAAAACGATTCTGAGCTGCTTCTGAGCCTGATGTGCCGCGAGGACGTGACGTGGCTGGCCGCGCCCCGCAAGATGGACTCTCACAAAGGAACCTACGGGCACGTGTTGGGTATTGCAGGATCGAGAGGGAAGACGGGCGCGGCAGCGCTCGCGGCGAAATCCGCTCTCCGCGCGGGCGTTGGGCTTGTGACCATTGCCTCGCCAGTAAGTGCGCTTCCGGTCATCGCAGCATTCGGCATGGAATTTATGACGGAGCCGCTTCTGGAGACGGCGGAGGGAACAATCTCACTCCAAGCGCTGATGTCGGGCGTGCTTACCCGTCTGATAGCCGGGAAATCTTGCCTCGCGGTTGGTCCGGGCTTGGGCAGGAATCCGGAAACTGCCGAAGTGGTGAGGAAGACCGTTAACGATTGTTCGCTTCCGCTCGTTCTGGACGCAGACGGGCTAAACGCATTCGCAGGCCGGATGGGAGAGATGCACGTTTCGGATCGGGTGCGCGTTCTCACTCCCCATCCCGGGGAAATGGCCCGTCTTACCGGTCTGAAAACGGCGGAAATTCAAAAACGCCGTGTGGAAACGGCGCGCGAATTCGCTGTGCGTTATGGAGTGATCCTGGTGCTGAAAGGTGCGCGGACGCTGATAGCGTCGCCAGACGGGCGCGTGCGGGTGAACCCGACCGGCAACCCCGGCATGGCGACGGGCGGCAGCGGCGATTGCCTTACAGGTTTAATTGCCGGACTGCTCGC
The DNA here is from genome assembly GCA_021817045.1 of Acidobacteriota bacterium. Taxonomy (GTDB): domain Bacteria; phylum Acidobacteriota; class Terriglobia; order UBA7540; family UBA7540; genus RH2-MAG17b. The sequence continues at coordinate 44,982 of JAKAWG010000013.1, forward strand.
CCAGCAGACGGAGCGGCCAGCCGCTGAAGTTGTTGCCGCAGCGGTCTATCTGCACGGCCTCGCGGGTGACTTGGCCGTTGCGCGGTTTGGCGAGCCTTCCATGATCGCTGGCGACTTGATAGAGGCGATCCCGGAAGCCTATCGGACTCTGGCAGCGCCATAACACCGGTGTCCCCGACCCGCGCGATTTATCGGGGCAATGGCGACTTTGGCAATACAAAGACTGTACGATATCGTGACCCGTTCACCGGAGGAAACCATCGCCTTCGGGCGGCGGCTGGCGGAAACGTTGCGGCCACCGTGCCTCGCGCTGCTCGAGGGCGACTTGGGGAGCGGCAAGACCACACTTGCCAAGGGAGTTGCTTCCGCTCTTGCGGCGGCCCGGGAAGAGGATGTAACCAGTCCTTCTTTCACGCTGGTCCACGAGTACGGATCGCCAGGCGCCGCGCCAGACGCCCGTGTCTATCACGTTGATTTATACCGAATCGAAGGGCCGCGAGAGATTGAGTCGCTCGGGCTGGATGAAATCATATCTCAAGGCTCAACGGTGCTGATTGAGTGGGGCGAGCGTCTACCCCAGCCACCGCCAGGCCCTCTTGTGCGCATCCGCATGGACGTTTGTGGCGAGAACGAGCGGCACATCGTTGTGGAAGAGGAAACGCGAGATTGCTAAGGAAAGGATACGTGAATGACTGAAACATCCACGCCCGTGCGGTGGGCGCTTATTGTGGGTTCTTCCAGCGGCTTTGGCGAAGCGACAAGCCTAGAGATGGCACGCGAGGGGCTGGACGTCTTTGGCGTCCATTTCGACCGGCGCTCCGCCATGACGCACGTCAGCGAGATCACAGAGAAAATCGACGCGATGGGCCGAGACGTCCGGTTCTTCAACATCAACGCCGCCGACGCGGCCAAGCGCGCGAGCGCCCTGGACGAGATGCAAGCTCGGTGGAAGGAACGCGGAGGAGACCATTTCATAAAGATGTTCCTGCACACGGTTGCCTTCGGATCGCTCCAAGCTTACGTCTCGGACAATCCCGCGGGAGCTCTGACACAGGCGCAGATGGAAATGACCATCGACGTTATGGGGAACAACCTGGTTTACTGGGTGCAGGAAATGGTGCGCCGCAAGATGATGCGGGCCGGTAGCCGCATCTACGCGCTGACCAGCGCAGGTGGGCACAGCGTGATTCCCAAGTACGGCGCCGTGTCTGCGGCCAAGGCGGTCCTTGAATCGCACATCCGCCAGCTGGCATTTGAGCTGATGCCTTTCGGAATCACGGCCAATGCCCTCCAGGCAGGTGTGACCATCACGCCGGGCTTGGCCAAAATCCCCGGCAACGAGACGCTGGCGGAGTTCGCCCGAATGCGGAATCCAGGAGGGCGGTTGACGACCCCATCCGACGTTGCATCGGCCATCGCCGCGCTGATGAGCGAAAAAACACACTGGATGACCGGCAACGTGATCCGTGTGGACGGAGGGGAGGACATCGTAACTTGATGAGGATGCTAGTGATTACGATTTATCTGAATGGGGAGTCGCGCGAGGTGCCCGAAGCGAGCACGCTCGCCTCGCTCGTTGCCTGGCTGCAGTTTCCCGGCGACCGCGTCGCGATGGAATTGAACCGGGAAATTGTCCCTCGCAGCAGGTGGGAAACCACTCCGGTCCGGGCCGGTGACCGCCTCGAAGTGGTACACTTTGTTGGCGGCGGATAAGCGCCGCGCCCGGGTCATCCATGCTTCCTTCACTGAGCGGACGGACGGCTTTCATTCTGCTTACCCTGCTAATCAAGCTGGGCGTCATGGCCTCCCTCGCCAGCATCATTGCCCGCTTTGAAACCTTCAAACGGCTCATCTTTATTGAGCAGCGCACCACGAAAGAAAAGCTGCAGTTCGCGCTCTTTCTGGGAGTCCCGTTTGCGCTGGGCGTGTTCACGCGCCTGCTCGCCGGCTATGCGGGCGTCGATTTGAGCCTCGAGATCACGGTGCTGAGCGGGCTGTTGGGTGGCACGATTGTGGGCCTGGTAGTCGGCACAATGGTCAGCTTGCCGGCGGCCCTGATCGGGCACGAGTTTCTCGCCGCGCCCATGGCCGTCCTCTACGCGCTGGTCGCAGGTTCGGCACGCTGGATTTGCCCGGACAAGGAAGCCATTTGGCAGTTCAGCCCCTTCGTGGACCTCAGCCTCTATCGCTCGCTCAAGCGGCGATTCAGGCAGCCCGCGCTCGACTGGCAGTTGCTTTTCACTCTCATGTGTGTGGTCGTGGAGATCATGCGCATCGACGTCGGCCGCCTCGTCGGCCGGAGACTCTTTTATATCTATTCTCCACACTTCTGGATCAATATCCTCATCGTCCTGGCAACGGTAGTGGGCGTGGGAATTCCAGTGAAAATCTGGAACAGCACGCGCATCGAATTAAAGCTCGAAGAACAGCACCGGATGCTGCTACAGGCGCGCATGGATGCGCTCGTCAGCCAGATCAATCCTCATTTCCTCTTCAACACGCTCAACACCATCTCTTCACTCATCCGCATCGACCCAGACACGGCGCGTAACGTGCTGCTGAAGCTGGCGCGAATCCTCCGTCGCCGGCTCAAAGTGCAGGCCCACTTCGTCCATCTGAAGGAGGAGTTGGACTTCATCGATGACTACCTGGGCATCGAAGTAGTGCGCTTTGGGCGCGAGAAACTCCGTGTCGTGAAGGAAATCGAGGCGGGGGCCGAAGACGTCGTCGTGCCAAGCATGATCCTCCAACCGCTGGTCGAAAATGCCATCCGCCACGGCATCGCGCCGAAGATCGAAGGGGGCACGATCACGCTGCGCGCAAAGCGCCACCATCACCGCCTAACGATCGAGGTGGAAGACGATGGGGTCGGCATCCCGGAGGAAAAGAGAAGGGAAGTGTATGCGTCGGGAATCGGCATCCGCAACGTGACCGATCGCCTGCGAGTGCTCTTCGGCGACCAGTTTGGTTTCAAGGTGGAAAGCCCGCCCGGAAAAGGAACAGTCGTTTCGTTCGAGATCCCCGAGCTCGAAGTCAGCGAGCAAGCTTCCCGCTCGGTGCCTGCTCAAGCAATTGGCTGACCACACACTCGAACGCAGAGCTGGTTCTCAGACCGCCGATTTTCGGATTACGATAAGGCAACATGGAGCCGCCGAAGGGAATCGAATCCTCGACCTTCGGTTTACGAAACCGCTTTGGAGTCGTACCTCTACGTCGGATCAACAACTTACAACTACTCTGAGTTGGGGTGATATACCGCTTTCCATGACTTTTGCTCCCCCTTCGGTGCCTCGCGCTTAGGAGCGGCTCCGAGGGTACTGCAAGTGTCGAGCGCCGGGCGCGAAACGAAGTTTGGATGTCCGACTCGAACGGGTAACAGGCTGTCGTGGGCAACCCCTGCGAGCAGCACGGCATGGTAAAAGTCATCCCTCCAAGAGGGCGATTCTATCCCTGGGCTAACGACCAGATCATGAGCGAAATTTCCTGATGAAAATGGGTGACACTCCAAAGCCTAGGTTCCGGGAAGGAACCGAAAGGAGTCTTACCGATGGAAGGCAACGAGGGAGTTGAGAGGAGGAGGCAGAGGGCCCGCCCCCGGAGGGGGCGGCGCGGCGGACAAATCGTCCGCACCCCTATTCCCACCGGTTTGAGGTTCGACGCAAGGCAGTTCAGCTCTGTCTGGAAGAAAGCTTCCCCATCCAGCAGGTGGCCCGCGAAATGGGCGTGGGCCTCAGCACCTTGACCAAGTGGGTGAGGGTGTACCGTGAGCAGTGGGCAAATCGTGGACTTGATCCTTGTTGGGCGAAGCTTGGTGTTTAATCGGACTTGAGGCGAGCGACTTTACGAGATATAAAGAGCGATGACGTTCACCTTAGTTACATTGGACGTGCTGGGTGTGTCAGGGATCAACTAGCGCTTCGGGCGTGGGGGAAACAAATGCGAGTGAGCAACCTGAAGATTGCGAATTTTCGCGGTGTGAAGGCAGCCGATCTCTACTTCAAAGGACATACCTTGCTGATCGGTGGAAACAATGTTGGAAAGAGTACGGTGTGCGAAGCCCTTGACCTGGCATTGGGGCCGGACCGCCTGTATCGAAACCCACCCGTCGGAGAATTTGATTTTCGAAATGCTGGGTACCTGGGTGAAGACGGGAAATCTCCTGTGCCCATCCGTATCGAGGTCGTGTTGACAGATTTGACAGAAACGGTCGCGAGGCAGTGCGCTGCCAATCTTGAGTTCTGGAAAGATGATGAGAAGCGTGTCCTGGGCAAGGGCGAGATCGACGCGACAAACCAACCGGGTATTAAGTCATGCTTGCGGCTGGTCACAATTGCGCACTATGAGCCCGATGAGGACAATTTCGTGGCCAAGACGGTTTTTGGCAACCAAATAGAAGGAGGGGAAGATGAGGCTCGATCCATTCCCACTGCGGTGAAAAGGTCGATTGGCTTCCTTTACCTGCGCGCACTTCGAACTGGCTCCCGGGCCCTGAGTTTGGAGCACGGATCGCTCCTGGACATCATCCTGCGGATGAAAGAAGTTCGCGCGGGACTCTGGGAGCCAGTGCGGAGCCGCCTCGCCGCTCTTAATCCCCCGATTGACGCAGACGCTGGAGAGTTGGGACCGATTTTGGATGAAATTGAGGCGCGGCTCGGTGAATACATCTCAACATCGGGCCAAGGCCGCTCGACCCGCCTCTTTGTCACACAGCTTACGCGGGAGCACCTCAGGAAGACCGTTTCTTTCTTCCTGTCAATGTGCAACGGAGAAGTTCCCATTCCATTCCAGGAAACGGGAACGGGAACGGGAACCCTCAATATTCTTGTCTTAGCACTTCTCACTTTCATTGCGGACATCAAGAAGGATAACGTGATCTTCGCAATGGAAGAGCCTGAAATCGCCCTACCTCCGCATACGCAACGCCGAGTCGTGGATTATCTCATGACGCAGACCACCCAGTGCTTTATTACATCGCATTCTCCTTACGTAATTGAGTGCTTCGCGCCTGACGGGATCATGCGTCTGATGCGGGACGAAAACGGAACCTTAATGGGTACACCGATTACCTTGCCCGTTCCGATGAAAGCAAAGACTTATAAATCCCAGTTGCGCCGGTCAATTGCGGAGGCAATGCTCAGTCAGGGGGTGATAGTTGTTGAAGGGCTCTCAGACCAATTAGCGCTCCGGGCCACAGCCCCAAAAATGGAGGAGAGCAACCCAGAACTCTTTCCTTTAGACCTCGCGGGGGTGACGATCATAAACACGGAGGGCGACGGGAATCTGGCCACAATGGGCGGCTTTTTTAAGGCGCTAGGAATCCTTGCGTTCGCGTTCTTCGATAGAAAGGGAAGAACACCTGAACAACTCAGCGAAATCGTTGCGGCATTTGAGCTAGCAAAGGAAATCACGTATACAGGCGCTGAAACCATGTTAGCTGCGGAGGTTCCCCTCAGCCGACAGTGGGAATTTCTTGAAATAACAAGGGCAGAGGATTCAGACAATAGCTTTGGGATTCCGGCATTACGGCCTGACGAGGCGAACCTAAAAAAACTCGCGGTCAGTGTCCTTAAAGGATTGAAGGGAGAAGGTGGAGCCGCGAGGTTAATTGAACTGTGCGCTCAGACTGAACTCCCGCCCACGATCGTGGAATTTCTAAGCAGTGTCTTCAAAAGGTTTCCCCGCCCTAAACGGACGGTGCCCGTTCCGCAGGGAACCACCAGTCCGGAAAGTCAGGCCGGGGTAGCAGCAGCGGCGACGGCCGCAGTAGCTGCGGTCGATACGGTGCAACAGACACAGCCAGAAGACAAGCAATGAACCTGTCTATATGTCAGGATCGGCAGCAGGTGCTCGACGCGAAAAATCATATTCTAGTCGTGGGGGGCGCGGGCTGCGGTAAAACAACCATTGCGTTGCTCAAAGGCGAGCGACGAGTGGAAGCGGGCCTGCTCTCTGGACAGTCCGTGTTATTCCTTAGCTTTTCGAGGGCAGCCGTAGGCCGCATCACTCAGACCGCGAAAGAGAGAGTGTCGCGCGAGTCTCGGGAGCGCCTTACAGTTCAAACCTTCCATTCTTTTTTCTGGGAAATCCTCAAAGGTCATGGCTATTTGCTAGGAGCTCCTCGGAGGCTCCGAATCCTTTTGCCGCAAGATGAGTCTGCGATCCGCGCTGGTCAAGAGAGTGATGACGAAACATGGAACGGAGAATGGGAGCGGCTCTTTCGAGAACAAGGCCTCGTAGCGTTCGATCTGTTTTCACCGAAGGTGCGCGAGCTTTTTTTGCGGAGCAAACCTATTCGACATCTGTTCGCCGATAGGCATCCGCTGATTATTGTTGATGAGGCCCAGGACACAGCGGAAGACCAATGGGAGAGCCTCAAACTCCTCGCCGAGAGGAGCCAACTTGTTTGCCTAGCCGACCTGGAACAGCAGATTTATGACTTCCGTCCAGGTGTCAGCTCGGAGCGGGTCACGCACATCATGAACGCGCTGAATCCTCTGAGAGTAAATCTCGGAGGGCAAAATCACCGGAGCCCAGGTTCGGAAATCCTGGTCTTCGGGAATGACATTCTCTTTAACACCCCACGGGGCGCTCCATACAAGGGGGTGTCTCAAAGAAGATATTCTCCTCGAGCGGCCCTCCGTGACGACGCCATTCGTCAGTGCGTCGGCATGGTAAATCGCAAGTTTACGGAGGAAACGGGGCAACTGCCTGAAAACATCGCGATCATGGGAACATGGGGGCGGGGCGTCACAATTATCTCAAGGGCTTTGACCGGGGATGGCGCTAATGCCCACATCCCTCACCGTGTAATTATCGACCAAGCTCCCGTCTTGCTATCAAGCCGCCTGGTCGCGTTTCTCATGGAGCCAGGCACAATCGAAGAGTTGCGTAATCTTTCCGTCGCATTGTACCTAGTAGCGGACGTCTTCCGATCAAAGGGCGGGAAATTAAACTTGGCACAGGCGCAGAGGCTCTCAGCCCAAGGGGAAGAGGCAGCGCGGGCACGGGCGCCCAAAGGCAATTCCGTGGGTGACAAGCTACTGCGGCTACTCCGCGATGTGCGGACGCATCGGTTCACTGGTGACCCAAGAGTGGACTGGCTGGAGGCGCGAAGGAAACTCAGGGACTCCGGATGTCCGGTCCTTGCAACAGTAGCTGGACACGCCGAACAGTTGGTTACATTTCAGCGAGGTCAGCGAATCGCGGCGGAATTAGCGGACCTTTGGCAAAGTTCAGGTAGTTACGGAGGTGCGCGCCGCGCGCTTGACAACGCATTGGCACAGGAAGTGTTGCTTTCGGGCGGGAATGATTTAAAGGGCATCCAAGTAATGACGGTCCATAAAGCCAAAGGCAAGGAGTTCGATGCTGTCATCATCTTTGATGACTCGCATAATTGTCCACTCGTGTTCTGCAAGGAGGCCGCTCCATACCCGCGGAGCCGCAAGCTGGTCCGAGTTGGAATTACACGAGCGAAACACCATGTCCTAATGTTGACGCCAGCCTTTGCCGGATCCCCCCTCCTGGACGGACATAGCCTGTTGGCGGATGGTTAATAGAAGTCATCGGCAGACAGTTCGTCCTATGTGGCGGAATTGAGACTCGCAAGCTGGACGCGGAGCCAGTTGACGGTTTCCTGGGCGTTGCGCCAGGCGCGCATTCGCTGGCAGTAGTCCAAACGCTCCTGCCGGATGTTCTCCGGCGTTCGCCATTCCTCGCGGCGGTAGGGCTTTGATTTGAGGCCGTTGCCGGCGTATTCGTAAAGGTGCTTGAGGTACTCGTCCTCGGCGGGTTTCTCGCTCCGGCGCGTCGTGCCCAACTCTCCATACTTCCGAACCCCTTGCCCGGTGAGCGCCGCAAGAGCATGGTACAGCCGGCGCGGATCGCGGATGCCAGCCTCGACGTAACCGTGATTTAAGCCGTGTGCCACGGCAATGCGGCTGATTTTCTGGCGCAACGGCTTTTGCGCATGCCAGGCAGCCCCTTGCTCCCGTTCGTAATCGCTGGCCGGCTCGCCGGATTCCAGCGCGGGATTGTATGGCCGGTAGTGAGTCGCCATTCGCCTGGCATTGCGCTCTGCAATGGCGATCTTACGTAGCAATTCCGCCTTGCGCCGGTCTCCGCGCGAAAGATGGCGAGTCGCCTTGTTCTTGCGCTCGCGCGCGCTCTAGAAAATTCTGAAACGAAGCCTACCAAGCCTTTAGAATCAACGCCCGAACCGCCCGACCACCACCCCGTGACGCCATAAACGCTAACTTAACGGCAGCGGGCTGGCCGTGTGCAAGTCCCGCGAAGCAGGACACGGTGAATAGCCGTAGGTGGAACCTAGGGATAGCAGGAAAAAGATCGATCAGCCCCATCAGGGTTTGTGGGACAACTTTGGATTTTGTGCTGTAGCGGCGCTCGGAGCCTGCCCTGAGGCAGGAAGGGAGCGCCGAATCTACTGAAAAATAAAGGCCGGCGGTCATAGACCGCCGCTACAGATGAAGTTGTAACACAGGCTCCTTCGGGGTCGATGTTGGCTTGGGGCTTCGATTTCCGTAGGTTGCACCTACGGCTATTCATGGTGTTGCCCTTCGGGCAATCATCGAGGCCACCGGATGGTATAGGAGATCGGCTGGTTTGCCTTGCGAGAGTTAGCGTTGATGCTATACTGACTAGAATAGGAGCTATTGATGAGACTTTTACGCATGGTTGCCCGGGCGGTGGGGTTGGCACTGCTCGCGACGGTTACGTGTGGGGCGATGGGAAATCAAGTCGCTCCCACACCCAAAGATGAGAATAATAACTCCGCGGCCTACCGCACGAGCTTGAAGCAATTCAGCGATGCCTTGACCGTGATCCAACAGGATTATGCCAGCCCAGTGAAGCCCAACACGGCCATTTACGGACCACCTGGCGCAACCATGGTGGGAGCGATTCCGGCCATGTTGCGGACGCTCGATCCTCATTCGAACTTTTTCGACCCTAAGCGTTTCGCCCAGCTCGAGGAGGAAATGAGCGGCAAGTATTACGGGGTTGGGATGGAAATCGGGCCTCAGCTCAGCAAGAGCGGGAACATGGTGGTAGTGGTCGAGCGGCCCCTGCCGGATACACCAGCTTTCCGCGCCGGGCTGCGCCCGGGAGACGTGATCGTTGAGGTGGATGGGAAATCGACAACCGGTCTTGACACCGTGCAGGTGCAGAAATTGCTGCGCGGCCCCCGGGAAACAAGCGTGGCGATCACTGTGACACGTGAAGGCTCTCCCCACCCGCTCGAATTTACCCTCGTCCGCCAGAAGATCATGCCGCGCAGCGTGGACACGGCCTTCATGGTACGGCCAGGAATCGCTTACGTCCACATCAACACGTTCAACGAGACAACGAACGCGGAGCTTTCTTCTGACCTGGACCGACTCGGCGAGCAGAATATTGATGGCCTTATTCTGGACCTTCGCGGTAACCTGGGCGGCCTGCTGCAACAGGCGGTCGCCGTGGCAAGCCATTTTCTGCGCAAGGGCCAGCTTGTGGTTTACCATTACGGCCGCAATTCGGCGCTCCAGCGCTACTACGTGGAAAGCGGGGAGACAGGACCTGAATATCCCATCGTCGTTCTGATTAACAAAAACACGGCAAGCGCGGCGGAGATCGTAACCGGCGCCCTCCAGGATCACGACCGAGCACTGGTGATGGGGCAGCGCAGCTTCGGCAAGGGCCTCGTGCAGACGGAGTTCCCGCTCAGCGACCGCACCATGCTGCTGCTCACGACGGCGCGTTATTACACGCCGAGCGGCCGCCTAATCCAGCGTGATTATTCCAACATTTCCCTTTACGACTATTATAATCACTATAATCCCTCGCCGTATCCCAAGACTCAGGTGAGGCTGACGGACGGCGGGCGTCCGGTCTATGGTGGCGGCGGCATCACGCCAGACGTCCGTGTTCCTCCTCAAAAACTCAATTCGGTCGAGAGCAAACTCGCTGGCGCGAATGTGTTTTTTGATTTCGGTCGTAGTTACCTGGCGCGTCACAACACAATTCCTCCCGACTTCAAAGCCAACCGGAAGGTGCTGGATGAATTCCGCAAGTTTCTACCAACGGAGGATGTGAGCATTTCCGATGCGGATTTTAAGGCGAACGAATCCTTTATCCGGCGGCAGATTCGTATTCAACTGGTGCGAGCAATCTACGGCGAAGATGCCGCCAACCGGCTCGTGGTGGAAAATGATCCGCTTGTGGCGCGCGCTGCGGACAGCTTAGGCAAGGCCAAGGAACTGCTCGTCCATGCGCAGCGTTATATGGCAAGCCGCGGCATGGAACAACAATGAGACGTCTGCCAAGCCGGCGGCATCTAACTGCTTGTGCGGCGCGCTTCGCTAGCCGTGGGGCGATGGCGATACCGATGTGCTAAAGTGATTTCCCCGCTGTGGGTCGCGCACGCGGCGGGATTGAGGTGGAAATGAAGCCAACGCGACGCTTGTTATGGTTTGCGCTCTCAACTATCGCAGTGGGAGCGATCCTGGGCCAGATTTATGGAAACCGGGTCGAAGCCACAACGGCTGACCCTGCTGATGCGAACGTACAGGCAAGCCTGAAGGAATTTACGCAAATCTACAGCGTCGTCCAGCAGAATTACGCCTCCCCGTTAAAGCCTAATGAGTGCATTTTCGGCCCCACGGGCAGCATGACGGTGGGAGCAATCCCGGCCATGCTTCGGACTCTGGATCCGCACTCAAACTTTTTCAGTCCCAAGGCCTTCACTCAGCTCACCCAAGATCAAGAGGGTCGTTATTTTGGGGTGGGAATGCAGATCCGCCAGCAACTCGATCAACTCAACCGTCTGGTAACGGTCGTGGATTATCCGTTCCGCGGTTCGCCCGCTCAACGGGCCGGGCTTCGCTCTGGAGACGTCATCATCAAGGTGAACGGAAAGTCGACCGAAGGCCTTTCGATCACGCAGGTAGCCAATTTGCTGATGGGTCCTAAGGGCACTATCGTGCACGTCACGGTGAGCCGCGCGGGAGTCGCAAAACCATTGGAGTTCGCTATCACCCGAGCGCAAATTTCCCGTCACAGCGTCCAGTGGGCGTTCATGCTGCGGCCGGATGTTGGCTACATCTACTTGCGGGGCTTCGATGAAACAACCAATCAGGAACTCACGGCCGCGCTCAACCGCATGAACGTGAACCACTTGCACGGATTGATTCTTGATCTGCGAGACAATCCCGGCGGCCTGCTGGATCAGGCCGTCGAGGTGGCTAACCACTTCCTGAAAAGGGGCCAACTCATCGTTTACCATTATGGACGTCATTCCAGGGAACGGCGCTATTACGCGACGACCGGCAATCACGGGGACGAATACCCGATGATCGTGCTGATCAACGACAACACGGCCAGCGCGGCGGAAATTGTGACGGGCGCCTTGCAGGATCACGACCGAGCCCTCGTGGTCGGAGAGCCGAGTTTTGGGAAAGGGTTGGTTCAGACGGTCTACCCGCTGTCAGACCGCGCCGGCCTTGCCCTGACCACCGCGCGGTATTACACCCCGAGCGGGAGGCTTATCCAGCGAGACTACTCTGGCATTTCCTTGTGGGACTACTATAACCACGACGGCGAGAAACCTCCTTCCCACGCTCACGTCTTCTACACCGATGGCGGCCGCAAGGTATACGGCGGCGGCGGTATCACGCCCGACGTACGGTTTCAGGAACCAACACTCAACGCGGTCCAGCAGAAGCTCATCGAACACGACGTCTTCTACAATTTCGGACAGGAATATCTCGCTTCGCACGTCCATGTGCCACGGAATTTCGTTCCGGACAATGCGGTGATTCAGGAGTTTGAAGATTATCTCAACCGGCACAAGATCGGGGTTTCACCGCAGGATGTAGAGGCCAATTTGGATTTTATTAAGGTGCGTATTGAGGAGCAGGTCCTGGGCACCGCATACGGCGGGCAGGAGGAAGAGCGCATCGCGCTGGAAAATGACCCGCTCGTTCAAAAGGCTATCCAGGAACTGCCGGAAGCAGCGCTGCTCGTGGCGAGTCCGGAGCGATACATGGCGAGCCAACGCCGCCTTAAAACCGCCAACTGACCGGACCGGAACCGGTCGCAAGCCCGATTTACTCCCCTCTAAGAGCGGACTTCACGTACTTCAGCAGTGACCATCCGCCCGTGACCGGCAGAAGGATGGCCTGCTTCACCATTTCGTTGCGCGCCTTCAATCTATCCCGCTCCCCCTGAACCTCGTGTTCCATCTGAAACTGCAGCAAGGCTGCATACTTCAAGAAATCGACCCCGCATTGGTCGCAATTTCCCCCGTGACCCTGGACGTGCTTGCAAGCCGGGCACGTGTAGCGGAGTGTCATGTGGCAGTGTACGCAAAACATCACCGTGTCGGAATTTTCCCAACCGCATTTTGGGCAAATCAAGGTAACTACCTCGCAAAGTGATTGGACGTGTTGAACAAGCCTGAACAGCGCCGCTCTCCCGCCCGAAGTTTATCGACGTTTTCAGTGATTTCCTTTAGAGCACAAGGATTCGAGCTCACTGAACAAGACCGTCGCGCCGGGGTTGTGTCCTCCGCCGGTTCTCCAAAAGGGCACGGCCGCAAATACCCACAATCCTCGAACGAACCACCCATCGGCATTTCCAGTCCGGGACTGCCGTTCCCGTTCCGAAACTGCCAGGCGGCATTTCAACCTCTAGAAAAGCCTCGCAACGCTCCCCTAAGATTCTAAGAAATTTTTTATTTTGATTGCGCTGGCGTGTCATCCCGCAAGCAGACAGATGCGCCGTTGTGCGTCGTCTCAGTCGATTGAGCCTGGCGTGGTGCCGGCCGCCTTCCGCGTAATTCCTTAATTGACAGCAATATGTGGCCACCGCGACAAGGCCCGGCCGTTTCATGGTTGTTAGGCAGGAAACCCTCCTCCTGGTGACGACATGTCGGAACAGATCGTCAGACCGGCGCTTGCAACGAATCCGACCAGCGCATCTGGCACCTCGCTCCCCTACAGCCGCATAGCTGGCATAGTGCGTGCAATAACTCAGGGTGCGCAGCGCGATTCCGAAAAGAAATAGACAGCCTCCAAAGGGCGTTAGAGCCTGCTTCACGCCCCAGCAGTCTTGTGCCGATTTCGGGATCGCGGACAAAGCGCAAGCGTCCCATGCGGGTTCGCTTACACCATTAGAGGCGAGGATTTCATGGCCACATCGAGCGCACCTTTCATCCAAGAGCGAAGCACCAAGCGACTCACATCCCGGGCCGGAAGACAGGTTTCAACCCACAAGAGGCCGCGCTCGCCTCAAGCCGAGGCACGTGTTCGATCGCACGCGACCGCCGGTCATGCCGCCGCCCAGAGCTATCCTGAGCGAGATGAACTGGCGGTGAAGCTCCTGCCTCTTGTCAAGCGCTTAGCGTTCGAGATGCGAGAGCGCTTGCCGCAACACGTCGAGGTGGATGACTTGGCAGGCGCCGGCGCGCTTGGCCTGCTGGACGCAGTGCGTAAGTTCGATGCGAGAAAGCACGTGAAGATCGAAACCTATGCGCGCCACCGCATCCGCGGCGCCATTCTCGACAGCCTGCGCGAGATGGACACGGCTTCGCGCGACATGCGGCGCAAAAACAAGTACGCCGAAAAGGTCTACCAGCGATTGCAGGGGGAACTTGGCCGCGCAGTAACCGATCAAGAAATGGCGGAAGCACTCGGCATCACGCTGAGGAAATGGTACCGAACCGTCAACGAGCTCAACAGCATGGGCGTTGAATGGATGAGGCCGAACCAGATTCCTGAAACCAACGTGGTGGACGAGAAGAATCTGCCGGCCCAAGGCCACGACTCGAACCCCTACGAGCTTTGCTACCGCAATGAGCAGAGGGACATTCTCGCCCGTGCTGCCGCGACCTTGCCGGAAAAGGAGCGAACCGTGCTCACTCTCTACTACGAGGGAGAATTGACCATGAAACAAATCGGCGAGCGCATGGGAGTTGATGAATCCCGAATTTCACAAATCCATAGCTGTGCCATGAGCCGACTGCGCAACAAGGTGAAGAGAATCGTCCACCCGGCGGCCTCCCCAGTACCCTCCGCATTCATGCTGCAACAGCCTACCTCGGAACTTCCGGCAGCAGGATATTACTGATCGTGTATTGGATTTTGGTCACGACTACCGGGCCGGTCGGTGCGAGGCCGCTGCCGCAATGTGAGCAGGCGTAAGATCATGGAAGCTGAACTGCTTCTTGAACGAGTTGAATGGCTTCCCGTCGACCTCCGCATACGGGTAGACGAAATAGTTCACGGGCGGCCCGGCTTGTTTGGGCGAAAGGGTAAGGTCACGCCCCTTGGAAATTCGCACGCGGTCGGGATCCAGGCTTCCGAAGTAAAAGTCATGCCGGGCCGGGTTGAGCCACGCCTCGGAAATGTCCACCGGAACCCATCCTAATTTCCGCACGTAAAACTCAGCCCAGCAGTGGTAGCCCGGAATCCGGCCCTCGCTCGAATCTTCCGGCAGCGGAAAGCCAATCACGAACCGTGCCGGAATACCTTCCGAGCGCATAAGCGCGATAAAAAGCGAATGGAAATCCGTGCAGTTGCCGCGCTTGGCGTTACAAGCAAAAAGCGCGTCGCCTCTGCCCCAGCCCTTCCCGCTCTTGTCGTAGCGCATGTTATGGAATACGTAATTATAGAGAGCGTACGCCTTGCTGATCTCTCCGCTTTTATCGCGCGTCGTTGTCTGAGCGATGCGCCGGATGATGCCGCCTGTAGGTATCAGGCGATCCGGCTCGGTGAAGCGGACGAGCGTTACGGGCACCTGAACTGGATCCGCGTTGTAGCGCATCAAGCTGGTGTAATCGCCCTTCGAGTACTCCCGCCGGGTGACCCTATACTTGATCGTGAAGTCGACGCTCCTCGCTCGAGGATTGTGTATTTCCGCATAGAGGATACGATCGCCGGTTCTCGGGTCGCGAGTGACCCGCACGGGTACCCCGGCCGTGATCTTTTCAATCGTTACCGATTGATTCCGGTCGGAACTCGCAAGCGGAATCCACACGCGCGCGGTGCGTGCGTCGGGGGGCAGATTTGTGATTTGCGTATCATAGATAAATTCAAAAGTCCGTGAGCGCTTCACTACCTGCGGCAAACCTGCGCCCGACAGGGCGGCGCTAAGTACGATCAGGAGAGGCGCGACCAGAGCATACTTGAACTTCATGAACATCCTCCATTGCAGATTCCACCTACCTTGCCCAGCTGGCTTACAATTCAATCGTTACGTCCCTTTCCAATCTCCGAGCAGCCGCCGAACCAAAACCAACTGACCTAGATGATAAGCGTTGTGGTCGGCCACCAGCAAGGCTTCGCGCAAAACAGTCTGTCCTTCGCCTCCCTTGATTCGGGCGAACAGGTCAGTGGACCGTTTCGAGACCAGCGTCTTCATCGCTTCGAGGTCAGCGCGGAAGGCTGCAACGCTCTTATTCCATGCGCTTTTATCGGGCGGCGTCTCGGTAGCGGGCCAGTAACCGTCCGGCCACTCGGGGGACACGTGCTTGGGGTTACGGCTGAACTCAAGGATGTCCCACTGTGCGATACGCAGATGTTCCAGAATCTGCCATGGTGAGTGGGGTGCCCCAGGAGGCTTCTTACCGCGCAGGTCGTCGGGAATCCCGCTGACAGCTTGATCGAAACTTATGTGCGCGCTACCGCCATCAAGCAACTCCACCAGATGATCTCGAAGCGCCTTATCGTGAAGGGGCATGAGCAGTCTCCTTTCCCGGACATTATCGCGCAATGCCGGGACGACGGATAGCCGTTCACGGCGCCGCTGGCGCGACGCGGTCGAGGAATCGCCTGACCGCAGCCTCGTAGGGTTCACGCCCGCTGTTGAATCCTTCTCCATGCCTCCACCCAGGCACAATCACGATGGCTTTTTCCGGGCTGGAGCTTGCGGCATAGAGCGCCCGGGCATAGGCCGGCGGCATTCGCCTGTCGTCCCGGACCGCAACAAACAGAATCGGCCGCGCACCAATGCGCTGCACGACCGTGACCAAGTTGAATTCGGAAGGCCAGAAGTGTCCCCGCAGCGCAATGCCGTATTCAATTTCATCGGCGACCGGAAAACTCGGGAGGTGAAGAAAGAGCCTCGCGTGATGAGCGATCAGCTCGTGAAATGTCGTCCAGGCGCTGTCCGAGATGACGGCTGAGATGTCCGGCGTTTCGGCAGCCGCCATGAGTGCGGCCGCCGCTCCCATAGAAACGCCCCAAGCGACGATTGGGCGCGGAGCCTTGAGCCGAACCAGCGCATAACGCACCGCCCCTTCAACATCGTGCCGCTCCTGATAGCCGAGGGTGGTGATCTTACCGCCGCTTTCGCCCTCGTGGCGAAAGTCGAACAGCACGGAATCAAATTCCAGCGCGTGGGCGAACCTCGCCATGGGGAGCATTTCAACCCTTGACCGGTTGAGTCCGTGGCAAAGAACAATGGTCCCGCGAGGGCGAGGCGTAGCCGGCACAAACCAGCCTTTAAGCGGAATGCCGTCCATCGAGGAAAAGGCGATTTGGCTGTATGGCATCCCCGCATACGTGGCGGGAGTCTTGCCAGCATTAGGGTCGGGAAAATAATACCGGTGGGTAGTGACCAGAGTGGTGAAGAACCACGGCACAACAACCAGAAAAAACACGAAAATGAATCCCGCCAGAATCGGGACCACGTAGCGAATGATTCTCCAAAGCCGTCGGACGCTCATCGGCCACCTTTCAGGGCAAATCAAAACCTCCAGCGGCTCGAAAGCTGAACCGCATTGCCCGTAACCGCCCCCAGCGCCTGGGCGAAATTATAGTGGACATAACCGACCGTTATCGCATGTCCACGGCTAAGACGAAACGTCAGCGCAGGCCCAGCTTGAATCGCGCGGGTAAAGGGCCGTCCTTCGTCCGCTTGCTGCACCCCAAAATCCGCCACGAGGGTATACGCGACCGGCCCAGCCAGCTTTCCGTGCAGCCGCGAGGTGATGAAATGGCGCTGGTAAAGCTTAGGATTGAAAAATCCCATATACACTCCGCGGCGTTCTCCGGCATACCCAAAGACAACGCCCGAGTAACCCAGATCTAAAGCCGCGTGTTCCGCGCGGATCAAGTTGCGCGCGATGTCTATCCCAGCGCCATCTCCGCTGTCGTGGCCATTCGCTTCAAGGGCAATCGCTCCCCCTTCCGGCAGGACGACCTGATCGTGTACTGCCGACGAATCGCTCTCATGAAAGAAGCTCGCGCGCAACCTAGTGCGCGGATCGAAGTTGTAGCCAACTTCCAATTCGGCAACTCGCTGCACCGCTCCGTAGCGCACCGACGTTGGCGTGTAAAGGATCGGCTCGCGGGCAAGTACAAAATCCAAACGAAGCTTCGGCGCGGGAAGCCAACTCGCACCGGCGAATGCTGCGAGCGTGAAGGCAGGACTTCGCGTGGGGCTGCCCAGATAAATGTTTGGGAAGAGCACGCCCGGCCCAAGCCGAACGCCTCCAGCCCCCGCGCGAACGTCGAAGCGGTTCGAGATGGCCGTGGTTTGCCCATAGAGTAACTCCGCGGGGGCCACGGCGCCTTGGATGCCGCCGGCCGGGCTGTTCGAAGGCGTCGAGCTAAGCATGAGAAATGATCGCGTCTTTGGGAGGGCGCTGAAACCAATCCTCACGTCGCCGCCATAGGCGTTGAGGTCTTCGAGCAACGGTCTTCCCCCTCCCGGCACGGAGGTTTCGCGCTCGTACGAAGCTCGCGTGGTCAGCGTGATGGCCGACTCTTCCTGAATCTGCTTCGCAAGCTCCCGCGCCTCGGAACTGCTCGGGCTGAGTTGCTCCGCCTGGCGGACGAGCGCCAGGGCGGACTTCCGCTTGCCACGCGCCCGGTTGATGCGCGCAAGCAAGAGCAGCGCGTCGATATCTCCGGGGCGTTCCACGACGAGGCGAAAAGCGAGCGGGTAGGCGTCGTTCGGCCGTCCGACGTAATAATCGATCTCTGCGGCACCGTAAAGCGCCGAAACATCCTCAAAGTTTTCGCCAAGCACTGAATTGTAGTCATCAAGCGCCCGGTACAACTTCCCTTCCCTCTTATCGAGCTGTGCCCGCAGAAGTAGCGCCGCAGAATCGCGAGGGCGCAACCGCAAGCAGGCTCCCAGCGTGGCACGCGCCGCATCGTCCTGCTTCAAGCCAAGCTCAAGTCGCGCCACCGTCGCCCCAAGCGGCTCATCGGAAGGATTCATTTCGAAAAGCTGCTTGTAAATCAGCAGGGCGCGCTCAGGCCGTCCCGCCCACAGTTCGACCCGTGCCAGCGCACCGAGGAGAGCGGGGTCCGCAGGGGTTGACGCGAGAAGCTTGTGGTAAACCTCGATCGCGGCATCGTACTGGTGAGCCCAGCTCAGCACCAGTGCAAGATGACTTTCCGCCGCGCGATCATGAGGGTTAAGTTGCAGCGCGTGCCGGTCTGCCCGAATGGCGCCCCCGTAATCTCCAAGCCTGGCCTCGGCCGAGGCGAGATTTCGATAGGTCCGCGCATCATCCGGATGATCGGCCAGATAGCGAAGGTCATACGTCACAAAAGCCTGCGGAGGAGAACCGGGCGGCGGGCGCAGCGCTTGCCAGCGGCGCGCGTCCTCCGCGCGTCTGGTGCGCCCTGGCAGCCCAACTAGCTTCGGGCTCTGGGCCCGAGCAAGCACAGCCAAACCCGCAATCATCGCCAGTGGAACGACAACTTGATTCGTAGCGTATTGTGTCCGACGTTTCTCTACAAATGGAGTGCGGCAGCTTGCCGCCGCCTTGCGCCCGCGAGCGTGCTCGCGGCGATGAATATTGACCAGCCAGCAAGCTAACCTTCGGGAAATCGGCAGCAAGCTGCCGCACTCCAAACGGCGAAGGATTAAGCAGAGGGAGTTCCGACGCACTACACCAGCCACAGCCATTTTCAAGTTTTTGCTTCTGCTCCAGCTTCCGCTGCGCGGGCCACCGGTTCCCATTCGCTGCGGCCGATGAGAAAGCGCAAGAAACCCTGAAACCGCCAGTAGACGACAAGCTGGCGGTAGCCGAAGTTTTCGAGCGCCGCTCCAGCGAGCAAGACGTAAAGATCCCGCTTGGCCGGGTAGCGGCGATACGTGATTTCTTCAAGCAGCACAGCGCCGACCGACAGGAAAGACGCGTAGACCAAGCTGAGAATAACCAGGGAAAGATAAAACGAAGAGAGAGCCAGATGGAAAGCGAACGCCAGGAGAACCGCGAAGTATCCTATCATCTCGACTGCCGCGCCCAGTCCCTCGACGGAGGCGTGGAATGGAAAACTCAGCATTCCTACCACTCCGTACCGCGGGTTGAACAGCATTGCCGAATTGAGCCACAACACCTGGCAGAGTCCAAGCTGCCAGCGGCGCCGCTGCCGTGCCAGCATAGCGAGCGAATTCGGGCACTCTGTCCAGCAAACGGTGTCCAAAGTAAACCTCATCTTCGCCGCCCGGCCATTTTGCCTCGACCAACGGTGCAGACGAACGATCAACTCCATATCCTCCGCAACGGTGTGGCCATCAAAACCGCCCGCGGCGACGACCGTTTCACGGTGAAACACGGCCATGGCCCCGGAAACGATCAGCGTGCCCTCCATCATCCCCCACCCGGCGCGACCAAAGAGGAAGCTGCGCAGGTATTCCACCACCTGGAAGCGCTCGGTCCACGATTGCGGAAGCCGGACGTGTTCAACTTGCCCACGCCTCGTGCGGCAGCCGTTCCGAATGCGGATAATGCCACCACTCGCCACGATGACTCCCGCCGAGTAGACCACCGGCCGCATCAGGCGCGCCAGCGCGTCCGGCTCGAGCAGGGAATCGGCGTCTAGCGTGCAGAAGTAAGGCGAGCGGGCAAAATTGATTCCGGCGTTCAGCGCGTCAGATTTGCCACCGTGCCGCTTACCCAGCACGACGAGGCGAGGCGAATCCGGATTCACGTAAAATGTCTCGACTGGTTGCGTGGGCAGAACCGGCCGGTAGATGAGATCCAAACGTGAGAGTTTGAATTCCGCCGACAGGCGTTCAAGCGTCCGGTCGGAAGAACCGTCATCTACCACTACCACGCTCAGATCCGGATAATTGGCGCGCAGCGCCGAATGAACCGTCTCCACAATCGAGGCTTCCTCATTGAACGCAGGAATAAGCACGGTGAGCGGAGGTTCCGCCCCCGGGGAACGCCGGTCGCGGGCTGGCTGATACGCAATGCGTCGGTTATAAGCGACCGCAGAGGCAAGCGAAATGGCCATCAGCAGTGTATAAATGCCGTTGCCGAGGAAAAAATAGACGACGGTCACGGCGTTACACAGATTCAAGGCGTGCTCAAGCACGTCCCGCAACAAAACCATTTCCCCTTTTCCCCCTCACGCTCTGAGTTTTGCGGTGATGCGCGTTATATCTCAGAGGTGCCTAAACCCTCCTGAGAGTGGTAGCCACCACGACCACCCCTTAAGCCTCCTCCCAACTGAGGTAAGGAGCGGCGAAGCGGGGTTGTTACGTAGCGACCACGGCCTCTGACTGCCTTGTTAATTCTGAAAACTAACCGTGAGGTGCGCGGTGGCCGTCGTCTTCAGGGAGCCTTTTCGCCCTCGACTGAAATGCACCACCATGGCTCGCCGACACTATGGATGGGCTTTAAGCCCGTGCGGGAGCTGATGACCCGAACCAGTTTGCGAGCCGCGATGAGATGGCCATGAACCGTCGGGTGTATGCCGTCCGTAAAATCTGACCGCGCCAGCCACCCGGTGGTGTCCACATAAACGATTCTCGAATCGTGCAGCACCTCAACGGCCCGGCGAACGTCCTCGGCGTGAAAGCCGCCGAACGGTCTCATGCAGAAAATCCACGCGCGCGGATAAGCTTTCCGGATTTCGGCCACATAGGCGCGATAAGCCGGGACAAATCGAGAAGAGGGGTAAATAACATCATTAGTGCCCTGGTTGATGACGACAACTTGGGGAATGAAGGAAGGGTCTGCCTTCGAACCTTTGAAATTCCAGCCGAAGGACTGTGGTGCTGGTGGGACCTCGCCGTTGCCAGTACGAATGATGCCCTGCCGCCCGAAACCGATTTGGTTGGAAATCGCACCAAAAGCCGTGGCGGTCAGATAAGCGTAGTCGCTGGTCCCGTCGGAACCGTTTGGCCCCAAAGCCATGGACAGCGCCCGCACGCCCTGCGTGATCGAATCCCCGTAGAATTCCATTTTCGGGCCCGTCACCGGCGGGAGCGGTAGAACATGGCAGTGCGGAGCGAGAATAAACCCTTTGAAGACTACGGCGGAAGCCAGCGGCGGCACCCAGCGGTCGGCACGCTCATCGACGTCTTTGACGGTGATCTGAACCGTGTGTCTGTCACCGGCAAGCGGCTTGGGCGAAAAGTTTTCGATGCGTGAGTCAAGCTTGTAGAGCGCCGGAGAGTGGCCGTCGATTGAAACGTAAATCTGCGCGGGATTTGTAATTCGGTGCACGCCGAAGCGTCCGCTGAGTTCGTGTCCTGTGAAGGCACACAGAATGCGCGAACCGGAGTTCACCGTGACGGCCTGCTGATCGATGCCGACTTCGTCCCAGTGGCCGATGTAACGGATTTGCGGGTCGTCCGGCTCGATGACCGTACCTTCCGGGTAATTCTGGCTACTGCCTACGGGAGGTCTCGCTTGCGCCCTACCCGCCGCAGAGTTTATGCCTCCGCCAGCGCCCGGCCCGTAGCAGCCGGCAAGTAACGACACGCAGCAAATCGTCGAGAGCGGAAAGAACCAAGAACGAATCATGCGATGCCTTAATGATAAGTGAATTACGGCGTAAAGACGTATAATGTTTTCCGAGAATTCGGCTCTATGGTCTTCATCGTCGATAACTACGACTCGTTTACCTATAACCTGGTTCAATACCTTGGAGAGTTGGGCGCTGAGATTGAAGTACGCCGCAACGACTCGGTGACGCTCGAAGAAATCGAACGGCTCAACCCGGAGCGAATCGTCATTTCGCCCGGTCCCAAAACCCCCAGCCAAGCCGGCATCTGTCTCGAACTGCTCCGGCGGTTCGTCGGCCGCAAACCCATTCTCGGTGTTTGCCTCGGCCACCAAGCCATTGGCCAAGCGTTTGGAGGGCGGGTTATCCGCGCCCCACAGCTGATGCACGGCAAGACCAGCCTCATCACCCACGACGGAAAGACGCTTTTCGCCGGCCTCCCCAACCCTTTCCCTGCCACTCGATATCACTCGCTGATTGTCGAGCTTGAAAGCCTCCCTCCTTGCCTGGAGGTTTCCGCCACGTCACCCGAAGGGCTCATTATGGGACTGCGCCACAAAGAAGCCAAAGTGGAAGGCGTTCAATTCCACCCCGAATCTATTCTTACTGAATCAGGCAAACAACTGCTCGCGAACTTCCTAAAACTTTAACTCCGGCTCGCGTTCAGCCGCCTACTTACTCCGCACCGAACCGCTCAATGATCTTTCGGAGCGCATTCGCATTGAACAAGGCATAGTTTGGCTTAGGTCTGACTTTACTGTATTTCGGAAGTTCGAAATACCTGGCGCGGAACGCGTCGATCAGCGAAGACTCGAGGCGCGTCCATGTCGGGACGGCTCGGCGGCAACCGCACGTCACAACATGGACATCGATCGTTTTAACGCCGTGCAGTTTGTAAAAGATCTGGCTCGCCTGGTTCACGGCAGAGGCTGCAGGTCTCTCGGTTCCCTTCTTCGTCGGGCCGATGTAGAGGATTTGCGAGCGGCCATTCCTGTAACGGAGAAGTCTGTTGGCCGTGAGGATGTAAACCATTTTGCGACTCCATTGATGGCTCCTCACCAGGGTCAGCAGCGACATCTTAGAGGCTTTGACCTTTAGCTTGGGTATGGGTTTAAGAAGTACCTCCTGTTCTCAGGTTGTAGGAGTTCCCTCTCGCTTCGTGCGTGGCGTATCGTACGTGGCGTTTCGATTTCTGCCGAGTTATCCGCTACCGCGAACGGCCCGGAAACCGGAGAAGTCATTATGCTACCGTCACGCTGGCGCGCGCTGGGTGAGCTGCTTGTAAGTATCTTGGAAAACCTTCAGCGCCGCCTCATCAAAGAGCACAAAGTAGATGCGCTCGAGGCTGGTTCGGGTCTTGACGTGATCGAGCACTTCCTGAATCATAATGCGCGCGCATGCGTCTACAGGGAAGCCAGCCACACCCGTGCCGATGGCCGGCAGGGCCATGCTCTTGAAGGTTCTTTCTTCGGCCTGGTTAAGGCTGTTGCGCACCGATTCGCGCAAGGATTGCTCCGTCGTCTTGGCGCCCAAACTCATGCTGGCGGCGTGAATCACATAAAGGGCAGGGAGCATGCCACCCGTTGTGACTGCGGCTTCTCCGAGTCCGATCGGGCCAATGCGGTCGCACTCTTCCTGGATTGTCGGCCCGCCCTTGCGCCGGATCGCGCCCGCCACACCGGAGCCCAGTGCCAGATCGGTGTTGGCCGCATTGACAATCGCGTCCACCGCCAACTCGGTAATATCGCCCTTCAGGAAGTGAATCTTTGTCCTCATGGAAAAGTATGAAGGCTATTTTTTTCTCTGCGCCGCGGCGCGGCAGGCAGCGACAAAATTCTTGAGCAGCGCAAGATGCTCGGGGCGACCCGCCAACTCTTCCGGATGCCACTGGACGGCAACCAGGTAGGAATCCTCGTCGGCCGCCTCCACCGCCTCAACCAAGCCATCTTCCGAGTGCGCCGTCACCTTAAGGCCGTGGGCCACGTGCCGGATTCCCTGGTGGTGAAGGCTGTTGACGCGAAGGCTCCCTTGCACAATTCTCCCCAGGCATGAATCTCCGTCCGTCACGGTCACTCGATGTGTCAGCTCGGAGCGAGATCCGGGCTGGCGATGCTCGATTTCGAGCGCCGTGTCACCCTTCAGGTCCTGATAAAGCGTTCCGCCGAATTTTACGTTTACCATCTGAATGCCGCGACAAATGCCGAGCACGGGCACCTGGGCGTGCAGCGCACGATCCACACAAGCGAACTCAAACTCATCCCGTTTGCGGTTCACATGGACGCTGTCGTACTTCTTTTCCTCTTGGTAGAAGAACGGATCGACATCCTCGCCGCCTGTGAACATGATGCCGTCGAACTCCTCGGCCCTCACGCTTGCAGAATCGTCAGCCGTCACGAGCTGCAACTCTTCCGGCTTCGCGCCCGCGGCAACAAGAGCGCAAAAATAAGGCGATTGCTCCCCTTTAGCCTTCTCTTTCTCTGAAGCAGAGATGATAATCCTCATCGCATCACACCCTCTTCGAAGCAATACAATAGCTTCAATTCGGCATGCTCCGCAAGCGGCGACTAAACAAGCCACCCCCCGCCGCCCGGCCTTCCTGCGCCCGTTCAGAATGATGAGTGGCGCTCTTGCCTGCTTTGCGCTACGATAAAATGGTGTTGTTCAGGGTGGCGAAGGCGCGCGGGAGGTTCAACTGACCTCCAACAGAATTTGGGGCCCGGGATGAAGACGACTGATATTTTTCCTGCGTGGCTTGGCATCCTACGAGGCCGCACCCCGCTGCTCTCTATCGAGATAACTCGCGAGTGCCCATTGCGCTGCCCCGGTTGTTACGCCTACTCTCCCGAACATCTTGGCGCCATCGGTTCGCTTCACAACCTGAGCGACCTGAAGGGCGACGCGCTTGTTAGCGGCGTGATCGGCTTGGTACGCCGCCTGCGGCCCATCCACCTTTCGATTATCGGCGGCGAGCCGTTAGTGCGGTACCGTGAGCTGAGCGCCATTCTCCCAAAACTCAACGAGATGCGCATCGAAGTGCAGCTTGTCACCAGCGCCGTCCGGCCAATTCCGGCCGCATGGAGTGAGCTGCCCAACCTTCACCTGTCCGTATCCGTCGACGGCTTGCAGCCAGATCACGATCGCCGCCGCGCCCCAGCCACTTACGAAAGGATCATCAAGCACATCGCCGGCCACCACGTGATCGTACACTGCACGGTCACGCGCCAGCAGCTTCAGCGCCCGGAATATCTGAGCGAATTCGCGTCCTTCTGGTCTTCCCGAGAAGAAGTGCGGAAAATCTGGTTCAGCCTTTACACACCGCAGGAAGGAGAAATCTCCGAAGAGCGCCTGCGCCCCGAAGATCGCGTGACAGCGATCCGGCGCCTGCAGGAAGTACGCGACGTATTCCCAAAAGTAGATTTGAGCCGCGCAATGCTGGACGGTCTCATCAAGCCTCCGCGGAGTCCGGAGGAGTGCATTTTCGCGCAAGTTACAACGTGCATCTCCGCTGACTTGAATGCACGGATCGTTCCTTGCCAGCTCGGTGGACGGCCGGTATGTAGGGAGTGCGGTTGCCTGGCATCGGCGGGCCTTGCGGGCATCGGAAGAATGAAATTGGGCGGTATGGTGAGTCTGGGAGACTTATACGGAATTTCCTCGCGCATCGGGAAGCGGCTTGGGCAAGCCGGTTGGATGGCCTCGTGATGGCCAGTTTGCCGGAAGCCGGAGAGTTTATGGAAAAAACAGACGACAAATCTAAGGGCTGGGAAGTGCGCCGGGTTGGCAGTGTCACGCTGGAGATATCCAAACCCAAACGAAGCCGGCGCAAGCTACGCCAGTCGCGGCTGAAAAACAAACGCCGCGCGCGATAACAAGCTGCGGGAAGCTATACAACTTTTAGCCCGAAATATCCCTCTATCCAAATAGCAGCCAAGATTAGGCCGCAGTGCGAGAGAAGTGTCCGTGCCTGGGGTGATGTGCCGAGCGTCACAGGTCGCCGGTCATGAATGCCGGGACGGTTTCCTGCTCAGGCGATGCGGAGTGTGCGCGCGGAGTTGTGCTTGCCATGGCAAGCAACGGGATGCCAAAAATAGCGGAACGCAACAGAGTTAGGAAGATATTGGCGACGGCGTTGTTCGCCTGTGCGCTGATTGGAAGTACTCCCGGCGTGCGCGCCGCGGCCGGTCCGCTAAGCGCGGACGACGTGACCCTGCTCCTGATTGGCGGTGCAAGCCCTCAGAAAATGGTCGCCCTCATTCAGCAGCGCGGCGTTGACTTCAAGCTCAACCCCGATCTCGTCAAGCAGTTCTACCAGGATGGCGCAACCGATGCTGTCATCGACGCGCTGCAGAAAGCGAGCCAGAACGCGAAATCTGCGCCGGTCCCGGCTACTCAGTCCAACAATCCTGCTCCTCCCCTGCCACCGGCATCAGGACCGGGCGAGGTACCTATACCTCATACAAAGACTTCCGCGGGGCCCGAAGGCAGCGAGGGCTCTGCGCCCGTGTCGCAGGGATCATCCGACCGTTCCTCATCGCCGGCCAG
This sequence comes from Acidobacteriota bacterium, assembly GCA_021817045.1. Lineage (GTDB taxonomy): Bacteria > Acidobacteriota > Terriglobia > UBA7540 > UBA7540 > RH2-MAG17b. The sequence goes on from JAKAWG010000013.1 coordinate 71,273, forward strand.
CCGCCCCGTCGCAACCGCTTCCGCGCCGCAGGCTCCACAGGTTGGCCCTCCGCGAGCGCAGTCTCACAACGCGCCACCTCCAACCAGCAACACGCCGCTATCCAACCCCAGTCCGGCTGAGATTCAGCACATCATTCAGGCGTTTGCAGCCAAAGAAGAGCTCTTCAAAGAGGCGCGCAATAATTACACTTATCACCAAATTAACAAGGTGGAAACGCTCGACGCGGACGGCAATGTAACCGGCGTGTGGGAGCAGGACTGGGACATCCTTTTTGATCAAAACGGCCAGCGGGTCGAGCGCGTCACCTACGCTCCCGAAGATACACTGAAAGGCCTCATCGTGACCGAGCAGGACCTCGAGGGACTCCGAAATGTACAACCGTTCGTGCTCACCACCGAAACACTACCCCAATATGATGTGCGCTATCTCGGACACGTCTACGTCCCCGACATCACAACCTACGTGTTCTCTGTCCGCCCGAAAGAGATCAAAAAGCACCACCTCTATTTCCTCGGGACCATCTGGGTGGACGACCACGACTTCCAGATCGTTAAAGCCGAAGGACGAATGGTGCCCCAGCAATTGCATGGCAAAAACGGCCAGAACCTCTTTCCGCGCTTCTCGACGTACCGCCAGCAGATCGATGGGAAATACTGGTTTCCCACGTTGACTCTCGCCAACGATACGCTTTACTTCGACAGCGGTCCGATCCGCATCCGTGAGATCATCAAGTATACGGACTACAAGCAGTTCAAATCCAAAGTCAAAATTCTGCCCGCCACCGAGATTAGCCAGCCTGATTCTCCGGCAAAGCCGAAGAAGTAAGGAACGCCTTTACTGACCTGCTGGAGAAATCTTCCGCGCCCCGAAGCGTCTGCTAAAATCCATGTGTGAGTTCAAACTACCCCGACTGGAGCATTGTGCTGGTGCGCCCGCGCAACCCACTGAACATCGGCGCAGCGGCTCGCGCCATGGCGAATTTCGGCTTTCGCGATCTTGTCGTGGTCGCTCCCTATAATCCGGTCTGGCAGGAAACGCGATCCGCCGTCGGTGCCGAAGCAGTGGTCCGCACCGCACGAATCGCCGAGAACATTGCCACCGCTCTTTGCGGAGTTACCCTGGCCGTCGGTACCACTTCTGGCGAGCGTCGTCACCTCGATCGCGAACTGATCAGCTTGGACCGCTTCCCACGGTGGCTCGAGACTTGCCGGCTGAGCCGGCGGGCCGCGCTGCTCTTCGGGTCGGAAAAAACAGGTCTCTCGAACGAAGAGATGAGTCACTGCCGGGCGCTGGTGCGCATCCCTACCACGGCTGGCTGTCCCTCTATGAATCTGGGTCAGGCTGTCGCCGTCTGTTGCTTCGAAATCGATCGCTTGCGGCGGGCCTCTTCGCGGGCAAACAACGAGGCCCCTGAAGCTGCCGACGCCACGCCGCGAGCACGCGTACACATCTCGCCTCCCGCCAGCGTTCAGTCGCTGGATCACATTTTCGAGCGCGCCACTCGGGTGCTCGACGACACGGGCTACCTCAAACCCAAAAGTCGCCGGGCCACACTCATCAAACTTCGGCGCATGCTTCTAGAGCGCGGCCTTTCGAACCGGGAAGCCAAGGTACTGGGAGGCGTGCTGGCGCAAATTGAGTGGAAACTGAGGCACTAACGTGATTCTGTTACAATCGACTCCATTCCACGGAGATGGGGCATGCTCCAAACCGGGGAGGGGGTGGCGGAGCGTAACCGACGGTGGCACCAGCGCTCAAGCGAAGCGGATGCCGATCAAAAAACGGGTGATAACGGCATCCAACATAATGATCAGCACGATAGCCACCACCACGGCCTGCGTCGTTGACCGTCCCACGCCTTCTGTGCCGCCTTCAGTTTTCAGACCAAAATAGCAGCCAACGAGCGAGATGACGATCGCAAACACGATCGGTTTAATGAGGCCTTGGGTGAAGTCCCGAAAATCAAGCGCCTGGTAGGCGGTGTCCCAATATTCGGGCGACGTGAGCCGGGCGATATAAAAGCTCACCAGGTATCCGCCCAACAGCCCGGCAAAGTCGGCCAGCACAGTGAGGACAGGCAGCGTCGCCAGGGTCGCGTAAAGCCGCGGTGAAACCAGTTTCCGCAACGGATCTGTGCCAAGGGCGCGCAAGGCGTCAATCTGTTCGCTCACCAGCATCGAGCCGATCTCCGAGGCGATGCCGGAGCTGTTGCGTCCCGCCACCGCGATCGCCGTCAGCACCGGACCGAGTTCCCTCACCAGCGAGAGCGCCACCGCCTCGCCGAGTACGGAAATCTCTCCAAAAGTTTCGAGGGTGCGATAGAGTTGAAGTGCGAAAACGACCCCGGTGAAAAAACCGGTGAGCAAGACGATAGGCAGCGATCCGAACCCGATCACGTCCATCTGTGCCAGTGTGTCGTCGTAGTACCGGGGCGGGCTGAAGGCGTTGCGAAATGACCGCACCGCCAGATAGGTGAAATCCTGAAGCGCCAGAACTTTTCGTTTGAGATAGCTGCCCAGCAAGTAACCTCGCGCCGCTCGGGCGGGGAATGCGGCAAATGCGCGCTTGAAAATTCAATTTAGCGGCGGCTCTTCACGAAGTCAAGCGCGGCAAGTCGGTGAATCGGCACTCTGCGACCCACGAGGTTGGAAGTTCCGCCGCTTTTGTGTACGATTCCCAGAATGTCAAACTTGGGCAAAATCAAGCTGGCCGTCGTGCAGATGGCCTGCGCTCCGGACTCGCAGCAAAACCTGGAGCACGCAAAGTCTGGGGTTCGCGAGGCGGCGCGGCGCGGCGCGGCCGCGGTCTGCCTGCCTGAACTGTTTCGCACTCCGTACTTCTGCCAGCGCGAGGACGCCTCGCTCTTCGATCTCGCTGAGCCGGTTCCCGGGCCAACCACGGAAGCCCTCGCAGAGCTCGCGCGCGACTGCGAGATCGTGATCATCGCGCCTGTATTCGAGCGAAGGTCGGCGGGAATTTATCATAACAGTGCCGCTGTGCTGGACGCGACAGGCCGTCTTGCCGGACTCTATCGCAAGATGCACATTCCCGAGGATCCGGCATATTATGAGAAATTCTACTTCACGCCCGGCGACCTGGGTTTCCGGGCTTTTGATACCCAGGCCGGGCGCGTGGCGGCCCTGATCTGCTGGGACCAATGGTATCCCGAGGCCGCTCGCCTCGTAGCGCTCAGCGGGGCGGAAGCGATCTTTTATCCCACGGCCATCGGCTGGCACCCGCACGAGAAGAAAGCCTGCGGAGCTTCGCAGCTCGACGCCTGGAGAACCATTCAACGCGCGCACGCCATCGCCAGCGGGGTTTACGTCGCCGTGGCCAACCGGGTGGGCTTCGAGAAGGCGAGCGGGTCGAGCGCGGGGATCGAATTCTGGGGATCGTCGTTCATCGCGGATCCATTCGGTGTGATCCTTGCGGAAGCGTCCACGGATCGTGAAGAGGTCTTAGTGGCGGAGGCGGACGCGGCTCGCCTCGAGGATGTCCGGCGCAACTGGCCCTTCCTGCGTGACCGCCGTATTGACGCTTACGGCGGTATCATTCATCGTTTTCTCGATACCCATGAGGATCTTGAATAGCTCGTATCTTCATCGGCTTCTCGGCCCGGCCATCCGGCTTTAGGAGACTCTCATCCATGACGTGTGTTCTCATTACTGGTGGGGCCGGCTACATCGGCAGCCACACGGCCAAGGCGCTGGCCCGCCAGCACTTCGAACCCATCGTGCTGGACGACTTCCGCTCCGGCCATCGCTGGGCTGTAAAATGGGGGAGACTCGCGGAAGGAGATCTCGCCGATCCGGAATTCTTGCGCGCGGTTTTCGCTCGCGAGAAACCCGAGGGGGTCATCCATTTTGCCGCCGAGATCCAAGTCGGCGAATCCGTGAAAAACCCGCGGAAGTATTTTTGGAACAACGCCGTCTCCACGCTCAAGCTGCTGGACGCCATGCTCGCCGCCAGCGTCAAATACATAGTCTTTTCCTCTTCGGCCGCCATCTACGGCGACCCCGACGTCACGCCAATCCCGGAAGACCATCCTGCTCGCCCGGTTAGCCCTTACGGAGAATCAAAACTGTTCGTGGAGCACGTCCTGCGGTCTTATGAGGCTGCATACGGCCTGCGCTGGGCGGCGCTGCGCTACTTTAACGCCAGCGGCGCGGACCCCGAAGGAGAACTGGGCGAAGAACACCGCCCGGAAAGTCACTTGATCCCTCTGGTCATTGCCGCGGCTCTTGGGCGCAGGCCCCTCATCGAAGTCTATGGTACGGATTACCCTACGCCGGACGGGACCGCCATTCGGGATTATATTCACGTTACGGATCTCGCCGAGGCACACGTGCGAGCGCTCCGGCACCTACTCGAAGGTGGGCCGTCCGTTGCCCTGAACCTTGGCACCGGACGAGGGCACTCGGTGCGCGAGGTTATAGCGGCCGTGGCCGAAGCGGCGAGAATCGATCCTCCTTACCGCGATGGTCCGCGCCGTCCCGGCGACCCGCCGTTCCTCGTTGCCGATTGCTCGCGCGCGCGCCAAGTGCTGGCCTGGGAGACCAAACATTCGAACCTCGAAGAAATCGTCCGAACCGCCTGGAAGTGGCATTCGTTGCACAGCGAGCCATAAGTCCAACGTCAATTTGATGTCTCGCACTCTGAAGTGTCAGCGTCCGAACAGCCGGCAAAACCCGAAGGTTCGGGAATGGAACACCGCGAGCCGACGCACCTTGTGATCTTTCCAGCCGTTCGGCGGACTTTGCTATAATTCAGGGTCGTACGCAACACTGTGGAGGATTCTATGAGCCTTTCCGGAACGGACAAACCCAACGGTCCAGAGGAACGGGCGATTGCGCAATCTGTTGCAGCCGTCCAGCGTGAATCGGACGCAATCTATCAAAACAACCAGATGGTCGCGAGGGCGGTGGGAGCAGAGACCGACGCGCAGGCTAAGTCGATCCACTTTGCAGAACTTTACAACAGTGACTATCTTCTGCTGCCCGACGAGTGCGAGTTCCAGAACCACAGGATCCTGATTCGAAAAATCGCTTATGCGAGCAAGGTGGAAAAGGAGTCTGTTCAGAAGGGAAGGATTCTCCGGGACGTCACCGCAAAAATCTTGGGCTACCGGCAGCACTAGTGGCGGCACGGTACAAATAGCACCTGGGGGCATTGGGAAAACCCGGAGGCGGACGCGGAAAGCATGCCTCGTACCGCCCCCAGGCCGGGGGGAGGAATCTAATTGACGGCCAGAGAAGGCATGGCCATATCGCCTTCGAGAACGGTGAGCGCGTCCGTAATATCATCCAGGAGCCCTCGCATCCCGTCTACTCCAGCCTCAACCGCCTGAATCATTCGGCGCGCACATCTCAGACACAAACAAAAGGCGCGGCTGTCCACCACCTCCCGCGGACGGCAACACGCACAAGGCCAATCTGCACGGGAATGGACCATCAAGCCTCCTGAAGACATCGCATAATCCATGGCCTACCTCCTTGTGAACTGGTCGTGCAGTTGAGGGTCCAAACGCCTGACCAGGCGTCAAAGTTGAAATTGCCACTCCTCTTGCATGTCTCTTCGCATCTGTTCCACTGGCAGGCACTGCGCTTATCCAGATGTCGTGCAACCACTTAACGACTCGCTCTTCGAACCAGAAATCGTCCTTGCCCTGATTACTTGTGGAATATTATACACCTACTCAATAGATTGTCAAGATAAAATATATTCTTGATCCTCGCGTCACCGTAAAAAATGTACAACCTCGCTCATTCAGAGGACACATAATATCCAGGAGGACTGCAGCCGATGGCACAGATTCGTCCTTTCAGCCTTCGCGTTGGAGCATTGCTTGTGTTTCTTGCAATCGCTGCCACCTACCTTCGCGCGCGATCTGCGCCGCTTCGGCTGGTGAAAACCGTTTCTCTGCCGGACGTTCAGGGGCGAATTGACCATTTTGGGATCGACCTGCGAGGAAACCGGCTGTTCATGTCGGCGCTGGGCAATAACACGCTGGAAGTGTTCAATCTTAAGACGGGGGCCAGGATTCACACGATCCGCGGCCTGGATCACCCGCAAGGCGTGGTCTATGCGCCGCACGCAAAGCGCATCTTCATAGACAACGCAGGGGATGGGACGTGCCGGATTTTCGATGGCTCTTCATACCGCCTTCTGCGAGTCATCCACTTCTCTAGCGATGCCGATGACGCCCGTTACGATGCGCGCACCCGCCGGGTCTACGTTGGCTACGGCGACGGTGGCCTGGCCGTCATCGATCCTGCTCACGCAACTCTCGCCGAAACCATCAAGCTCCCCGTCCATCCCGAAGCGTTTGAAGTCGGCCCTTTAGGGACAGACGTTTACGTCAACCTTCCCTCAGCAGGCAATATCATCGGCGTCGTCAGCCTATCTACCTGGCGCATCATCGCCACATGGAAAATCGCGGGCGCAGCGGGCAACTTTCCCATGGCGCTGGATGCGGCCCAGCACCGCCTCTTTGTCGTCTGCCGCCGACCGGCGGAGCTTGTGGTGCTGAGCACCCGATCCGGCCGCGCCATCGCGCGGGTGCCGTGTACTGGCGACGCCGACGATCTTTGGCTTGACGCGGCCTGCAAGCGTTTGTACATCTCCGGAGGTCAGGGTTACATCTCGGTCATCGCACAGCTCGATGCCAACCACTACCGGACCGTCTCACAGATCAGGAGCGTCCCAGGCGCTCGAACATCCTGCTTTGTACCGGAACTTAGCCGGCTGTATTTGGGCGTGAGGCGGTACGGAGACCATCCTGCGGAGCTGCGCATCTATCAGGCGGAGAAATGAGGGAGAATCTCGGGCGGCCGCTGAACAATAGCCTCTCGGGCCTCATCACCGTGCTCCAACGTTAGCTTCGTAGCTGCCTTATTTCCCCACCTGAAACGTGAATGCGGTGTGTCCGCTGATTTTGGTTCCAGGCACGGGAGTCTGGCTGAGGATGGTTCCGGGCGGCGAAGTACTTCCGGAGACCGTATCAACTTTGTCGATTGTAAATCCGGCGGTCGAAATAGGGGCGCGCGCGCTGTCAAGCTTCATCCCGACGAAATCGGGGCAAACATAGGAGGGTGTCTCCTTGCCGAGCGACACCAGGAAGTTGACGGCAGGGCTGCGCACTTCCGCCGAGGAAGCGGAAGGATCTTGCGCCACAATCTGGTTCACCGGCGCTTGCGGCCAATAAATCTCCGCCACGTCACCCACCGTAAGCCCCCTCTGCACGGCCAAAATCTGGGCCACACGCACGCTCCGACCAACAAGGTCCGGAATCACGACTCGCGGCGAACCAAGGCTCACCAGGACGTGGACGTGCTGACCTGTCTTCACTTTCGTCTCTGGAGGCGGCTCCTGCGAAATGATCTCATCCGCCGCGTATTTTCTGCTAAACAGTTTGTCCTCGACTTTCACTTCGAGTCCCAGCCCGGAGGCTTCCCGCCGCGCTTCCTCCAGATTTACTCCCACCAGGTCCGGCAGAGTTTCCTGATTCCCCTCGATGGTTAGCTTAATCGTGGTGATGGCGCTGACGAGCGCAACCGCAGCCAGGAAAGTGAAGAGCAGGATGATCCTGAAGAGGAACCGGATGCGTTCAAGCAGTTTCATGAATGGCCCATAGGCCGATTTTACCAGGACGGCGGAAAGGCCGTCTATCATCTCATTGCGATGCACCTCTACCGCACGGGCCGTACTCGGGCCGCTCTCGCGCCATTGTATACTATTGCGCGTATTCCGACCTTCAAGGAGGACCGATGAGGCGGCAGGCCGCACGCGCAGCATGGAGACTGGCTGCGGTGCTGATGGTTGTCGCTCTTTGCGCCCCGCCGGGCGGCTGGGCTGCGCCAGCTCGCGAGCTCTCGCTGGCTGCGCGCATTCAGCGCGTCATTCGCCGGCCCGTTTTCCGCCACGCTCGCTTCGGAATTGAGTTCTATTCTTTAGAAACCCATCGACCGGTTTATGAGCTCAATCCCCACGAACTCTTCGCGCCCGCCTCCACTACCAAGCTCCTGACGGAGGGCGCAGCGCTCGCTCTGCTGGGGCCGGACTACCGCTTTCGCACGCCAATCTATCGCACCGGCCCGATCGGCCCTGACGGCAGGTTGCATGGAGCTCTGGTGCTTGTCGCAAGCGGCGATCCCAATCTCTCGCAGCGCATCCAGCCGGACGGCACCCTGGCTTTTCAAAATAACGACCACTGTTATGGCGGCCCTCCCGTCCCAGGATATCCCCTGGTCGTGATCGAGCAACTGGCGCGGCAGGTGGCAGCGCACGGCGTCCGGCGGCTTGACGGCCCGCTGCTGGTGGATGCAACCCTCTTTCCCGAAGGTAAGCCGGAGCTCGGGACTCAAACCATCATTTCGCCCGTCGTCATCAACGACAACATTGTGGACGTCACCGCCGGGCCAGGCCCGGGCATCGGATCACAAGTCGCGCTGCACGTCTCGCCCGAAACTTCTTATGTAAATTTCATCAACCGCGCCATCACCGGCCTCCCAGGGTCCGAGCCCGACATCAAATGGAGCGCGGATCGAGCCAACCCGGATGGCACCCATACGGTAACGGTAACTGGAACCATGCCGCTGAATGGGCCCTCTGCCCACTTTCCTTACGCCATCCCGCAGCCGAGCCGCTTTGCTCAAATCGTGCTTGCCGCTGCTCTGCGCAAGGCAGGCGTTGAAGTAAGCCGCAAGTGCCTTTCCGGGCCGGCACCGAATTTCAAAGCGCTGTCGGCCAGCTACACGCCGCAGAACCTGCTGGCGGAGCACGTCTCGCCCCCTTTCTTTCAAGATGTCCGGCTCACGCTGAAAGTCAGCCAGAACCTGCACGCAAGCCTGATGCCTTACATTCTGGGAGCTGTCCTCGCGCACGCTACGCAGAACATCGATCAGGCCGGATTCGATCTTGAGCGGAGGTTTCTCGAAATGGCGGGACTCGACCTGAGCGGAGCCTCGCAATCGGATGGCGCCGGCGGATCAGGCGCCGCGCTCTTCACGCCGGATTTCATGGTCCATTATCTGGCCTACGTACACCGGCAGAAGTATTTTCCTCAGCTTTTTGCCGGCCTGCCCGTTCTGGGCATTGACGGCACGCTCGCGGACATTCAGCGGCGCTCGCCCGCAGCCGACCACGTCTTCGCGAAGACGGGCACGTTCGACCTCTACGACGAGCTTAACCGCAACGACATGGTGACGGCGAAGGGCTTGGCCGGCTACCTCACAACCCGCGACGGCCGTCTGTTGACATTCGCGATTTACGTCAATGACGTCGCCGTCCCCGGACACGGCGCGTTGATCGATAAAATTGTGGGCGAAGCCTTGGGCGAGATCGCCACCGCAGCCTACCTCGCCCCGTAGTCATCGCTCTACCATCGAATACCAAAGGTGATGGGAAGAATTTCGGTCTTCCTCGGGCTGGTTGAAATCTGATGGTACCGAGCCTCGACAAAGAGCCTTGTAGCGCCACTTCCTAACTTATAGGTGATGCCGCCGCCTGCATTCCATCCCCAACCCACCTTCTCGACGGTTCCAATCACTTGATTCGAAGGAATTTCGGTTGGGACAAGGTACCCGAAGAACGGACAATAGACATCCGTAAGTTGAGTTGTCGGCCGCGTCAGATTCAAGACGCGGTGGTAATAGCCAGGCCCGCCGATGATGTAGAATCCCAAACGGTGAGAGGTCAGGAATCGGATTCTCGGATTCAGGGTGAATCCCCAAATGTGTGCATTGGCTCCAGGGGTTCCAAACATTTGAATGACCGAGTTCGGAACTCCAAGACCGTCCCACATAAACTGGCCAATCACGCCGAACTGCTTGGTGAAGTTGTAGCCGCCGCCGCCTGTGATGTTCCATCCCGTGTTGAGGTTATTCCCGGTCACACCCAACGTCGGCGTCACGCCTCCGCCAAAATCCAGATTCAACCGATGAAAACTTCGCGGAAGATTTTGCGGAAAACTTTGTGCTGGCGCCTGCAATCCGAAAAGCATGAGGACAGCAATAATAAGGCTGATAAATCGAAGGGTCTTAAGCATCAACTACCTCCTTGAGCTCTCAGGTTTCAACGTGCATAAACACTTCTCTCCCTCTCGTTTGACGCCTCCCGAAAATAGGCAGGTTGCTTTGCGAAGCCATCGCCTTTCCGACCGTGCAGGTTTTGTCGATTCATAAACCTACGGTCAACCACGAGGCGATGCACCACGGCCAGCATAGTGCGTCTAACACTTCGTGACTTATGGCGAGGCGTGTGGACTGCTGCGGCTCGCCGCCGCTTTGATCGAGGCCAGCTTGCTGGCCGCTGAAAATGCGGCCCGCGCCCGAGCAAGCTCGCTGGCGCGCAAGCGAGAGCCAGCTCTCGCACTCCAAAATGGGTGCGTCCAGATTTAACGACATTTACGACGCACTGCACTGGCAGGCCCAGAGCCTTGAACAAGTAGCGACCTGTTTCTTAAGGTCTGCGAGTTTGCGATCGCACGAAACCCGAGAACCTCGACCACACCGGTCCTTGCTACCCGCTTTCTTCTTCACCGAGAAGACCGGCCACGAATGCCCTCGCCGGGCTCCCTTCTGGTCAATTGTTTCAGGGTCTAATGTTGCTTTTTTTCAACAATTTGGTGGGTTTACGATTCTCGCGCTAGCCTTTATAAATTAATCATTCTAAATGTGTTATATCATTTCTGTCTGAAAGGCTTGGGTTCGCTTTTGGGTTTGCTCGTCATAAGCGAATTATAATGTTGTTTATTTTCAGTAACTTGGTGGGTTTCACGGGCAAAAACAGCCCCTTATTTTCGCTCAAAGCCCCTAGCCTAGCGATTTTTTCAGACCCTCGAAAATTGGGCCTTTGCCGGGGGCTTGCGAGCGTGGAAATTGTGAAGGATGTTGTTTGGTAGGGGAAATTTGCGCGAAGCACGATAGACCTCCAAGCCGTAATGCGCGAGGGGTCTGGTTACTTAATGGTACACATGCCGGCAGGGATTGTCAAGGTTCGGTTGATTGCCATCCGGTTACCGCAGCGCATCGCCTTACTTGCGATTGGTCCGCCCGCTATTCCAGATTAATTCCCGTGCCGGGGCCTATCAATCGACCTGGTACTTCGATCTTATGAGTTTGACGTAGTCGGGCTCAATCGAAGACACGTAGGCAAGCATTCCGTGTAGCCACGCGAGGTCGCTCGGTTCAAGCTGCTTGGCGTGCGCTTTGTGGGCCGCTGCCCGGATTGTGCGCTTGAGGTCGCGTCCTACCGATACCTTAGCGTCGGGTGTGACACGCAGGCCAGTAACAACCATACGGCGTTTTCGCGAGCCGTGATAGGTCTTTCCCTTGTTGATTACCAGCCTCGGACTGTCTGTCCGGGCAATAGCTCTCTCCGCTTCCTTGCAGACCTCGTATAAAGTATCGGGTTGCAGTGACGAAAAATAAAGGTCATCGGCGTATCGCGTGTAGAAGGCGGCGTGTCTGTGCGCATCCCGGGCTAACCGGGTATCAAGATCGTATAGCAGCTTGTTGCTTATTGTTGGCGAGCTGGGCGCACCGATGGTGAGTCTGTCAAATCTGCACACAAGCCTGCAGATAAGGGTTATATCCGCATCGCTTAGAGCCGACCCTCCGAGCGCTATCCGGCTGCGCCGAAGCAGCGATCCGATGTCCGCAGATGTCAGACTTGGAAAGAAATTTTCGAGGTCAAGCCTCGATATATATCTGCTCTTTCGATGCACCGCCGCGTGGGTTACGATGCTTCTGCCTTTGGTATAGGCATGGGCGCCAGGGTGGGTTGGAAGTCGGTCGAACACATGCTGAACGATCCACCTCTGCATCAACTTAAGGCTCTTCGACGGCTGTTCGATTGAGCGTTCTGATCTTCCGTCAGCCTTTTTGATTGTGAACACCTTGTAACGATGGTTCGCCGATCTTGCCACAGCAAGGACATAGTCTTCTGGAAGCTGCAGAGACCGCGCAATTTGCTGACTGAGGGTCATTCGCCTATCCCTAGGCGCTCACGCAGGTGGACAACGACCTGACTATCGTGCTTTGTCGACCACTCGTAGGCCTGCGCTCTGACCTCGTGGACTGAAAATTCCGCAGAATGTATCAGCGGGTCGTCCTCGAAGGTATCAACGACACCAGTTCTTTCGGTGAAGTATAAATCATCTTGTCGTTTGAGGGCGTTGATGCTCATCAGCAGTGAGAGCAGCATCTCGATGCTATCCACATCCACCGCGTGAAAGCGAAGCCCACGGAGAACCGAGGTAACTCGCTCGGCGGTCGCCGCGCGCAGCAAGCTAACTATCATCTGCACGGAGGCAAGCTGAAGCCGAAGATCCAGATCCGTGAATTTGGGCTTTGGGTGGAAGACGAGAGCCTTCTCGTATCTCGGTAGGGTCTTCAGAATTGTTTCGACGATCTCTCGAGCGTCTTTGGACGTCACCTCATCGTGGTCTAGGTAGAAAACTTCATCAAACCAAGACCTCTTTCTAATGAGCTTGATAGGGCCCAGAGTAAGGAATGACGTTTCACGCGAGGGATCACCCCGCGTATTGACCACGAATGTCTTCTTTATGACCTTTGGAAGGGCAGCAAACAGCCCTGTTTCCGCGAAGGAGCCCGGCGACTCGACAAATATCAGCACACAATCTGCTGCCGAAGCCAGAAATTCCTCGAAGCGCTGAAGGTTGCGCTCAACGAGCTGGTGAGGAAAAGCCTTTTCCGCAAGCACGGGGAGAATCTCAAGTGTGCGCTGATGTAAATGGTCAAGAAACTGGTGACGCAGGGCGAGGGTACCATCGTTGTTATCGCCGCCGCATATGAATGTAAAGGGCCTCTTCCTGTCAACGCGAAAAGATTCTTTCCTGAAAGCGGGTGACAAGATAGATGCCAGCTGTTGCCCAGCAGATGAGACAGGCATCTTCGAAAGGGTTGCGCCTCTTACTCTGATCGCGGGCGGAAGGCTAAGCCTTCCGACCGAAGAGAGGAAGGCTTAGCCTTCCGCCCAAGTAATGGGTTCAATACTTATCGGCCTGGCGTTAACGCCCGGCGCAAAGCAGCTCGTCCGAGCCTGCTCAACTAAGAGGCGCGCCACAATCATGCCAAATCATCGAACTACCGTCAAGACTCCGAACGGCAGGTAGCCTCGGTCAGCGCCTTTCTGACCGTGGGCCTTCTGTCCGTTTACGAACCCACGGCCAATCACAAAACGATTGACCGTGATGGCTACCATTCTCTTCAAGACCCGACGGGGTTCGGTCACACAAAAAAGCGCGGACCTCTGCAACGGAGACCCGCGCTACATGTTCAGAGCGACTCAAGGACTTTCTCCCGTTCTACACCCTTATGGCTTGCGATGCTTCTGAGGATCGCGTTTAGCGTCCCGACGCGGAGACTTCTGTGAGCCGGAATGACAATGCGTTGGTGGAAAGGTTCCTCGGTCTCAAGCACAATATGGCTGCCTCGCTGGTGGACGACGCGGTAACCCCATCGGCGGCACAGGGCGCTCGCCAAGTGCTGCCCGCTCACATCGCGTGGAATTTTCATCCGTTCGCCAGAACTTCGTCACGAACCAGGTGAAGACGAATCGTGGCGGGGCGGTCCGGCTGGTCGAAAAAGTAAGCGGCGACCGCTTCCTTGACGTTCTGCCGCAGCTTTTCCCAGTTTTCGGCCTCAGTGAAAATGCTTTCCGTCAAACATTCGGCTACAAAGCCTCCGTCGG
>JAKAWG010000014.1 GCA_021817045.1 Acidobacteriota bacterium
CCGAGCTCCACTCCAAGCGTATATACCACGCACGCTGTGGCCGCAAAGACGATCAACTGAAACAGATGGAAGAATGCGGGAACCGGCCCTGCAAGGCGGTCAATCAGCCAGAACGAGAAAATCATCAGGGGGCGGTAGAAGTTCGCCGCGTAACCCGTGCCGTTAAACGACCACACTCCGGTGGTAAAAATATGTGTCCACAAGTGCGCGTTGAGAACGAAGGGATTTTCAAGGATCTGTTTCTGGTCGTCGAAAACGAAGCTTCCAGTGAGCGAGGAAGCATAGACTGCCGAAACAGCAAGAACGATGAGAGCATAGGGCAGGAGCCGAAACTGAGAGAATGTTTGCGCTGCCCTGTTCCAGGCGCGAGGGCGATGGCTGGTCGTACGGGCGGCCGAAGCCATAACCTGCGTTCGGGAACTGACGGGCTCGTCCATGGTCCGAGTTGCGACGATCATTTGCCCCATGATTTTAGCATCGGCGGAATGGACGGCGAACTTCAAGGGTGATTTTGAACCGCAGGCTGTGGCATTATTGCCACAGTGGCGAAAGCGGTGTTTTGGGCTAACCTACAGAAAATAGGAACGTTGATTTGCTCATCATAATGGCATGAAATATGCTGGGTAGATACTAATGCCGAACCAGACTTCAGACAAGCAGCAAACGCTGGCCGGTGTAGTCAAGCTGAATGGGGTTGGATTGCACACGGGCGTGCCCGTCAACCTCTTCCTTGCACCCGCGCCGGCAAATACTGGCATCGTCTTCAGACGAACGGACCTGGAGGGCTTCGTCATCAAAGCGCGCGCGGCTAATGTCGCACGGGTCAGCTATGCGACGAGCTTGATGAACAAAGGCGTGCTCATTTCAACCACAGAGCACCTGCTTTCTGCACTCGCAGCGTTGGGAGTGGACAACGCCTATGTCGACCTGGACAACCTCGAAGTCCCTATCTTGGACGGCAGTGCGGCGCCGTTCGTGCAAGCGATCGTCTGCGCAGGTCTGAGGCGACAGCGGGCGCGACGCCACTATCTGCGCGTGGTCGAACCGGTCGAAATCCTGGACGAAACGAGACGAATCGCGGTTTACCCTTCTGACGCGTTTCGTATTACCTGTAGCATTGATTTCTCCCACCCTTTAATCGGTCAGCAGGCTCTGGAATGGTCGCCCGGCGCGGAGGATTATGCGAGCGAGATTGCGCCTGCTCGCACGTTCGGGTTTTTGCATGAAGTGGAGAAACTGCGGGCTGCTGGCTTGGTGCGGGGAGGCTCGCTGCAGAACGCCGTGGTGCTCTCGGGCGACGCCGTTGTAAATCCTGAAGGGCTCCGCTTTGCCGATGAGTTCGTGCGACACAAGGTACTTGACCTGATCGGTGACTTAGTCCTGCTCGGCTATCCCTTGATTGGACACGTCGTGGCCCGCTGCGCCGGCCACGCTTTACACTACGCCCTTGTTTCCCGGCTGCTTGAAAAGAGAAAAGCGTGGCGTCTGATGAGTTCTTCAGAGCTTGCGCGCCAGACGCCGGCCGCGTAGCGTGCCTACCTCAAGAGGGGATTCAAGGATTTTTCTGCGTCGGATAGCCTTTTTGTACCCAGTCGTCGTTAAAGTTGTGCGGAATTTCAAGCACGTGAAGATGGGACAGGCCAGCGGCGCGGAGGGCTTTGAACGCCGGCCGCACATTCGGGCAGCGATCCATCGGGCAGCAGCCGCAATAAATAACCACCGGCGTGTTCTTGGGGATTGAATGCGCCCAGGCCCGCAGTTCTTGCAAGCCTCCGGGGTTCATGGCGGGGCCTTTGTAAGTAGCCCCTAACACATGGGCTCCTCGGTACAAGAATTCAAATCCAACGCACACAACCATCGGGCGCTTGCTTTTCGGCCCGGCGATCTCCTTGGCGAGAGTCTGCGGGGTCACCACCTCCGCGGGAGTCCACGGCACCGTCGGCGAAGGCATTCCGCGCCCGTGGCCCAAGGCGATCCAGACGCCGGCGACTACCGTCAGGCACAAGGTTGCGACGAGCCGTTTGGAAAATTGCACGTAGATCCTCCCTAGTCGAAGCCGTTATTATACTTTCGTTGCAAGCAGCAGCCCATAGTGAAATAAGCGCTGTGCCGGGACAACGAGTCGCGTCTTGGCATTTCACCAGCCGCTCAAAACTACGCTCACCAAACCTCTTCCGTTAGTAAAACGTACCCGCATTCCCTGCCAGCGTCAAACGGCGCCCCGAAGACCACATGATACAATCACACTGAGGAGTGTTTACGAGTGGGCTGCCGGAGCGCAAAAATATTGTCGCCGGACGAAGCGATTCGAAAGGCTTGCGAGATCAAGCAGCGCGGACAGAGGTTGGTCTTTACGAACGGATGTTTCGATCTTCTCCATCCGGGTCACACGTACTGCCTTGCGGAAGCGCGGAAATACGGTGATGTTCTCATGGTGGGACTCAACAGCGATCGCAGCGTGCGAGAGGTTAAGGGTCCGGAGCGGCCGATTGTGCCGGAAGCGCAGCGTGCGGAGATACTGGCGGCGCTGGAAAGTGTGGATTATGTAACGATCTTCGACGACCTTACTCCGCGAGGCCTGATCGCCCGGCTGTTGCCGGATGTCCTGGTGAAGGGCGGCGACTGGGCCCCAGACCAGATCGTGGGTCGCGAGGAAGTGGAAGCGGCCGGCGGGAGGGTGATTTCTGTTCCCGTGGTTGAAGGCTATTCCACGTCTGCGCTCATCCGCGCGGCGCTCCGGCCAGACGTGGGAGTGGAGAAGAGTACGCCGCCGGGCGACGGGTCGTTGGGCCCTCAGGAGCACGGGGTTGAAAGCCCCAAGCGGCGGCACAGGCCCCGTATGGCTTCCAGCCGCAAGTTTTGATGCAAGCCATTGCTTCCGTTCTCCAGCCTGTTCTGGAGCATCCCGCGTTTCAGGCTGTCAGCCAAAGAGCCGCGGCCGGCGGCGAAGTGTCTCTTGCTGGCCTGACGCGCACGGCAAAGGCCGTGGTGGTTGCGGCGCTGGCTCATAAACTCCAACGGCCGGTGCTCGCAATCACCACCGATCCAGAAACGCTCAGTGAGGCGTCCGCCACGTTTCTCGCGTGGCTTGAGCCGGGCTCCGGCCGAGGGGTTTGCGCCCTTCCGTTCTTCGACGTTTCCCCGTATGAAAACCGCTCGCCGCACGCCGAAATCTCCGGTCGTCGTGCGATCACTCTCTGGCGGCTTGCTTCCGGGCAGGTGCGGATCGTGGCTGCTGCCGCGCCTGCGGCCTTCGGGCGGTTCCGAGAGGGTGGGTATTATCGGTCGCTCGCTTTGGAACTAAGAACAGGCGACGAGCTTGCGCCGGAAGACTTGGCCGAGCACCTGGCCGGCGTGGGCTATGAGCCACGCGAGCCTGTGGACGGGGTGGGCTTCTATTCCGTGCGCGGCGGTATCTTGGATGCGTATCCTCCGGAAGCGATTTGGCCCTATCGCTTTGAATTCTTCGGAGATCAGATTGAGTCCATTCGTGAATTCGACCCGGAAAACCAGCGCTCGCGCGGGGCGGTGCACTCCGCGCGCCTGCAGCCTTTAAGCGAGCAGCATCGCTCGCCTGAGCTTTTCTCCAGCATCACCCGCGCGCTGGCGGAGCGGGCTGGCCAGGTGTTTAATCCGGCGCGGCCTCCCGCATGGGCGGCGGAGCGTTCCGCTCCCTTCCCGGGCTGGGAATTTTACACGGCCATTGCCGGTCCTCACTCGTCGAGCCTGGCAGACCTTCTGGACCGGCCGGTTGTGGTTTGGGACGAGCCGGAGGAGTGCCGGCAGCAGGTGGAGGATTTGAGGCAGGCATGGTGCGCGGATTGGGAAGAATCGCGCGACGCCGTGCCGCCTCTTCCGCGCCCGGAGGATTTGCTGCTAAGTGAGAACGAGTTTTGTACTGCGATTGAATCCCTTGGCCAAGTGGCGCTTGAGGAGCTGGAAATCAAGCCGGCAGAGGTAGACGGCGAGGATGCTGGCTTTCTCTTGCACACCCAGCCCGCGCCGAAATTCCGCGGATCAGTGAAGAGTTGGATAGAAGATTTACTCGCTCGGCTGGCCCGCCGCGAGCGCGTACTTGTCGCGCTATCGAGCGCGGGCAGGGTCGAGCGTGTCTCGGAGACACTGGGCGAATACGAAGTTCCCTTTGCCGTGCCGCGGGAATTTTCTGCAGAATCCGCCGTGGAGCAAGGATCGCCCTTACAAGCCTTTGATGACGACAGAGGCACCGGGCTGATTATTCTGCGCGGAAGCGTTGCAGAAGGGGTGACCTTTCCCGATCTTGCTCTGACTCTGCTCGCGGAGAACGACCTGTTCGGCGACTTTGCGTGGGGTGCGCCGGCACGCCCGGAAAAATCCGCCATTCAGCGGTTCATCTCTGACCTGAGCGACCTAAAGGCGGGAGACTACGTGGTCCATTCCGACCACGGGATCGGCATCTATCAAGGCTTGCGCCAGATCGAAGTCGAAGGCAAGGCGCGCGATTTCCTCTTGCTGACATACCAGGACGGCGCCCGCCTTTACGTTCCGACCGAGCGGCTTGATTTGATCGATAAGTATCGCTCCGGGAGGAGCGATGACGGAACCAAGCCGCCCCTCGACCGCCTCGGAGGCACCTCTTGGGCGCGCACCAAGACGCGCGTGAAGCGCGCGCTGCGCGACATGGCTGCCGAGCTGCTCAGGCTTTACGCGGAGCGAAAAATGCAAGGGGGCTTTGGCTTTTCGTCCGATACGCCATGGCAGAAAGAGTTTGAGGACGCGTTTGAGTACGAAGAGACACCTGACCAGGTGAGAGCGCTCGCGGAGATCAAAACTGATCTTGAAAGCACCCAGTCCATGGACCGACTGCTATGCGGAGACGTGGGTTACGGCAAGACTGAGCTTGCGATGCGCGCGGCGTTCAAAGTGGTGCAGGACGGCAAACAGGTGGCCGTGCTGGCGCCGACAACCGTGCTGGCGTTCCAGCACTTCGCCACGTTTCGCCGGCGGATGGCGGCGTTTCCGGTAAGGATCGACATGCTGAGCCGCTTCCGCTCCGCAGCCGAACAGAAACAGGTGGTTGCGGCCACATCCGCCGGGCAAGTGGACATCCTCATCGGCACGCACCGGCTGCTTTCGAAGGACCTGGAATTCCGCGACCTTGGGTTGTTGGTAGTGGACGAAGAGCAGCGGTTTGGGGTGGCGGCTAAAGAGAGGCTGAAGCGGCTGCGGGCCAACGTGGACGTACTCACCATGTCGGCGACACCGATTCCCCGCACGTTACACATGTCTCTTGGCGGTCTGCGCGATCTTTCGGTCATCGAGACGCCGCCGCGCGGCCGGCTGGCCATCCAGACCACCGTCGCTCGCTTTAACCCGCGACTCATTCAGGCGGCGATTCTGCACGAGATGGAGAGAGACGGGCAGGTCTATTTCGTTCACAACCGCGTCGAGTCTATCTTCAGCATGGCTGCCACGCTGCAACAGCTTGCGCCCAAAGCGCGCATTGGCGTGGCGCACGGGCAGATGGGTGAGAGAGAGCTCGAGCGGGTGATGATGAAGTTTGTGCAACACGGATATGACGTGCTGGTTTCTACCGCCATTATTGAAAACGGGCTGGACATTCCGCGCGCCAATACGCTTATCATTAACCGGGCGGACCGCTTCGGCCTGGCGGAACTTTATCAGCTTCGTGGCCGCGTCGGGCGCTCCGACCGGCCGGCCTACGCCTATCTGCTGGTTCCGGACGAGGAAACTCTGCCGGCGCTCGCCCGTCGGCGTCTGGCGGCGCTTAAGGAATTTTCCGATCTGGGAGCGGGTTTTCGCCTGGCCGCGCTGGACCTTGAACTGCGCGGCGCCGGAAACGTTCTCGGCGCAGAGCAGTCCGGCCATCTGAACGCGATCGGGCTTGATCTTTACCTGAAGATGCTCGAACAGACCGTTGAAGAACTGAAGGGCGTGCCTGCAAAGCCCGAAGTGAAGGCCACGCTGAACCTCGGCATCGAAATCAAGATTCCCGACTCTTACATTGCTGATGAAGGCCAGCGGCTGCGCATGTACAAGCGGATTTCTGTGCTCACTGCGCCCGCAGAACGGGAAGAGCTCGAGACGGAACTCGCGGACCGTTATGGTCCGCCGCCCTCATCCGTCCGGGCCTTGCTGGATTATGCGCTCATCAAGTCGCGCGCCGAAGCTCTCTCGGTCCAGTCCGTGGATCGAAAGCTGGATAGCTTCTGGGTCCGTTTTCATCCGGAAGCCGTCGTCCAGCCTGAACACCTCACCCGCTTTGTGCGGCGACGCCGGGATGCGAGCCTGCGGCCGGATGGAACGCTGCGTTTCCGAATGCAATCGCCTGGAGGCGATCCGCTCGCTGAGCTGAGAAGCGCCTTGCAAGAGCTTGAGGGATCGCATTAAGATGAAAGCAATACTCGGAATAGTAGCGCCGCGCCGCGAGGACACTCCTGTTTTGAGACCCGAGACGGGCAGGGAAATTTCGGAGGCAAAGGGCCAAGGTACCGTTCAAACCTGGAGTGTGAAAGCGTTATGAAAGTTAAGCCCGCCGTGCTCATCGGCGCGATCGTTGTGCTGATGGTCGGTACAATTCCGCCCGCGCTTCCACGCACCATCCTGATCGACCGTATCATCGCGCGGGTCAACGAAGAGATCATTACCCAGCGCCAATACGACGAGCAAAAAGAGAAGCTGCGCGGGCAGATCGCTCGGGAGGCACAGGAGCAAGAGGCCTCCCATCAACTCGGGGATCCGAAGACCGATCCCTTCCAGAACCCAAAGGTCGAAGCGGTGTATCAGCGCGAGAAAAAGAACCTGCTCCGCGACATGATTGACCAGGACCTTCTCGTGCAAAAGGCCAAAGACGTCGGTATCAGTGTGGACGTGCAAGTCGTTGAGCGTCTGGATCAGATTCGCAAGCAGTTGGGCCTGGCGAGCATCCAGGACCTCCAAAAAGAAGTTGAAAAGCAGGGATTGATTTGGGAGGACTTCGAGAACAACATCCGGCGGGGGCTTCTGACCCAACAGGTGATCGAGCAGCAGGTCGGGTCGCGCATCATGGTGACGCGGGCCGAAGCAAGAAAGTATTTCAATGCCCATAAACAGGAGTTTGCCTCGCCGGCGGGCGACGAATTGGCCGAAATTCAGATATCGAAGGACAAGTGGGGCGCCGTGAAAGCCAGCCAGCGCGCCGACGCCGCCTTCAAGAAGCTCCAGGCCGGAGCAAAATGGGCCGAGATCGTCAAGCAATACTCCGATGGGCCTAACGCCAAGTCCGGCGGCGACGTCGGTTTTTTCCCGACCGGTTCGCTCCAGCCGGTCATTGCGAACTCGCTTAAAGGTCTTGACCCGGGCGATTGGAGCAAGGTTATTCCCACGCAGTACGGTTACATCATCGTGAAAGTGATTAACCAGCGCAGCCCCGGCGCGCCCAAGTTCAACGAAGTCCAGCAGCAGGTGGATAACATCCTTTACGAACAAAAGATGGCGCCGGCGCTGCGCGCCTATCTCACCCGGCTTCGCAAGCAAAGCTACATCTTCCTGGCGCCCGGCTTTGTGGACACGGGTGCGGTTCACCCGGGCGAGCCCGGGTCGGCCCAGGAAGCGGAGCAATGAAGCAGACCTTCGTCGATGGTCTGAAGCCCGGCCAGCCTTTCGACACCACGTTTCTCCTCCAGGGCAAGGAACGCCGCACCGCGCGAAACGGGAAAGCGTACCTCGACCTAGAATTCCGTGACACCACCGGTGTTGTGCGCGGCAAGCTTTGGGATTGCGATCGCCTGAAGTCCGATTTTGAGGTGGACGACATCGTCCGGGTCACGGGCTCGGTAGAAAATTATCTCGGCGCGCTCCAGCTTTCGGTCGGAGGCATCTCCCGTGTCGCCGAGGACGGCCTCGATCTGCTTGATTACCTTCCTCGCACCACGCAAGATCCGGAGCAGATGTACGCGGCGCTCGTGGAGCGTATCGGCCAGGTGCCCGAAGACCCGTTGCGCCAGTTGCTGCTATCCGTGATGGGCGACTCCGCCATCGCCGAAAAATATAAACTGGTTCCGGCCGCGGCTACGCTGCATCACGCGTTCCTCGGAGGGTTGCTCGAACACGTGAGTTCGCTGTGGCGACTGGGCGATGCGCTGTGCGATCACTATCCGTGGCTTGACCGCTCGCTGGTGCTGGCCGGGGTGGTGCTCCATGACGTTGGGAAAATGGAGGAGTTGCGTTTCGACCGCTCTTTCCGTTACTCGACGCGCGGCCAGCTTCTTGGCCACATCTCGATTGGCCTCGGAATCGTGAGCGAGAAGATGGCGGACATTCCCGACTTCCCGGCCGATTTGAAAGATCGGATCGAGCACATCATCCTTTCTCATCACGGCAAGCTCGAATTCGGCTCTCCAAAAGAGCCTATGTTCCCCGAAGCGCTGGCCGTGAGCTGCCTCGACGAACTCGATTCGAAGCTCGAAAGTATGCGGGCGCAGTACGAAATGGAGAAGAATCGCCCTGGCGAGTGGACAGGCCGCAACCGCGCGCTCGGACGCGAGCTCTTGAAGACATCAGACCGCTGATTTACCGACCCGACGCGCCGCGTGCCTGGCTGGGCCCTATTGGTTGCCGGGCCGCGCAATGCAAACCACGACGGCCAAAACAGAATGAACGCACAGGCGAATCCCGTGATGGATCAATCCGCGATCCAGTCGATTCTGCCCCACCGATATCCCTTCCTGCTGCTGGACCGTATTACGGAGTTCGAGCCTGGCAAGCGTATCGCCGGGGTGAAGACGTTCACGGCTGACGAACATTTTGCGGCAGGACACTTTCCCGGAGTGCCGATCGTCCCCTCCGCCATCCTGATTGAAATGACCACGCAGCTCGGCGCCGTCCTGGTACTGGAGCGGCCTGAGATGGCGGGCAAGATCGCTGTGATTCTGCAGATTCCCGAAGCTCGGATCAAAGCGCCCGTCGAGCCGGGCGACCGACTGCTGGCCGAGGCGGAAGTGCTGAAGTGGCGCGAAAATCTGGGCGAGCTGCGCGGCAGGATTTATCGGGGCGCAGAGCTGGTGGCGGAAGGAAGAATGCGCTTTGCAGCCGCTCCCGCTACGGAACTGTTGAAGTAGCGCCGGGCTTCAGCCCGGCAGATGCCGGACGGAAGGTCGGCTTAACGCGCGGGCAGGCGCAGGCGTGAAGCGCGGCTTCGCGCGTGATCGAAATGATGTTTGAAGAATTGCGAATCCGGCACGTACCCATCCGGCCGGCCCACATCCTGGCGCCGATGGCCGGCATCACGGACACGGTCTTTCGCCGCTTCATCAAGCACCTGGGTGGCTGCGGCCTGATTATGACGGAGTTTGTGTCCTCAGAAGGTATGCTCCGCCAGAACATCAAATCCCGGCGCTTCCTCTACTATCTCGAAGAAGAGCGGCCCATTACCGCGCAAATCTTCGGCTCCGATCCGAATCACTTGGCGGATGCGGCGCGAATGATCGAAGACCTGGGTTTCGATATCGTCGATCTGAATCTCGGCTGCCCGGCCAAAAAGGTGGTGAAGTGCGGCGGCTCCGGATTGCTGCGAGACTTGCCCTTACTCGAGCGGATTTTCAAGAAGATCCGCGCGGCCGTTTGCATCCCCTTCACCACGAAGATTCGCTCCGGATGGAGCGACGAGGAGATTGTAGCCGTTACCGTGGCGCGAATGGCGGAAGAGTGCGGCGTCGAAGCCATTGCCGTCCATCCCCGCACGCGCGCGCAAGGCTATAGCGGAAGGGCGAAATGGGAAATCATCGCTCAGGTCAAATCGGCCGTGCGCATCCCTGTCATCGGTAATGGAGACGTTATGAAACCCGAGGATGCGGAAGCGCTCGCGGTCGAGACCGGCTGCGACGGCGTCATGATCGGCCGCGCGGCGCCCTCGAATCCATGGATCTTCCGGCAAATGACGGAGTACTTTGCCACCGGAAGTTACGCCCGACCCTCCGAAGCCGACCGCTATGAACTGATCCGCTCATATTACGCCATGCTTGTCGAAGAGGACACGCCCGGCAGCGTCGGCAAGATGAAGCAATTTGCGGGTTGGTTTACGCACGGGGTACGCAACGGCGCCGAGCTCCGGCGCAGTGTGCAGAGCGCGCAGAGTACGCACGAAGTTCTGGAGCGAGTCGATGATTTCTTTGCGGTTCAGCTTCAGCAGCAGTGATGAGTAAAGAGCGGACTGTGCCGGACGGGACTCTTACTCGTCACCCCTCACCGCTTTTTCCGCTTGAAGGCGGCGATAGAGCTCGCTCTTGGAGATGCCGCTTGAGCGTGCTAGGAGTTTCAGCGCCTCGCGCTCGCTCACGCCCTGGCGGCGCATGAGCCGATCGACGTCCCGCCTCACGGATTTAAGCGCAGCCGCCGCCGCGGCTTTTTGCGCCTCACGGTCAGGCGGCCCTACAATGGCGGTGATCTCGCCCTTCACCCGCTTCGCCTTCAGCTTCTTGATGACCTCAGAAGTAAGGCCGCGAATGAACTCCTCATGTATCTTGGTAACTTCCCGAGCAATCACCAGCGGACGGTCGCCGAGCACTTTTAGGACGTCTTCGAGCATCTCGACGATGCGGTGAGGCGCCTCGTAGAAGACCAGTGTTTCGGCGCTGTCGGCGAGGCCACGAAGAGCCTTCTGCCGGGCCATCCGCTTGGAGGGCAAGAAGGCGAGGAACTGGAACCGATCAAGGGGGAGACCGGCGGCCGAAAGCGACGTGATAAGAGCTGAGGGACCCGGGACCGGCTCGATGGTAATCCCGTGGCGGATGGCAAGGCGGACCAATCGGTAGCCGGGGTCGGAAACTACGGGCATACCGGCGTCGGAGACAAGGGCAATCCGGCTGCCCTCCTCCATGAGCAGAACCAGTTCAGGACCGCGGGTCATCTCATTGTGCTCGTGGTAGCTGATGACGTTCGTGTGGATCGCGTAACGCTCAAGCAGCGCCTGGGTGCGGCGAGTGTCTTCGCAGGCGATCAAATCGGCTTCCTTCAGCGTTCGAATCGCTCGCAAAGTAATGTCTTCTAGGTTGCCAATCGGCGTAGCGACCATAAAGAGCTTACCTGCCGCGGCGGTCGATTTCAGCCGGCTCGTTCCGATCTCAGTGGGCATACGATTCTGCTCTTTCCCGTCGCAGGATGACGGTGCCGCCAGAATATCAAGGGAAGCGCTGGGGTGCAATGCCGGACTTCGGCGTACAATAAGGGCGTTCTACATAGCTCTTTTTCCAAAATGCTACTACTGAGGATAAGCTCTAAGCATGGACGCTGAAATCATCGCCGTAGGCTCCGAGCTGCTAACGCCTTTCGGGACTGACACGAATTCTCTTTACCTCACCGGCAAACTCAATGCCTTGGGAATCGAGGTCCGCTACAGGATCATTGCCGGTGACGATCACGACCGGCTGACAGATGCTTTTCAGAACGCCTTGCGGCGCTCGGCGCTCATCATCCTGACCGGTGGCCTGGGACCAACCGAAGACGACATTACACGAAACGTTGTAGCCGAGGTGCTTGGCCGTCCCTTGCGCGAAAATCCAGAAATCCGCAGTCGCATTGAAAAGCGTTTTGAAAGCCTGAACCGCTCGATGCCGCCGAACAATTTGCGCCAGTCGCTATTGCCGGAAGGAGCGCAGTGGCTGGAAAATGCCCACGGCACGGCGCCCGGAATCTGGATTGAGCGCGATGGCGTCATCGTAATCCTGCTTCCAGGTCCTCCTCGAGAGCTCGAGCCGATGTTTGAATCGCATTGCATGCCGCTTCTCGAGCGCGTGGGAGGAAAAGAGAGAATTCGGACGCGCGTTTATAAGATCATCGGCCTGCCTGAATCCGAGGTGGATCGCGTCATTGCTCCGCTTTACACGCCCTACCAGAACCCCGCGACCACCATACTCTCCAAGCCCGGAACCATCGAGGTTCATCTGCGAGCCCGCGCCGCAAGCGAAGAGGAAGCCGAGGCGCTCCTCGGTGAACTCGGCGACAAGATTGAGCTGGCGCTCGGCGAGCACGTCTTTTCTGCGCACGGTGAGTCGCTGGAAGAAGTGGTTGGAATGTATCTGATGATGAAGCAGCTCACGCTCGCCGTGGCAGAAAGCTGCACGGGCGGACTGGTCAGCGAGCGGCTGACGCGCGTCCCCGGCAGCTCAAATTTCTTTTTGGGCGGAGCGGTGTGCTACAGCAACGAGCTCAAAATCCGGCTGGCTGGTGTGCCTGCGGCGCTGATCGAGCGGGAAGGCGCGGTGTCCAAGACTGTGGCGCACGCTTTGAGTGAAGGGATTCGGACGCGCGCGGCCTCCTCCATCGGAGTCGGTCTCACCGGCATCGCAGGACCCGGCGGCGGTTCGGCGGAAAAGCCGGTTGGCCTCGTCTTCATCGCCCTTACCGACGCCCGTGGAACGAGCGTGCGCGAGTTTCGTTTTCCCGGGGAGCGTCAACGGGTAAGGTACTGGGCCTCGCAGATGGCCTTGGAAATGATCCGGCGGCGAGTGAGAGACTGACGATGCGAGCGTTCGTCGCTATTGATTTGCCGGATTCGCTTCGCGCCGAGCTGACGCGCCGGGAGGACTTGTTTCGAACCGCAATGGCTTCTTCTCCGGGTCGTAAGGGCGAAGTCCGCTGGGTTCGTGCCGAAAGCATTCACCTCACTCTGAAGTTTCTCGGCGACGCCTCTGAAGCCCGCCTGGCGGAGCTTATCAAGCGCCTGGAGGCTTCCGGCAGGTTTAAGCCGTTTACGGTAGAAGTGAAAGGCTTTGGGTTCTTCCCGGATGCCCGCAACCCGCGTGTGTTCTGGGCCGGCGTTGAAGCTCCACCAGAGCTTGGCATGTTGGCAGCGCGCGTTGAAGCCGCTGCGGCAGAGGCAGGCTTCGCGCAAGAACGTCGGCCCTTCCTACCGCACCTTACCCTTGCCCGGCTTGCTTCCCCCGTGCCAGCGCTCGTGACCGCGGCAAATCGCGATGAGAACGCGAGCATGGGTCAGTTTCACGTAAGCGAGTTCTTTGTGTTTGAAAGTAAGCTGTCGCCGGGCCGGCCGCCAGAATATCGCAAACTGGCTCGGCTGGTCTGAGCTCAGCCGAATTCTCTTGGTTACGAAAACCCTGGAGAAGGGCATCCTGGGCGAAGTTGGTGGTTACGTGGGTTCAAAAGACGCGCAGGCGGAAAGAAGCGCTTGAACCGCACCGGCGATGCCGTCCGGGGAATCGAAAACTGCGGTTCCCGCCACCAGCACGTTCGCTCCGGCTTTGACGACCTGGGGTGCTGTGTGCAAATTGATGCCGCCGTCGACTTCCACTTCGCAGTTTATGCCGCGCTCCTGCATCATGTCGCGAACTCTCCGAATCTTGTGCAGCGTGCGCGGAATGAACTCCTGTCCCCCAAAACCGGGGTTGACCGTCATCACTAAAACGAGTTGGAGATCGTCGAGCACTTCGCTGAGCAGGCAGGCAGGGGAAGAAGGATTCAGCGCGACGCCCGCCTTCTTGCCGAGCGCGTGTATTTGCTGAACGGCGCGATGTAGGTGCGGCGTCGCCTCCTGGTGGATGATGATCGTGTCCGCGCCAGCCTCGGCGATGCACTTGATAAAGTCTTCCGGAGGAGTCACCATGAGGTGCGCTTCGAGCTGAAGGCGGGTGAGCGGACGCAGGCTCTTGATGGCCACCGCGCCGAAGGTGATGTTAGGGACAAAGCGGCCGTCCATAACGTCAATCTGAACGCGATCCACTCCTGCCGCCTCGGCTTCCAGCACCTGCTCGCCAAGACGCATGAAGTCTGCTGATAGGATGGATGGCGCGATCTTGATCATCAAAATCGGGAGCTTGCCTCAGCGCTGGTGTCCCTAGCGGCGGACCACTTCCTCGTCCTCTCCTTGGGCAAAGAGGGGAGCCGCAGGCGGGCTAGTTGGGGACAACGCAGCTAGAGTAGCCGTGCGGCCGCCGCGTCCAGATACCACGTCACGCTCCCATATGCAGGCTGAATCCTCTGCGACGGAAACGGCGGAGTGCCGTCCGTAGAGCGCAGAACCTGGCGCACGGTTTCAGCCTTTGCCTCGCCGGCCACCAGGAACACGGCGCGCGCCGCGGCGTTCAGTGTGGGGAGGGTGAGCGTCAGGCGGTACATTTTCAGCTTTTCGACGTAATTCGGGCACACGGCACGCTCGCGTTCATTCAGCGCTGCGGTCCCTGGAAAGAGGGACGCGGTATGGCCGTCCTCGCCCATACCAAGAAATATTACGTCCAGGCGGGGCCACTCGCCCGGCCCGGCTCCAACCGTCTTCCGAAGCTCGGTCGCGTAATTTTCCGCTGCAGCTTCGCGATCCGGTTGCTCCGCGGCCATGCGATGGAAGTTGGCGGCGGGCAATGGAGCGCGATCGAGCAACGCTTCGCGGATCATCTTGTAGTTGCTTTGGGGATGATCGGGCGGAACACAGCGCTCGTCTACCTGGAAAAGATGGACGCGAGTCCAGGGTATTTTGAACGCAGGAGTCGCGAGGAGTTGGTAAAACTCCTTCGGCGTCGACCCTCCCGAAAGGGCCACTGTAAAGAGCCCGTTGGCTGCCGCCGACTGCGTGGCCAGGGAGGAGAATTCCCTGGCTGCGGCCTGGCTCAATTCGTCGAGGTTCTTAAAGACAAGAATTCGAGGTTCTGGCATCCTGAACGAAACTTACAACTCTTGCCACTTCCGACCGTCGCGGTCGATGAAGGCGTCCGCTTCGGGCGGTCCCCATGTCCCCGCCTCGTAAAAGGACATCCCCTTTCGGCCGTCCTCTTGCCAGCGGTCAAGCAGCGGAGTGATGAGCTCCCATGCGAGATCCACAAAGTCGGCGCGGGTGAACAGCATACTATCGCCCACCATGCAGTCGAGTAGCAGCGTTTCGTAAGCGGTGGTCGGCACCGCATGACCGAAGGCATCTTCGTAACGAAATTCCATCGTGACGGGCCGGATTTGCATCGTCGTGGCCGGGATCTTGGCGTTGAACCTCAGGGACATGCCTTCATTGGGCTGAATGTGGATCGAAAGGTGATTTCCGCGGATTTCCGTCGTGCTGGTTCCCTTGAAGAGAAGATGAGGCGCCGGACGGAAGCGGATGTTGATTTCACTCACGCGTTTCGGCAAGCGTTTTCCTGACCGCACGTAAAAGGGCACGTCGGCCCAGCGCCAGTTATCGATGTAAAGTTTGAGCGCCGCAAAGGTCTCCGTGGTGGACTGCGGGGAAACTTTCGGCTCGGAGCGATAGGCCGGCATTCGCTCGCCGTTACACCATCCCTCGACATACTGCCCGCGCACCGCGGCTTCGGCCAGATGGTCGAGGTCAATAGGACGGACCGCGCGCATGACTTTCGATTTCTCATCGCGCACCGCGGTGGCGTTGAAGATAGCGGGCGGCTCCATGGCGATGAGGCTCAACAGCGAGAGGACGTGGTTCTGGATCATGTCCCTCACCAATCCAGCCTCTTCGTAATAGGCCCCGCGATTCTCCACGCCGATCTCTTCCGCCACTGTGATCTGCACGTGATCAATGTACCTGCGGTTCCAGAAGGGTTCGAAGATGCCGTTGCCGAAGCGGAAAACCAAAAGGTTCTGAACGGTCTCTTTGCCGAGGTAATGATCGATCCGGTAAATCTGATCTTCCTTAAACACGCTTGTGACAATGCGGTTCAGTTCGCGGGCGGAGTCAAGATCGCGTCCGAAGGGTTTCTCGATAACTATGTGAGTCCAGTTCTTGCCCAGCTCTTTAGGCTGCGCCAAGCCCACCGCGCCCAAGTGATTCACGATGATGGGGAAAAAGCTCGGCGGCGTTGCCAGGTAAAACAAACGGTTGCCGCCGGTTCCCCGCTCGCGGTCGAGTTTGTCCAGAAGGTCCTTGAGTTGCCCGTACGCGGCTGGGTCGCCAAAATCGTCGGCGATGTAGTGAATGTCGCGAGTGAACGCGTCGAGAATCGGGTTATCCGAACTCGACACGTTCAGGTATTTCTTGACTCCCTCCTGCATCTTGGCGCGGAAGGAATCGTTGTTGTATTGCGTCTTAGCGCAGCCGATGACGGAGAAGCCGTCCGGAAGGAGCTTTGCCCGCGATAGATAGTAGAGCGCCGGAACGAGCTTGCGCTCAGTGAGGTCGCCCGAAGCACCGAAGATGACCATCGCACAGGGCTGAGGAGTTTGCCGCCCACCTGTTTCGGGCGTCTGAACTGGAGTCAAAACCTTGGCTTCACTCACAGGATATACTCTCCCTTGAATTCGAGACTTTCATGTCTGTCGTCCAATCAGTTCGCGGGCCTTGGCGACCACGGCGTCACGCGTGAAGCCAAACTTTTCGGCCAGAACCTTATAAGGCGCGGAGGCTCCGAAGCGGCTCATCCCGATCACGGTTCCTCGGGCTCCCACGTACCGCTCCCATCCGAAGGGAGCGGCGGCTTCAATCGCAATCCGAATCGTGAAGCCATCAGGCAATGTTTCCTGGCGGTAGTTTGCCGGCTGCGCTTCAAACAGCTCCCAGCTCGGCATGCTGACCACGCGTGCGGCTTGGCCCTCTGATTTCAATTGCTCGAAAGCCTCGACGGCGAGCGACAATTCCGACCCCGAAGCGATCAACAAAACGCCGGGCGTCTTGCCGTTTGCATCCGCAAGAACGTAAGCGCCACGCGTGAGCCCTTCGGCGGAGGCGTACTTCGCGCGATCGAGAATAGGCAAGGCCTGGCGGGTGAGAATCAGCGCGACCGGGCCGGCCTTGTGTTCGACTGCCACCCGCCACGCCATGGCCGTCTCGTTGGCATCGCCTGGACGGATGAGGCACAGATTGGGCATTGCACGAAGCGAAGGGATTTGCTCTACCGGTTGGTGGGTGGGGCCGTCTTCACCAAGAAAGACGCTATCGTGGGTGTAGACAAAAATGGAGTGGGCCTCCATCAGAGCTGCCAGGCGGACGGCGGGCCGCATGTAATCGGAGAAGTTGAAAAACGTGGCTCCGAAGGCGAGGAGGCCGCTCAGCGCCATTCCATTTACGGCCGCTCCCATGGCATGCTCCCGCACACCGAAATGGACATTCCGATTGCCGTACTGGCCTTTTTGAAAATCCCCGAAGTCTTTAAGATAGGTGTCCGTCGAGGGATTGAGATCCGCAGATCCACCCATGAGCGTGGGAAGACTTGCAGCAACGGCGTTCAGGACCTTTCCGGAAGCCTGGCGCGTAGCCATGGGCCCGTCGGAGGGCTTGAACGCCGGGATCTTGCTCTTCCAGCCGTCGGGAACTTCGCCGCGCGCAAAGCGGTCCCATTCCGCGGCCAGTTGCGGGTATGTCCGCTGATAAGCGACTAGGCGCTGTATCCACTCATCTTCCAGGTTAGCACCGCGGTCGATGCCCTTCCGGAATTCGGCCAGAGCTTGGGGCGGGATGTAGAACGTGGGCTCGATCGGCCATCCGAATTTCTGCTTCGTGAGTTTCACTTCTTCCTCGCCCAGCGGGTTGCCGTGTGCCAGGTAGGTGTCCTGCTTGTGTGGACTGCCGTAACCGATATGAGTGCGGGCGATGATGAGCGAAGGCCGGTCGCTTTCTGCCGCGGCGACCTGGAGAGCCTTGCCCACAGCATGCAGGTCGTTGCCGTCGGGAAGATTCTGCACAAACCACCCGTAGCCTTCGAATCGTTTGCCGACATCTTCGGTGAACGCCCAATCCGTCGGCCCCTCTAAAGAAACATGATTGTTGTCGTAAAGATAGATCAGGTTGTTCAACGCCAAGTGGCCGGCCAGGGACGCCGATTCCGACGAGATTCCTTCCATCAAATCTCCGTCGCTCACCAGCGCGTAAACCCGGTAGTCAATCAAGGTATGGCCGGGACGATTGAAGTGTGCGGCGAGGTATTTTTCGGCTATGGCCATGCCTACTGCCGTGCCGAAGCCCTGACCGAGCGGCCCGGTCGTGGTCTCCACGCCCGGTGCGAGCCCGTACTCGGGATGACCGGGTGTCTTGCTGCCCCACTGGCGAAACCGCTGCAACTCTTCCAACGACAGGTCAAAACCTGTCAGGTGCAGCAGGCTGTAAAGCAACATGCAGCCGTGACCCGCCGAAAGAACGAAGCGGTCGCGATTCGGCCAATGCGGATTGCGGGGATCATACCGAAGGTACTTAGTCCAAAGCACGTACGCCATAGCCGCTGTGCCCATCGGCAATCCGGGATGGCCGGACTTGGCCTTCTGTGTAGCATCCATGGCCAGACAGCGGATGGTATTGATGCAAAGCTCATCGAGGGCGCTCCCGGAAAGCGCCTCTGCCCGTGTTTGCGCTGTTGTTTCCCCTGGCAAAGTTACGATCCTCCCTATAGAGCATTATAAACGCACTTTCTGTCGCTCTGAATTTCTTTAGGGAAGAGCCATCACTTCGACACCATTCCGCAGACGGCTTGCTCACTGGCGGAGGCTTGGTGTGGGGCCTAATAGCTGAGATGTTTCGGTAAGGACAAAGGCTGCGGGGAATTCATAGAACCGTCAAGAAACAGAATAAACTCGAAGGGCTGAAGCTTTATCCCAGGATGGAAATAAAAAACAGGCCCCGGCTTGTTTACCGGGGACCTGTTTCCACTTCCTCGAAGAAGATGCGGCTTCAGATTCCACGAAGCCGGCGACGGAACTTACATGCTGCTGGGGCTTACGAGCATCATCTTCTTCTTTTTCTTGTGGTGCTTCTTCTTTTTCTTCTTTTTCAGAAAATGAATTGTGCTCGAAGCCGAGGACGCCGGGGCAGCAAAGACCGGCATTCCCAGCGAAACTCCCAAGCACAAAGTGAATAACAGCGTAAGGAGCTTCTTCATATAGGGTTGCAACCTCCGTTAGTTTGAAATTCCTTCGCATTTAAGAGCACGTCGCTGACCAAAGGTACCCTCTGCTACGGGAGTATACCATAACTTTTTCGTGAATCAAGGGTTAGGGGATTGAGGTTTTTAGTCTGGCGTTTGCCGACCCTCTCACCCTTGCGTCCCCTCTGCACGATCCGGTGTGAGTAACGCACCAATTGGGATGGGCGGCGGAGGCGAGCGTGGTCCCGCGAAGGCCAGCCCAAGAGGTTCGCTGGAGTTCCGAAACTGCAGCCTGACCGGAAATTTTTGTGGCGACAG
Source organism: Acidobacteriota bacterium (assembly GCA_021817045.1). Classification (GTDB taxonomy): domain Bacteria; phylum Acidobacteriota; class Terriglobia; order UBA7540; family UBA7540; genus RH2-MAG17b. The sequence goes on from JAKAWG010000014.1 coordinate 19,098, forward strand.
CCTACCCTAAACGGCACGGGCCGCTGCTACAAACCCATGGGTTTGCTAGCCTAATCTGCTTCGCGGCCTGCCGGCAGTTGAACTCCCTCAATTTGTGTTTTGATCTCATAAAGCGCCGCATTGGAGGCTAAAGCAAGAGTATGACGCGGAGTAAACGCCAATCCGACAATGCTCTGGCCCGAAATCACGAGATCCGCCTTGCCCTCCGGTGTGATGCGTACGACGCCTCGCCTGCCTCCGAGGGAAGCTGCCACGTAGACATTGCCCTGCCCGTCATAAAGCAGACCTTGGGGTCGGCCGAGTCCGCGATAGAAGGAGGAGACTTCGCCGGCTGGCGAGATGCGATAGATATGGTCGAAGCTTGAAGTCGTCGGACCGGTCACGTAGAGGAGGCCGTCGGGGCTGAAAGCCAAGTGGTAGGCGGCGACGCTCGGCTCGAGGGTGGCGAACACAAAGATCTGCCGCTCTCGATTGATCTTGAAAATCGTGCCGCTACGATCGCCGACGTAAAGGTTTTCTTCTTTGTCGAAGGCAATTCCGGTAGCGATGCCCATGCCCTCGGCGTAGGTCATGGAATCACCGTGAGGCGTGACCTGATAAATCCTGCCTTCCATGCGGCTTGAGATATAAAGCAAGCCGTCGTGGTCGAAGGCGAGCCCGGTAGGGTTCATGAGGCCACTGAGAAACGGGTGAACCTGACCTTCGCGGTCGACCTTGTAGACAGACACCGGCGTTTTCTGGCCGCGACTGCCGCTGAAGGTGGTGAAGACGTTACCTGCCGCGTCAACCGCGGGGTTGGCGACAGGGTGAAGATTCTCCGCCAGGCATACGCCGACGCTGATGGCGATAGGCGAGCTCACGGCCGAGCCGGTGTCCACCGTCAGTTCACCACTCACCGCTCCTTCAGGCACGCGGACCACTAACCGGTCTGAAGAGCTCATGAGCAAGCTGGCCGGACGGTCACCGAAGCGCACGAGGGGCCTGACGCGACCGTTTGCAGTTAGGCTGCTGCCCCGGATGAATAGCTCTCCACCGGCAATGGCCGCAAGGGGCGTGACTTCCTTGATGATCGGCTTTCCAGGAACCGGTTCGAGTTTTTGCATTGGATGCACCGGCCTTGTTGCCTTCTTCCACAAAGTCATCGAAGCGCGAATCCTAACAAGAACAGGGCCGCCGCCGCGTATGCGCCGGCCACCACATCATCGGTCATAACGCCCCATCCTCCACGCAAGCGCTCGCTCCGTCTCGCCGGGAAGGGCTTAATCACATCAAAGAACCTGAACAGAACGAATCCCGCCGTCAACCACAGCCAACCCGAAGCGGGGCGCCACAGGAAAACGACCATCTGTCCCACGACTTCGTCAATGATCACTATCCCAGGGTCGACGGTATTGAAGAACCTTTCCGCTCCACCCGCAGCCCACGCGCCCGCACAGTAGAGCGCCACAGTCAAGCCGCCAAGCGTCGCCGCCAGCGTTTTTGGCTCCAGTGGTAACCGTCCGAGCAGGGCTACGATAACGATACCAAGCGCCGAACCGGCGGTCCCTGGCGCGATAGGAAACCGGCCTAACTTTCCAACCGTCGCCAAGCGTACCGCCGCTCGGTCACTCAACGTCAGCCTCGGCGTCGTCCTGCCGCGATTCTTTCTGCTCCGGCCCGGCTGCTTCCTTCGTGTTGATCCGGTACCTTCCTTCCAGCCAGTTGTCCAGATCGATCAGCTTGCAACGTTCGCTGCAGAAGGGACGAAACGGATTTCCCTCCCACCGCATTTCGCGTTTACAGATGGGGCAGAGCATCTCCACTACTCAGGACAGCCGCCGGCTGGATGCGAACCAGCCCCGAGGCGGTAATCCGTCTCGCCTCTGGCAACGGATCGCCGAAGCGCTCCACTTCGAGGCGTGCTACGACGTCGAAATCCGACGACGCTGTAATCGTCGCCCAGCGGAACTCGCCCGGCTGAGGTGACGACCCGTTGCAATCGTTGATGAAGACGTTCCCGTCTACCTCTGGAGCCTGCGATTCAAGCCGTCCTTTGAGAACCAAGTCTGTCTCCGCTGCCGGACCTTCTACTAACACAGGAAGACGCTTTCCGACCAACGCCTTCAACTTGCGCCGCGAAATGCGGCGTTGCAGCGCCAAAATCTTTCTGCGCCTCTGGTGCGAAATTCTGGCAGGGACGAGGTTTGGCAGGCGGAAGGAAGCCGCGGTCTCCTCGTTCGAATAACGAAAGACGCCGAGGCGGTCGAATTGCGCCTCTTCGACAAAATCCAGAAGAACCCGGAAATCCTCCTCGGTTTCACCGGGAAAACCCGTGATCAGCGACGTCCGTAGCGTCACGCCCGGAATGGCCGAGCGGATTTTTTCCAGCAGTTTCAGGAAGTGCTTACCGCTGGAGCCGCGACGCATACTCTTCAGAACCGGGGCCGCGGCGTGTTGGAGCGGGATGTCGAAATACTTTGCGACGCGCGGTGATTCGGCGACCACTTCGATCAGCGCGTCCGTTACACGATTCGGATAACAGTAAAGAAAGCGGAGCCAAATAAGGCCGGGGATCTGAGCGAGTTCGCGCAGGAGCCGCGCCAGACCGTCGCGCAATCCCAAGTCTTCTCCATAGCTCGTGTTGTCCTGGCCAACCAGAACCAGCTCACGAGCGCCGCGCGCTACCAGGTCTCCGGCCTCCCGCACCACAGACGCGAAGCGTCGTGATCGGAAGCGACCGCGCATCTGCGGAATCACGCAGAACGAGCAGGTGTGATCGCAGCCCTCCGCGATCTTAATGTAGGCCGATCCCGGGGGACTGGAAATAATGCGAGGGGTGAATTCTTGGTAGAGGTAAGGGGAAGACGGAAGAACGGATTGGCGCGCGCCGTTCGAGAGTTGGCAGGCCTCGCCCACGCGCTCAAGCTCGTTGGTGCCCATCACATAATCGACTTCCGGGATTTCCTCCAGAATCTGGCTGCGATAGCGCTCCACCAAGCAGCCGGCTACGACCAACCTTTTCGCAGTGCCTCTCCTTTTGTGCTCTGCCATCTCGAGGATCGTGTCAATCGACTCCTGCTTGGCGGGACCGATAAAGCTGCACGTATTGACGATAATTATGTCGGCCTGGGAAGCGTCCGCAGTGATTTCGTGGCCTTGGCGGACCAGTGCGCCCAGCATGACTTCGCTGTCCACAAGGTTCTTGGGACAGCCTAAACTCACCAGTCCGACTTTGGGCATAAGCTCCGACAGCCTCGCCAGGATTGGGCTAAGTGATTGCTAACAAAAAAATTCTAACACAAACAGGCACGGCTATTGAGCCGCCTGCCGCGCGCCGCGCCGCCCTGGCCGCTGGCACGCGGGGCAAAAGTGGCTGCTCCGTCCGCAGACCACGACGCGGCGGATCGTCACTCCGCAGCGCGGACACGGAAGCCCCGTTCTGGCGTATGCCTGGAGGCGAGGCTCGAATTGGCCCGGATGGCCCTCGATGTCAACGTAGTCGCGGAAGCTCGTTCCCTGCAGCTTAACCGCCCGCCGCAAAACGCGGCGGACAACGAGGAGCAGAGCTTGGGCTGCGGTTCCGGAAAGCGCTCCGGCCGGCGTCTTAGGATGAATGCGCGCTGCAAACAGCGCTTCATCCGCGTAGATGTTGCCCAGGCCAGACAGCATCCGCTGGTTCAAAAGCCATCCCTTGATCGCGCCGCTCCGACCGCGGAGGGTGTGTTGAAATTGCCGGGATGTAATTTCCAGGGCGTCCGGGCCGAGGGCGCCAAAAACTCTTTGCGTCTCGCACGCCGTGCAGCAACGGAGCATTCCGAACCGCCGTGGATCGCGGAAGCGCAGCTCTTCGCCGTCTTCGCCGAGGCTGATCCGCACGTGCGTATGTGGCAGGATAGGCGCATGGCGAGCAGAGACAACAAGCTGCCCCGTCATGCCGAGTCGCACCATAAGGTGCCCTGCCTCGCTACCGTTCGAGGCCAGGCTGATAGCCAGGGTCTTGCCCTTGCGCCGCACAGACCCGATCCGCCGTCCTTCCAGGAAGTCCCGGAAGGCGTCGGGCTCGCCGCGGATCACGAGCGGGTTCAAGACTTCGATCGGCCCAATCCGACGTCCGGTAACGCGGCGTTCAAGCCCGCGGCGGACTGTTTCAACTTCTGGAAGCTCGGGCATGACAATTCCGGCCGGGTGTCATTAGAGCAGCGAACCGGGCATCAACTCTTCAACAAGGCCTTGACCCGGGACGCTGGCTGATGGAGAAGGTCACACGGCTACCATTATGGCGCCATCCTCGATTTTCACCGCGTAGGTCGAAAGCTTTTGAGATTGATCATCACAATTTTCTCCCGTGCGGATGTCATACTGCCATCCGTGCCACGGACATGTCACGATGGCGCCATCGACTTCTCCTTCGTTCAGCGGCCCGCCGCGATGAAGGCAGGTGTTATCGAGCGCGTAGACGGTTCGCTCGACATTACAGAGGAAGATCGTTTTGCCGCCCGTTTCCACGGCCGTGCAGTTGCCGGGTTTGAGCCCAGCGAGGTCGGCTACCTTTACAAACTCAGCCATCAAGCCTCCAGAATCAATGTGTCTAAGGTCAGCGCGTTTCCACCGTGACCGAGGTGGAACGCGAGCTTTCGTTACCGTTCACATCGACCGCAGTCACCCAATAAGTATAACGTCTTCCGGGGATCACGGTGTGGTCCTGAAAGGTTGGCGTGCGCAGCAACGAGCTGTTCAGCCGCTTGGGCGGTTCGTTGCCTTCTCGGTAGACGTTATATCCGGCGACGCCGGCGGCTGTGCTTGGATTCCAGATCAACTGCATCGCCCCCATCGCATAGACCGCTTCAAGACCGTTCGGTGGCGGAGGAGGATAGATGTTGCGGGGAATGATCTCGGTGGGCTTTGAGTCGTCACTCTCCGCCGTATAGCCGTTTTTGGCGAAGAGTGCGCGGATGCTGTAGAAATACCTCGTGCCGAAGTCAAACTGGTTATCGGCGTATGAAGGGCTCCTCGTGGAGGCGTAGGGCGACCGGGCGAATTGCTTCAGACCTCGATAGACGCGGTATCCCGAAAGCGGGGCGAGCGGTTTGTGGCTAAGTCCACGCGCGGGCGGAGACCATCGCAGTTTCAGAGCGTGAGGCGCTTCAACCACACGCAGACCCGTGATGGGAGACGAAACGTTGAGCAGTTCCGTGCGCGCGAGATTGGAAACATCGCTCCGGCGGGGCCGTCCACGGAAGCTTCGCGTGAGCGTAACGACCGCGAACGTAAACAGGTTGTCGAGCTCGGAGTCGAACTGCTGCGGCGAGAGGCGGTCCTCATAGATAATCTGGCTGCCGTGCTGAAACTTCGTTCGTGCGGCCGGCTTGAGATCTAACCACGGATGGACAGCGAGGAAGGGCACGGCGTACGGCTGACCGGGCGGTGAAATCTGCCGGAAGATTTGGATTTCAACCGGTTTAGTCAGGAGACGCCCGTCTGTAGCGCGCTGTGGCATTGTAAAACTTAGGCGCAGCGTCCGGCCGGCCTGCGTGACACGGATGTCATTAACTTTTTCAGGGATTTGAATTCGAGGAGGTCTGGGAGGGCCTTCGGCGGCGCACGCACCCAATATGCAGGCTGCGGATATGGCCGGGATCAAGCGAAGACGGCGGCTCGCGATGCGCAATCGGGTTCGGGAGGTATGGAGGGGGCGGCTACGCCGGGTCACAGGATGTACCGGCTCAAGTCCTGGTTCTTGACAATGTCGGCCAACTCTTTTTGGACGTAGTCCATGTCAATGCGAACGGTCTTCTTCTTCAGGTCAGGCCCCTCGAAAGAGATCTCGTCGAGCAGCTTTTCCATAATCGTGTGGAGGCGCCGGGCGCCGATGTTTTCCGTTTGCTCGTTGACCAGCGCGGCGAAGCGCGCGACTTCTTCAAGCGCCTCGTCAGAGAAACTGAGTTTGATGCCTTCGGTTTCGAGCAGCGCCGTGTACTGCTTGACGAGGGCGCTCTTCGGCTCCTTGAGAATGCGAATGAAATCCTCCGTGGTCAACGAGTGTAACTCGACCCGGATCGGAAAGCGGCCCTGAAGTTCCGGGATCAGGTCCGAGGGTTTACTCACGTGGAAGGCGCCGGCGGCGATGAAGAGGATGTGGTCCGTTCTCACCATGCCGTAGCGGGTGTTCACGGTGGTCCCTTCGACGATGGGGAGGATGTCGCGCTGCACGCCCTCGCGGCTCACGTCTGGCCCGTGGCCGTGCTCGCGGCCGGCGATCTTGTCGATCTCATCGAGGAAGATGATGCCGGACTGTTCAACCCGCTCGACCGCCGCGCGCGTGACCTGATCCATGTCAATGAGTCGGCTTTCTTCGTCCTGAATCAGGTATTCCATCGCTTCCGAAACCTGCATGCGGCGTTTCTTCGAGCGCTGGCCGAAAAGGCCGGGAATAATGTCTTTGATGTTGATGTCCATCTCCTCGATTCCTTGCGAGGAGACGATTTCGAAAGCCGGGAAGCTCCGCTCGCGGACGTCGACTTCGACTTGCCGCTCATCGAGTTTCCCTTCGCGTAACTGCGCGCGCAGCTTTTCGCGCGTGCGCTGGCGTTCCTTCTGCCGCTCGGCCTCGTCCGGAGGAGTCCCGTCGGCGCGTGCGGCAGGACTCGGCGGCAGCAACAGGTCGAGTAGCCTTTCTTCGGCGTTCTGTTCGGCTTTTTCCTCCACCTCGTTCGCTTTTTCCTCGCGCACCATGTCGATGGCGATTTCCACGAGGTCACGAATCATGGATTCAACGTCGCGCCCGACGTAGCCGACTTCCGTGAACCGGGAAGCTTCCACCTTGATAAACGGTGAATTGGTGAGGCGGGCCAGACGGCGTGCAATTTCCGTTTTGCCCACGCCGGTCGGGCCGATCATGATGATGTTCTTGGGCAGGATCTCTTCGGCCAGGTCTTCAGGAAGCTTTTGCCGGCGCAGCCGGTTGCGGAGGGCGATAGCGACGGAACGCTTGGCCTCCGCCTGCCCCACCACGTGCTTATCGAGCTCCGCCACAATCTGTCGCGGAGTCAGTTCGTCGAGTCCGACCGCTGCTTCGATGCTTTCAGGCAAATAGAACACCATCGGAATACGCCCGCCCTCCCATTGTCTTGCCCTTGCTTCTCAGAGTTCTTCGATGACCAAGTGCTCGTTCGTGTAAATGCAGATTTGCGCGGAGAGCGAGAGCGCTTCTTCAACGATCGCTTTCGAGCCGAGCGAGGTGTGCTTGGCTAGCGCGCGCGCCGCCGCCAGCGCATACGGTCCTCCGGACCCAATGGCGACAATCCCGTCGTCCGGCTCGATCACGTCGCCGTTGCCGCTGACCAGATACGTATTCTTCTCATCCGCCACCAGCAACAATGCTTCCAGGTGACGCAGGGCGCGGTCCGTGCGCCAGTCCTTGGCGAGTTCCACCACGGCGCGGCTCAGATTCCCGTGGTATTCCTCGAGCTTCTGTTCGAAGCGAGAGAAGAGAGAGAGCGCATCCGCCGTGCTGCCCGCAAAGCCAGCGAGAATCTTATCGTTGTACAGCCGGCGGATCTTGCGGGCGTTTTGCTTCACGATGCTCTCGCCCATAGTCACCTGGCCATCGCCACCCATGGCCAGACGGCCGTCGCGACGCACGCTGAGAATCGTCGTCGAGCGCACACTGTCCCCTCGAATCACCAAGCCTCCAAACGGGCATTATAACAAATATAAACTACACTCAGCCGGATGGCTGGAACGCGTTAGCAGGATAACTCTCATTATAGCGCGCGGTGAAACGGAACGTCTCCGCAACGCGTTCGCCGTTGACGTAACGAACTAGGTGCATCGGAGTCTCGACGCCCTGGACCCGCTGATAATCGGCGTAAACATCCCTGTACTCGTCCTGTTCCTGCGTCTTTGGATTCAACAGCCGGTACTCAATCTGGATGGGAAGGTGCGTCTGCATGTCCAGATAGAGTTTCACGTCGACCTGCCGGGCGTCGAGGATGTCCACCACCGAGGTGGGCTGGTTATTCACAAAATCCTGCCCTCCGTTCTGAACGAGCGTACCCGGTTCGTGGATCAGCCGTTGCAATACGTTTTCCAGGCTGTAGCGGTTGGCCAGTTGCCACTGGCGAATTCGACGCGACGACTGATCGATCAGTCCGTACCGATCGATTTCCCAACCGTCGCCGCCAACGTTGATCAGTGTTACGGCCTTGTGCTTGCCGAATCCGTAGGAGAGGCGCCGCTTGTCAGGGAATTCCTGCGCGCTTTCGTAATGTACAAACCCTTCAGTCACGCCATCCTGGATTGAGAAGGCCCGGCCCGTCGTGCTCAAGGTTCTGGCGTCCAGGAACGCCGGTCCGCCGAGCGCCTGAATGGCCTGATTGAGCAACGCCTGCGCCGCCGGGTTGATGTGCGTTGGCGGCAAGGCTCTTTCCTGCGCTTCGTATACGCGTGGGCAGGATGCGAGCGCCCAGGCACCGATGAGACATATAACGAAAACCCGCCGCATGTCTCAAGTATCGCACACCGCGGCCCGCGAAGATGCCCAGTCCTGGACTTGGGGGTCGTGTCTCGGTTTGATTCCTCAACGGCGAGTTGAGCTCTCCACTGGCGGTCTCACGCCGCTTCGGCAATAAATGGAGACGTTACCCCGGACTGGGTGAGGGCGATTTCGACTCAAACTGTGAGAGGATCGTGCTGCGGATGCGGTCGGCCAGAGGGCCGACGTCTTTGGTCGTCAAACTCGCGGTGGGAATCGGCCGATGGAAAAACACTTCCACCGTGCCCGGACGGACGTGGAGCGAATCCGGCTTCAACACGGCGCGGCTACCCCGGATGGTAATGGGCGTCACCGGGACGCCGGAACGTACGGCGAGATAAAACGACCCTGTCCTGAACGGGCCCATGCTTCCGTCGCGACTGCGATGCCCTTCGGGAAACAGAACCACCGGACAGCCGGCGCGGATGCGCTCGGCCGCCTGGTCCAGACTCTTCATCGCCTTGTGAGGCCGATCGCGGTCCACCGGGATGTGGCCGGAGCGTCGCAGGTGCCAGCCGAGAAACGGCACGTGGAACAGCGTCCGCTTGGCGACAAAGCGGAACTGCACCGGCAGGCAAACCAGAAGAATGGGTATATCCATCGCGCTCGGGTGATTGGCGCAAAAGATGGTCGCTCCGGCGCGAGGAATGTTCTCGACGCCTTCCAGCTTCAGCCGGATACCGCTCGTTTTCAAAATCAGTCGTGACCAGAACCGTGCGCAGCCGTGCTGCCAGCGCCCTCCGGAGTCAACCAGCGAGCCGGCAAGCGATGCCGCACCGCATACGGCTGTGTAAAAGTAAATCAGCGGATCAATAACGAGGAATGCGCGTAGAAAGCTGAGGGCATCCTTCAAACGGCTGCGCAACAGCCGCCCGGCCTGGTGTTCTTCGCGCTTCATCACACGAGAGAGCTTGTGGGACGCGGCGCCGCCGCCGGCTCGAGCGCAAGGCGCCCCTCCATGCTTGCCTGCATGACAGCGCCGACAAGGAACAACGAGCCGCTGACTAACACGACGTCATCCTCCGCACTTGACTGGAAGGCCGCCTCGACGGCGCGCACGGGGTCCGGCTGAATGACAAAAGATGCTGGCCACCTGCCCGCCCGCGCCAGGATTTCATCCGGCGTGGCCGAGCGGAGCGTCCCGGTTTGCGTGAGGTAAACCTCCTCGGCCAGCGGAAAAAGCGCGGCAGCGATTTCATCCACCGCTTTATCACGCATCGAGGCGTAAACCAGCCGCAGGCGGCGGTGGGCAAACTCCTCCTTGACGAACCGGGCCAACTCCCGCGCGGCGGCCGGGTTGTGCGCCCCATCCAGTAGCACCGGTGGCCGCCCATGAATCACTTCCAGCCGTCCCGGCCAGCGCGTGGCTCGCAAGCCTTCCCGGATAGCGGCCCGAGGAATCTTCATCCTCTGCCGATCGAGCGCGAGCGCAGCGGCCACCGCTGCCGTTGCGTTTTTGATCTGAACTCTGCCTGCAAGCGACGGGAAGAGGCCCGGAAACGCTTCGCCGTCGAGCTCCAAATCAAAGCTGAATGAGCCGTCGCGGTCGTGAGCCTTCAGAATCCGCGCTCGCGCCGGTAAGTCAACCAGCTTGGCTTCGCACTCCCGGGCGCGGCGCCGGATCACTTGGGCTGCTTCTTCGTCTTCGCATCCCGAGAGCACCGGTCGGTGCGGCCGGATCACTCCGGCCTTTTCCGCTGCAATTGCCGCCCGCGTGTCGCCAAGAAACTGCTGGTGGTCCAGATCAACGTTGGTGATCACCGCCAGCCGGGGATCGGCGACGTTGGTCGCGTCCAGCCGCCCGCCCATGCCCACTTCCAGCACGGCAAAATCCGCCGCCTGACGCTCAAAATAGAGGAAGGCAGTCGCCGTGAGGAATTCGAAGAAGCTCAGCCGGGCCCTGAGCTCGCCGCGCGCGATCAGGCGCTCCACGCGCTGCCGGACCACAGTGGCCGCCGACGCCAGTTCCTCATCGGCAATCTCGCGGCCCGCCACCCGGATCCTTTCGTTCACGCGGATGAGGTGAGGTGAGGTGTAAAGGCCGGTCCGGTAGCCGGCCTGGTGCAGGATCTCTGCGAGCATTGCGCAGGTCGATCCCTTGCCGTTAGTTCCCGCGACGATTGCCGTGGGGTAGTGAAGCTGCGGGTCGCCAAGCGCCCCGAGAAGGTGACGGATTGCCGTCAGGTCGAATTTCGCGCGCCCTACCTCGTGCCCAAGGTCGGTGAGATAGCTCACGCATTCCGCGTAATTCATCGGCATCCTCGCTCACGCGCTGCCTCCCGCGCGCTCGCAGGGGGGAGCTGCAAGCAGGCCCAGCACTCCGGCGAGATAGCCCTTCAGTTCTTTTCGGGGAACGATGGCGTCCAACATGCCATGTTCAAGCAGGAATTCGGCACGCTGAAAACCGTCGGGCAGCTTTTGGCGGATCGTCTGCTCGATCACGCGCGGTCCGGCAAAGCCAATCAGAGCGTCAGGCTCGGCGATGTTCAGATCGCCCAGCATGGCGAAGCTCGCGGAAACGCCCCCCGTGGTCGGATCGGTAAGAACGGAGATGTAGGGAACTCGGACTTCATCAAGGCCCGCCAGCGAGGCACTGACTTTGGCCATCTGCATCAGGCTGATCGTCCCTTCCATCATTCGCGCTCCGCCCGAACACGATACGACAATCAGGGGCACCAGGCCGGCAATCGAACGGTCGATGGCGCGGGCGATCTTTTCTCCCACCACCGCGCCCATGCTCCCGCCAATAAACCGAAACTCCATGGCGCAAATATTGACGCGCCGTCCATCCAGCAATCCCTCACCGGAAATGAGCGCATCTCGAAGTCCTGTCTCGCGCTCCGCTTTCTTCAGCCGATCCTTATAGCTCTTTGTATCCTTGAAACCAAGCGGATCAGACGACCGCAGATCGGTATCGTGCTCGGTGTATTGTCCGTCGTCAAACAGCATCGCCAGTCTGTCCCGGGCGGACATGCGGAAGTGGTGAGCACACTTCGGGCAGCAGAACAGGTTCGCTTCGAGGTCCTTTTTCCACAGCGTCTGCTTGCACTTCTCGCACTTCGTCCAAAGGCCTTCTGTCTGCACCCGCTTCACTTTGGGCGCTTCAAGTGGTTGTTTTTCGCGTCGAAACCAACTCATAAGCTAATCTTTCGCTTCCTCATTCGGGCAGTTCCACACGCTTCGCGCTTCGCCACAAACGCTCGAGATCGTAAAAGAGCCTGGCGCGCTCGATGAAAATGTGTACGACGAAGCTTAAGTAATCGAGCAGGATCCATTCTGCCTGCGGATACCCTTCGATGTGAGCAGGCGTCAGGCCGGACTTCTTCAACCTCTCGACAATAGCGTCCGAAATGCCCTGCGTGTGACGCGTCGAAGTCCCCGTGCAGATCAAGAAGAAGTCCGTGAACGAGGAGACGCCCCGCAGGTCGAACAGGCTCAGGTCCAGCGCCTTCCGGTCCTGGGCGGCGCGAATCGCGTCCCGGAGACCAGCCGTCATGCGTAAGACCCTCTGCGCGTTTTGGGTTTATAGAATTCGGCCTTCAGGATGTATTCTTCCACAAGCCGGGGAATAAGGCCAGTGACGGAGCGTCCTTGGGCGAGCGCCTGGCGGATGCCGGTCGAAGAAGCGGGGACGTTGACTCCGTCGAGCACGTGCAGTCTCTCCCGGATAATGGCGCCGCGCCGCCGGCCCCCGTTCACGAAGTGCGCCGGCATCGCCGCCAGCACCTGCTCGATCCGGAAGCCGGGGCGCGAAACCACGATAAATTCCGCAAGAGCCGCCAGCCGCTCCGGCGATTTCCACTGAGGCACATCGAGGAAGGCATCCAGGCCGAGCAGGAAAAACAACCGGTCGTCCGGCCGCAACGATTTCGAAACGGCTCGCGCCGTCCCCACGGAATAATGCAATCGGCCGTCTGGCCGCGGCGACTCAAGCAACGACGGCACGAATTTCGGCTCGCCCGCACACGCCAGCGCCACCATGGCGTATCGGTGGACGTAGGGTGTAAGGCGCACGCGCCGCTTGTGCGGCGGGCTGCCGGCGGGAATGAACAGGACCCGGTCCAGCCGGAACCGGCGGGTCGCCGCTCGGGCGGCCTGCAGGTGCCCGGAATGGATGGGATCGAAGGTTCCGCCAAAAAGAGCGATGTTCACTCGTGGGTGATTTCCAATATCAGAAGCGCTGGCAGATTGCTGAGCAACGCTGGGAGCACGTCATTCTGAAGAGCCGAAGGCGACGAAGAATCTCGGCATTTGCGAAATGCCAGGACGCTTCGCAGGGTTTACCGCTGGGTGGTGCATGCATGCCGACTTTCGGCATGTGTGCGGCCTGGAAGCCTCGAAGACATCGAAAGACGATGTCTGCCACCCGCGGATCTGCTCAGCATGACATGCCAGAAGGTTTTTTTCGCCACCCGTTACGTTGACACGGCTCCTGCCATCGGGCGCGGCGCTGCTTCAAGTGTCTCCCACGCTGCGCCTTTCAAGGCTTCCAGCCCTTCGCCGGTCACCGCGGAGATTTCATAAAGCCTCTGGCCTTGCTCCCTGCAGAAACGCCGCAGCGCTTCCAGCCGTTCTCCTGTACCCGCTGCATCCACGCGCGAGGCGACCAGGATCATCGGCTTACGCGCCACCGCCGGGCTGAAACGCTCAAGTTCGGAGACGATCACGCGGTAGTCTTCGGCCGGATCGCGTCCGTTTTGTTCCGCGGCATCGATGAGGTGAAGCAGGACTCGCGTGCGTTCGATGTGCCGCAGGAATCGCACGCCCAGGCCCCGCCCCGAATGCGCTCCCTCGATGAGCCCGGGAATGTCCGCCAGCACGAACGAGCGCTCCGGATCGACCGCCACGACGCCAAGCACCGGCTCGAGCGTCGTGAAAGGATAGTCCGCGATGCGCGGCCGCGCGGCGCTGAGGCGTGAGATCAGGGTCGACTTCCCCACGTTCGGCAAGCCCACCAGTCCGGCGTCCGCCAAAAGCTTCAGCTCAAGGCGCAGCCTTGCTTCTTCGCCCGGCTCGCCAGGATCGGCGCGACGCGGCGCCTGGTTCACCGAAGTGGCGAAACGGGCGTTACCCCGACCGCCCCGGCCGCCGCGCGCGGCCAGATAACGTTGACGGGGCTGGTCAAAGTCCCAAAGCGGCGCGCCGGTCACCTCATCGTAAACGATTGTGCCGACCGGGACTCGGATCACCAGATCTTCACCGCTCCTCCCGTGTCGGTTCGAACCTTCACCGTGCCGGCCGCGCTCCGCCGTAAATTCGTGATTGTAGCGGAACTGCAGCAGCGTGTTCAGCCCTTCGTCACCTTCAAGATAAACGCTGCCGCCGTTCCCACCGTCACCTCCGCTCGGACCGCCGCGCGGAACGTATTTTTCGCGGCGAAACGCCATGCAGCCGTTGCCTCCGGCTCCGCCCACCACGCTGATCCTGGCTTCGTCGATAAACATGCTTCGCGCCTCTCCGTCTCCAGAGGACGATACGCTCCATCCAAAGTCTAGCTCAAGTCACAGCTCTTGCGAAAATAAGGATGAGTGGGAGAACCCGGAAGTTGGCGGACGGGCCCCTGCCCGGGATTTGCGGCGTAGTGTGTCTCGACGATTTGTCAGAGAAGGGGATGGCTATAAGTGCGGTTCTTCACTTCTGCCCGCAAAGCACGCCGACGGTTACAATGTGGCTGGCAAGAGCGGTAAAACGATACGCGGCCGCGTCAAGTTTTCAGTCCGCCTTTGAAGCAAGAATGCTGACGAAGCGGCCCATGCGGCCCTTATTCTCGAACTGAACGACGCCCGTTACCTTGGCAAAGAGCGTGTCGTCCTTGCCGAGCCCCACATTTGCGCCGGGCTTCAGCCGCGTGCCCCGCTGCCGAACCAAAATCGATCCGCCCGTCACCAACTGGCCGCCGAAGCGTTTCACCCCCAGCCGCTGGGCATTTGAATCCCGCCCATTTCGCGAACTGCCGAGTCCCTTTTTATGAGCCATGCCTAAAATTCCTTTGCGTTCCTGAATGCCGGATTGCTAGGCACCGGCAACTTCCTTGATGAGAACTTCGGTGAAATCCTGGCGGTGCCCGAGGACACGGCGATACTGCTTCTTTCGCTTATATTTCAAAACGCGAATCTTTTTGCCGCGCCCCTCGCCGAGAATAACGCCCGTCACTTTGGCGCCATCGACAAGCGGCTTGCCTGCCTGCAACGTTTTCCCGCGCACTGCGAACACGTGATTGAACTCCACCACCGAACCCGCCTCGCCGCGCAACCGCTCGACGCGGATCACGTCGCCTGGGGAGACCCTGTATTGTTTCCCGCCCGTCCGGACAATGGCATACATAGACGAAATCCTTTCCCAAAACCGCAAATTCTTATCCTACGGATTTGTGCACCCTTGTGTCAAACACGCGTTATCTCTCGTCCGTGACGGCCCATCTCCGGCCGTTCCCGCAGGGCTCGCTGCAGTGCTCCCAATGCGATGGGGCAGGCTTGATTTCAGCTCATATTTTCCCAGCGCCGGCTATTTGTGTATGTCATTTGTTTTCTATGACTTATATATATTGCGGGCTTTGCCCTAGCCTTTATAAGATTATCATTCTAAATTACTTAATCCATTTATGGCCGAAAAGCTTGGCTTTGGTTTTGGCTTTGCTCGTCATAAGCAAATTCTAATGTTGTTTGCTTTCAGTAACTTGGTGGGTTTCCAGAGCAATACCGGCCTATCAATTTCGCTCAAAGTCCCTAGCCTAGCGATTTTTCCCAGACCCGCAGAATTGAGCCTTTGACGGCCGGTTTGCAGCGTGCAAGCTGGCGAGATCGTTGTTTGGCAGGAAGAGTTCGTGAGGGACATGGCGGACCTCCTAACAATACGTCCGCGAGGGGCCTACTTACTTAATAATACACAGGCGGCGGGCGTCTGCCAAGGCCGGGGCGGAGGCATTTTTCAAGAAATTATTCTTGACAAAGACATGTTTGTTATGCAGACTAGTTTGTAGGTGTAGAGAGCCCGGCCTAATGGTCCTCTCGGAGAGGGGTTGAAAACATGACGGACATTGTGAATGGGTCCCCTGAAGTTTCGCCGAAGAAACTCTCCGAACTGGAGAAGGTAACGCGCCAATATGCGAAGTTTTCGAAAAATGCGGTTGGATTGGGTCACGTATTCGGAGGCGGACTGCTGTTCCTGTCCGTATACTTGGTGAGCCATATTCAACTCGGGACGTTCGGCCGGCTTCTGCTGGGCGCCGCGCCGTTTGGCTGGGTTTTTGGCAAAGAGTGGCTCCGCGAACATTACTATCAATCCAGCGGACGCGTGACGCAGCGCGGGGGCGGGTGTGGGAGCGCCCAGTTCAGGCGCTGCTCACCGGGGTCATGGCACTCATCAGCCTGACTGCGAGCGGCTTTGTGATTTACAGCCTGCCGGAGGACTTTTCGTGGCCACCCTGTTGGGCATTCTGATCTATGTCGCGCTGTTGCTGGCGCTGCCGTTGATTGTCTGGCGGTATCTGCGCGCTCCCTCCGAGTTTGTGGTCGGGGTCGCGCTTTTCCTATTCTCCGCCATCCTGCTCAGCGGCAGCCCTCTGGCCGGCCCTCCGCGAGCCATATGGGTCCGCGCATTCATGTTTGTAGCTCAGATCGTCGCGCTGGTTATGGTCCCGGTGGGATTGGTTGAACACGTGGAATTTCTGAAGCTCCGGCGGAAAATGCGTACTCTGAGGGACGCGGCATGAGAGCGGACCTGGAAGACCTGTTAAACCTGGACCGCCTCGTACACGAACCCGCGCGCCTGGTGATTCTGACTGTGCTGGCGGAAGCAGGGGGTGTGGAGTTCCGGTTCTTGGAGAACATCTCCGGGCTAACCAAGGGAAATCTCTCCAGCCACATTTCCAGGCTGGAAGAAGCCGGCTACCTTGAGGTGGAAAAGTCGTTTCGCGGCAAAATTCCCTCAACCTTTCTGAGGATTACCAGCCGTGGACGCAGCGCTCTCAAAAGCTATCGAGATAATCTCAAGCGTGCCCTTCACCGGAAATCGTAATTACAGTTGTTATTTGCTCGTTGCCTGTGCAAGGGCTTCGTCAACCGCCTTGAAGAGCTCCGCCGGGGTCAAAGCGCCGGCGTACATTTTGCCGTTGATGAAGAAGGTCGGGGTGCTGCTAACGCCGAGTTTCTCCCCTTCCAGGAAATCCTGCCTGACGCGCGGCAAAGCGCTCTTGGCGTCAATGCAAGAAGCCAGTTTGGTACGGTCGAGTCCGGCTTGCGCGCCCAAAGCCAGCAACTGGTCGCGTGCTGTCTTGGCCTGGATGGTGGCCTGGTTTTTGAAGATAAGCGTTCGGTAGGCCGAAAAATCGGATGGGTTGATCTGATAAGCGCACTCGCTGGCCAGGGCCCCCATGACTGCCCAGGGGTGAATGCTGAAGAGCGGAAACTCCTTGAAAATGACGCGCACCTTTCCGTCATACTTGGGCAGCAGTTGATTTTCCAGCACCTGCTGCATTTGCGCGCACATGGGGCATTCCAGGTCCGCATATTCGACGATCGTTACGGGCGCGTCGGCTGATCCAGCGGAGGGCTGGTCCTTCGTCTGGATGATTTCCTCCACTTCCTTTCGCGGATCGACATTCAGGGGGTAAAGGACGCCCTGGATGAGATACTGCCCGCCCTTGGAGACGTAATAGCTCTGCGTTCCGGTCCGATTCCCTTCAGTTAAAGTGACGGTAGTGCGGTCGAAACCGGGGTAAATGGACGGCGTCAGCGGTCCAACCGTGACCTTGGCTGATGCGGGCACCGAGAATCGTCTTCGGAGGTATTGCGCGATCTTATCGCGCATCGCTTCAGAAGCCTGAGTTGCCGGCTGCGCCCCGGCTGCGCCCGGCGCAGAACTGGCGCAGATGAGCGCCAGTAATATAACTGCTGTCCCCAATCTTACGCGCAATCGTTTAGGAGCTTGTTGAACAACGTCTCGGGATGGTGTCATTCCGAGCGGAGCGAGGAATCTCGCACTGAAAGTGAGGCAACGACGAGATTCCTCGCCGCCTTCGGCTTCTCGGAATGACATGGTGTGGCCGTTTTTCAACAAGCGCTTTGACCTCGTGTATGACGTGTTTTTGGAAAGCCGCTTCGTCGCGCCTGATTTCCGGCTGATGAGATGCTGCGCGGCAGCCTCGCTTCACCCTTCAGCGCGTTCGGGTACATGCTACTTGCGGTCGCGGGCCAGCGCCTTGTCGATCACCTTGAAGAAGTCACTGGGCGACGCCAGGCCGACCACCCTCTCACCATTGATGAAACATGTGGGCGTGCTTATTACCTGCAAAGTGTTTGCCTCGCGCACGTCGGCTTCTATTCTCGGCAAGGATGCCTGCGAATCGATGCACGCGGCCAGCCTGAGTCGATTGACGCCGGCCTGCTCGCCAAGGTCCAGCAGCATCTGGCGCACGTTGGCCACGTTGATGTCGTTTTGGTGCGCGAAGATGGAGGTGCGGTAGCGCACGAACGCTGAAGGATCGATCTGGTACGCGCACTCGTTGGCAACGGCCGCCTGCCGCGACCATGGATGCTCTGGCAAGGGAAAATCCTTATACACCACCCGAACCTTATTGCCGTAGCGGGGGATCACGTCGTTTTCGAGGAAAGGCTGCATGCGCGCGCACATAGGGCACTCAAGGTCGGCATACTCCACGATGGTAACTGGTGCGTCGGCAGGGCCGGAGCAGGGTTGGTTACGAGTCGTGATTAACCGCTCGTTTTCGCTCCTTGTGCGAAGCAGGTAGACCTCACCCAAAACCAGGAAACGCTTGTCACTCGTCACGAAAAACGCTCCGGCGCGTTTCTGGCCGTGCGCTTCCGCGGTCACCGTGGTCTGGTAAAAGCCGGGAGCCACCGATTCGTGAAAGGACCCCACGTTGAGAGACCACTCGCTTCCGAGTTTCAGGTCGTTCCGCATGGCGTCCGTAATGGCAGTGCGGGTGTCCGGCCCGAGAGGAACCAGGGCCGTCATGGCCACATAACGGCCATTCTTCGAAATGCTGACAAGTTGCGAGGAGCTTTTTGTACCGTTCTGGACGGTTATCAGCGTCTGATAGAAAGACGGGTCGGCAGATGGTTGAAGCGGACCCGCCGTCACTTGAACCGTGTCGACAATGGCGTATTGTCGCCGCAGGAAGTCAACCAAGCTCTGCCGCAGCTTCGTCTGCGCAACGGGCCTCTGTGCGGAGATTATGGCTGGCCTTACCAGCCCGATCAGCGCGATTGCAGAAATCAGCACCACCGCGCCAGCCGCCCAACCCCGCCTCCCAACCCTCCGAATATCCTGCCCAAAAGCTTTCTGTGTCATGGCGTCATTCTAGCGGACATTTTTCATTAAAATCAATTTTCGCTTGTGACAGGCCTCACAGCGGATAATTGCGAGAGACGATAACTTCATGGGTGGCGAACAGGTGCGGGGAGTTTGACCACCGTTGCTTGAGCCGCCTAGAATGGTATGTTCAATAAACACACAATCAACTTGATGGGAGGGCAGTTTGATGCCGGTAAAGGTTGGAATTAACGGATTTGGACGCATTGGGCGGAACGTACTTCGCGCCGCGCTTGGCGATCCTGAACTTGAAGTTGTCGCGACAAACGACCTCACCGATCCCCGCACACTCGCGCACCTACTAAAATATGACTCAGTTCTCGGCACGCTGCCGAACAACGTCGGACACGGGGACGA
The DNA here is from genome assembly GCA_021817045.1 of Acidobacteriota bacterium. GTDB lineage: Bacteria > Acidobacteriota > Terriglobia > UBA7540 > UBA7540 > RH2-MAG17b. The sequence continues at coordinate 38,299 of JAKAWG010000014.1, forward strand.
CTGCATTCGTGTTGATGGCAAGAGCATTCGCGTGTTCAAAGAAATGGATCCAGCAAAGCTCGACTGGGCGTCGTTCGGCGTGCAGGTGGTGGTGGAATCCACGGGCAAATTCACGAAGGGCGAAGATGCCAAAAAGCACCTGCGCGGCAGCGTGAAGAAAGTCATCATCACCGCGCCTGGCAAGGGCGGCGAGGACCTCACCATCGTGCTCGGCGTCAACGAGAAAATGTACAATCCCGCGAAACACCACATCATCTCCAATGCCTCCTGCACGACGAATTGTCTGGCTCCGGTGGCTAAGGTGGTCCACGAAAATTTCCGCATCGTGCGCGGAGCCATGACCACCGTTCATTCTTATACCAACGACCAGCGCATTCTGGATTTTCCGCACAAGGATTTGCGCCGGGCACGAGCCGCGGCGGTTTCCATCATTCCCACTACCACCGGCGCGGCCAAAGCCGTCGGCATTGTGATTCCCGAGCTGAAGGGTAAGCTCGATGGCTTTTCCATGCGCGTACCTACGCCCAACGTCTCGGTTGTGGACCTGGTCGCTTTCGTTGAAAAAGCCACAACTACCGAAGATTTGCAGGCGGCCATGAAAAAGGCTGCGGAAGGACCGCTCAAGGGAATTCTCGGCTACGAGACAGAAGAGCTGGTTTCCACGGATTTTGGCGGGGACTCGCGTTCTTCGATTGTGGACGCCGGCTTCACCAAGGTGATCGACGGCACGTGCGTCAAGGTGACCTCCTGGTACGATAACGAGTGGGGTTACTCCTGCCGTGTCCGCGATCTCGTCAAGTACGTCGGTAAGAGCTTACAGTAAATGGAGAGTCGCGGGCTCGCGTAGTCTGCTGTCACAGAGGCTCGTTTGTAAATTCGGGGGCCTTTCCCGGTAAGGTAGCACAGCCGCGAAGCGGCGTAACATTACAGCCCAGGGCGACAGCCCTGGGCTAGATTAGGCTGCTCCTTCGGAGCCGAACTACAGCGACCGTAACTGTGACAGGAGACTTAGGACATGCCGATCATAAAGAGGGTAGGCCTTTGGATCGGATTGCCCCGCTGGAGTAATCATGATGGCGTTTCTGCCTTCTGTGACCGGGGCAGAGTATCCAGGGTGTTTCGTATCCACCTCACCTTCAACGACCTCTCCGAACGGACGGTTGACTTCCGCCCCTGGCTAAAGGGCCGGGTCTTCGAAGCACTCAAAGACCCAGCGTATTTCCGTGAATTTTTTGTCGAAGGAGGCACGGTAGCGTGGCCGAACGGTGCCGACATCGCCCCGGAAACCCTATACGAGGCTGTGGACTCTGTGCGAGTGAGCGGGAGGCGCCCCCGTCCAAAGGGGACGAAGGCTCGTGTGAGGCGAGCCGTGGCCCAAGGCCGACGGTAAGGCGTCGAACTGGATCGCAGATTCCCGGAGCAGTACACAATTACGCCGCTCCGGGCTAGCAAGACTGACCACAGGCACCGCGATCTCTGCCGTGGGCATCAGCTTCAAGAATCTCTTTGTGGCAAAGGAAATTAGAGGACAATGGCCAAACTTTCGATTCGTGACGTCAATTTGAAGGGCAAGCGTGTTTTCATGCGCGTCGATTTCAACGTGCCGCTGGATGAGGCGGGAAATGTGACTGACGATACGCGTATCCGGGCTTCGCTTCCGACCATTCGGTACGCCCTCGAACACGGTGCGCGATTGATCCTGGCTTCGCACCTCGGCCGGCCGAAGGGCAAGCCAAACCCGAGGATGAGCCTGCGGCCCGCAGCGACGCGGCTTTCGGAGCTTCTTGGCGAGCCGGTGAAATTTGCCGGAGACTGCGTAGGGCCGGAGGCCGAGCAGGCGGCCAAGGCGCTTGCGGATGGAGAAGTCCTGTTGCTCGAGAATGTCCGCTTCCATCCGGAAGAGGAGAAGAACGATCCCGCGTTCGCGCGGCGGCTTGGGGCGCTGGCCGATGTCTACGTGATGGACGCTTTCGGCTCCGCGCACCGCGCCCACGCTTCGACGGAGGCCATCGCGCACCTCCTGCAACCGGCCGCGGCCGGTTTCCTGATGGAAAAGGAGCTTGAGTACCTTGGCAAGGCGGTGGAAAATCCCGCTCACCCTTACGTCGCCATTGTGGGCGGCGCGAAGGTTTCCGACAAGATCGAGCTGCTCAAGAGCTTTATGAAGCAGGCGGATTCGGTCCTCGTCGGCGGCGCGATGGCTTACACGTTCCTCAAGGCGCAAGGCCACCAAGTGGGCAATTCCAAGGTTGAAGACGACAAGCTCGACCTTGCGCGCGAACTCCTCCAGGAGGCGGCGCAGCGGAAAGTCGCCTTCCAGCTTCCCAAGGATCACGTTGTAGCGGAAAAGATCGATCCGGCGGCCAAGGCTGAGGTCGTGACGGCCGTGGACATCCCGCTCGGTCGCGTCGGCGCGGACATTGGCCCGGCGACAGCAGCGGAGTTCGCCAAGATTATCAAGAGCGCAAAGACGATTGTGTGGAACGGTCCGATGGGCGTCTTTGAAATTCCCCAGTTCGCTGAGGGCACGCTGGCGGTCGCGAAAGCCGTGGCCGAATCCGGCGCAACTTCCATCGTGGGCGGAGGTGATTCGGTCGCCGCCGTGGCGAAGGCCGGCGTGGCTGCTAAGATTTCGCATATCTCCACCGGCGGTGGCGCCTCACTCGAATTCCTTTCCGGCATGAAGCTGCCGGGCGTCGAAGCGCTGACGGAAGAGCAGAAGGCAGTGGGCAAAAAGCAGTAGGCAGAAGGCGAGGTTTCATGCCCGGCTCTGCCATTTCGGGCGAGCGACTGCGTAAGCTGCCGGAGCCAGTCCGGCGTCACTTAGAAGCCGCAAATATTGTTGGAATACAACCCATCCGTAAACTTCGTCTCACTCAGCGAGGCTCCATGCGGATGAGCGAGGAAGGGCGTTGGCTCCCTTTCGCCGCTTGGCAGGCTTTTTCCACGGACCCGCCGGCATTTGTTTGGAAGGCTCGCATTCGAGGTCTTCCCTCGTTTTTGCTTTCGGTAACGGACGAGTTTGTCAACGGTCACGGCCACTTGGCAGCGAACGGAATGGGGTCCTTGTTCAAGTTTGCGGAGGGAGCGGGTCCGGAATTTGATCAGGGAGAATTATTACGCTACTTGGCCGAGACCATCTGGTTCCCAACCATCTGGGCATCGGAACAGATCGTCTGGAGAAGCGTCGATGCCCGCTCGGCGGAGGCTACAATGCGAGTGGGCGGCCTGAGCGTCCCGGCGATTTTCGAATTCAACGCTCAAGGTTTTGCGGAACGTGTGAGAGGTGAGCGATACCGGATGGATAAGAGTGGGAAGCTCACACTTGGCCTGTTCTCGGGTGCTGTTGCTGACTACCGGCGAGCCGCGGATATGTTGGTTCCGATGAAAGTCACGGCGTCGTGGCACTTGCGCTCCGGCGACTTTACTTACTTTCGAGGCGAAGTCAGGAATATCCAGTTTCGGAGCTGAAAGCCTGCCTTCTGCTTACCCGGGGGTTCTATGCGTCGTCCTGTGATTGCGGGCAATTGGAAAATGTACAAGAAGATCGGCGAGGCCGTGGAATTTATTGCGGCACTTAGACCCAAGGTTGCCGAAGCAAGCCACTGCGAAGTCGTTGTGGCGCCGCCGTTCACGGCCCTCCAGGCCGTAGCCAAGGCCGCCGCAGGCAGCAATATTCAGGTGGCGGCGCAGGACGTAGCCTGGGAAAAGGAAGGCGCCTTCACGGGTGATGTTTCCGCCCCGATGCTGTGCGAAGCGGGCTGCACGCACGTCATCATCGGGCATTCCGAGCGGCGCCAGATTCACGGCGAAACTGACGAGCGGGTGAACCGCAAGCTGAAAGCGGCACTCGAAGCCGGACTTACACCGATTGTCTGCGTTGGCGAAACGCTCGCCGAGCGCGAAGCCAATCGGACCCATGAAATCCTTGAGCGGCAATTCAGCGGCGGTTTCGCCGCGTTGACCGCCTCAGACTTTTCCCGTATCATCATAGCGTATGAGCCCGTCTGGGCGATTGGAACGGGACGCACCGCTACTCCTGAAATCGCCGCACAGAGTCACCGTTACCTGCGAAGCCTGATCGCGGAGAAGATCGGCAAATCGGTTGCGGAACAGATCAGGATTCTGTACGGCGGCAGCGTTAAGCCGGACAACATTCAAGGCTTGATGGCGCAGGAAGAGATTGACGGGGCGCTGGTGGGCGGAGCGAGCCTGAAGCGTGATTCGTTCTCCGCTATCGTGAATTACCCGTAGCGTCTCGCGCGGGAAGTTTGTTGACGAAAGGCTGCACGAGGTCACCGTCATTTCGAAGGTCGATGCTCTTGATCGACCCGAGGAATCTGATTTTCTTTCAATCCCGTACTCGAAGGCAGATTCCTCGCTCCGCTCGGAATGATGATCGAGCCTGAGCAGAAAACGCAATTATGGTACACAGCCTTGTTGTGGCGGCGCACATTCTAGTAAGCCTGTTCATTATTCTCGTGGTGTTGATTCAGGGCGGCGAGAACGTGGACATCACCGCAGCTTTTGGAGGCGTCAGCCAGGCCGCGTTCGGTCCGCGCGGAACGGTCTCAACGCTGGCGAAGATCACGTGGGTGCTTGGCGCCATCTTTATTGTCACCTCGGTGACGCTTTCCGTCTGGGCAACGAAGGGCGGGACAAGTTCTGTGCTTCAAAAGAGCACTCCGCGTCAGTCTGCGCCCGCGAAACCCGGCAATCCGGCCCACAAGTAATCGCACCCGCTCCTGACTCTCCGGCGTGTGCCGCCCAGCTTGGTTGATGATGTGCGGAAGTGGCGAAATTGGCAGACGCACCAGCTTGAGGGGCTGACGCTCGCAAGAGCATGGGGGTTCGAGTCCCCCCTTCCGCACCATTGAAAGAATCACTGTCCTCACTGCTGTACCCTTCCTAGCCGCAGAGAACACACGTAGAGCGGGCCGGCCTGTGATAAATTGCTGTAGTGCCGCAAACCGCTGACGCTCAGCACAGGCTTCGCGAAATATGCCGCATTGCTGCCCGTGTCTTTTACGAGAAGGGCTACACGGGCGCTTCCATGCAGGAGATCGCTGAAGCGGTGGGACTGACCAAGGCAGGCCTTTACCACCACATTGGCAGCAAGGACCGCCTCCTTTTTGAGATCATGAATTACGGCATGGATATTCTCAAGGAGACCGTACGCGACCGCGTGGCCTCCATTGAAGACCCGCGGGAAAAGCTCCGGCAAACCATTGCCGGCCACATTCATCTCATCGTACGGGCACGCGACATGGAAATCACCGTGATTCTGCACGAGAATCGCTCGCTGCGTGGAGCCCTGCGGGAGAAGATCGACGTTCGCAAGCGCGACTACGTTCATTTCCTCGAGGATTTGATTTCCCTGGTGCAGGAGCAGGCAGGCGGCACACGGGGTATTTCGCCGAAGCTCGCGGCCTTTGCCCTGCTCGGGATGATCAATTGGCTTTACCAGTGGTACCGCGTAGCGGGCTCTATCCCAGAAGAGGAGCTTGCCCGGGCGTATTCGGATTTCTTTTTCCGCGGTCTTTTGGGAGGGTCGTAGGGCACATCGCGGTGGCCAATCACATTCTGCGATACCAGCGGGGGAACAATTTATGCCACAGGTTACGGTTGCTATTCAAGGCGAGCGCGGCTCATTCAGCGAGGAGGCCGCCCAGACTCTGCTTGGGCGCGACGCTCGCGTGCTTCCCAAGGAGACATTCGCGGATATCTTCAAGAGCGTTGCCGAGGGCGAGGCGCGCTACTGCCTGGCCCCGATCGAAAACACGCTCGCCGGCTCGGTCTACGAGAACTACGATCTGCTGCTTGAAAACGATCTTCACATCGTCGGGGAAGTGAATCTGCGCATCGTCCACAACCTTATCGCTTTTGCCGGCACGACGACGGGAAACCTCCGCCAGGTCTATTCCCATCCCGTGGCCCTGGCGCAGTGCGGCAAGTTTTTCAAGCGTCATCCCAAGGTGGAGAAAATTCCCTTTTATGACACGGCGGGTAGCGTGAAGATGCTCGCGGAGCGAAAGGTTGTAAGCGCGGCCGCCATCGCGAGTCGTGTGGCCGCCGGCATCTATGGCGGGCGCATCCTCAAAAGCCATCTCGAAGACCACAGCGAAAACTACACGCGCTTCCTGCTGCTTTCACGGAAAGCTGCTACGCCTCCAGGGGCGAACAAGGTGTCGATCGCTTTTTCCACCCGCAACGTTCCCGGGGCGCTTTTTAAGTGCCTCAGCGTCTTTGCTCTCCGCGAAATTGACCTGACCAAGATGGAATCCCGTCCGCTGCGAGGACACCCGTGGGAGTATTTTTTCTACCTCGATTTTGCAGGTAACGTCAAAGACTCGAGATGCAAGAACGCGCTCGCGGATCTCTCCGAAGTCACGGACTTCCTGCGCGTCCTTGGCTGTTATAAAAGTGGGAAACGGCGGCAATGAGAACGATCGATCGAAAGGAGGGACACTTTTCCAAGTTTTCCCGGCGCGATTTCCTTCGCCGCAGCGGAGCGGCACTGGCCGCTTCCAGCGTTTTCCGCTCTCCACTGAGCGCGGCGGCTCCGCCCATCGACATTCCTGTTCGCTTTACGGACGTAGCCCGAGCGAGCGGCATTACCTTCCTTCAAGATTCCACCGCCACGGCCCAGAAATACTACCTCGAAACCATGGGTACCGGCGTCGGGTGGATCGACTATAACCGGGACGGGCTCTATGACCTCTTTTTCGTGCAGACGTCGAAGACGCCGGCTTATACGCCGCCTCACCCGCTACGCTGCGCCCTCTATCGCAACAACGGCGATGGCACGTTCACTGATGTCACGGCCAAGGCGGGGGTGGCCGGAGAAGGCCATTACGGCCAGGGATGCGCCGTGGGCGATTACGATAACGACGGCTACCCGGACCTTTACGTTACCGGTTACGGGCGCGCCATCCTCTACCACAACAACGGAAACGGCACGTTCACCGACGTCACCGCCAAGGCGGGGGTGGCGGATGAAGGCGGATGGTCCACGAGCGCCGCCTGGTTCGACTACGACCGAGACGGTTACCTCGATCTTATCGTGTGCAACTATATCAACTGGACCCCTGAGAACAATGTTTACTGCGGCGAGCACCGGCCCGGCTATCGCGCTTACTGTCATCCCGACAATTACCACGGCCAGCATATCGCGCTTTTCCATAACAATCACGATGGGACGTTCAGCGATGTCTCGGCAAAATCGGGTGTCGCAAAGCCGGAGGCCAAGGGAATGGGCGTCGTATGCACCGACTTCAACAACGATGGGTGGCCGGATATTGCCATCGCCAACGACACCTGGCCCAATTTTCTCTTCATCAACAAGCGCGACGGAACGTTTGAAGACGATTCTTTCATCTCCGGTGTTGCCGCCAGTGCCGACGGCCGCTACGAGGCAGGTATGGGCATTGACGCACAGGACGTCGATGGCGACGGCTGGGCGGATATTTACATCACCCACCTCGATTTCGAGTTGGACCGTCTCTACCACAACAATCACGACGAAACGTTTGACGACGCGACGTACTCCTGCGGCATCGGGAACTCAGCGATTTTACTTAGCGGCGTGGCCGCAAAGTTTATGGATTACGACAATGACGGTTGGGAGGACATCTGCCAGGTGAACAGCTCGATGCTGGATAATATCCAGCTCTATCACAGCGAGGTTCGCTACATGGAGCCGAAGCTGATGTTCCGAAACCTCGGGCACGGTAAGTTTGCCAAGATTTCCAAATTCCTCGGCCCGGATTTCATGCGGCCGACGGCGGGACGCGGGCTGGCGACGGCGGATTTTGACAATGACGGCGGCATCGATTTCGCGGTCAATAACCGTGGAGGGTCTCCGCAGCTTATGCGAAACGACGGCGGCACCGCCAACAACTGGCTCACGGTCTTCCTTATCGGCTCGAAGTCTAACCGCGACGGCATCGGCGCCCGGCTCAAGATCCAGGCCGAAGACCTTGTGCAGGTGAGGCAGGCGGTGGGCGGGGCCAGCTATATGAGCGCGAGCGACCCGCGCGTCCATTTCGGACTGGGGCGAAGGAAGACCGTGGACTGGCTGGAAATCACTTGGCCGAGCGGCGCGGTCGAAAAACACGCCAAGCTGCCGGTCAATCGGATCGTCGCCGTGAAGGAAGACGAAGGCGTTGTGCTGCAGAAGTTCCCCCTTGTACCGCGCCGCTAGCCAGTCAAATGCGCGCGAAGAGTGTCTGCGGCGCAGCCTACGGGGTTCGACGTTGACGACAGGTGGCGGCTCGCGCGGGTTTTGGAGGGGTGCTTGCGGGGCGAGTCTTTATCTGCTGAGCATCGGCGCAAACTGGTGAATGAGCATAATCACTGCCGGGCCTAGCACTACCGTGAGCAGGGCAGGAAAGATGAACAGAACGAGCACGGGAATCATCTTGACCGACGTCTTGGCGGCAAGTTCTTCGGCTCGTTGCCGGCGTTTCGTTCGCAGATTTTCCGAGTAGACGCGCAATGCCTGTGCAACGCTTGTGCCAAAGCGGTCGGCCTGCACCAGGATCGAAACCAACGCTTGAAGGTCGTCAACTCCGGTGCGTGTGGCGAAGCCTCGGAGAGCTTCCGCGCGCGTCTTACCGACTCTCACCTCAAAATTGACCAACTGCAACTCCTCGCTGAGGTTGGGATAGGCGAGCGCCAGTTCGCGCGAGACGCGCAGCATGGCCTGATCCAGACCGAGCCCTGCCTCGACGCAAATGACGAGCAAGTCCAGCGCATCCGGCAAGCCTCGCTGCAACCACCGCTGGCGCATCCGTACCCGTTGCGTCAGCCACATTTCCGGCAGCAGAAAACCCACCACCGCTGCGGCGACTAAGACGAAGAGCGGGTCGAACCGGTAGACCTTGCTTTCTAGCGTTACCGCAACCAGCACCACAGGGAATATCAGCTTAAGGCCTCGCAGCGCCTTCAGCGCTTCGGGCCTGCGGAACCCCGCGCGCAGAAGAAGTTTTTCCGTGCGGCGTGCCTCCTGCGGCGAAGCGGGAATCAGCGCGCCGATGCTTCCGGCGGCAGCCTGAAGCTTTTGGGAAAGATGCGCCTTGCGCGATGATCGTGGCGAGGCCAGCGTCCACAAATCCGAAAGTCGTTCGGCCGTTGGCGCGGGATGAGTGGCAAAGGCGAAATAGAGCGCCAACGTGACGAGTGCGGAGCCGAGGAAAGTTCCTGCCAGCAAGGCGATCATGGCGTCCTACGACTTTCTTCCTAAACCTCAATGCGCACGATCTTCAACAGGAGCAAAGCTCCGATAGTTTGCATCATCGCCGCCACCCCGAGCATAAGTCGACCAAGCGCCTCGGCGAAGAGCGGATGGAGATACCCGGGGTTGGTGACGGCCATCATCACGAGAATTGCGGGCGGCAGGCCGAGCAGGATTGCCGCAGTGAGACGGCCCTGGGCGCTGCGTGCGCGTATTTCGCCATAGACAACGAACCGGTCGCGAATGACCCGCGAAAGATTATCGAGGATTTCGCCGAGGTTGCCACCCGATTCCCTTTGGATGAATAGCGCCGTAACGAAAAACCGCACATCCATCAGCGGCACGCGCCGCGCCAAGCGCACCAGTGCGTCGTTCAGCGGAAGGCCAAGCCTCTGCTCGTCGTACAGCACCCGGAACTCCCCAGCGACTGGCTCCGGCGTTTCGGCGGGAATCATTTCCAGCGCGGTCGAAAGCGAGTGACCGGAGCGCACCACGCGCGCGATCAGGTCAATGGCTTCGGGGAAGTGAAGCTCGAAGGCGCGCAGCCGCCGGTGCCGCTTCAGCGCGACGAAGGCAAGCGGAACGCCGCAGGCGGCGGCCGCGGCGGGCACTGCCAACACGATACCAGCGACCTCCGCGACAGCAAGGTAAGCCACGAGTCCCAGATTTCCACTCAGCAGGAGCAACTTTGCGGGTTTGGTGCGGAGCCCGCCCTGGCCAATGTAATCCCTCAGCTGCGTTGCCCATGGCCACTTGCGAAGCGCGCCCTCAAGTGCGGATACCTCGCTCAGCTTTTCGTCGCGGAGGAGGTCACCGCGTCGTGAAGGACGGGCAAGGCGCGAGGACTTTTGAATGGATTCGAGCCGCTTCGCTACGTCTGCCTCCTCTCGTCCGCCAAAGGCGTAGACAAGCAGGGCCGCGACCACTAGGACGCTCGCGAAAGTGACGACGGCGATGGCAAGCGGCATAATTTAGCGATGCAGACTTACGGGAGAACCCTCGAAGAGCTCATCGGCCAAACGGACACCGGAAAGCTGCAGTCTGTCCGCGATGTGGGGCCGGAATCCACTGGTGACGAACTCGCCAAGTACCTCTCCGTTTTCTCCCACGCCCATTTTCTGGTAAACGAAAATATCCTGGACCGTGATAACGTCGCCTTCCACGCCCGTGATCTCGGAGACTGCCACAACCTTGCGCGTGCCATCGCTTAGGCGAGATACCTGGATGACCAGTTGGATTGCCGAAGCGATCTGCCGTCGAATGGCATGTTCCGGAAGGTTCAGATTGGCCATGGCCACCATCGTTTCCAGGCGGCTGAGGCCGTCGCGGGGCGAGTTGGCATGGATGGTGGTCAGAGAACCGTCGTGCCCAGTGTTCATGGCCTGGAGCATGTCAAGCGCTTCTGCGCCGCGAACCTCGCCGACAATGATGCGATCCGGCCTCATGCGAAGGCTATTAATTACAAGCTGTCTTTGGTGAATGGCGCCTTTTCCCTCAATGTTTGCGGGACGCGTTTCGAGCCGCACCACGTGTTCCTGATGAAGGTGAAGCTCAGCCGCGTCTTCGATGGTCACAATGCGTTCTCGATCAGAAATGTAAGACGAAAGGACGTTCAAGAGCGTCGTTTTCCCGGCTCCTGTGCCGCCCGAGATCAGGAGGTTCAATCGTGCCCGCACGCAGCCTTGCAGGAATTCCAGCATCCCTTCCGTCAGCGTGTTCTTGCCGAGCAGATCCTGTGCCCTCAGCGGCTGGTTCCCGAAGCGGCGGATGGAAAGGCTTGGGCCATCGAGAGAGAGTGGCGGAATGATGGCGTTGACGCGCGACCCGTCGGAGAGCCGGGCGTCGACCATTGGTGAGGATTCGTCCACGTGCCTGCCTACCGCCGAAACAATCCGGTCGATGATTAACATCAAGTGTCCATTGTCACGGAACTGAATTGGTGTCCGCTCCAGAACTCCGCCCCGCTCGATGTAAACCTGTTTGTACGTGTTCACGAGGATGTCCGAAATTTGCGGATCCTTGAGCAACGGCTCAAGCGGGCCCAGGCCGAAGACTTCGTCGAGCACTTCCTCGGCGATCCGCTGTCTTTCCTGGAAGCTCATCGGAGCGGATTCTTCCGTTACCAGCTTTTCGATGATCTCTCTCAAATCGCCGCGGACCGCATCGCGGTCGAGGCGCGTTACGCGCTCCAGGTCGAGTTGCTGGATGAGCTTCTTGTGGATTTCACCTTTAACTGCATTAAAGTCAATCGCCAGGCCAACCGCATCTCGGGTCATGGAACTCACCTCAACCCGAAAGAAAGCAATCCCCTGGCCATGTTGAGCGACAGCGGATCGGAGCAGCCTTCCAGTTTATAATCAATGGGTTACGCCAGGCTTCGGAGCGAAACCTGCCGGCCCTCCAGGCTCCGCATTCCCATTTTGGAATCGCTAGGCCAACTACCGGTTTCAGGATGGGATGCCGCGTGTTCTGTCTGGCCGCCGTGTTAGCCGCACCGCAAGGGACGGAACCCACTCGGGTGCCGGAGGCGATGAGGAAGGGGGGACTCAACGCCTCTAGGTAATGGGTTCGTGTTCCAGCAGCGCGGCTAACGCGGAGATCGGCGCTCACGATCTTCTGACCACCTTCGGGCGCCCGCGTTCCGAGGTGTTGTCTGTGAGTTCGCGTGCCATTTCTTCAAACTTTGAGGCTAGCCCGTTGGCGCGGTCTTCCACCAGCAGAACCCCCATATTGCTGGCCTTGTTCACTTGCCGGAAGTCGTTCGGTACCCGGGCAAAAATAGGCCGCCCGGTCAGCTTCTCGACGCTCTTCAGGACTTCGTCATCCTGCCGATGCCAACGGTTGATCACAAGGCGAATCCGGCTCGCGTCAGCGCCCGAGGAGCCCAGCGCAGAAAGGTGCCGCTCAAGCGGCCAGAGCGCGGGGACAACGACTTCGGTGACCAACAAAATTTCTCCGGACATCTCGAACACCGGCTTCCATTCCGACGTATAGAACGTTCCGAAGTCGACGAGGACATGGTCAAAGTGAGGTTCTATACGGCTGAGCAGGCGGGTGAGTGAGGCGGGCGAAAGCCGCCGCCAGTCGTCCGGAACGTGTACACCGGCAAGGACGCTCAGCCCGCTCTTGTGCTTCTCGACCAACCGCTCCAGAAAGTGAGCATCCAGGCGCTCGATGTTTTCGACCGCGTCACGGAGGGAAAAACGGGGGCGTAGGTTCATCAGCAGGGATACGAGTCCGAGAGGCCGTCCGAAATCGAGCAAGAGTACGCGCCTGCGCGTAGGCTGGAGCGCCATTGTGACGCTCAGGTTTACAGCCACCGTGGTGGCGCCCACGCCACCTTTGGCGCCCATGACCAGAGTGATCTTGGAGGTTGCGGGGCCTGCGCCGCCGTCGCGTTCGGTGAGAAAGCGTTCAAGCGTTTCCCGTAGCGCGTCGTGCGAAACGGGCTTGCTGAGGAAATCCTGGATGCCGGCGCGCATGGCACGAAGGAGAAGATTCGGGTCGGGCCGAGCCTCTGCTGAGCAGGCGATGATTCGCACCGAGGCGCGGAGACGGTGCAATTCCTGGGCAAAAGACAGCGCGGCGCCGGCGTGATGAAGCGGCAGGTCCAGCAGCACCACCTCTGGAATGCGCTCCACGAGGTCGATGCTCCACTCGCCGCCGACAGGCTCAGGCCATTCGAGGACCGATTCGGTAAGCCCGGTTCTTTCGAGAGCGGTGCGGAGCGTGGTGCAATTCTCTGTGCTCGCGACCGCGGCCGTTATTTTGCCGGCTGCCATGGTCTCTTCCTGATCCTCTGCTCTTTTATCGGCTCCATGGCCAGGAGCCCGAGCACTTGCGGCACAGGCGGCGCCGTCGAGGTGGTCCTTAGAATTCGAAAAACAAACTCCGTTTCCTCACCCCGTTTTCTATCTAACCGTCCTGTTTTCTGTGACTTTAATCTCGAGGAACAATCTCAATTATTACTCTTTTAGATTCAGTGAGATACATGGATTCGGGGGAATTGTTCCTAAATTGTTCCTCTGATAACCATTTGTTTTCAACGAGTTGAATGCAGTTTGTTCCTAAATAAACAATCTTTTTTTGTCGGCTTCATTCTTCCCCCATTCGTACGGTGCGCCCCCTGGCTGCCCGTGCCCTGATACGCCGCCAGCCACTGATGCGCAACTAGTTACGCCGCTTCACGGCTCCCCTCCTTACCAAGGAGGGGAACCGGGGGTGGTTGCACGCGCGCCAGCAGGCGCGCCAAAAGCGGGAGCAAGCTTCCGCACTCCATAACCGCGTATGCCTCACTTTACCCGCGCCCGTTTTGACGACGGTTTCATCGAGTCATTCAAGAAGGGCGCGGGAAACCTTGGCCATGCCACCGCCGGCGGATGCCCGGGATGGACGATGTATGGCGTCACCACCACCAGGAGTTGGTCGTTCGCCTTGTTGATGGAACGGCTTTGGAAAAGCTTGCCAAGCACCGGAATATCACCGATCCCAGGAATCTTTTCCAAAGTCTCAGTCACATTCTTGTTGATCAACCCTGCAATGGCGAAGCTCTGGCCGTTTTCCAAGTTCATTTCCGTATCGACTCGCCGCTCGGAAAGCGCCGGAACCTGGAATCCCGAAACGGTAAGAGCGTCGGCGTAGTCCAGGGAACTGACTTCCGGCTGGACATGAAGATGAATCATGCCGGTCGGAAGGATGCTGGGAGTGAAATTGAGGCGCACCCCGAATTCCTTGAACATAATGGTCACCGACGTATAGTTCGTCCCACCTTGCACCACCGGATAGGGAAACTCCCCGCCTGCGAGAAAACTCGCCTTCTTGCCTGTCTCCGTAAGCAGGTTTGGCGCGGCGAGTATTTGCAATAGGTTCTTTTGCGCCAGGGCTTGAATCGTGGCAGCCAGGTTAAGGTCCGGACGAAAAAGAAACACGTTGAGCAGGTTGCTCAGTTCAAATCCACTGTTTGCGGGCGTCAGCGGGGTGTAGGGCGGCAACTGAGGCGGCGAGAACTGCCCGGTCGAAGTCGAACCGATGATTTTGGCTCCTGGCAAGCTCATGAGGTTCGCCCCCAACTGCTGAATCGCCGTCTGATTGAGCTCCGCGAACTTCACTTCCAGCAGGATCTCGCCTCCTGCCGGCGCAGCAGGAATCTGCATCAAGTCCACGACTTTGGGCGTCATCGCGCGAGCGAGTTTCGTGATTTCGTCCGCGACTACTTGCGAGGAGACGTTTCCCGAGAGGGTAATTACATCCCTAGCCGACGACACAGTCACGGGCTCGCCCTGAAATATCTGGTGAATTCGGTCAACCAACTCGCCGATGTTGAGATCCACGGTCACGTCGAAGGTCTGATTTGCACCCGATTCGCGCCAAACCACCACAGAGACATTGCCCGGCGCTTTCCCTTCGAGAAGAAGTTCGTGCGGACTCACCACAATTGCATCGCAAATGGCTGGGTTGGGAATGGAAACCCGCCGCAGGCGCTCGGCGTATCGAATCACCATTGAGCGGCCCACCAGCAGGTGCAGCGTTTCGGGCATTGCGGCGGCTTCAGGTCCGGGCTTGGGCTGCGTTGCCGCGCTACCATCAGCGAACCACCCCTTAGCCCCCTCCTTAGAAAGGAGGGGAGCCGTAGCCGGGGTGGTTAGGGCGACCACGACGACGAGGGAGAGCGATGCGATCGCGGTCCAGCGCCTGGCCGAGATGTGCGGTTGCCTAATCATCGATGCTTTCCATTTGCCGGGAACGACTTGAGGACGGTCTTGTCTCCTCGGATCACTTGCACCGTGTAGCTTTGAGGCTTTGCTGGGGCCGGTCCGTCCGCTTTGGCCGCTCGCGCATGGGACGACACGGTTGGCGTCCCTTCAACACCGAACAGCTTGGAGCGGTAGACGGGCGGCGGAGCAATGGTTCCCGAATCCACCTGGTTACGCAGCACCAGTTGAATCCGCCCCTCCGTGCTGGCCATGGCCAGTTTATCCGCCTGGTCAGGTGTAACCTCCAGGGTTACGACGGAGACGGCGTGCGGCTTACCGAACTGGGCCTGCTCCATGCTCCTGCCAACCGCCAGCACGCGCACGTGCTCGAGGATGGTTCGCGTCAGGCCCACTTCCACGCCGTTCTGCTGCACCTGTCCCGTGAGCAAGACGTCCACGATGGTTCCGGGGAGCACAAAGCCTGCCACCGCCGTCACGTCATTTACCGGTACGGAGATGGCCCGCATGCCTACCGGGATGGTCGCGGCCAAGCCAGCTCCTGCACCCTTCGGAGCCAAAACGGATTCCAGAATGGGCTGCCCCTCGGCAATTGGCGCGACCAGGGCGCGGCCGACGCAGTCGGCCGGCTTCTCAAACATTCCCACCTCGACGGCACCCGCGGGCCAGGAAATGAGCTTAAGTTGCTTGGCAGAAAGAACCACGCCCATGGGCAGCGAATCTGCCGCCGCGACCACGTGAACCATCCCTGGCGACTCTTGAACCCCGGCGCGCTTGAGGCGCAAATAGACGAAAGCGCTGGCGAGGGTTCCCACGAGCACCGCCGCGGCCAATCCGACGATTATTCGTTTCCGAGCGGTCATGATCCTATCTTGCTACCTCCACGCTCTCAATGCCGCCTCGATCAGCTTGAGATGAACCAGAGCAAATACGGCTGCCGAACCCGCCGCCGCGGCTATGCCGAAGGGAATCGCCAACGCGCCCGAAGCCTCAAACCCTAACGGCGAACCTGGCCGCACCCCGAAAGTAAAAACACCGTGTACGAGGACGACAAGATTGCGGACCGTTTCCCGCGCACGTCTGAGTCTCACAACTTCGATCCCCGCCATCAGACCGGCGATCAGGACGGTTGCGAGCAGAATCAGCAGCACCATCCGCGGGCCCCAAAAGGCTCCGAGAGCCCCCATCAATTTCCAGTCGCCAGCACCCAAGCTTCTTAGTAAGACCAGGGGCAGCAACAGCACGAGCGCCATCGCCGAGCCCTCAAGTCCCGTTGCCAGACCACGCCAGTGAAGGACGAGTCCGTTCACCAGTAGGCCGGCAGCGAAGCCGGACACCGTAAGCCAGTTGGGGATGCGGCGGCTGCGCCAATCCAGCCACGCGGCCGCCACGGCCAGCGCCAATGCAAGAAGCTCTTGGATCATCGGCACACACCGCTCCTCGTCGCTAAGGCGTGTCGTGGAGAGTTTCGCATTCCAGAAACTCTGCGCCTTCTCGTTCGGTCCCGGAAAAAAGCCGCAGACTTCGATAAGCATGAAGTCTGCGCTACCCCGTTACGTAGTCGAACTGACCATATTGCTGGCGGCGCTGGTGAAGACGCCCTTGATTGCACTTGCGAGCGTTCCCAGCGTAGAGATGGCTGCGAGCCCCAGCAGGGCAATCAGCAGAGCGTATTCCACCAAGTCCTGCCCGGATTCTTCTTTCCACAACCTTGTGGCCAGTTTGTTCATTTTTTTCATCCTCTCTTTGAAGTGGCGAGCGAGGTAGCGAGGTAGCGCAGAGTATGCGCTTCTCAAACTCTGCGGCCTTTCTCCAATTATTCGCTTAAAACCCGCAGAGTTTCTGGACTGCGAAACTCTGCGCAGCTCACTACCCACTGCCTTACCGCATAACCCTCTCACAAAGCGTTTAGGCGTTCCGGCCTAGCCTTCGGTACGGTAGAACCGGGCCGGCAGACGAACAACACGGAGTTTCGGCCCTGGTAGACACGCTGCCAGCCCGGAAGCTCCGCCATCATCGTCGCGAGTGGAGCATCGGGCGGCACCAGCGCAGCCCGAATGCCGTACTTCCGGAAAAGAAAAAGGGTGTTCGGCGCAAGCCGGGTCATGCTCAGATAGTCCTTGAGCACGCCGGCGTATTCGTAAATGTCGGCCCTGCCGTCGATAAAGACTTTGTGCCGGGGCGCGAGGGACCAGATGAGGTATCCGCCCCATCCATATTGGTTGAACATTCTTGCCGGTTCGGGATGCGTGCGAAGCCAGGCGACCGCCCCTTGGGGGTAGTCTCCCGCCGCGAGCGCCCGGAGCCATGTCTCGGAAGGGGTTTTCCAAAGCAATCCGGCGAGAGCCGCGAACATCAAGAGTCCGTTCAGCGAATAGTGGTCTTTGAACGGCTGATAGGCCCGCGTCCAACGGCGCAGCGCGACAGCATAGAACGGTACGAGAACCATCACCAGAAACACGACAAGCCGCACGTGGACACAGGCCGCATAAACTGCAACCAGGAGCAGCGCCAAATCTTCGAGCCGATAGGCGAAGCGGAAGATCACCTGGCCCAGAAAATAGACCAAGAACAACACCAGCAGATACTTCCCAAGCAGGAGCTTGAAGGACAATGGCTGCCATTCGTCAATGGACGCCAGGTTGAGCGGTTGCAGGAAGAGCATCTCCAGCGGGTAAGCTGCCAGCTTCGATCCGTAGGGCGTGACGAACATCGTGGCCAGGGAAACGAGGCTGACCAGTTCAAGCTGGCGTCGCTCGCCGTCATTCCACCGCCGTGCCTCAATGCCGCCCCATTCGAAATTTGTCAGGCCAGACAGCAGGTAGGCCGCGAGGCACGCGAACCCCAACACGAACGTTCCGTGCGTATTAACCCAAATCAGGAAAATTGCGGGGCAAATCCACAAGGCTCGCCGCCGCCCCTGACGGAAAAGCTCAAGAGCGATTAGCGTCAGCAGCAGGAAGATATATCCAAAGAGCTGCGGCCGAAGCGTGAAGAAGACGACGATCACGGGCAACCAGACGGCACACACAGCAAATGCGGCCTTGCAGTTGCCTGTTCTGAGGTTCGTGTAGCCGTAAAGTAACGCGAGAATTGCTCCCGAGAGGAGCATGAGCAGAAACCCTAAACCCTTCATGCCTGCCCAGCGCAAAACGAGCGCAAAAATCACTTCCCCGAGCCACTCATAAGCCATCCACGGGCTGCCGCTGGCCGTAAAGGAATAGGGATCCTGGCGGGGCAACGCGCCGGTGGCTAGAATTTGTTCGCCAACTTTCAAGTGCCACCAGGTATCCGGATCGAAGAAATGAAAGTGCAATGCAGTTGCGGCAGCCGCGGCCAGCAATGCTCCAAGAAGGACAGGAAAAGCAAATACTCGGCGAGTTGTGAGTTGCCAGGCGTTGCTTGCCCTGTTCACTTAGTCCGTGATGACTTGCGTCGTCGCCATAAAGTCCGGGATGAGATGTAGCGCCGACCCTCAAGCCGGCACATGCCGGGCTTAAGCCCGGCGCTACTGCACCAGCCGCACGGGAACCGGCGTGGTTCCTTCGACCGGCTCACCGCTCTCGTTATTCGTGCCGCAACCGGAAATGTTCAAAACAATTCCGTTGATGTCTCCGCTTGAGTCCGTCTGAGTAATGAACAACTGCATAAATCCGAGAGTGACTTCCGAGTAGTTGTTTCCCGATTGCTGTTGCTGCGAGAAATCGAAGATGGGCACGGAAACGATGGAATCGCTGTTTGCGATTTGGGAGCCGGAGGCGATATAAGGATTTGCCGGACCGGCGAAAATCGCAAACGGCGGCCCGCTCGCCGTGCTCGGAATACTGTCCTGGCCAACGCTCATACCTTGGCCGCTGGCGTGGATCAGACTCTGGATAGCGGTGTTGGTGGTTGGCACCGTAATGTTAGTGAGAACCGGCACCGTCCCTCCACACGCGAAAGGGAGCGGAGTGCAGCTTGTAATCGTCTGGGCGTAAGTCTGACCGAGCCCACCCGAGACATTTGCCGGGTAGTACACGTTGCCCTGCTGTTGTCCCGCATAGGACTCCGGCCCGAACTGAAGCGTCTCACCGATGACGCCGCCTTGAGAGGCAGGTCCCGGAAAGTTAATCGCGCCAGTCGTTATGTCAAACAAATGGTCGAAATGGTGACCCTGGTTGCCGGGGGTACAGTCACTCCCGCTATTACCATGGTGGACGCGCGTAGGGTCGCAATCAGGAATGAGCCATGGCTTGACGCACTCGGTCGCCACCGGCGGGCTGCCGTTGCCCGATGGGTTATAAGCCTCCGCTGTGGCGGTAGCGCCGACATTGGCGCTTGATATGCCGAAAATCCTGGCGAATAGCGTGGGAAGCGCGTTTCCGCGCGCGGTGGTATTCTGCACGGTCACGGTGACCTGCGGATTGTTAGGTGACGAAACGTTCACGCTAACGTCCGAAGTTTGAATCTGCACCGCCTGGCCACCAACGCTGTTGGCGCTGCCTGCGGCAATGGCCGCGTTCGTGACGAGCGTCGTCACGGTGGCGGCATTGACTCCGCCAGCGGTGTAGCCGGAAGTCACGAATTCTTCCGCGCCCGCCAGCGCGGCAGCATCTGCCGCCCGTTGCGCTTCGTCGCGCGCCACGTAAAGGGAGGCCAAGTCAATCGTGACCGCTGCCATGCCCAGGATCATGACTATCGCCGCCGCCGCCATCCATAGCACTACGCCACGTTCGCCTCTCACCCACCACTTCCTCACCTCCGTCCCCTCTCCCGCGGAGCGGGTGAGGGGGGACCGCGAAGCGATGGGTGAGGGCGCTCGCGGGGAGAGGGGTTGGGGGTGCGCGATTGCGGCACGGCTGAAGCCGTGCCCTGATACACTGCACTCCAACTTACTCAACCAACCACCAGCTTCATGCTGCCACAAGTGGACCCGCCGCTACCACGGGTTCTGCATCGTCACGCTCGTCGAAAGCCAAAAGCTTCCAGGGATGCTCGACGAGCCGCTGATCCGCGCGAAGTCCCAGTTGAAAGGATATTGGACGGTCACGCGGGTGAAGAACGCCGCCGCCCCGTTTACCCTGAGCTGGACGTTGCGCTCGATGGTCAGAATGGGGTTGCCACCGCATCCTGAGCTCGCCGAAGAGTAAGTCCAAACAAAGTTTCCGGCAGCGGTGGCGCTCGGATTGATGGTGCAGGTTGTGAGGCCGGCAGCCGTCAGATCGTTTTGAACCGTCAGCATGGGCAGGGTCACCGAACACGGGGCGTTGTACGTTGTCCCGCCCACTTGACATTGAGAGGAAGCGAGATCGGCCGGTTGGTTCACGGCGACCCGCGCCCCTTCGCGCGCCGCGTTAACCAATTTATCCTTCATCCCGTAGGCGCCGCCGAAATCGTAGATGCCCGCTGCCATGAGCACCAGAAACGGCATGATCAGCGCGAATTCGACTAGCGCCGCTCCGCCGTCGCTTCTGAACCCATGCCGTCGATCCGTAGAGCAGTTCGTTGTCGCCCCCGCGAAAGCGGGGGGCCAGACCTGGATTCCCGCTTTCGCGGGAATGACACCGTTTCGGAACATTCCGCCGCGGAGCGTGCCACCTGCCACTGCGAGTTGCGTATCCGCTGGGTAGCTCATGGGTCTTCCTCTTCCATCTGCACCTGCGTCGAAAGGTTGACGACGTTGATCGCGGTGAACGGAAGATGAAACGAGAACGGGTAAGTGAAGCTCACGACGGCACCGCAAATCTGGGCCGAAGAGAGACCCTGGGGCGAGCTTGGACAAGTCATTGTCCCTGCCAGGGGTTGGTTGATCAGAGCCTGGAAAGATTGGACCTGAGAGGGGTTCAGCCCGTCGGCGCTCAGCGCTTGATTCACGACGTTCTGAATTTGCGCTGAGGACGGCGGAGCGTTACCGCAAGTCGCGCAGCTTGGAGCGACGGCCGCCCTCGCGCCCTCCCGCGCCGCGCGGTAGATAGTAACATCGATATTATAGGCCCGGCCAAACCAGAAAATGGCGAGGAGCAGCGTGAACAACATCGGAAAGACAAGAGCCACCTCGACCATCTCCGAGCCCCCTTCGTCAGCGAGTTGATGGCGCAGTACGGAAGCGCAGCCAAAAGCAGATTCTTCACCGCGCATCAGTAACTCCCCTTATTTAACCGCCCGTATGGAGTGCGGCAGCTTGCTGCCGCTTTGCGCCTGCGAGCTTGCTCGCGGCGCAGGCTATCCGAGACCAGCAAGCTGGCCTTAGCAAAAGCGGCGGCAAGCCGCCGCACTTTATAGCTCCGGCCCATCTAAACGCACTTCGCTCAGAGCTCCTAAGCCATATGACTCGCCGGGCTCGCGGGCTTACGAGCCGGCAAGAAAGGGATTCGAACGCTGTCTATCGTCTCGCCAATCTGCTGGATACTTTCCTCGCGCAGATTGCCCAGCAGACGGCCGGCGTGAGCCAAATAGTCCAATCTCTCGGGAACGAAGCCTGCGATGCGGGCGCAGGTCGAATCTACCGCAACCGGGTCGTCGCCCATCACAAGCGCGCCGCACGCTTTTGGTTTGCCGTGCAGAGGCCCGTCGCCCTCCATGCCGACCACACCATCCACAATCGCGAAATCGGGGCGCAACGTGCTGGCCAAGTCCAGAATGGTCCGCGAAACTCCAGCCCAATGCAGAAGGTTCTTCGGCCATCCGTAGCAATTGCCAGGTACGGCGCCGAACATGTTCTTCAAAGACAAGCTAAGGCCCGCCCAGCGGTGAGTCTTGAGCTTGGGAATCGAAACCACGTAGTCGGCGCCTAGGATGGTCGAAGGGAGGTAAAGCTCGCGCAGCGCCGACGCCCGGCTTCGCAAGACGACGCGATGGACCTCATCCGTGTTCAGGTCGACAAAGACTTCACGGCTTTGTTCCATGTAATCCCATAGGTGCATGGAATCAGCGATGGCCATTGAATCGCGCTCGAGCGCCGAACCTTCAGCGACAATCACGCGGCGCGCGCCGAGCCGCAGGAAGGCTTCGCGCGCGGCGGCCACGACAGCCGGCGAGGTGTTGGCGGTGGTGGCTTCGTTCAGACTTACGAAGTTAGGCTTGAGGAGAACATTGCGGTCACGGACGGGAGGTCCAAACTCACCCAGAGTCTCGTAAATTATGGAGCTCAGGTTCACCGCATAGCTTCGTGCGCGACGAACCGCTACCCAAGACGGAGGCCGAAGGTAGGAGGGCCGGAGTGGATTAGGATTCCTCACCCGTCTCACTTCCCACCGCGGGCAGCGAAGCCACGCCACGAACCCCTCTCGGCGAGCGCCAGCCAGGACGCGGCCTGAACGTTCGGCAGGGGTGAGCTCTCGAACGTTGCCGGGACGTCAAAGTCTTGCTCGCTTCTCCGTCCATAGGCGCGCAGACAAAGTTCGGCGACCGCTTTCGCTGCCAGACCCGTGGGTTCGGATGCCCGGGATGCAAGCCACTGGAGGCCTTGGTGGATCTCGTCTCGATTCGAGTCGTGAAGGAGGGCCAAGAGCGCCCACGCCGTTGGTTCGACTTGCGCGGTGCGCACCGTTCCAGGGCAAGGCGGATTGCCTGTGTCCCAGCCCCCTCCGGGGCACTGGCGTTCGAGCAGGAACGCGTCACCGCAGGCCAGGCGATTCGTTGCCTGCTTGGGCAGCCGCTTTGCCGGAGTCGCTTGCAGTGCCAGGAGCGCGTACGCGGTGGGCTCAACCCAGCTACTCGTATTTGGAGTCCAGCTCCAGCCGTACTGACGCGCTTGATGGTGACGGCCGTGAAGCCAGAATTGCACGCGCGACTTCCACAGAGCCTCCGCAGGAACCGAAAGACATAGCCAATTAAGTCCGCCTGCGAGCGGCTCCTGACAGGTCTCCGGCAAAAGGCGTGAGTACACCGAGCACGCCCCGCAAGCAAGAGACGTCGCCCAACACCCGCGAGTCTGGCCGAGAAATGACGGCCACGAGCCGTCAGGCAGTTGTGCCTTGCGCAGCCAGTGCAGGCCGCGCTCCGCCATGGGCAGCCATTTGTCCGCGTCCGGTGCAAACGAAAGAGCCACGAGCGCCCACGATGACGGTTCGACCGCGCTTCGCGCTCCCACCAGATAGCCCCACCCGCCATCCGCATTTTGGGCGGCCAATAGGAACGAAAGCGCGGGCGACGGAGCTTCATACGAAGGCTTGAGAGAGACTTGAAGCTTGGCCATGCTGTCCTGCCCGAGCTCACCCACACTCCACGGGAACGAGTTACCAGCGACATCTCAGGGGCTTTTTAATCCGAAACTGATATTATGACTTATTAATTTATAAGTCAATATATATTTAAGTCGTAACGGTCACGCAGAACTTTTACCGCAAGTTAACCAAAGAGGTTATTGGAGAAGGGGCTAGGGCGGACCGCAAGGCGCAATCGTTTGGTCAGTTTCTATGACGGCGACGGAAGGCACGCAACCACTTGTCAGTCTCAGGCTGTAAGGGGGTACTACCGGCGTAACCCGAATCCAGGGCCAGTACGAGACGATTTTTGTTTTACTTTCTAGTAGACGATTTTATAATCGCTGGAGGTTGTACCTTCGAGGAAGAAGGCGAGCCGCGATTCGTGAATAATTCCGGTAATCATGTTGCGGGCGCTTCCCTGCCGGTCGTTCTGACTATCGCAGGCTTCGATCCATCCGGTGGGGCCGGCATTGCCGCTGACCTGAAGACGTTGAGCGCCCATAATTGCTACGGCGTGGCCTCCATCACGGCTCTTACCGTGCAGAACACGCTGGGCGTCAGCAGCATTTATCCCGTGGAAGCCGACCGGCTGCGTGAAAGCGTCAAGGCCCTGCTGGAAGACGGCAGGATCTGCGCGTTCAAAGTCGGGATGCTTGGGAACGGCGCCAATGCGGAAGCGGTGGCGGAAATCTTATCCGGGAATCGCGGCACTCCTTCCGTTCTCGATCCCGTGCTTCGATCAGCGGGCGGTCTCAAGTTGATCGACGAAAGCGGCTTGCGAGTGCTGCGTGACAAGCTTCTGCCGCTCGCGAGCGTGATCACGCCCAATCTGGAAGAAGCCGCGGCGCTAACGGGGATGCCTGTGGAAGGCATCGAGGATATGAAGGCCGCCGCGCGCGAGTTGGTCTCCATGGGCGCTCACGCCGTGGTCGTGACGGGCGGGCACCTGGAAAAGGCCATCGACGTCTTGTACGACGGGGAGAATTTTGAGACTTTCGCGGGAGAGCGCGTAAAGCCAGACAACACGCATGGCACGGGTTGTACTTTTTCCGCTGCTATCGCTGCTAATTTAGCTCTCGGTCGCCAGCTTCGTGACGCGGTCGTGCTCGCCAAGGTCTATGTGACCGAGGCCATTCGGAAGGCGTTTGCCGTAGGTCCGGGCCGCTTACCCCTTCATCACCTCTACCGCCTCCAGCAGTCCGTGGCACGCTTGGCAGAGCCCGGCGATCCTGAGCCTGTCCGCTGACGGTGGCTCCTCTCACCCAATACCCAGTTCATCCGCTTTTTCAACCGGCGTGCCGCAGCGGCGGCAGATCACGGCACCGCAGTCTCCGCACGCGAGTGGATCCGTCACCTCCTCGCCGCAGCGTGGACAGTAAAAGGGACCGCGTTCTTTCTGGTCGGGTAGGTTCGTGGGAGCCTGCGTGGGTGACGTCGAGTTCTGCGAGAGGACGGGGTCAAGGCTGGTTTGCGAATCATCAGCCAGCTCCGGCAAACGGATAAATGATCGGATTACGTCCCGCACCTCATCCAATCTGCCGTTGCAGAAGTGATCTCCTCCTTCAACCCAGTGCAACGTCTTTGGCGGCGCGAAGGTGGCCACCAGTTGTTCGACTAGCGCTCGAGGTCCAAAAGGATCTTTAGTGCCTTCTATAATAAGCTTCGGCTTCGCGCAGGAGCGGAGATAAGAGAAATCGTAATTTTGGACCGGCAAACCGATTCCGATAAGCGCCACAACCCCGCCATCGAAGGCCCCCACGCGCAAACCGACTGCGGAGCCGAACGAAAAGCCCATGAGGACAACACGCTTTGTCGGGTAACGCGCCCGAAGCCAGCCGAGCGCTGCCCGGACGTCTTCTTGCTCGCCCTGGCCGTGGGCGAATTGACCCTGGCTCCTGCCCACACCGCGAAAGTTGAATCGCAGCGCGGGCAAGCCTTCCTGAAGAGCTGCCTTTGCCGCTCGGTAGACGATCTTGGTGTGCATTGTTCCGCCATAAAGCGGATGAGGATGGCACACCAAAGCCGAGTAAGGCGGCGTGGCCTGAGGATCAAACTCCAAAACTGCCTCAAGGCCCCCGGCGGGACCGGGGATGAGAAGTCGTTCGATTTGCGTGACGTGCACCGTTCCAGTTCTCGCTGACGCCAAAAGGTTGCTTTGCATCCGTGAAGGGGGTCATCGAGCGACGCAGCGCAGGAATTATTCCCCAATCCGTAGTTTAGAACCTTCGTCAGACGACTGTGAAGCGCTTTCGACTGTCTTGAGTCGAACGGGAAATCACGATGCTGCCAACCGCCGACCTCCATAGTAAAGCAACGGTTACTGTGGTGTTTCAAGATAGGGCTTATCCAATGCCGTTGGCCTCCAAAACCGGCACGTCCAACGGAAAAACTGCGCGACGGGCCGTCCGCAGCCAGCCTCGACCATCCAATGGAAAGGATTAGGAAAAGTTAAGAGAAAAAATTCTTGACATCTCCTTTATAAGCGCATAAATTGGGGACGAAAGTGGCTAATTCTAGTCTAAAGTGGTCTAACTTAGCGGTCGATGGAGAGTTTGAGGGGTTTTTAAGGAGTCTCCGATGTTGCGGGGTAGGCACGCAGCCACAGTCGATGCCAAAGGACGTCTCAAGATGCCTACGGCGTTCAAGACGATCGTCGAGGAAAAGTACGGCCCTGACTTTTACGTCACGAGTCTTACGGGGGAATACGTACGTATTTATCCATTCCCTGAATGGCGCCGGATCGAGGAGAAGCTGGCCGCCCTGCCCTCCATGAACAAGTCGAAGCGAAAGTTCCTGGATCGTACGAACTACTGGGGACAAGCGGCCCGCATGGATTCTCAGGGCCGGATTCTCGTTCCGTCGCAACTGCGCGAATCGGCCGCGATGCGGGGAGAGGTGGCAGTGCTCGGTTACCTTGACCATTTGGACGTATGGAGTCCCGAGCGCTTTGATAGGTATCTGGAAGAGAACCCAATCACGGAAGAGGATGAAAAGGCGCTGAGCGACCTGGATATTTGATGGCGTGCCAGGCAAACCGCGAAGGAGTGTTGCTGAAATCCAGTGTCACGACGCTGGTGGAGGACCGGTGGCATGCACGTTCCGGTTTTGCTCCAAGAATCGCTTGAATTCTTGAACGTGCACGCCGGCGGTTTTTATATCGACGTGACTTTGGGAGGTGGTGGGCATGCGGAAGCGATCCTGCGCAAGCAGGGCAGAGTTCTCGGTATCGACCGCGATCCGGCTGCCCTCGGCCGGGCCGAAGCACGGCTCCGGGAGGTTGGCGAGCTCCTAATTCTGAAACACGGGAACTTTGCCGAGATCGACGCTCTGCACGCCGAGACCGGTTTGCCTCCTGCCGACGGCCTGCTGGCTGATCTCGGCGTAAGCTCCTGGCAATTGGAGGATGCCGGACGCGGGTTCAGTTTCGAGCGGCGGGGACCGCTTGATATGCGGATGGATCCGTCCAGTTCGGTTACGGCGGCTGACATTGTGAACCAAAGTCGCGAACGAGATCTTGCGGATTTGTTCTTTCGTCTTGGCGAAGAGCGCCATTCGCGCCGCATAGCGCGAGCTATTATGAGGGCCCGCCCAATCGAGTCAACCACCAACCTGGCGCAGGTGGTGTCGCGAGCAATCCCATCCCGGGCGGGCCTTCGCCATCTCCATCCGGCGACGCGAACGTTCCTGGCGCTTCGTTTGGCCGTAAACGAAGAACTCGAGAGTCTGGCGGCCTTCCTTTCGAAAGCGCTGTCAGTGCTTCGCCCTTCAGGGCGTTTGGTTGTCATAAGCTTCCATTCCCTGGAGGACCGGCTTGTGAAACAGGCTATGCAGCGATGGCGACGCGAAGGAAGCGCACGAATTTTGACACCCAAGGTCGTGCGGCCTTTGGTGGAAGAAATGGGTACCAACCCGCGCTCGCGCAGCGCAAGGCTACGAGCGGCGGAAAAGCTGGTGGGGTGAGACGACTTCACGTTTAAGGGTTGCAACGGCGGCGATGGCCGCGGTTACGGAGATGACGATTTTCGCGCCCGCGGGGCACGAGAAAGAAGAGGCGGCGAATGGCGACAGCACCAGTCATGATTCTGGAGACGAAGAGGAGGCCGCGCAGGGCTGCCGTACGCCTTGCGGAGCACTACCCTGAAGTCGTATTCAGCAAACCAATCGATAATTCCCGACTGGTGCGCGAAGTCGACGTGAAACGTCGTCGTCAATGCTATCTCCTGTTGGGAGCCGCAGTGGCGATTTTCCTTTTCGCTTTCGTCTTTGCACTCGAGCACTTCGAGTGCGTACGCGACGGATATCAGATTGCAAGTCTGCGCCAACAACGCCACGCGCTCCAGGAATGGAACGATAAGCTCCAGCTTGAGCAGGCTTTACTGGCCGATCCGCAGCGGATTGCTACTCTGGCGTACAAGGAGCTAAACCTGGCATCACCAGAACCTGGCCAAGTGGTTCATGCGCCTGGCTTCGGTACCCAGTCAACGCAGCCGAACGAGCCGGAGTTCGCCCACAACTTCGAAAGCTTTGTTTCCGTGCCTCAAGGAACGCCGCGGGAGCCTTAAATGCCCCGGCCCGTAACTCGCGACCGCTCAAAACAAGACGAATCCTTGTCGATCCTTCGCCGCAGCGCAATGCTGGCGGTAGGTTGCATCTTCTGGATGTTGTTGATTGCCGCTCGGCTCTACGACCTGCAAGTTATCGATTATGTTGAGTGGCTTGGGCGTGCGCAGCGGCAGCAGCAACGAACTATTGAGCTTGCCCCCCAGCGCGGGACGATCTACGACTCCAGCGAACGACCTCTGGCCATGAGCCTGCCGGTGGATTCGATCTACGCAGTTCCTTCCCACTTGGACGATCCGGCGCACGAAGCGCATCTTCTGGCTGCTGCGCTTGGGCTGGAAGTCAGCGACCTCGAAGGCCGCTTCGAGACCTCTCGCTCTTTCTGCTGGGTCAAGCGCAAGGTGACTTCTAAGGAATCGGCCCGTGTCCGGGCCTTGGATTTGAAGGGGATTTATTTTCAGAAAGAGCCAAAGCGTTTTTACCCCATGAAGGATCTCGCGGCAAATGTGATCGGATACGTGGGAATGGATGATCAGGGCCTCGCAGGCCTCGAATATTCACTGAACTCTGAACTTCAAGGTCAGCCGGGACACGCCCTCGTGATGGAGGACGCGTTACGGCGAACCTTTAGATCGAAAAGCGACCTCGGGCAGCCGGGAATGAACGTGGAGCTGACGATCGACGCCGGCATCCAGTACATCGCGCAGAGCGCGTTGGACGCTGCGGTTCAGAAGTGGCACGCTGCGGGCGGCGTTGCCATCGTTCAGAAC
Source organism: Acidobacteriota bacterium (assembly GCA_021817045.1). Lineage (GTDB taxonomy): Bacteria > Acidobacteriota > Terriglobia > UBA7540 > UBA7540 > RH2-MAG17b. The sequence goes on from JAKAWG010000014.1 coordinate 66,761, forward strand.
CCCAACACCGGCGACATCCTAGCCATGGTTAGCGAACCCACTTTCGACCCCAACCACTTCGGAGAAAGCTCGGCCAACAGCCGCATGGATCGCGCCATCGAGTGGATTTACGAGCCGGGATCGGTCTTCAAGCTGGTGACGGTTTCGTCCGCGCTCCAAGCTGGCGTCGCCCAACCTGATGACTACATTGACTGCCAGATGGGTGCCATCCGGCTGGGCGGCCGCATCATCCACGACGATCCCGGCGTGATCCCGCACGACCGAGCCGGACCCTTGACGGTGCGGCAGGTGCTGGCCTATTCGAGCGATGTCGGCGCGGTAAAACTGGCGCTTCGTTTAGGTGAAGACCGCTTCTACAACGACATCCGCAAATTCGGATTTGGATCAAAGACGGACATCAGCCTGCCCGGCGAAGAGCGCGGTTTGCTCATGCCTCCCGATCGCTGGTCCGGGGTGTCGATTGGCGAGTTTGCGATCGGCCAGGGCATTGGCGTGACAGCTCTCCAGCTAGTTGATGCGTATTCGGCCATCGCGAACGGCGGAATGCTGCTGCAGCCGCGAATTATTAAGGCAATCTTTCGGGGCGAGACTCACGAAGCGCTGCCCGCACAATGGCGATGCCGGGTGGTAAGCCCTCAGACTTCTGCAACCATGCGGCAAATGCTGCAAGGAGTGGTTGCTTACGGCACCGGCACGGCAGCGCAACTGGACGGATACTCTTCGGCCGGAAAGACAGGGACGGCCGAGAAGGTCGGCCCGAACGGCCGTTATTCCCATCAGAATTACGTGGCGTCTTTTATAGGCTTCGCTCCCGTAACACATCCCGCCTTGACCATTCTTGTATCCGTCGATACGCCGAGAGGGTCGATTTACGGGGCGGAGGTCGCTGCGCCGGTTTGGAACGAAATCGCGCAGCAGTCGTTGAGCTACCTGAATGTGCCCCACGACCAGCCCGTCGTGCCCTTGAAGTTGACGGCGGCAGAAAAGCAGCCCGCGTGGCAGGAAACCAGCCGAACCGTCTCTGCTGTCAGCGCTTCACATCTCCTGGAGCTTGATCCGATCGGACCCTCTGCTGAGAAAGAAAGCCAAACGACACAAGTTCTCGATACGGGCCCTTTGGTGACCGTTCCCGACTTCTCGGGCTTGGATGAGCGGAAAGTCGCAAACGAATGTGAGGTCCTGGGTCTCGAATTGGACCTGAGCGGTTCCGGGCTGGCCGCCACGCAGACTCCGGCGCCAGGAACAAAGCTTCCACAGGGATCGCATGTTGGGGTGTTCTTTGCGCGCTGACCCACGAGCGGATAAAGCGGATTTCTCGACTCGCAGCGCGGTACTTTTTGAACGTCCTGCGGTTGGTCACCCACCTGCCCGGTGCCGTGGAAACTGTGGGACCACGGTCCCTTAGCGTAGGAACGATCGCTGGAGAAGGCGTTGTATACTGGGGCGGAAGCGATGATCCTCCGAGAGTTGCTGAGGAGCACGGACATTGTTGACCTCAACGGAGACGCGGAGCGGGAAATTCTTTCGCTCGCCTACGACTCCCGCGAAGTGAAGGCGGGAGGGCTGTTCTTTGCTATTCGCGGCGAGCACGCGGATGGCCATCAATTCCTCGATCAGGTTCTCAAAAAGCGTGCGGTCGGGGTGGTGAGCGAACTTGATCGCCCTCCAGATTTTCCAGTCGCTTGGGTGCGAGTGTGGTCGGTCAGACGCGCGCTGGCGGAGGTCAGCCGCGCTTTTTATGAAAATCCGGACCTTTATTTGGTCCTTGTGGGGATTACGGGAACTAATGGCAAGACGACTACGGCCTACCTCCTGCATTCTATCTTTGAGGCGGCGGGCATCAAGACCGGCCTGTTCAGCACGATCGAATATCGTGTGGGAGTGCAGGCCTTTCCTGCCTATCATACGACGCCGGAATCGCTAGAGCTTGCCGCTTACCTTGCGGAGGTCGCACACTGCGGCGGGAAGGCTGCGGTCATGGAAGTTTCCTCCCACGCCTTGGCACAGTCTCGCGTCTGGGGATTCCGGTTCTCGGCGGCGGTTTTTACCAACCTAACCGGAGACCACTTGGATTATCACGAGGACATGGAGAGTTATTTCGCCGCTAAGCGACGGCTGTTTGAAGGAACGGGAACGCCTCCGCCGGAACTAGGCATCATCAATCTGGACGATCCATGGGCATCGCGGCTGCTTGACATGCCTCTGAAACGTCGTGTGACTTACGGCGTCGAAGGCGACGCTCAGGTTAGGGCGCGCCATGTCAGCCTGAGCCCGGCCGGAATAAGGGCAGCGCTCACGACGCCGGGCGGAAAAATCGAAATAGAATCCCCGCTCGTCGGTGGGGCGAACGTGATGAACATACTAGCGGCTGTGGCCTGCGCGGAGGGTCTGGGACTGGGCCGGAACGCTATTCGTGAAGGCGTCGCCAGGCTAAGGCAAGTACCCGGCCGCTTCGAAAAGGTGGATGAGGGCCAACCGTTCCTGGTCATCGTTGATTATGCCCACACCCACGATGCCTTGCGCAGCGTGCTCGAGACGGCAAGAGATATGACGCGCGGTCGGCTCATCTCCGTCTTCGGATGCGGAGGTGATCGCGATCGCACGAAACGTCCCAAGATGGGCGAAGTGGCGGGAACTTTGAGCGATTCCGTCGTATTGACTTCAGACAATCCGCGCAGCGAAGATCCCATTCTTATCATGAACGACGCCATGGTGGGTTTGCAGAAATCCGGCCGCCCCTACGTTGCGGAAGTGGACCGGGAAACAGCGATCCGCAAAGCACTCGAGCAGGCCCGGGAAGGAGATACGGTCCTGATTGCAGGAAAAGGGCACGAGACTACACAAATTCTTAAGGACGGGCCGATTCCGTTAAATGATCGGGAGGTGGCCCATAGGATTCTGGGAGAGATGGGCTTTTCCCGTTCGAGTGGCTAAGCGTGCGCCAAGTTGACCTTCTATTAGCAGAGCTGGATTACGGTGCCGCGCGGAAGGCGCGTGCCCTGCCGCGGAGGAAGGTTTACTTGCCGTTAGACGATGGCGCCAAGTTCCACGACCAGTTAGGCTGCCCGGCGTGAGGATGACACTGGGAGAGATCGCTGAAATTTTGGGTGGCCGAGGGGCAAGAGGCCGGGGCATCGTTCTAGGCTATTCCATTGACTCTCGCACCTTGAAAGCGGGTGATCTGTTTTTCGCGATTCGAGGGCCGCGGCACAACGGCCACGAATACGTAAGGTTAGCGTTTGACAGGGGCGCCGCCGGCGCCGTCGTGGAAGAAGAGTACGAACCACGGCCGGGCGAGACCGGGGAATGGATTCGTGTTCCTGATACGACGCGCGCCTTGCAGCAGCTCGCCTTGGCCGTACGCCGCCGCTGGGGCGGGCGCGTGATTGGCGTGACTGGAAGTGTAGGGAAGACCACGACGAAAGAAATGATCGCCGCCGTGCTCGGGATGCGTTATCGAACATTGAAGTCTGCCGGGAACCTGAACAATCATTACGGCGTGCCGCTAACGCTGCTGCGGCTTCGGCCTGAAGATGACATTGCCGTCATCGAAATGGCCATGTCGGGCCCGGGTGAAATTGCGCTGCTAGCTTCCTTGGCCGAACCTCAAACCGGTGTTGTCACTAACGTCGCTCCAGCGCACCTCGAATTCTTCGAATCCGTCGAAGCTATAGCCGCCGCCAAGCGTGAGCTGATCGAGCACCTATCGCCGCCAGGCGTTGCCGTCTTGAACGGCGATGATGCGCGTGTGCGAGGATTTGCGCGCGGGTTCAACGGGCGGTCCGTGACTTTCGGCTTTGCAGAAGATGTGGACTACCGGGCGGCTGCACCAGGGGTGGCGCAGCAAGCCGGCGGAGCAACTTCACTCACTGAGTTTGAGGTTCAGAGCGCCAAGTACTCAGGTCGATTTTCGATTCCGCTGCCCGGCCGGCACAATGTGGAAAACGCTCTCGCCGCGATCGCCGTCGCCGGCCTGTTCGATATTCCCGAGCCTGATCTGCGTTCCGCCCTCTCGGCTTTCACACCGCCCAGCCAACGGGCGGAAACGCTGCACCTGCCAAACGGTATCACGGTCGTTAACGACGTCTATAATTCGAATCCGCGCGCTATGGAGCGCATGATCGAAACCGTGGCAACCTGGCCTGGCGCGAAGCGCCGGCTTGTGGTGGCTGGGGAAATGCTTGAGCTAGGTCCTTCTGCGCCCGAATGGCACCGAAGCATCGGCCGCGAACTGGCGCGTTGGGGCGTGGATTGGGTGGTCGCCGTTCAAGGCGACGCACGATTCTTTGTGGAAGAATCGGTCGAGGCGGGGTTGCCGCCTGGACAAGCCCGTTTCTTCTCCAATGCGGAAGAGGCAGGCCGGTTTTGTTGCCGGATTGCGGAGGCTGGCGACGTTATACTAGTTAAGGGATCGCGCGCGGTGAAGCTTGAGCGCGTCGTCGAGGCCCTGAGGAGATCCTCCGCAGCGAATCAGTGAAGAAGGTCGGCGAAAAGAAGAAAACATCAAACGAACAGCGGCGAAAAACGGCGTCAGAACGTTTTGCGAACGCATATAAATGAAAGGAAGGAGCCGAAACCGCCAGCTCACCGTTAACCGCTGATGTTTTATTACCTCTACCTGGAATTTTACCCGCGCTTTCACCTCCTTAACCTGTTCCGCTACATCACGGTCCGGACAGCCTATGCCAGTCTCACGGCACTTCTGCTTTCTCTCGTACTCGGACCATGGCTGATCGGCAAGCTCAAGCGGTTCCAGGTTGGGCAATTTGTCCGCGAGGAGGGTCCCGAGTCTCATCGAGCCAAGGCGGGCACACCGACAATGGGCGGGGTCCTCATCGACCTGTGCATTATTCTCCCCACGCTGCTCTGGTCGAACTTGGGCAACGTGTTTGTTTGGCTGGCGCTTGGCGTCACGGTGACATTCGGTGCAATCGGCTTCTGGGACGACTATCTGAAGCTTCGTCGCAAGCATAATCTCGGATTGAGGGCGCGCTCCAAGTTGTTGCTGCAAATCGCGGCCAGCGTCCTGCTCGCCGCCGCACTCGCGGCGCTTTCCGAGAAGAGCCTGTATTCCACCAAGCTTACTTTTCCGTTCTTCAAGCGAATTCACCCCGATTTCGTCGTGTCGTCCTTGCTTAGCCACGGGTGGGCAGCGCCTCTTGCTTTTTTGCCGTTCGTCGGGCTGGTGGTCCTGGTCGTCGTGGGCTCATCGAACGCTGTAAATCTGACCGACGGGCTGGACGGACTGGCCATAGGCTGCGTGATTGTCGCTGCGTCCGCGCTAACCGTCCTGACTTACGTCACCGGCAACGCCGTGTGGGCGAGCTACCTGAACCTCGAGCACTTGGAGAGATCCGCCGAATTGACCATCTTTTGCGGATCCATGGTGGGGGCGAGCCTGGGCTTTCTGTGGTACAACGCGTACCCTGCAGAAATTTTCATGGGAGACGTCGGCTCTCTCTCGCTGGGCGGCGCGATTGCCGCCGTGGCCGTCATCATCAAGCAGGAACTTTTGCTCCCTTTTCTGGGAGGCATTTTCGTGGTGGAGGCGCTGTCCGTGATCCTTCAGGTGGGGTCTTATAAACTGCGGCGCAAGCGCATTTTCCGCATGGCGCCCATCCATCACCATTTCGAGCTCCTGGGCTGGAAAGAGTCCAAAATCATCGCCCGCTTCTGGATCGCGGCGCTCGTGTTCGCGCTGTTCACCCTCACCACGCTCAAGCTGCGATGAGTTCTGAGGGAAGGTCTGAAATGATTGACGAAGGTAATTTCTGCGTATAAAATGCGCAGTAATCGTGACTCGATCATGTTTTCATTCTGCGAAAAGAGGGTGAGCGGCGATCCAGGCGAAGCGCTATGGGCAGGCCGAAATCGTTTCGTAATCCGACTCGAGTCAGCTTGACGCTGAACCGCGATACCGTGGCGACCGCGAAGCGGGTGGCGCGCCGGCGCCGATGTTCGCTGTCCGAGCTCGTTTCCCAGATTCTCGACGGCCACTTCCGGAAAAACGGGCATGGCCGCGGGCGGAACTTCTCATGATGGAAATAGCCAATCAGCGCGTTCTGGTGGTCGGTCTGGCCCGGAGCGGCCGGGCGGTGGCCCATCGCCTGGCGCGAGAAGGCGCCCGGGTCACAGTGACAGACTTGCGCCCGCCCAGCTCGTTCCTTTCGGGCGTGCTGAAAGACTTGATGGCGCAGAGGATTGGCCTGGAGCTGGGCTTGCACCGGCAGGAAACGTTCCTCGCGCAGCATCTCATCGTGGTCAGCCCGGGCGTGCCGTGGGATCTACCGCAGCTTGACGCCGCCCGGCGCGAGAATGTCCCGGTGGTGCCGGAAGTTGAAGTGGCCAGTTGGTTTTTTGACGGAACACTGGTGGGCGTTACCGGGACGAACGGCAAGACGACCACAACGACGCTTCTCGGCACGATGCTCGATGCTTCAGGCTACCCCACCTTCGTCGCCGGCAACATTGGCGTTCCGCTGATCGCCTCCGTCGATTTGTACACGCCGGATTCAATTGTGGTCGCGGAGCTGAGCAGCTTTCAGCTCGAGGCGACTCGCGATTTCCGTCCGCACGTCGCCGTTTTGTTGAACGTCACTGAGAACCACCTCGATCGGCACCGCACATTTGCCGCCTACGTCGGTGCCAAGGCGCAAATCTTCCGCAATCAAACTCCGGATGATTACGCCGTCCTGAATGCGGACGATCCGACGGTGATGAGCTTCGTGCCGGCTCTGGCCAGCCGCAAGGTGTTCTTTAGTCTCGAGCAGGACCTTCCCGAAGGCGTTCTGCTCTCGCGTGGAAAGGTTTACTACCGTGTCGGGCATCTTGAGCGCATGCTGTTCGAGGAGCGTGAGATTCGCTTGCGGGGGCGCTTTAACGTGCAGAATGTTTGCGCAGCGGCGGCGGCGGCGTGCGTGCTAGGTGCGGATTTCAAAGCCATCCGTGGCGCAGTGCGTGAGTTTGCCGGCGTCGAACATCGCCTCGAGTTCGTGCGCACGGTGCGCGGCATCGAATTCTATAACGACTCGAAGGCGACCAGCGTTGACGCCACCGCCAAGGCGCTTACCACCTTCGAACGCGGCGTCCACCTGATCCTTGGCGGCAAGGATAAGGGCGCTCCTTACGATCCGCTGCGGCCGTTGCTCGAAGGCCGCGTGAAGTCCATCTATCTGATCGGGACCGCGGCCGAAAAGATCGCAGCCGCCCTCAGCGACGCGAACCTGCATTTTTCCGGTGATCTGAAGACGGCGGTCGAGTCGGCGTTCGCGCGGGCAGTTTCCGGGGATGTCGTGCTCCTCTCGCCAGCGTGCGCGAGTTACGACCAGTTCCGGGATTTTGAGGAGCGCGGGCGCATCTTTAAGGAGATTGTTCGCGAATTACCGGAAGTCTCGCTTGCCACCGGTTTCTCGCCTCAGCGCTCGGCTTCGCTTCGAGCGGTTGACTCATCGCCTTCCTCGGCTCCGGACCCACCGCCACAACGAGCGGCTAGGCCAGAGACTCCGCCGCCGGTGGTGGTGGAAAACAAAGTCGCGACTCCGTCCCAGCTGGAATACATATATGAAGTAGATGGCTACGAAGCGCCGCCCGGCGTCCTGGCCGGCATGGCCTCAGAACCGGCGGAAGTTGTCGACGCTTCAGAAGTCGCTGCTGTTGTCACCAGCGAGCCGTCGTCCGAGCCAATTTCACCCTACGAGGTGATCGAAGGGCCGCATCCGGGCGAGCCGCCTGAAGCTTCGGTCGCAACTTCGGCCAGCCTGGGCGATCAAATCCAAGCCGGTCTATTTCCGGCCGCGTTAGAGGAGAAGCGCATCGGAAAAGTGCGCTGAACAGCCGCTCATGGCCAGAAACCTGCAAGTTGACCTAGTGCTCTTTGCCGCCGTCGTGGTGCTGGTGATTTTTGGACTGGTGATGGTGTTCAGCGCGTCCGCAGTGATCGCGGCGGACCGCTACCATTTCAGCTACTATTTTCTGGTACGCCAGGGTCTTTGGGCGGCACTCGGTCTGGGTGCGATGGTAAGAATGATGAACTTTGATTACCACCAACTCGGCCGACCCCGCTTTGTTTTCCCTGCGGTCGGCCTGCAACTGATTCTGCTGATCGCAGTCCTGATGATGCCGCGCCGGCATGCGACTCACCGGTGGTTTTACGCGGGGCCGCTCAGTTTCCAGCCTTCAGAGCTTGCCAAGATTCTTTTAGTAATTTTTTTTGCTTATCTTTTGGATCGCCGAAAGGGAGCGGTAGACGACGTGCGTTACACGCTGCTGCCCCTTGGTCTCGTGACAGGGCTCACGGTGCTGCTGGTGTTGGCGGAGCCTGATCTCGGGACGTCGCTTGCGATCGTTTTGATTGCTGCTGCCATGCTCTTTGCGGCCGGCCTTCGCCTGCGGTTTTTCGTTGCCTCCGCAATGGCGGGAATTCCCGCACTGTACCTGGTCGTTTTTCGCGTGCGTTACCGCCTGAACCGGGTGCTTGGTTTCCTTCACCCCCAGGCGGATCCGCTTGGCAAAGGCTTCCAAATGCTTCAGTCGCTCATTGCGGTGGGCTCAGGCGGCATCCTGGGCGTGGGTTTGATGGAGGGGCGGCAAAAGCTCTTCTTTCTACCCGAGCCTCAGACCGACTTCATCTACGCGGTCATCAGCGAGGAACTGGGATTCATCGGTGCCTTGTTTGTGGTGGCGGTTTTCGCAGTGATTTTGTGGCGCGGGTTGCGCGCGGCGGCGGGCAGTCCGGACAACTTTGGCAGTCTGCTGGCGATCGGGCTGACGGTGCTTCTGGTCGGGCAGGCTCTGGTGAACATGAGCGTCGTCATCAGCTTGCTTCCGACCAAGGGGATTCCTCTCCCCTTTGTCAGCTATGGCGGGTCGTCGCTCCTGATGAATCTGATCGCCGCCGGAATTTTACTAAATATTTCGCAGCACGCAAGCGGCAACGCGGCCATGTGAGGCCGGATTTGCCGTCAACACGTTCTTTCCTCTGGTTGACGTGAGGACGATATTCTTACGGTCGCTGAAGCACCGCAAAGGATGACTTACTCTAGTCCTGAGCCGGGTTTGCGTGGTTGCACAGGCGGGCGAGTTCTTATCGCAGCCGGGGGCACAGGCGGGCACATCTTTCCAGGCTTGGCCGTTGCCGAAGAGCTGCGGCAGCGAGGCGGGCCGGGGAATGGCTGGAGAATCGAGTTTGTGGGCACTGGACGTCCTCTCGAATCGCGTGTGATTGCTCCAGCGGGCTTCCCTTTGCATGCCGTCGCAGCCGCCGGGCTGAAAGGGATTGGCGGGTGGCAGAAGGCCCGGAACCTGATGATTTTACCGCATAGCTTCTGGGACGGTGCGCAGTTGCTGCGCGGCCTTCGTCCGGATGTGGTTGTAGGCCTGGGAGGATATGTGGCCGGACCGCTGTTGCTGGAAGCATGGTTGGCGGGCGTTCCAACGCTGCTCATCGAACCCAATGCCGCGCCGGGCTTCACGAACCGTGTGCTCGTTCCTTTCATCCGTGTGGCTGCTCTGGGCTTTGAGGAAGCGGCGCCGTTTTATGGCGCGAAGGCCCGCGTCACCGGGCACCCGGTGCGCGCCGCGTTTCATGCCATTTCCGCGAGGCGCCCTGCCGCGCCCTTCACGTTGCTGATCCTGGGCGGCAGCCAGGGCTCGACGGCCATCAACAGCGCGGTAACGGGCGCTCTATGCGAACTGGCGCGCGAAGCCGCGAGCCTTCGGATCATTCACCAGACCGGCGAGCGGGATTTCAAGCGCGTGTGCCAAGCGTACTCTGACGCGGGAATTGAGGCGGATGTCCGGCCGTTTATTGACGATGTTGCGAGCGTTTTCGAGCGCGCTGATCTGGTGCTCTGCCGCTCCGGTGCATCTACGGTGGCGGAATTGGCCACGGCTGGGCGCGCTTCCGTGCTGGTTCCCTTCGCGGCGGCGACAGACAACCACCAGCTTGCGAACGCTCGTGTGCTGGAGCACGCTGGGGGCGCGCGAGTGATCGAGCAGCAGGACCTAACGCCGGAAAGATTGGCTGGCGAAATCCACTCGCTTATCGAACATCCCGAGATACTGGAGGCCATGGGTGGGCGGGCACGATCGCTGGCCCGCCCCGACGCCGCAGCCCAGATTGCCAATTTGATTGATGGCCTGGCTCGACAAGCTCGTGGCCTGAAAACAAGGAACTGAACTTTTTTATGCTAGGAAAGATTCGCCGAATCCACTTCGTGGGCGTTGGAGGCATCGGCATGAGCGGCATCGCCGAGCTTTTGTTGAACCTCGGCTTTACGGTTTCAGGCTCGGACTTGAAGGAGACGCCGGTTACCCTGCGCCTGGCTGGCTTGGGGGCAAAAATTTCACTTGGCCACGCCGCGGCCAATGTGCACGGCGCGCAGGTGGCTGTTACGTCTTCGGCTGTTGCACCAAAGAACGTGGAGGTCGTGGAGGCTCACCGCCTCGGGATTCCGGTGATCCCGCGCGCGGAAATGCTCGCTGAGCTGATGCGGCTGAAGTTCAGCGTCGCCGTGGCTGGCGCGCACGGCAAAACCACCGTGACCTCGATGATCGCGGTCATGCTTACCGAAGCCGGCCTTGATCCGACCGCCGTGATTGGCGGCCGGCTGGATGTTTTTGGTTCGAGTGCGCGGCTTGGCAAGGGAGAGCTGATGGTCGCCGAAGCGGACGAGAGCGACAAATCGTTCCTAATGCTCCTGCCGTCCATCGCCGTGGTCACCAATATTGACCGTGAGCACCTGGACCACTACCGCGACTTCGAAGAGATCAAGGGTGCTTTCGTTTCCTTCATGAACAAGACGCCCTTCTACGGTGCGGTTATCGCCTGCGCGGATGAGCCGTGGCGGCAGACGCTGGAAGCGATCCGCCCGCGCTTGCGGAGGCGGCTGGTCACTTACGGTCTCGAACCCGGGGCCGCCGTCACCGCCGTCAGCATCCAGCCGAACGGTTTCTTCCCGACGTTCCAGGTGCAGGAAAACGGCCGGCCACTGCTCAGCGTTCGCTTGTCGGTCCCGGGCCGGCACAACGTGCAGAATGCGCTTGCGGCGCTGAGTGTAGGTCTGGAGCTCGGTCTCACGCCGGAACAGATGCGCCGGGGCCTTGAGCGATTTCAGGGGGCTGACCGGCGCTTTCAGGTGAAGTTCGAAGGCAACGGCATGACGGTGGTCGACGATTATGGCCACCATCCGGCGGAGATTCGCGCCACGCTCGAAGCCGCGCGCGCACGCCGACCGGCTCGAATTTGGGCCGTTTTCCAGCCGCATCGCTACACGCGGACGCAGCTTCTCATGGACGAGTTCGCATCCGCTTTCGAAGGCGTCGAGCGCGTGGAGATTCTCGACATCTATCCGGCGGGAGAAGCGCCAATTCCTGGAGTTTCAGCCGAGCGACTTGCAGAGCGGATGCGCGCCTGCGGTTGCACTGCGGCGCGCTATGCTCCTTCGGAGGCTGACCTGATCCGTGATCTCGTGGAGCAAATCAGGCCAGGAACGTTGATCCTTACCATCGGTGCGGGCAGCGTGTGGAGAGTTGCGGACGCCTTGGCCTCGGAGCTGCGTGCGCCCGTGCACAAGTGACGCAGGCGCGCGGAGCCAGACGATGAGTTTATTGACAAACGCTTTGGCACGCTGTCATTCCGAGCGCAGCGAGGAAACTGCTTTTTGTGCCTACAGGGCCTTGCGAGATTCCTCGTCGCCTGCGGCTCCCCGGAATGACACAGAGCACATTTTTCAACAAACTCCTGGTGGCGCGCGAAGGAACCGAGTATGTTGAACTACGCCGAGCAGATCCCACTTCCGGACGAGCTTGCTGTTGAGCCGCCGTCGCCGTACCGAAGGCAAAAAGTGGTTGCCGTCAGGAGGCGAGGCCCCCGTCTGGTGCTGTGCGTGCTTAAGGTGGCCAGCCTGGGTGTACTCCTCCCGCTACTTCTGTTTGCCGGTGCGTACGGGCTCATTGTCCGGGCGCCATCGGCAGATTTAGGCTCCATTCCCGAAAGCGACGTGACGTTCACAGGCAATCATTTTATCTCTCGCGAGGACTTGTTGACTGCTCTCGGGCCTGATGATGTTGCGCAAGACGGAAGAACTAACCTATTCCGGCTGAACCTTGACGAGGCGCGACGTCGCATTGAGCTTATCCCTTGGGTCAAAGCGGCCACTGTGTGCCGGTTGTTTCCGGGCCGGCTGGTGCTTAGTATCGTTGAGCGCAAGCCGCTGGCCTTTGCCGACGTCGCTGGTCGCCTGAAATTGGTAGATGAGGACGGGATGTTCCTTGAGCTTCCGGCGAAGGCTGACTTCGATTTTCCCGTTCTTTACGGCTTGGATTCTGCCGACTCCTCCGCCGGGCGCCGGCAACTGCTGGGGCGATACGTCGAGTTTCAGAAAGCTGCGGGAGGCTTGCTGGCGAGATCCGGCTGGACGCTCTCGGAGGCCCATCTCCGAGACCCAAGCGACCTGAAACTGCTTCTGGTGCAAGGACAGGAGACCGTGATGGTCCACTTTGGCGGCAAGGATTATCACAAACGGCTCAAGACGTTCATGGTCCTGGCGCCGCGTGTGACGGCGGCGAACCCGCACGTCGATTCCATGGATCTCCGCTACCCGGGCGAGGTGGTGGTCGATCCATTCTCAGCTCCGAGCGGTGACAAGTAGTGCGCTGACGGGATGTAGAATATACGATCGGCGCGGCAAGCGGTGGCCAACCCAAGACTCATCGAATGTCATCGAAGGACTCGTTTATCGTCGGACTGGATCTCGGCAGCACGAAGACGTGCGCCTTGGTTTGCGAGCCCGTACAAAACGGCAAGCTCCGCGTAGTGGGCCTTGGCTCGGCGGAGTCAAAAGGCTGGCGCCGCGGAGTGATTGTGAATTTGGATTCGGCCCTGCTCTCAGTCAAGAAGGCCGTGGAAGCGGCGGAGGACGCGGCCGGCGTGCCGATAAGCAATGCTTTCGTCGGCGTAGGCGGACCTCACATTAAGGGCGTCAACGTGAGCCACGCAACGGTTCTCGGCCGCACGCCCCAGGCCAAGCGGGAAGTGACGGGCGAGGATGTGCGCAAGATTTTTCAGGCGGCCCAGGGAGTCAGCTTGCCGGCGGACCGCAAAATAGTTTACGCGGAGCGGCAGGAGTACCTGCTTGATTCCCAGGACGGCATTCGTAATCCTGTGGGCATGGTGGGATCGCGGCTGGAGGTGAACCTGCACTTGGTGACCGCCTCCACAAGCGCCCACGAAAACGTCGTGACTGCGGTTAACAGAGCCGGAATTGTGGTCAATGAGACCATCTACGAAGGCTTGGCCGCGGCCGAGGCCTGCCTGACGCCGGATGAACGAGAGTTGGGGGCCGCGTTGATCGACATTGGCGGGGCCAATTCGCACCTGGTCGTCTACCATGGCGGTGCGGTGCGCTATAGCGGCGTTATTCCCATCGGCGGAGAGCACTTTACGAATGACATTGCGGTCGGGTTGCGCACTCCTATCCCGGAAGCCGAGAAAATGAAAATCGTGTGGGGTCAGCAAGATCCATCGAACAGTGAGGAGGGCGAGCTTGAGGTGGCAAGCGTGGGCGAGCGGCCGGCGCGCACAGTGAGTTACGCCATGCTGGGTGAAATCATAGAGCCCCGCGCCCAGGAGTTGATCGAAATTGTTGCTCAGGAACTTGACCGTTCAGGTTTGCGCGGTATGCTGGGCGGAGGAGTGGTCCTGACGGGTGGCGGAGGTAAGCTTGGCGGGCTTATCGGCCTGGCCGAGCGAACCCTGGAGCTGCCGGCCCGCTTGGGCCAGCCGTATGGCCTGGAAATGATGGGGGAAGCGCTGCCGGATGCCGCTTATGCAACCCTTGTCGGTCTTGTCTTGCACGGAAATCGTCTGCGTTTCTTGCGGGCCACGCGTAACGCAGGATTCGGCGCAAAGTTGTGGGGCATCTTTCGCGGCGGCAATTAGATGTGAGGTCTCATGTATCCGAGAACGTATCCTATGTCCCTCCGTGAGCATCCAGTTCCTGAAATCTGGCACCCGGAACCTGGCGCCTATCTTAGGAAGGAGCATTCATGGCAAACGAAAATGGTGATGGCGGTCTGCGCGTAGATTTTTCCGATGAGCTGCGGCACGGTGCGAAGATCAAGGTGATCGGCGTCGGTGGCGGCGGAGGCAACGCGGTGAACCGAATGATCGACGCGCGCGTGGAAGGCGTGGAATTCTGCGTGGCGAATACGGACCTGCAAGCCCTGAACACCTCCAAGGCTCCGGTGAAGATTCAACTGGGCGCCAAACTCACTAAGGGCCTCGGCGCGGGCGCGAATCCTGAAGTGGGCCGCAAAGCGGCGCTCGAGGACACGGATAAGATATTGGACGTTCTGGACGGCGCGGACATGGTCTTCATTACCGCCGGCCTTGGCGGAGGCACCGGCACCGGAGGCGCGCCCATTGTGGCCGGTCTCGCGCGCGAGTTGAACGCTCTCACCGTGGCCGTGGTAACCAAGCCTTTCGCCTTCGAGGGTCGCCGGCGCATGAGCCAGGCCGAGCAGGGGCTTGCGGAGCTAAGCGAAGCGGTCGATACCGTGATCTGCATTCCAAACGAGCGGCTGATGCAGTTCGTGGATCGCGACACGAGCTTTTTTGAGGCGTTTCGCATCGCCGATGACATCCTTCGCCAAGGCGTGCAGGGCATCTCGGACATCATCACCATCACCGGCATCATCAACCGCGATTTTGCCGACATCAAAACCATCATGCAAGGCATGGGCTACGCGGTCATGGGCACGTCCAAGGCCAGCGGTGCTCAGCGCGCCGTCGAGGCGACGAACCGCGCCATCTCGAGTCCCTTGCTCGAAGATGCCTCCATCAACGGCGCGCAGGGCATCCTTATGAACATCACCGGATCGAGCAAGCTGACCCTGCACGAAGTCCATGCTGCCTCCACCATCGTCCAGCAGGCGGCCGCGGACAACGCCAACATTATCTTCGGAGCTGTGCACGACGAGTCGATGGGCGACGAGGTGAAGGTGACGGTGATCGCGACCGGAATCAAGAACGAGAAGCTTGCGGCGGCCCGGGCCGGTGCGCTGGACGCAACGCGCGCCGTGCAGGAGACGCTGAAGACCGCCGTCCAGCGGAAGGACATGCTGCCCATTGAAACCGGCGGCGAAGAGATCGCGGCGGAGCTACCTTCCGATGACTACGAAATTCCGGCGTTTCTGAGGCGCAAGCGGGCAAGCTCGGGACCCTCGTGAGCCGGCAAATCGGCGTGCTCGCGGCCGTGCTCGACGCGATGCTCGAACACGCGCGCCGCGACGCCCCGCTCGAATGTTGCGGCCTGCTCGCCGGGCGCGACGACCTCATCACCCGGATGTTTCCGGCCAGAAACGCGCTCGCTTCCGCAAGTGAATACTCCATCGACCCGCAGGAGCTGATCTCTGCCTTCCGCTCCATGCGCGAGAGCGGGCTCACTCATCTCGGCATTTATCATTCTCACCCGCACAGCGAAAACACGCCCTCGCCCCGTGACATCGAGCTCGCCTACTATCCGGACTGCGCCTACTTCATCGTGTCGCTTGCCCCTCTCTCCGGACGGGCCATCCGGGCTTTTGAAATCCGCGACGGACGCGCGATGGAATTAGAAGTAGTCTGGCAGTGATGCGAAGGTTGCCAGGCCTCGTCATTCCGAGGTCGCGCCCACCTACCCCGTCATTCCGAGCACAGCGAGGAATCTGCTTTTGTCCTTTCAATTGCAAAAGCACAAGCAGATTTTTGGCCACAATAAACCGCATCGTTGCTCAGAATGACGAAGTGGATGCCTTATCGCAGCCCCTCCTAAAACAACTCTTCCTGCTCGTGCTTTCCCTTGCGTTCGGCCTTCGCAAACGTTTCCACGCGATGCCGGGGATAGAGCAACTGCTTTCCATCGAGCAGTTCGGCGACGGTCAAAATCTGGATGCGGGGATATTGTTCGGTGAAGTTTTCCGATTTGTAGAAGCCTGCCGAGGCCGCTTCGGTCAGCATCGGTTTGGTGGGTTCGCGTAGCGTGATAAGAGCGCCGATGGCGGCCTTCTCGCGCTCGATGACTCCCTTCAGGTCGCGCACGTGGTTCGCGCCCACATATCCGCTCTTCACCTGCACGATCACTCTCTTCGCCACGCCGCTCTTGTCGTCGAGAAAGTTGATGTATCCGTCCACGCCCGAATCCGCGCCTTTCTTGCGGTCGCGAGCGGGCCGCGCGTCCACCAGGTCAACGGCCCACCACTCGAATTGATAGGGATCGATTTCCTTCAGCGCCTCCGCTCCGGCCACGTCTTTGGGAGCGCCGATTATCTGGTACGGACTCAACTCGGGCCCAAAAGTGTCCCGCAGCCGCCGTTGGACCAGATTGATGGCAAGGTAGGTGATGTCAATGCCGATCCAGTGGCGCTTGAGCCGTTCCGCGACAGCGATTGCCGTCCCGCAGCCGCAAAAAGGATCGAGCACAACGTCACCTTCGTTGCTGCTGGCTTTGATGATGCGTTCGAGAAGCGCTTCGGGCTTTTGCGTCGGATAGCCGAGACGTTCGTCGGCATGTGACGAAATGACCTGGATATCCGTCCACAAGTTCTGAATCGGCATTCCCTTAAGTTCGTCGGCAAAACTCTTCCGACGGAGGCGTCCCTTTTTGTCCTTTGGGAAATAGATTCGACCCTCACGGTCCCAGGCCTCCATCTTTTCCCTTGTGATCATCCAGCCGTTCGGGGGGGGGGCGATAGCCTTTATACGTATAGATCAGATTAGGACGATATGCTGGGTTCGTTAGGCTGGTCGCCTGAAACCGCCGGCCATTTTCGTCCACCATCTTGAAGTTTTCCTCGATGTATCTCAGATAGTCGGCGTCGTCTTTGTTGTACTGCGGGATGAATTCCGCCTCCTCGGATCTCGCGTAGAACAAGATCGTATCCGTAATTGTGCCGAACCGCCTTGACTTGTGGACGGCGCTGCTCATGCCCGGGCGACGTTTCCAGGTGATCTCATTTCGGTAATTCGCGGGGCCAAATGCTGCATCCATCACGAGCTTTAGATAATGGCTCGCGGTCGGATCGCAGTGCAGATAAATGCTGCCTGTGGATTTCAGCACGCGGTGAAGTTCCACAAGGCGGATGGCCATCATGACGAGATAAGCCATCATGTCATTGCGGCCAAGGAAAGAGAGCAACGCTTGCATGAGGTCGGCGAGCTTTTTCGGCCCCTGCGTCACTAGCTCGTTGTAGGCGGCTTCGGATTCCAGGCCCCAGCCCCAGGTATCCTCAAAGGCGTGAATCTGCGCGGCGGATTCTTCGCCGCTCTTTTCCTTGAACAGCACGTTGTAGCTGGCGTTGGAATTGAAAGGCGGATCGAGATAAATGAGATCGACGGATTGCTCCGGGACATTCGCCCGCAGCACTTCCAGGTTATCGCCAAAGTAAAGCGCGTTCTTCAAGTCCCCTCGCTCTCGTTCTGCGCCATACTATGACAGGCGGCGGCATTAAGGCAAGGCGGACGGGTGGCTCAGACAGCGCTTTGTTATCTCTACGCCATCGCGGTCCATTAGAGGCTTTCAACATCGTCATTCCGAGGCCCACCCGCCCGCGCGTCATTCCGAGGCCGTTTTTTGGCCGAGGAATCTGCATTTGTCCTTTCAATTGCAAAAGCACAAGCAGATTTCCTTCGCTTCTCTCAGGACAGGCTTTCGCCCCGATAAACCGCACCGGGGCTCAGAATGACGTGCCTCGCGCTCTGGGGCCTGGAGTGACATGTTTGGTGTTCTAGGCGCAGGGATCAGCGAAGCAGAAACCGCCACCCGAGTGCCAGACAGCGGTTGATCAACTATGGCTTGGAAATAACGAATGTTATCCCGGCCCAATTAGGAGGTACTGGCCTCAGTCCTGCGCCTACAGTGACAGCGATTCCGCGTTCCTTGTAAAGTTCCCGTATTGCTTCTTTGGCTTCTTCCACTTTCTTCTGACTGTAGGATTGCATGAAGCCAAACCCAATCTTTTTCACGCGTTGCAATATTTCCGACTTCGGAACGGAGTCGAGTCCTTTACAGTCGATGCCGCGGATGATCGGCGTGTGCTTTAGTTTCGAGCGGGCGGGTAACGAGGTGCACGTTCG